>NZ_JBVKBH010000021.1:47150-138180 GCF_055657175.1 Streptomyces sp. NPDC107581
AGGATGTTGCGGACAAACAGTCATGGGTCGCACGGGCCCCCAAGTCTATTCGGCGCTTCCTTCCCACCGGGCCTCGGTCTCTCCTGCGGGTCCGCCCCCCCGCCCCGTTGTCGTGTCCGCGTGTCTCAGGCGGCCTCGGCGCCGAGTTCGAACCACACCGACTTGCCCACCCCGTGCGGCCGTACGCCCCAGGCGTCCGCGAGGGACTGCACCAGGACCAGCCCGCGGCCGTGGGTGCCGTCCCCCGAGTCCGGCGCGCACGGGCGCGGTCTGCGGGCCACGAAGTCCCGCACCTCCACGCGCAGTCCGCGCGGTGAGACGACGGCGATCAGGACGGCGTCGTCGTCGGTGTGCACGAGCGCATTGGTGACCAGCTCGCTGGTGAGCAGTTCGGCTATGTCCGAGCGGCCGGGCTTGCCCCAGTGCCGCAGCAGTTCGCGCAACTCCCGGCGCGCCTCGGGCACCGCCCTGAGATCCGCCCGCCCCAGCCTGCGCCTGATCTGGGGCGTGTGCACCTGATCCGTGATGGTGTCGGCTTCTTCCCCCGCCTTCGCCGAGGAGGCCCCGATGGCCACGGGACCGCCCCCTCGTGCCTGCCTCTTCATGGCCCCCGCCCGCACGTTGCCGAACCTGCCCCTCCTGGTCGAACACGTTCACGGGAAACCATGCCCAACGCTCTTGTGCGCACGCATGGCGGCCTGCCGACGGCCGCCTGTTCGGCCACGCCCGTACGACCGCCCGGCCGGCCCCGCGGTGCCCCCGAACCCGTGCCCAACCCGCACAGGCCGCCGTACGACGCCACGGGCGCCCCATCCCGACGGGGCGCGGTGCTCCTCCGGGGCCGGCCGACGGGCCGTCACACGGCGTGAAACTGGCCGGAAACCATCGCTCCGGTCGGCTCGTTCAGGGCCGGGGACGTTCCGCAGCATCGCTCCGGCCGGCTCGTTCAGGGCCGGGGGACGTTCCGCAGGTTGGAGCGGGCCATCTGGAGCATGCGGCCGACGCCGCCGTCCAGCACGATCTTCGAGGCGGACAGCGCGAATCCGGTGACCATCTCCGCGCTGATCTTCGGCGGGATGGAGAGGGCGTTGGGGTCGGTGACGACGTCCACCAGGGCGGGCCCCTTGTGCTTGAAGGCGTCCTTGAGGGCCCCGGCGAGCTGCTTGGGCTTCTCCACCCGGACCCCGTGGGCGCCGCAGGCGCGGGCGACGGCGGCGAAGTCGGGGTTGGCGTTGGCCGTGCCGTACGAGGGCAGGCCGGCGACCAGCATCTCCAGCTCGACCATGCCGAGCGAGGAGTTGTTGAAGAGCACGACCTTGACCGGCAGGTCGTACTGGACCAGCGTGAGGAAGTCGCCCATCAGCATGGAGAATCCGCCGTCCCCGGACAGGGAGACGACCTGCCGGCGCCGGTCGGTGAACTGGGCGCCGATCGCCATGGGCAGCGCGTTCGCCATCGAGCCGTGCGAGAAGGAGCCGATGATCCGGCGGCGGCCGTTGGGCGAGAGGTAGCGGGCGGCCCACACATTGCACATACCGGTGTCGACCGTGAAGACCGCCTGGTCGTCGGCGACTTCGTCCAGGACGGCGGCCACGTACTCAGGGTGGATCGGAACGTGCTTCTCGACCTTGCGCGTGTACGCCTTGACCACACCCTCCAGCGCGTCGGCGTGCTTCTTCAGCATCTTGTCGAGGAAGCGCCGGTCGGTCTTCTCCCGCACCCGCGGGATCAGGCAGCGCAGCGTTTCGCGGGTGTCGCCCCACACGGCGAGGTCGAGCCGGGAACGGCGGCCGAGGACTTCGGGCCGTACGTCGATCTGCGCGATCTGCACATCGTCCGGCAGGAAGGCGTTGTACGGGAAGTCGGTGCCCAGCAGGATCAGCAGGTCGCACTCGTGGGTGGCCTCGTAGGCGGCGCCGTAGCCGAGCAGCCCGCTCATACCGACGTCGTACGGGTTGTCGTACTGGATCCACTCCTTGCCGCGCAGGGCGTGGCCCACGGGCGCCTTGATGCGCTCCGCGAACTGCATGACCTCGGCGTGCGCGCCGGCCGTGCCGCTGCCGCAGAACAGCGTGACCTTGCCGGCCTTGTCGATCATCTCCACCAGCCGGTCGATCTCCTCGTCGCCGGGCCGGACGGTGGGCCGGGAGGTGACCAGGGCACTCTGGAGGGGCTTGTCCGGGGCGGGTTCGGCGGCGATGTCGCCCGGCAGGGACACCACGCTCACCCCGCTCTGGCCGACCGCGTGCTGGATGGCGGTCTGCAGCAGCCGGGGCATCTGCTTCGGGCTGGAGATCAGCTCGCTGTAGTGACTGCACTCCTGGAAGAGCCGGTCCGGGTGGGTCTCCTGGAAGTAGCCGAGGCCGATCTCGCTGGAGGGGATCTGCGAGGCGAGCGCGAGCACCGGGGCCATGGAGCGGTGGGCGTCGTACAGGCCGTTGATGAGGTGCAAGTTGCCGGGGCCGCAGGAGCCTGCGCACGCGGCGAGCTTCCCGGTGATCTGGGCTTCCGCCCCGGCCGCGAAGGCCGCGGTCTCCTCGTGGCGTACGTGGATCCAGTCGATGGCCGCATTGCGCCGGACGGCGTCCACGACCGGGTTGAGGCTGTCGCCGACGACGCCGTAGAGGCGGCGCACGCCGGCGCGGACGAGGATGTCGACAAACTGCTCGGCGACGTTCTGTTTGGCCATGACGGTCGTCTGCCCCTTCGGTGACGGGATGCGCCCCTCCCGTCACCATCAATCCACAAGGGCCGCCGTCACGCCTCCCGCAAGGGCCGCCGTTACGCCTGCCGCACGGCCGCTACGCCTCCCACACGGCCGCCGCCGTACGGTCGTCGGCGTAGCCCTTCACCCGCACCTGGGAGTCCGCGAGGAACGCGGCCAGGCCGGGCGCGGCACGGCGGGACCAGCGACGGGCCAGATAGGCGCAGAGGGCGGCCTCGCCGCGCAGCGGGTCGGCGAGGCCCCCGGTGCACAGCACCAGCACATCACCCGGACGGGCTACCGAGGCGCGGAAGCGGAACGGTTCGCGGGGCGGCTCGGGAGCAGGCTCGTACGGGCTCGGCGGGGTCGGGATGCCGAGGTCCATGGTGAGCCGGTCGCCCTCCGGTGTCTCCGCGGGGGGCGAGCCGAAGCCGAGGACGGGTTCGCCGGCGGTGCCGGCGGGCGGCACGCGCGGTTCGATGTCCTGCCACTCGCCGTCCCGCAGCCGGAACAGGCCGCCTTCGCCCGCGCCGAAAAACACGCGGGTACGGCAGTCCGGGTCGGCGGGCAGCAGCAGACAGCGCAGGCTCGCCGTGTACTCCTCCGGGTCCAGGTCCTGTTCGACGGCGTCGGCACGCAGTCTGCCGAGACTGCGGTCGGTCAGGCGGTGCAGTCCGGACTTCAGGTCACCGCGCCGGGCCGCGCGGATGTCCTCGGCCAGCCTTCGATGACTGCGGCCCACGGCCTGCCCGATCAGCCGGCAGGCCTCGGCCGCCGCGAGATGCGCGCCCGGTGCGGCCCGCGTGCCGGTCGCCATCGCGACGAGGAGCAGTGCCTGTTCCCCCGTCCCGAACCGCGCGGTGAGCAGCGAGTCCCGGCGCGGCTCGCCCCGGTACCGCCCCGAGTCCCCGCGCAGCGACACGGCCCGCAGCGTGCAGGCTCCGTACCGGGCACCGTCCAGCACGGTGTCGGCGACCAGTTCACCGAGGTCGTCGGGGTCGGCGGCGGGCAGCGAGGTGGGCTCCGGGTCGTAGGTGGGCGGTCCGGAGCCGACGTAGTCGACGGAGGAGGGCGGCGGGGGTGGCGGGGGTGGCGCAGGTGAGGTGGGCGGAGGCGGTGCGGTGGCCGGTCCGGCCGTACCGGGTGGGGGCGGTGCGGTGACCGGTCCGGCCGTATCGGGTGGGGGCGGTGCGGTGGGAGCGGTCGGTGGTGATGCCGCTCGCTGGGGTGGGACCGCGGTCTCCCGGGGCGGGTCCTGACGCGGGTCCCGGGGCGCCGTGCTCCCGGTGGGTCCCGCCGTCCGGCCGGGCCGCCCCGCCACCGCGTTCCTCGCCGAGGTGAAGCGGTCGTCCAGGGAATCGGGCGCGACCGTGGGCCCTGTGTCCTCGGTGGAGTCGTCGTACAGCTCGCCCCACCAGTCGTCCTCATGACGGGCGGAGCTGCCCCCCTGCTGGCTCATGCCCCTAATTGTCCACCGCAGGGGCCGGTTGAAAACGGGGCAACGGGAAAAACCGGCGCACGAACCCGCGCCGCACGGTATGCCGAGCCACGAACCGAACTCCCGTACGGGAGACGGCAGTAGGCCGCCGGGCGGCCCCACCCCCCACGGGAGGACCGCCCGGCGCCATCCTGAGTGACCCGGCCCCGCATCCCCTTCGCGCGCGACCGCGCACGTGCGGGGCCGGGTCACCGACCCGTACGGCCGGAGCCGCCGGGACGCCGGCCGATTGGCCTGATAGTGGCTTGGTTTCCTGGGACGCGGCTGTGAGCCGTGAGCACGGCCGCGGTCTTCGGGTGCTGCCACCTTGGCAGAGCCACGGCAGGTACGACGATGATGTACGGCGGCGGGTTTGCGCCGTGGCCGTTTTCCGCCAGGGCGCCTCGCGCGGCCGGCTGGTTCTCAGGGGAGGGACGTGGGTCGATGCTGGCAGCGATAGGCCTGGACGAGACGCACGAGTCGGCGTACCGGGCGCTGGTGTCCGTGGGCGCCGCGGAGGTGGCCGATCTGGCCCGGCGTCTGTCGCTGTCCGAGCCGGACACCGAACGCGCGCTGCGCCGGCTGGAGCGGCAGGGCCTGGCGGCCCAGTCCCCGGCCCGTCCGGGCCGCTGGGTGGCCGCCCCGCCCGGGGTGGCGCTCGGCGCTCTGCTCACCCAGCAGCGGCACGAGCTGGAGAAGGCCGAACTGGCGGCGGCACTGCTGGCCGAGGAGTACCGGGCGGCGGCCGGCGAGCCGGAGGTGCACGACCTCGTGGAGGTGGTGACCGGCGCCTCGGCGGTCGCGCAGCGCTTCCTCCAGCTCCAGCTGGGCGCCACCGAGGAGGTGTGCGCGCTGGTCACCGGCAATCCGGTGGTGGTCTCCGGAACGGAGAACGACGCCGAGGAGCAGGCGGCCGGGCGCGGCGTCCGCTACCGGGTGGTGGTGGAGCGGTCGGTGCTGGACCTGCCGCACGGGCTCACCGAGCTGACGGCGGCGCTCGGCCGGGACGAGCAGGTGCGGGTGGTGGACCGGGTACCGACGAAACTGGTGGTCGCCGATCGGTCCCTGGCCATGGTGCCGCTCACCTCGCGGACGGCCGGACCGGCCGCGCTGGTGGTGCACGCGAGCGGACTGCTGGAGCTGCTGGCCGGGCTGTTCGAGTCGGTGTGGCGTGCGGCGCTGCCGCTCAGGCTGGGCCCCACGGGCGTGGCCGAGCAGCGGCCCGACGGCCCGGACGCCACCGACCTGGAGGTGTTGTCACTGCTGCTGGCCGGGCTGACCGACGCGAGCGTGGCCAAGCAGCTCGACCTGGGGCTGCGGACCGTGCAGCGCCGGGTGAAGCGGCTGATGGAGCTGACCGGGGTGACGACCCGGCTGCAGCTGGGCTGGCATGCCTACGAGCGGGGCTGGGTGTCCCGCGAGGGATCCCGCTGACCTGCGATTTCTTCGGTCCTCCGGCACTCTGGGCAGATGGGAGCGTGGGAACTCCTGCTGGTCGGCGTGGTACTGGTGTTCGGCCTGTGCGGAGTGCTGGTGCCCGGCGTGCCGGGGTCGTGGCTGGTGTGGGCCGCGGTCCTGTGGTGGGCGCTGCAGGACCCGCAGCCGGTGGCCTGGGGCGTCCTGGTCGGGTCGACCGGGGTGCTGCTGCTCTCCCTGGTGGTGCGCTGGATGCTGCCGCCGCGCCGGCTGCGGGCGAGCGGCGCGACGCCCGGCATGGGGGTGTACGCCGGTGTGGGCGCGTTCCTGGGCTTCTTGCTGATCCCGGTGCTGGGCGCCCTGCCGGGCTTCATGGCCGGCATCTACCTGCACGAGCGGCTGCGGCTCGGCGGCCACGGCGAGGCGATGGCCGCGCTGCGCACCACAATGCGCTCGGGCGGCTCCAGCGTGCTCGCCGAGCTGTTCGCCTGCCTGCTGATCGCGGGGGCGTGGCTGGGCGCGGTGGTATGGGGCTGACGGTCCGGCGGAGGAGCCCGGCGGGGGAACCCGGCGGGGGGCGGCAGTGCACGGCTGCGCGGCCGTACGCGGCGCGACACAGCTGCGCGGCCGGTGCAGGCGGAACGCGGCCGGTGCACAGCGGTACGGGCGGTACACAGCCGCGCAGCAGGTGCAGGCGGAACGCGGCGGTACACAGCACGCGGCCGGTGCACGGCGGTACGCGGCGCTACGCAGCCGGTGCAGGCGGAACGCGGACGGTACGCGGCGCTACCCAGCTACGCAGCCGGTGCAGGCGGTACGCGGCGGTACGCGGCCGTGCGCGGCGGTACGCGGCCAATGCGCGGAGGTACGCGGAGGTGCCCCGCGCGCTCAGCGGGCGGCCGGCGCGAGGCGGGCGGCTCCGGCCGGCTCCCGGACCAGGACGGCGGCCACGGCGTCGGCGACCGCGCGCATGCCCGCGTCGTTGAAGTGCAGATGGTCGCCGGGGTCGTAACCGGGCAGGATGCGCTCGGGGGCGGCCGGGTCGCGGACGACCGCGTCGGCGTCGGCGACCGCGTCGAAGGCTCCGCCGGTGCGGATGAACGCGTTGACCTGCTGCCGTACCGCCTCGCGGGCCGCGGTGTACCCGGAGAAACCCCCGTACGGGGTGAGGGTGACCCCGACGACCCGGATCCCGCGCGCGTGGGCGCGGGCGACGAGGGTGCGGTACGCGGTGGCGAAGGCGGCGGGGTCGGTCGCCTCGGGGCTGCCCTTGATGTCGTTGATGCCCTCCAGCACGACCAGGACCCGCACCCCGGCACGGTCCAGCGCGTCGGCGTCCAGGCGGGCCAGGGCGCTCGGTCCGGTGCCGTCGCGCAGCAGCCGGTTGCCGGCGATGCCGGCGTTGAGGACGCCGAGCCGGTCGGCGCTCAGGCGCTGGGCGAGCCGGTCGGGCCAGCGGCGGTTGGTGTCGGAGGTGGATCCGGTGCCGTCGGTGAGGGAGTCGCCGAAGGCGACCACGCTGCCGGCCGCGGAGCCGAGGACGTCGACGCCGGTGACGTAGTACCAGGAGCCGATGGACGTGGTGTACGCGGAGCCGTCCTCGTCGGCCGCGTGGCCGGCGGGGGCGACATAGCTGGTCTGCAGGGCGGTGCGGTGGTAGGTGGCCGGGCCGCTGTCGACCGGGGTGAGGACGGTGACCAGCAGATCGGCGGCGGCCGGTGCGGACAGCGGGACCGGGTCGGTGAGCAGGTCCTGTCCCGCCGGGACGGTGACCGTCGGGGCGCCGTGGAAAGTGGCGGTGTGCAGGGTGCCGGGCACGGCGTCCGGCCCGCCGGCCCGGCGCAGCGCGACCGTGACCGCGCCGAGTTGCAGCGGGGCGGTGCCGAACCGATTGCTGAGCCGGATCCGCACGGCGCTGCCGCCGACGCTGAGGTGGACGACGTTGCGGATGGCGGCACCGGGGAGCGCGGGGGTGGTGCCCGAAGGGGCCGTCTCCCAGCTGCCGGTCCACGGCGGCGGTGCGGGTTCGGCGACGGCCGTCGCCGTCGTACCCGGGAGCAGCGCCGCCGAGAGCGCTACGAGGACCCGTCCGACCTTGCCCATACCCGCCCTTCCGTCGCCCGTCGCAGGCGACCGTCCCACACGGCGGGGGCACAGTGCCGGAACATCAACCGCGGTCCACCCACTCGGCCTAGGCCGTCCGCCCGAGGCCGGCTGACCGGAGGGAACGGTGAGACGACCGGTGCCTCGGGGGCGGCCGGTGCGTCCGGAGACGGCCGGTGCGCGCGTCTCCGGTGCGGCCGGAGGCGACCGGTACGCACGTCTCCGGTGCGGTCGCGGGCGACTGGTGCGCGCTTCCCCGGCGCGTCCCCGGCGCTTCCCCGTCGCTTCCTCGGCGCGTCCCCGGCGCGTCCGAGGACGGCTGGTGCGTGCCCCTCCGGGGGCGGTCGGGTGCGGCCAGTGCTCGCTTCGCGGGGCGACGGCATGTCAGGCTCACGTCAGCGGGGACTGGCACGGTGTTCCACGTGAACGGCGGCGCGGGAGACGACCGCGGGGCCGGACGCGAGGAGAGGTGCCCGGAGTGGTTGATCGGGGACCGGCGAGCATGTCTCGGGGTCGGACTCCTACGGAGTCCACGCAGGTTCGAATCCTGCCCTCTCCGCCGCAGCACAGGGGCCGGCAGAGCCCCGGCCGGCACATAGGCCGGCAGAGCCCCGCCTGGCACTGGGGCCGGTAAAGCCCCTCCCCCGTCTCACCCGTCCGGGCTCTCCGCAAAGGGCCGGCAGGGCCGGCACATCAGCACGCCTGGCCCGGGAGCGCGCCCTCCAGGGTCAGCAGCCACACCTTCCGGTCGAGTCCGCCCGCGTATCCGGTCAGCGAGCCGCCGGCCCCGATGACCCGGTGGCACGGGCGGACGATGAGCAGCGGGTTGGCGCCGATCGCCCCGCCGACGGCCCGGACGGCGGCGCGCGCCGCGCCGATCCGCGCGGCGATCTCGCCGTAGGTGGCGGTGGCGCCGTACGGAACCGAGTCCAGCGCGGCCCACACGCGTTCCCGGAAGTCGGTGCCGTGGGTGCGCAACGGCAGCCGGAAGTCCTTGAGTTCACCGGCGAAGTAGGCCGCGAGCTGTTCCTCGGCCGCACGGAAGGGCCCGGGATCGTGCCGCCAGCCGTCCTGGACGACCCGCCCGCCCTTCTGTCCGGGCACGGACAGCGAGGTGAGGACGCCGTCCGGGTCGGCGGTGAGCAGAAGCCGGCCGAGCGGGGCGTCCACACCCGTCCAGTAGATCGTCTCCATCAGTCGGTCAACTCCTCATCGGCACGCAGATGCTGGATGGCGTACGACCGCCAGGGCCGCCAGGCGTCCGGCACGTCCGCGCCGGGTGGGGCCACGTCGGGATCGCCGAGGGCGCGGACACGGAGGACGGCGACGACGGCCGGGTCCATACCGGGCAGGGCGAGCAGCGCCTGCTGCGCCTCGTCCCGGTCGGCGCCCGGGTCCAGGTGCAGGGTCCCGTCGGCGAGGGCGGCGGCGAGCGCGCCCAGCGTGGCACCGGGCACGGACGCGGATGCGGATGCGGATGCGGATGCGGATGCGGGATGGGGCCGGGACGTGGGCCCGGACACGGGTTCGAACATGGCTTCGGATGCACGCTCGGCCGCAGCCGCGGCCCCGGACACGCACTCAGCCGCGGGCCCGAACACGGGCTCGGACACGGGCTCGGACACGGCCTCGGCGAGGGCGGCCGGCTCCGGGAACAGGTGCGTGAGGCTGCCGCAGGGGGCGTCGAGCGCCTTGCCGTACCGGCGGACCAGAGCCTCCGCTCCTGCCACCCCCACCAGCGCTCGTACGGCGGGCTCCAGCGGGTCGACGGCGCCGGGCGAGCGCAGGCCGGGCCGGGCGGCGACCAGCGGGGCGAGCCGCGGATCGGCGCCGAGCCGTTCGTCCACCGCGTACGGGTCGGCGTCGAGGTCGAACAGCCGTCGCAGCCGCTGCACGGCCGTGGTCAGGTCCCGCGGGTCGGTCAGGTGCAGCCGGGCGTCGAGCCAGCCGCCCGGATGGGTGCCGACGCCCGCCTTCGGCGCCCGGGTGCGTTCCTGGACGGCGACGATCGCGGTGCCGTACGGCAGCCGCAGGGTGCGCCGGTAGGTACGGCCGCCCGGGGCGCCGCTCACCTCCTCGACGCCGGGCACGGCCTCCCGGGCCAGCTGGTCGAAGACGGCGGCGGCCTGGTAGGGCCCGCGATGGGCGAGCCGGAGCGGGATGCCGGCGCCCGGGGTGGCCCGGCGGGCTCCCCTGCCCCGGGGCGCGGCGGCCCGTACGCCGGTCGGCGTCGCGTCGTACACCTCGCGGATCGTGTCGTTGAACTGCCGCACGCTGGCGAACCCGGCCGCGAACGCGATCTCGGTGACCGGCAGGTCGGTGGTCTGCAGCAGCACCCGCGCGGTGTGCGCGCGCTGGGCCCGGGCGAGCGCCACGGGTCCGGCGCCGAGTTCGGCGGTGAGCTGCCGCTGCACCTGACGGGCGCTGTAGCCGAGCCGGGAGGCGAGGCCCGCGACACCCTCGCGGTCCACGACACCGTCGGCGATGAGGCGCACGGCCCGCCCGACGGCGTCCGCACGGACGTTCCACTCGGCGGAGCCCGGCACGGCGTCCGGCCGGCACCGCCGGCAGGCGCGGAAGCCGGAACCCTGCGCGGCGGCGGCGGTCGGGAAGAACCGCACGTTCCGCCGCTTCGGGGTGACCGCGGGGCAGCTGGGACGGCAGTAGATGCCGGTCGTCTCGACGGCGAAGAAGAACGCCCCGTCGAACCGTCCGTCCCGGCTGCGCACCGCTTCGTACCTGGTGTCCTCGTCCATCACGCCTTCCAGTGTGGAACGCCGCGGCGGGGCCGGCTGGCGGAAATCGGACGTGCAGCTGCGCCGGGGCCGTCCGCCGTCACGGGAGGTCGGCATCGTCCCACTGGTCGTCGCCCCACTGGTCCAGGAGGTCTTCGGCCGACTCGGCGGGCGGCTCCCGGCGGCCCGCGTGCAGGGACTGCTCCGCCCAGATCACCTTGCCGCGGGCCGTGTAGCGCGTGCCCCAGCGTGCGGTGAGCCGGGCGACCAGGAACAGACCGCGGCCGCCCTCGTCGGTGTCCGCCGCGCGCCGCAGATGCGGAGCGGTGCTGCTGCCGTCGGAGACCTCGCAGATCAGGTGGCGGTCGTACAGCAGCCGGACCCGGACGGGCGGGGAGCCGTAGCGGATCGCGTTGGTGATCAGCTCGCTGAGGATCAGCTCGGTGGTGTATCCGAGGTCCGAGAGCCCCCAGGCGTCCAGGGTGCGGGCGCACGCGGAGCGGACCGGGGCCACGGCCGCCGGGTCGGCGGCCACGTCCCACTCGGCGATCCGGTCGCGGTCCAGCAGCCGGGTACGGGCCACCAGCAGGGCGACGTCGTCGCTCGGCCGGACCGGCAGCACCGCGTCGAGGACGTCCTCGCAGACCTCCTCCGGGCTGCGCTCCACCGTGCCGCTCAGTGCGGCCCGCAGCTGCGCCAGGCCGGTGTCGATGTCCCGGCCGCGGTCCTCGACCAGCCCGTCGGTGTACAGCACCAGCCACGATCCTTCCGGGAGGGTCAGCTCGCGCACCTCCACCGGCATGCCGTCGCCCAGGCCGAGCGGCGGGGAGACCGGCACGTCGGGGAAGGAGGCGGTGCCGTCGGGCAGTACGAGGGCCGGGCCGGGGTGCCCGGCCCGGGCGACGGTGGCCCGGCCGGCGACGGGGTCGTAGACGGCGTACAGGCAGGTGGCTCCGGCGATGCCCGCGACCGCCTCGCTCGGCTCGTCGCTGTCGATCCGGCTGACCAGCTCGTCCAGGTGCGCCAGCAGTTCGTCGGGGCTCATGTCGAGGGCGGAGAAGTTGAGCACGGCGGTGCGCAGCCGGCCCATGGTGGCCGCCGCGTGCAGCCCGTGTCCGACCACGTCGCCGACGACCAGCGCCACCCGTGCTCCCGGCAGCGGGATGACGTCGAACCAGTCCCCGCCCACCCCGGCCTGCGCGGGCAGATAGCGGTGGCCCACGTCCAGGGCGGACTGCTCGGGCATGCGGCGCGGCAGCAGGCTGCGCTGCAGGGTGACGGCCGTGGTGTGCTCGCGGGCGTAGCGGCGGGCGTTGTCGATGGCGACCGCGGACCGTGCCACCAGCTCCTCGGCGACCGCCACGTCCTCCTGCTCGAAGGAATCGGGCCGCTCGGAGCGCCAGAAGCTGGCCACGCCCATGAGGATTCCGCGGGCGCGCAGCGGGATCACCATCATCGAGTGGATGCCGTGGGCGATGATCCTGCGCGCGTTGACGGGATCCTGCTCCTGCCATCCGGTCAGGGCGGGCATGTCGGCTTCGAGCACCGGCGAGCCGGTTCCGAAGCCGATCGCCTGCGGGGTCTCGGAGCCGAAGTCGGTGAGGGTGCCGACCGGGTACAGCGGATGGTCCTCGTGGATGCCGGTGAGGGCGGTGCGGCGCATCATCGTGCCCCTCGGCTCTCCGCCCCGCTGGATCGAGTCGACCAGGTCGACGCTGGCGTAGTCGGCGAACCGGGGGACCGTGAACCGGGTGAGCTCCTCCGCCGTCCGTGCCACGTCGAGGGTGGTGCCGATCCTGGTCATGGCGTCGTACAGCAGGCGCAGTCGGTGCTCCGCCACCGCGGCCTTGCCGGCGACGGCCCGCAGCTCGGTCGTGTCCCGCAGCGTCACGACGCTGCCGGGCGGGCCGCCGTAAGGGGCGGTCGGCCGTACGCTCACCGCCAGCAGCCGCTCGCCGGCCTCGCACACCTCGTCCGTGACGGGCCGTCCGTCGGACAGCAGCCCGATGAGGCCCGACCCGAGTCCGAGACCGGTGACGTGCCACCCGTGCGGGTCCTCGGGCAGGCCGAGCAGGCGCCGTGCCTCGTCGTTGGCGAGCAGCAGCCTGCCGTCGTCGTCGAGGATGAGCACGCCCTCCCGGGTGGCGTGCAGCACGGCGTCGTGGTGGTCGTACATCCGCCGCAGCTCGGCCGGTTCCAGGCCTCGGGTCTGGCGTCGCAGCCGGCGGCTCACCAGCGCCGATCCGGCCGTCGCGAGCACCAGGGCACCGGCGCCGGCGCCCAGCAGGAGCGGCAGTTCCCGCATCGCGCGCGCGTTCACGCTGCGGACCGTGATGCCGACCGACACCAGTCCGGCGACCTTGCCGTGGGTATCGAGGACCGGGACGGTCGAGTCCACGGCCTGGCCCACGGGCGTGCGGAACGTGGAGGTGTACGGATGCCCGGCGAGGCCCTGGGTGTAGGTGCCGGCGACGTGCTTGCCGATCAGGTGCGGGTCGGGGTGCGTCCAGCGGTAGCCGGCCGGGCTGAACGCGACGATGTAGTCGACCCCCGACGTCTTGCGGGCCGCCTCGGCCCGGGGCTGGAGCAGCGCGCTGGGGTGGGCGGAGCGCATCGCGGCGAGCGTGCCCGGGGCGTTCGCGAAGGACTCGGCGCCGACGAGGGAGCGTGTCCGGGCCTCGGCAACGCTCGCCTGCTGGGCCTGCAGGACCAGCGCGGTCACGGCCGCAGCGCCGAACAGGACCAGGATGACCAGCTGCAGGACGAACACCTGTCCCGCGACGCTGCGCAGGCCCGGCGGGAGGCGGCGGCCCTCTGCGGCCGGGGAGGCCTCGGCGGGCGCGGACGCGGCCCGCACCGGGAACAGGCCGAAACGCCTCTGCATGGTCTATTTCTAGCATCAGCTGACGAAATGGACGCGCTCCGACTTTACGCGCCGACCGGGCCGGGTCCCAGCCCGGTCGAGGCGGGCCCCGGCCCGGTTCAGGCGAGACCCGGCCCTTCGAGGCAGGACCCGGCCCGGCCGAGGCGGAACCCGGCCCTTCGAGGCGCAGGGGTGTGCCGCCGGACCCGTGGGGATTACCCCCAGCGGCCCCGCTTGGCCTCCATCGCCGCCTTTCCTTCCGCCCCCCTCCGCTTCCAGTCCCTCTTGAGTTCGGACCGGAGGCGGGCATCCGTCTTGGCGACGATCCACTGGTTCTCCCGCATCAGCTTGCGGTAGCTCTCCAGTCGCCGGGCCGGAAGCTCTCCGCTGTCCACCGCGGAGCGGACCGCGCAGCCGGGCTCGCTCTCGTGTGCGCAGTCGTGGAAGCGGCACTGCCCGGCCAGGTCCTCGATCTCGGAGAACACCTGCCCGACCCCGGTCTCGGCGTCGAACAGTCCGACACCCCGCAGCCCGGGGGTGTCGATGAGCACGCCCCCGGAGGGCAGCGGCAGCAGGTTGCGGGTGGTCGTGGTGTGCCGGCCCTTGCCGTCCACGTCCCGCGCGGCCTGTACGTCCATGACGTTCTCGCCGACGAGGGCGTTGGCGAGGGTGGACTTGCCCGCGCCGGACTGGCCGAGCAGCACGGACGTACCGGAGCCGACGAGGGCGACGAGCACATCGAGACCGTCGCCGTGCAGGGCGCTGACGGTGAGCACGGGCACGCCGGGCGCGGCCGTCTCGACGTCCTCGACGAGGTGGGCGAGCGTCACCGGGTCCGGCACGAGGTCGGCCTTGGTGAGCACGACCACGGGCTGCGCGCCGGATTCCCAGGCCAGGGCCAGGAACCGTTCGACGCGGCCGAGGTCGAGTTCCACGGCGAGCGAGACGGCGACCACGGCGTGGTCGACGTTGGCGGCGAGGATCTGCCCCTCGGACCGCTTGGAGGAAGTGGAGCGTACGAAGGCGGTACGACGCAGCAGACACGTGCGCACATAACGGGGGTTGCCGCCCGGGTCGACGGCGACCCAGTCGCCCGTGCACACGACCCGCATCGGGTCGTGCGGGGTGACGAAGGCCGTGTCGGCCCGCAGCACCCCGCCGGCGGTGACCACGTCGCACTGCCCGCGGTCGACCCGGATCACCCGCCCGGGCAACAGCCCTTCGGCTTCGTACGGGGTGAACACATCGGCCCACGCCTCGTCCCAGCCATAGGGAGCCAGCGCGGAGAACTCGGAGGAGGAAGTCAAGGGAGACCCTTCACAAGGGTGGCCCCGGCGTGCGCAGTCGGCGCGGATCGGTCAGCCGGTGGCCACGGAGGTGGACTTGAGGAGTTCCTGGATGAGGGCAGCGCCCAGCACAGTGACAGCCATCGGTCACACCTCCTGTTCCTCACTCGGCCGACGGCGGCGGCCATCGGCCACCGCCTGTTGTGCTCCCCACCTTAGAAGGTCACGCCGCGGGGGCGCCACGCATTTTCGTCCCTCCTCACGAGGAGGCCACCAGGATCAGGACGGTGACGAGCGCGACGATCAGCAGGGCGGCCGCCCCGACCCAGCAGCCCACGTTGTACGACTGGTCGCCGATCCAGTCCATGACGGAGGGCTGTTCCACGGCGTGGGCCGAGGACTCCGGGGCCGCCGGGACGGCGGACCGGGCCGTGGGCGGCGGAGCGCTGACGGGCGGCGGCGGAAGGGTGGGCGGCGTGTTGCTCCGGCTGATCGCGTCCTCCAGGATCTGGCGCCACAGGGTGGGCGGCAGATCGGGGACCTTGCCGTTCGGCGGTTCGACGATGGTCTGCCAGAGCCAGTTGCCCGTGGTGGGGTGGCGGTCCCGGCTCATCCGGTACTGCAGTTCCAGCAGTTCGCTCAGATAGCGTTCGTCGCGGGCCAGCGGGGCCACCGCCCAGTGGAAGAGCGCGGCCGCCCGGTCGGCCATGGCGGCCCTCGACGACTGCTCCGCGCCCGCTCGCTGCGGCGTGAAGTACAGGTCGTTGCCGAGTACTTCCGCGCACAGTGCGTGCCGCATCTCGAGATCGCGCGCCTCGGTGCGGCGGGACCTCCCCAGTTCGTTCAGTACCAGGTCCAGGGAGTCCTGCGGCAGTTGGCCGGAGCGCAGCTCGCCGAGAAGGAACTCGTCGGGCTGCTCGGTCAGCTGCGTCACCAGCAGGCCGCGCCGTCCGATGTCCGCGCGCCGGTGCTCGCGCAGGTCCCGTTGGAGCGCGTACGGGGCCCGGGCGGGCGGGACGCTCGGGCCGGCGGCCGCAAAGCCGCTGTCGGGTGCGGGCCCCTGTGGCCCATGGGACCTGGGGTCGTACGCCGGTTCGTACCGGGGTTCGAAGGGGGGTTCGTACGCGGTCCCCTGGGTCGTTCCGTGCGTGGTCCCCTGGGTCGTTCCGTACGTGGTTCCGTGCGCGGAACCGGATGCGGTCCCCTGGGTGCTCCCGTACGCCGTCCCGTGCGTGGTCCCGGACGCGGTCCCGTGCGGCGAACCGGACGCGGTTCCGTGCACGGGCCCTTCCGCCGGGGGTGGGGCGGTCGGTTGCGCAGGCGGTTGCGCGGGCCTTGCGGACGGTGCGGCAGCGGTCTCCGGACGGAGCTCGGAGCCGACCGTGGCCCGCGCCTGCTGCTGCTCCTGCTGCTGATCCTGCTCCCGGGGCCGCTCCCCGTGTCCGTTCCTCTCCCGTCCCTCGTCCCGCTGCCCGCGTGCGTCCCGATCCCGTCCCGCGTCCTCCCGCAGCCCGCTCCCGTCCCGATCCCATACCTCGTCCCGTACCCGGCCCCCGTCCCGGTCCCAGCCCCCGTCGCGGCCCCCGTCCCGCCCCGCGTCCTTCTCCGGACCCCGGTCTCTTCCCCACGCCCCGTCCCGTTCCCGCTCGGGATCGCGGGGCCGCTCCTCCCGCCCCTCCCGGCGCGGCTCCTGGCCGCGATCCCACGCGAAGTCCTGGTCCCGGTCCAGGGCCGGACCCGGCTGCGCCGGGCGGGGCGCGGTCGCCGCGCTCCGCCGGCCGGTCGTGCGGTCCGCGTCGAGGACGTACTGCAGCCGGGCACGCCGTCGCTCCCAGTCGAGCGACGCGCCGTCGGCGAGCTCCCCCTCCCTCAGGTGCGGCACGCCGGCGGCCTCCTCCCGGTGGGCGAGGAGGTACTTCACCAGCCGGCCCGCCGCGTGGTGTTCGAACCGGGGGCGGGCCGGCGGACGGTCCTCGACCCGGGCCAGCGGGCCGGACCCGCCCGTGTCGGGCTCCCAGCGGGGGACGGCCATCAGCCGCAGCGCGTGGGTGTCCGCCGTGTCGTAGGTGGCGAACGTCCACTCCTGGCCCAGCCAGTCCCCGAAGAGGAGGAACAGCCCTAGATAGACCAGCGGTACCCCGCCCCGGTCCGGCCAGCCGGGCGTCGACTGCTCCTCCACGAGCAGCGACACCCGCTGCGTCGGGTCGCGCAGCAACTCCGCGGTGACCATGGTCAGCGCATTCTTGACGGTGGGCAGCTTGTCCTGCATCTCCTGCAGCCGGCGCCGGGCCGCGTCGTGGAGTTGCTCGCAGCGGATCTCGGGCTCTGTCCCGGAGGCCTGCTCGGCCTTCTCCGGGCTGCCCCAGCCCCCGTACGCGAGACCGAGGCACTGACGCGTCTTCAGGATCGCGGGGGAGCCGAGGAGGACATGGCTGACCGTGCTCGGCCGGCCGCCCCGGTCCTTGGTCGGCCAGCGCTGTACGAGCATGACGTCGCCGTCGCGGGACAGGGTGCGCACCACGCTGGGTCGTGCCGCCGCCGCGCCGGACACCCAGAGCAACGGGCCGAGTTCCCGGCCCAGTTCCTCGGCGCGCCCGGCCGAACAGGAGTGGGCGACGGCGTTCATGCCGGTGCCCTGACGGCCGCGGTTGCCGTCCCAGCGGAAGACGACCTGGTGCACCGAGTCACGGTCCTCGAAGCCGTTCACTGAAGTTCCTCTCCCCCGGATCCCTCTGCGTCCTCTGTGCCCTCTGCGCCGACGGCATCCGCGGCGTCCGTGGCGTCCGCCCAGGGCACCGCCTCGATGACGGGCGCCTCTCCCACGGCGAACGCCTCGGCGCCGCCCGGTACGTCGATCAGCCCGTGCATCGCCAGCAGGGCCAGCAGCGGTTCCAGCACCCGCCGGGGCCCCGCGCCCGCCGGATAGCGTCCATGAGCCTCCTGACCGCCGGTCGCGGACGCGATGTGCAGGGTGCACCGGCGGATCGCGTCGAAGGGGCGCAGCCACGCCTGCCCGGCGTGCCGGCGCAGCAGTCCGTAGACGTCCCGGCTCTCCTCGTGCATCAGCGCGGGGTCGAGCGCGGTGGTCCGCGGCCGGCCCAGCCACCGGTCGACGGGCGGTTGGAACCGCAGCAGGTCCGCCTTGCCGAGCACCATCGCGGCCGGCACGTCCAGGTACGGGCCGTTCTTGCGCAGCCGGTCCAGGACGGTGCCGAACGCGAGGTCGCCGTCCCGGTTCACCTCCACCCCCCAGCGTTCCCTGACGTGTTCGAGCTGGGGCAGGGGCAGGGCGAGCGCCGGGTCGACGACGAAGATCAGGGCGTCGACCCCGAGCAGGAACCGCAGCGCCGCGTCGGTCCGTACGAGGTCCTCGCCGCCGAGGTCGAAGAAGGCGACCGGGCGCACCTGCCCGCGGGCGTCGGTGATCAGGAGCGACTCCACGAAGCGCGCGAAGTCGTCCAGACCGAGGGCGGCCGTGTGGTCCAGCACCCTGCCGCTGCGCAGCGGCTGTACCCGTTCCCGTACGAACCGGGCGTGCTGCTCCGGATTGACGGACTGCCACTTCAGGCCGAACGGCTCCAGGCCGCCGTCGGTGATGGCCGCGATCAGCTGGGTGAGCAGATGGCTCTTGCCGGTGGAGGACTGGCCGACCAGGGCGACGGTCAGCGGGCGGCCGTACATCAGGTAGGGAACCGGGATGAAGTGTTCGGGGAAGTCCGTGTCCGCCGTGCACTTCTGGACGGCGCCGCGCATGACGTCGTGCCGCCGGTCCGGGTTCTTGATGCCGGTCAGGTCCAGCGGCTTGTACTGCATCCTGCTGTCGGTGACGAAGAGTTTCGTGAGGTCGAGCTGGATGGTCTCCAGGCAGTAGGGGCAGAGCACTTCGCCGCTTCCGCGCCCGGCCGTCGCCCCGGCCCGGTCCTCGGAACGGGCGACAGGGGCCTGCCGTTTCAGGCGCAGCGACTCCTCGAAGGCCTCCCGGTGCGGGCGCATCTCGTCGGCGGGCAGGGTGAGCCGGACGTGGCGGGCCGCTCCCGGTGCCACGAGTTCGAGCACCTGCGCGGGTGTCGGCCGGTCGGCGGCCCGCGGGGCGAAGGCGTGCCGCAAGGTCTGGTCGAGCACCCGGTGTTCGGCGAGGTCGGCGGGGGCCCGGTCGGCGGGGCCGGGCCGGCCGGTCACCAGCCGGTAGAGCACCTGGGCGGCGCTCCACACCGCGTCCCGCGAGTCGGTGCGCCCCACGCCCTGGCGCTGTTCGGGCGAGCAGAAGGGCTGGCGGCCCCAGGGGCTCCGGGGCCCGCCGGTCCTGGCCACCGCCTCCAGCCCCCACAGCTGGACCCTGGCGCCGTCCCAGAGCACGGTGGCGGGCGAGACGCCGCGCGGCACCAGGCCCTGGCCGTCGAGCAGGCACAGGGCCAGCATCAGGTCCCGGGTGAAACGCTGCTGGTCGGTCGCGGCCATCACATGGGTCCGCGCGGCGGCGGCGCCGCGCGGTGCGGCGTACAGCAGGAACGGCTCGGCCGTGTCCAGCTCGTAGCCGATGATCCTCGGGAAGAGCGCCGCGTACTCCGTGTCGCCGAGCGCGCGGTGCAGCTGCAGGGCGGTGCCCGCCTCGGTGTCGAGGAGGGCGCGCGCGGCGGGGTTGGCCGCGTCGGTGGCGCTCAGGCGTACCTGTACGCATTGCTCCGTGTCGTCGTCGAGCACGCAGTTGCGGATCAGCTGGGGCAGCAGCCGGTCGCGGCGGAACTCGCGGCCGAAGCGGGCCGGGGTGACACGGCGCCGGCCCGAGGGCGCGGTGAACGCGAGCTTGTCCGGGGAGGTGCCGCCCGGTCCGGGCCGAGGGGGATGCACGGAACTGGTCACCGACGGTCCTCTCCTTCGTACGTGTGCGCGGAGCCGTCCGGGTGCACGCGGCCGGTGCGCGGAGTGCTGCTCACCAGAGGTCACCGTTCCCTCGGCGGTCCGCGTCCGGCCGGCTGTCCGGATCCGGCCCGTCATAGGAACCCGGCCGGTCGTAGGACTCGGTCCCCCCGTAGGACTCTGTCCCGCCGTAAGACTCGGTCCCGCCATAGGACTCGGTCCCGCCATGGGAGCCGGTCCCGTCATAGGAGTCGGTCCCTTCGTACGAGCGCCGCCCGTCGTACGGGCCGGACCCGGCGTCCGAGCCCCCGCGGTCGTACGAGTCCCCACGGTCGTACGGACCCGGCCCCGCGTCCGAGCCCCTGCGCTCGTACGAGTCGGGCCGGTCGTAGAGGTTCCTCGGCCCGTCGTACGAGTCCGCACGCTCGTACGGGTTCCTCGGGCCGTCCGGGTTCCTGCGGCCGTACGGTTCCTGTTCGTCGTCGGGTCCGGAGCCGTAGCGGGACCGGACGGTGTCGACCACGCCCATGCGCAGCGGGGTGAGCCGGACCAGGCCGGCGTAGCGTCCGGAGGATGTCCACAGGACCTCCTCCGGCTGGGCCGAACCGTTCGACTGCCAGGCCTTCTCGACCTCGTCGCGGATGGCCCTCGGCGCGAATCTGATCCACACCGCGGCCGCCGGGTCGCGGCTGAGCAGCGAGCCCTGTTCGGGGGTGGACAGCTGCACCACGGCCTGCCGGTCGGCCTCCGTGCCGACCAGTTCGGCCGGCCGGTAGGGGTCGGTGCCGAGCAGGTTCGCCGAGGTGGCGCGGACACGGCGGGCGGCGGCGAAGGGGGGCGGGGCCAGCACGCCGTTGAGCTGGAGATGACGGCGGGCCATCGACAGCAGCTCGTGGACCCGTTCCTCGGTGCGCCGCACGGCGAGGGCGCCGGCCTGGCCGCGTTCCACGGCACCCCAGTACGGCTTCATCGCCTCCAGGGCCGCGTCCGTCAGATCCGCGGCCAGGGTGGCGACCAGCTCCGGTCCGCCTTCGCCGGTCTCCCGCTCGAGCCAGCGCGGCACCCCCTTGGTGCGCTCCTCCCAAGGGGCGGCGGGGTTCCTCCCCGGGGTCTCCCCCGTCTCCTTCTCCCGCTCCTCCTGCCCGGCGGGTTCGTCCCACGAGGGCCCGTCCTGCCAGGCGTACACGCTCGCCCAGTCGCCCTCGCCCTCCTCGGAGGCGGCAGCCGCGTCGTCCGGCTCCAGTGCGGAAGGGCCGTCGAGCCAGTCGTCCTCGGCGGGCGCGCCCGAGCGCGGCCCGGCGAAGGCGTCGGACGCCGAGAGCCGGTCCGGCTCGGGCACCGCCTCGGCCTCAGCCGCGGCCGCCGTCGCCCGCAGCATGCCTGCGACGGACCGGGCGGCGTCGGCGCAGTACAGGCGCTCCTCGACGGCCCAGTGCTCGCGAACGGCCTCGGCCAGCAGGGCGTCGAGCCCGTCCAGGTGCCGCCGCAGTACGGCCGTCGTACGGCCGGGTGCCCAGGCGGCCGCTGCCGCACGCCAGAGACGGCGCGCCGTCTCCCAGGCGCCGACGAAACCGGCCACCAGTGCGAACGCGCTCAGCAGGACGGGGGGTTCGGTCGCGTAGGCCACGCCCGCCCCCACCACGGCCCCGGCGAACGCCGCGATGCGGGGGCCAACGGCCCAGCGGCCGGGGCGTCCGGTACCGCGCAGCCGGGCCGCCCCGAGCGCCGCCATGCCGACGAACAGCAGGGGGACGACGAGGGCCAGGACGAGGTACGGCCCCCGCCACAGCGCGCCGAACAGCCCCGCCAGAGCCGCCGCGGCGACAGCCGGCGGGAAGCCGGGCACCGCGGTGCCCTCCGCGCCGGTCTGCCGGGCCACGGTCTCGGCCGAGTGGGCGGCGAGCTTCGGCAGCAGCGCCGAACCCGGTACCGGCTCCACCCGCCCGGCCAGGCCGGTGAAGCGCTGCGCGACCGCCCGCATGGGCAGCCCCTGGCCCAGCAGCTTCCCGGCGAACTCCTTCAGGCCCTCGCCGATCCGCTCGCCCATGCCCTCGGCCGACGGTACGCGCAGTCCCAGGGCCGCGAGCCGGGCGGCCGACTCGGCGGGGGACGGACCCGTGCCACCGCCGCCGCGCAGGGCCGTGGCGACGAGGTCCCGGTACTCGTCGAGCGCCTCGCGCGCCTGGTCGACGTCCGCCTCGAACGCCACCCTCCGGGTGGGCCGCAGCAGCCCGGGCACGCCCTGCAGTCCGTCGAGTGCCTCCTCGGCCCGGTCGAGGGCGTGGGCGCAGGTGCCGTAGGCGTCGTCCGCCACGCCGCCGGGTTCCCGGTGCCGCTGGGACGGGCCGCCGCGGAGCGCCACCAGGGCACGCAGCGGCTCCGGCAGATCGGCTCCTGAGGAGGCGGTCAGCAGGACGTCCGGCGCGAGTTCGGTGTCCTCGCCCGCGAACCGGGTGAGCGCGTCGCGCCAGGCCCGGTCGCGCACCTCCGGCGGCAGGTCCTGCTCCAGCAGCCGGACTCCGGGTGCGGCCACGGCCTCGGGCAGCGATCCGATGGCGCGCAGCACCCGGAGGTAGAGGTCCGGGACCGACAGCACGCCGACCAGGACCGCCAGCGCCTCCGGGTCGTCCGGTTCGGGGTGCTCCAGCGCGGTGCGGGCGGAGCGCAGATCGCCCGCCCACAGCAGCGCGGTGCCCGAGGTCCGCAGCACGGCGGGCCGCACCAGCCGGCGGTCGGGCTGGAACGCCTCGTCCTCACCGGCGTACGAGCCCGGCGCGCTGCCGACCAGCAGCACCAGGAGCCTGACCTCGCCCACGGCCCGGAAGCCGGCGAGGAGTTCGTACTGCAGCTGGTGGTCGGTGAGCCCGGCCGGGGTGTCGACCACCAGGAAGCACGGCTCGTCGGGTTCCGGCAGGCCTGCCCGGCCCAGCTGCCGGGCCACCTTGGCGCGCAGGGCCTGGGGGCTGTCGAGTTCGGCCGCTCCGGCCCGCAGGTCCAGATGGATGACGGCGCCGAAGTCCTGAGGAATGCTCACTGTGCGTCACCGTCCCAGGGGTTGCGGCGGGCCCGGTCGCGCTCGTCGTCGCTGTTGCGGGCCTCCCGGTCACCGGGCTCGTCCCACGGCGGTGGAGGCACGGCCTCTCGGCGGGGCCGGGAGTCCGCGCCGTCCTCCGAGGGGGACCGGTCGTCCCGGCGGCCGCTCCAGCCGGCCCAGCCGTCCCGGGCCTCCTCGTCGTCCTTCCGGAGCCGGCTGCCGCGGTCGTCGCCGTTCCTGCTGTGATCGCGGTACCTGCCGTCGTCGCCGTTCCTCCTGCCGTCGGCGTGCCGGCCGTCATCGCCGCTCCTCCTGTCCTCGCCGTACCGGCCGCCGTCGTCCTCGTACCGCTTCTCGTCCCCGTGGCGGCGATCGTCGCCGTACGGCCTCTCCTCGCCGTAGGGCCGGTCCCCGCCGTACGGCCGGTCCCCGCCCCGCCGGTCGTCGGCGTACGGCCTCTCCTCGCCGTAGCCTCCGGAGCCGTTCCGGTCGGAGCCGTTCCGGTCGGAGCCGTTCCGGTCGGCGCCGTTCCGGTCGGCGCCGTTCCGGTCGGTGGGCTCGTCCCGTTCGGCCTCGCGCCGGTAGGTGTCGAAGGTGGAGACCGGTGCCGTGCCCCAGTCGTCGTCCTCGGCTGCGGCGCGCCGGGGTTCCGGGACGTCGTCGCGGCGGCGTGGCCGGGCCGGGGTGCCCCCGCGCACGTGTTCCAGCAGGGTGCGCAGGGTCGGCTGGACGGCACGCTGGTCGCCGAACTCCTTGTCGAGGGCGGCAGGAAGGGTCTCCGCCCAGAACTCCCACAGCGGCCGTACCCAGCCCTCGACCCGCTCGCCGCCCCGCTCCCGGCGGTCCGCGAGCAGCTCCAGCTGGCGCGGGGCGATCCTCTCGACCAGGTCGACGAAGAGCGGATGCGGTTCGCTGCCGGTCCGGGCCAGACCCGTCGGCTGAGCCCCCATCAGCTCACGGCAGTAGTCCTCGACGGTCCGCTCGTCGTCGAGCACCGTCCAGCGTTCGTACGACCGCAGCAGCTCCGCCCAGCTCGACACGCCGCCGGGGAAGTCGCCGAGGCGGAGCCGGACTCCGGGCACGTTGCTGCCCGACTCCGGGAACAGCCGCAGCCGTACCCGGGCCGGCGACGCCGGGTCGCCGTCCACCACGTCCACCTGGCCGTTCCACAGGCAGCACAGCAGCCGGTGCAGGATGGTGCGCCGGTCCTCCTCGCTGCTCACCATCCAGTTGTCGCGGTAGCCGAGCCGCTGGCGCCACCGCAGCACGTCCGGGGCCTGCTCGGACTCCTTCGCCCGGGCCCACTGGCGCAGTACCTTGCGGGCCTCGGGCACCTGGGTGAGGCTCATCTCGCTGCGGAAGAGGACCACGGTGATCGAGTCGCTCTCCACCGCGCGGTACTCCACGGAGTTCTTGGCGTCCGTGGGCAGCCGCAGCGTCTTGCCGAGGTACTCCTGCACCTCCTCCACGGCCTGCACGCGCGGGTGGGTGACCAGGACCCGCAGCGGGCCGGTTCCCTCCGGGGTGAACCCCACGGGGAGCAGCCCGGCCAGTTTGCGTCCGAACAGGTCGAGGGCCTCCTTGCTGACCTGGTCGGTGGCATCCGAGCTGCCCGCCGCGGCGGCCAGCAGCGTGCCCATGGACGGCAGCAGCGGCCGTTCCTCCAGATGGGTGCCGCTCTCGGCGAACAGCCGGGTGATGCGGGCCTCCAGCTGTCCCTTGACCTGCGCCACGGCACCCTCGGGGTCGCGGCGGCTGCGCGCGTGGACCTGGCGCCAGGTGTCCCCGTCGACCAGCTTGAGCAGCAGCGCGGACTCGTAGTCGTTCTCGCGCAGTCCCTCGCGGCGGATGAGCCGGCCGACGACGTCCTCGTAGAAGTGGTTGAGGTTGCGCTGCGGCGGTAGCAGGTACGAGATGCCGGTGCGGTCCTCGTACAGTTCGTGGCCCTTCTGCGCGGAGTGCTTGCGCTCCTGGTCGCAGTGGCCGCGGAAGGCCCGCACCAGCCGGTCGATGTCGGTGCCGGCCGCGTCGGCCTGGGGCTGCCAGTGCTGTTGCTGCTCCCGCCAGGCCTCGTGCCACACGGTCCGGCAGCGCCACTGGTACCAGGCGTCCTGCTCCTGGATGGCCGCCTGTACGGCGTCGTCGCCCCAGCGGGCCGGGGCCACGCCGGCCAGCAGGCCCTTGATCCGGGGGATCTTGGGCGGCTGCTCGGTGACGCCGGGCGGGCGCTGCGGGGCGCGGGCGCGGCTGTCCAGCATGCCGAGGAAGCCGAGCCGGGAGATGGTCTCGTCGCTCTCCGGTATGCCCCTGACGACGCGTTCGGCGAGGAAGGGGTCGGTGCTCTGCAGCAGTTTGTCGATGGCGGGGCGCGGGGCGAACCGGTCGGCCATCACGGCGGCCTGGCGGTCGGCCTCGGCCCGCAGGTCGGACAGCAGCCGCTGCATGTCGATGATGCGTTCGCCCAGCGCCTGCTCGATGTTCTTGCCGCCGCGCGGCAGCGGATCGGGCTCCGGTATCGCCAGCTGCCTGCGTTCCCACAGCTCTTCGAGGTGGGAGTCGGCGAACAGCTGCCGGATCATCGGCACCGCGCCGTCGCGCAGCGCGGCCCGCGGCCGCTCCACGAGGTCCGTGACGGCCTCCCGCAGCACCCGCCCGGCGACCAGGTCGGCCAGCTGGTCCATCGGGGCGGTCATGGAGGCCACCAGGCTGGTGGAGACGCCCTGTCGGCCGATGCCGGTCGGGGACAGGGAACCGCGGGCCACGCCCCGGTTGATGAAGCTGGCGGCGAAGGTCTGGTAGTCGTCGTCGGCCGCCATCTTGCGGCCCCGGGAGCGGCCGTCGCCCAGTTCGGTGCCGATCAGCGACATCACCAGGGAGACGATGGAGCGGCGCAGGTCGTCCGCGCGGATGCCGGCGGTCGGGCTGAACAGGAAGGCCGTGGGCAGGATGCCGGTGCGCAGCCGGACGGGGGTGGTGTTCGGGTAGCGGATGCCGAAGCTGGAGTCGAAGTCGAGGTCGCCGATCTCCGCGCCCTCCCGCGGCGCGTTCTGCCGGTCCACCAGCCGGAACAGGTCGACCAGGGCGCGGGCCGCGTTGAGTTCCGCCTCGCGCCCGCCGCCGGTGGCGGCGGAGAACGACGACGGCATCACGACCAGCGGGTAGATCTTCACGCCGTCGAAGCGGCGCAGCTGGAAGGCGTGGTTGATGAGGTGCAGGTAGTCCAGGAAGATCCCGGCGCCGGTGCCGCCGGCCACCGAGAAGGCCACGAACACGTCACAGCCGCTGACCTTGCCGCCGCCCAGCTCGCTCAGCTCGCCGGCCGACTTGGCGATCGCGTCGATCGCCTGCAGGATCGGCTCCAGGACCGGGCCGAGGCCGTAGCGGAGCGTGGCGAACAGGGCGGCGCGGCCGACGGTGGGCAGCTGTCCGGCGCCGTTGTGGAGCGGGGTGACCTCCGGCTCGTCGGTGATCGGCGGCAGCCAGCCGGCCACCTCCTCGCGCAGGCTGGCCCGGAGCATCTTGGTCACTTCGGGTGAACTGTCGAAGTTCGGCAGCAGGTTGTGCGTGGGCCGGGAGGTACGGGCGTAGGCGGCCCGCAGCGACCGGTCCACGTTGAACTGCGGCAGCCGCTGCAGGTCGCTCTCGCTGTAGTCCGCGTACACGAACTGGAGGCAGTCGGGCAGCTGGAAGGGGGCGTGGCCGTTGTGCCGGCTGAGCGCCATGCCGTCGGGGCCGCACAGTTCGGTGCGCAGCCTGCGTTCCAGTTCGGCGCCGACCAGTCCCCCGGTGCCGCCCAGGCCGACGAAGAGCATCGGCTGGAAGATCTTCATGGTTTCCTCCCCGCTCGCGGCCGGGGCGGCCGCGGGTTCGTGCTGGGAACGTGCGTGATGTGCGCGGTGTGGTGGCCGCGGTGCGGTGTGCCGACGGGCGGGCGGTGCGGTGCCCGCCCGCACGTCACTCCCAGTCGCCGTAGGGGCCGCCGCCCCCGCCGGGACCGGGTGTGGGGGTGGGGGCCGGGTGCGGCCGGCCGCCGTTCTTCGGGGGACGGCCGTCCTCGCCGAGGGCCAGGTGCAGGGTCTCGGTCAGCGGGACCTGTCCGTGGGTGGGGACCGGGGTGCGGCCGCCGCCCCGCTTGCGCAGGACCGCTCCGCCCTCGGGGTTGCGCTGGACGGCGTACGGGCCGTGCGGGCGCCGCTCGATGCGCGGGCTGCGGTGGGCTTCGGCGACGGCGAACTCGTACCACTGCTTGGGGCCGTGGCCGGCCCGGTGTTCGTTGAGGACGTGGCCGTCGTCGGAGACCAGCCGCAGCATCAGCCCGTTCGGGTCCGTGATCTTGCGGCGGTGCCGTACCCAGACGACGGCCGCGGCGGCGATCAGCGCGATCAGGGCGGCGGCGGCCAGGAACGCCCACCAGTACTTGTCCCAGATCCCCGGCTCGGGCGTCACCCGTACGGAGAGCGGCGTGCGTACGAGGGTCCGGTCGTGGTCGGTGGTGTCGACGACGGCGACGGTGCCGGCGAGGTTCAGCCCGTCGTCGCCGAGCCGGTCGCCGAAGACGCTCTTGGGGGCGACCTGGACGGTCACCTTCCTGGTGCCGGACTCGCCGGGCTTGACCGTGATCTCGGCGGGGTTGACCGAGAGCAGCCCGGGCTGCAGATCGGTCACGGCGAGCCGCAGGGTGTGCGGGGTGCTGCTGGTGTTGTGGACGGACACGGTGCCGCTGATCGTGGCGCCGGGGTGGGTGCTCGCCTCGGGGAGGTCGGGGACGGCGGTGACGGGCAGTTGGCCGGGGGCGATCTGGCCGCCCTCGCTGCGGGTGTCGGCGCTGAGCCCCGAGGCGGTGAGCGTGGCGCTGACCTTCAGCGCCCCGGTGGCGGTCCTGGGGACGCTCACGGTGCCGGTGAAGGAGCCGTCGCTCGCGGTGGGGTCGGGCGCCCTGCCGTCGTCGGTGAGGTCCAGGGTCTGCGGGCCGAAGCCGTCACCGGTCAGTTCGCTGCGGACGCGCAGCCCCGCGTAGTCGCGCGGGTCCTTGATCTGGTAGCCCTCGCGCGTCTGCAGCCGCATGGTCACGGTGACCTTGTCCCCGGCCTGCGGGGAGGGCGGGTCCATGGTGATGGCGCCGCGCAGCTCGCCCTGCCACAGCACGCTGACGGAGACCGGCAGGGAGCGGTGTCCCTCCGGGGCCTCGGCCTTCACCTTCCAGGTGCCGGGCAGCGGGTCGACGATCTTCAGTGCCTCCACCGGTCCGGTGCCGCCCGCCAGCTCGAACCGGGATTTCTTGAACGTCCCGTGCGTGGGGACCTCGTCGCCGCTCGGGTCGTAGTAGGTGATCTTCACCTGGGGGTCGCCCTTGTCGACCACGATGCTGCCCACGGTGGCGAGCGGCGAGATGCCGACCTTCAGGGTGGCGGGGGGCCGTTGGCTGCTCCCCTCCTCGTGGCGCATGCAGTGGGCGGCCGCGAAGATGTCCTCCAGCGTGGAGCCGATGTTCTCGGCTTTGACCTTGTGGGGCTTCGGACGGGCGGAGTCCAGGTCGACGCAGCCC
Organism: Streptomyces sp. NPDC107581; assembly: GCF_055657175.1. Classification (NCBI taxonomy): domain Bacteria; kingdom Bacillati; phylum Actinomycetota; class Actinomycetes; order Kitasatosporales; family Streptomycetaceae; genus Streptomyces; species Streptomyces sp. NPDC107581. Next base: position 75,171 of record NZ_JBVKBH010000021.1, read on the forward strand.
TTCTGGTATCCGCCGGCGGCCATCCGCTCGAGCTCGTCCAGTCGGGGCTGTCCGCCGAAGCCGAGCGGCCAGATCTGCACGTTCTGGGCGGCCGCCTCCTTGAGCGCGAGGCCCAGCTGGGTTTCGCCCTCGGCCTTGCGGTGCTCGGGAGGGCCGTACTTGGGGCTGTCGGTGACGTCCATGTACCCGTCGGTGAGCAGGAACAGCACCCTGGGCTGGGAGGGATCGGTGCCGTCGGTGAGGTCGTGCACGCCCTGGCGTATCGCGCTCGGGAAGTCGGTGCCGGTGCCCTCGTTCCTGGTGCGGCTGTGCAGTTTGCCGACGCAGGCGCCGATCGTCTCGCGTCCTGCCGCGTCCAGCCCGGTGCGCGGGCACACCGGGTCCACGGCGCGCTGGTCGCCGGACTCGGCGGCGGCGAATCCGTAGACGGTGACGTGGGAGTCCGAGGACACGTCACCCAGCGCGATCCGTGCGGCGGCGGCCTTCTCGGCCTTCATGTCCTCGGGTGCGAGGCTCGCGGACTCGTCGACCGCCACCGCGTAGTTGACCGCCGGGAACGCCGGTACCGAGTCCGCCGCCGGTACCGGAGCCCGACCGGCCGGTGCCAGCAGGGACACGAACAACGCGGCGCCTGCCACCACCGGGACCGCGGCGCGACGCACCCGGCCCCTTTCTGTCTGCCGTCTTCCCGTGACTCTTCCCACGGCCGTCCCCTGATTCTTCGTTCGTTGCTGCATGGAGTGCTTGGTGCGGGCCTGCCGCGCGTCAGCGCGGGGTCAGGCCCCAGGCCAGTGCCAGGGCGGCCGACAGGGCGAGCAAGCCCATGCCCCAGCGGATGGCCCGGTATTTGGCGGACAGGATCGAGCTGATGTCCACGGCCTGGACGAGCAGCCATTCGGCGGGATCGAGCCCGGCCTCGGCGACCTGTGCGGCGAGCCCCCGCAGATCGTGGGAGGCCGCCAGGTCGCCGAAGTACGTCACTCCGTCCCGGCCGCGGATCGTGCCGGTGCGCGGCATCAGAGCGCCGATCAGCGCGATCACCGCACCGGCCCAGAGCACGGCGGCGAGGACCAGCGTCACGTCGGCGGCGCCGTGCCAGCCCGGTGCGCCGTGCCAGCCGAGCAGGAACGCGGGCAGGGCCAGCGTCCCCGACAGCAGGACGGCGGCCTTGGAGTCGGCCCGTCCGAGGTCCTCTCTGACCGTGTTCAGCAGCCGTTCGGCTATGCGCTCCCCCGCCCGGTCGTGGCAGTGCCGACCCCCGTCCGGCACAGGCCCGACCGGGTCGGGGGAGGTCCTGGCCTCGCCCTCGGCGGTCATCGCTCCTCTTCCGCCCAGTCCCAGCCGTCGTCCCGCGACCGTCTGCGGCTGCGCGGGGGCTCCCGGTCGGGGTCGTCCGCCGGGTAGCGCTCGGGCCGGTAGGTGCGACCGCGCGGAGGGTCCCGGTCGGGGTCGTCCGCCGGATAGGGCTCCGGCCGGTAGGACCGGCCGCGCGGCGGCTCACGGTCGAAGCCGTCGTCGTCCGCATAGCCGTCCGACCGGTACCCCCGGCCACGCGGCGGCTCACGGTCCGCGTCGTCCACCGGATAGGGCTCCGGCCGGTAGGACCGGCCGCGCGGCGGCTCACGGTCGAAGCCGTCGTCGTCCGCATAGCCGTCCGACCGGTACCCCCGGCCACGCGGCGGCTCACGGTCCGCGTCGTCCGCCGGATAGGGCTCCGGGTGGTAGGACCGGCGCCGGGTGCGGGAGGGCGGTTCGTCCGCCTCGGGCTCGTCGTCGTAGTAGCGCTGCTCCCTGCGGCGGGAGTCCTCCCGGGAGGGTTCCGCCCGGTACGGCTGCCGCCGGGGCGGTTCGTCCGACACCCAGTCGGGGGTGAACGAGCCGTCGGCGGAGGCCTCCAGCTGCCGCGGCTCCCGGCGGGCCGGCACCGTTCCGATGGGGCCCTGCAGGCCGCGGCTGTCCTTGTTGAGGAGGTTCAGGACCTGGGTCTCCACGTCGATGGAGTTGAGTTCGCCCCGCAGCGCCATGCTGTAGAGCCGGTCGACGCGTTCGCGTTCGTCCTGCCGGCCCTCCTGGCGGATCTTCTCCAGGAAGTCCTTGGCCTCCTCGGGGTCGGCGGCCAGCATGAAGCTGAGCTGCTCCAGTTCACCGCCCTGCAGCATGCGCCGGAACGCGTCCTGCCGCACCTTGGTGACCTCGGATTCGGCATGCACCTCGCGCTGCTTCTTCGCGTAGCCGATGGCCTCGTCGTCCACCCCCAGACGCACGTACAGCCGCACCCGCAGTCCGAGGTCGGATCCCAGGTCGCTCCAGCGTCCGCCCACGCACTCGCGTGTGATGACGCGGTTGGCCTGTTCGGCGTCGGTGACCCGGTAGGTCAGGGTGACCTCACGCAACCGTTCGAGCACCGGGGAGGTGAGCCGCTTGGCGACGTCGGTGACGACCTGGACGGCGGCCAGATGGGGATCGGTGACCTCCCACTCGATGTCCACCTCGGCCTTGAAGAAACTGGTGCCGCCGGCGGCCGGCAGCTCCAGCTCGAGGGTCGACACATACGTTCCCTGCGCGATCTCGCAGACGGTGTACGGCCTGGCCAGCGCCCGCTTGTCGACGTGCCGCACCCCGGAGACGGTGATCACGCTGTAGCCGCCGTTGCGGTAGAACACCACCGAGGCCTTCTGGGCGCTCACCGGCGGGATCCCCATCGGCGTGTACTCCTTCAGGAACGGCCCGGGAGGCGCCACGCCTCCGGTCGCCGCCTCGTCCTCGTCCTCAGCCATGCCTCTCCTCCTCGCGGGTCGTCTCCCGACGGGTCATGTCCCGGCGCGTCGTGTCCCGGCCCGACCGCTCCCGGCGCGGCCGTTGCGGCGGTGTGACGGCGAGCCACCACAGGTCGCGCGCCTGCTCGTCGGGGACGGGGTTCTCGGGGTCGTTCATCATGTGGCGCAGCAGCCAGTCCAGCCGCCGCCGGTCGTGCTCCTTGGTCGCCAGCGCGGGCAGCAGTGCCGCGAGTCCGGGCCGGGTCCACTCGGTGCCGTCCTTGCGCACCGCCGAGCGCAGCAGGCGCTCCAGCGCGTCCATGGCCACGTCCCTGGCCCGTGCGGTGTTCAGCGTGGTCCATATCAAGTCGGACATGGGGCCCACGAGTTCGGGCCGGGTGGCGGCGAGGGCGAGCGGCAGCGGCCAGTCGCCGCGGTCGGCCAGCGGGGAGTCCGGGTCGTCCGAGAGCACCTCGTCCACCGTGGTCAGCGCGAGCCGGACGGTGGTCACCAGTCCCAGGTCCTGGTACCGCTCGCGCTTGTGGTGGGTCCAGTCGGCCATCCGCTCCAGCACCTGCTCCGCGTCCGGCAGCGCGAGCAGCCGTACGACGTTGAAGGAGGCGGCCGCGAGCTGTTCCCCGTCCTCGCGCACCCCGATGCGGGCCAGGAGGTCCAGGGTGTCGTCCGTCGTGGCGGCGGCGTTGCCGTAGCCCAGCGCCATCGCCGCGGTCCAGCGCAGCAGTTTGGTGCCGTTGCGGCTCCAGTCGGCGACCAGTTTGTGCACGGTCCTGCGGTGCGAGTCATGCCCGGCGGCCTGGTCCAGGGTGGTGGCCGCGAAGATCCTGCGGCGGGGCGTGGCCGCCTCGGCGAGCGGCCGGACCAACTCCGTGTAGCCGTGGTCGAAGTCGCGTACGCACAGTTCCCCGGCGGCCACCGCGGCGCGCATCCACACCTGGGAGCGCGGATCGTCCGCCAGCTGCCGCAGCCAGCGCACCACCGGTGCCCGGACCGGGAAGTGCCGGTCCCACAGCTCGGTCAGCACCGCGGACGGCAGGGCGGAGCCCCGGTACCAGATGAGCCGGGCCGGCACCTCGACGCCGTCCACCTCCACCTCGCCGTCCTTCGGCTCGGCGCGCGAGAGGGCCAGGTCGGCCTCCGGGTCGTCGCAGAACAGCGGGCGGGCCGGGGTGTTGTCCGGGTCGCACTGCACGGACAGTTCCCAGGTCAGCAGGTGGGCGGCGGCGGCCACCGCGCTGTGCGTGGCTCCGCCCAGCACGGCGAGGGCGATCCGGAACGCCACCGGGTGGAACAGGGTGGCCGTGCCCGGCCGCTGTGCCGTCCGGTCCGCCTCGGCCGAGTGCGCCGCCTGCGCCGACTGCGCCGTCAGCGCCCGGTCGACTCCGGCGAACCACTCCTGGGCCTGGCTCGCGGCGAGGCTGCGGCAGCCGGACAGCAGGTCCTCGTAGGAGACGTCCCCCATGACGTGTCCGGCCAGCAGCGAGGCGAGCAGCTCGGCCTCGGCCGGGCGCAGGTCGTTGAGGCCGACGGCCTCAACGACCTCCTCCCCGTCCGCCAGTTCCTGGGCACGGGCGAGCAGGTCGTCCGCGCGGGCGCCTCCGTCCGGCTCGCCGGCGGCATGGCGCTCCAGCCGCTCGCGCAGCCGGGTGTGCAGCAGTTCCTGGGTGGGAGCGGGCGGGCAGAGCATGCCGTACCGCCCGGCGAGCAGCGGATTCGCCGCCGATCCGACGGTGACGACGATCACCGCGAAGGCTTCGCGCCGATGCAGGGCGGCGGCCAGCTCGTCGAGGTCCATCTCGGCGGGGGGCAGCGCGCCGGGGCGGGTGAGGGACAGCTCCAGCAGGTATCCGCTTCCGCGCCGTGCCTCCTCCCCCTCGCCGTCCCTCGGCTCGTCCAGCGAGGCGGCCAGCTGGGTCACCGCGACGTCCGGATCGACCCGCCGGATCCGGGAGTCGGCCGCGGGGTCGGGGGCGGTGCCGTTCTCCGTGAGGCCGGTGACCTCGTCGAGGAGCGAGAGCGCCGTGCTCGTGCGTCCGGTGCCCGGAGCGGCGCCGAGCACCAGCAGCCGGCGGGCGCGGAGTGCGTTGCGCAGCTGAAGGTAGCCTTTCGGCTCCACGTGGATCCGGCGCAGCCTGCGCAGTTCCTCCTCGGGCACGGGTCCGCTGCGCATCCCCGCACCCGCCTGGCGGCCGTCCAGCCGCAGGTTGATGTCGCCGATGTGGGCATTGCGGAAGTAGGAGCTGTCGAAGCGGGTGAGGTCCCGGCCGACGTCGAACAGCATCCGGGTGGCCCGGCGCGTGCGTGCGGCGGCGGCGAGATCGGTGGGCCCGTCCTCGCCCTGGTCCTCGGCGAGGGGGTCGCGCGTGTAGGCCCTGAACCGCCCGGCGGCGCGCTCGCGCTCCTTCTCCCGCTCGGCGGCCCCGTCGTCCTCGGCCTCCTTGTCGTCGTCGTCACCGTCGGCCTTGCCGTCCTCGCCGGACTTCTCCTCGCGGGACTTCTCGTCGCGGGGCTTCTGCTCGCGCGGCTTCTCGTCCCGGTCCTTCTTCTCCTCGGGCTCGGACGACCGGCCCGCGTCCGGCTTGTCGGGGGCGTCGGCGGCGGCGCCCGCCTGCTCGTCGTCGCTCACTCGGCACCGCCCTTCCGCTGCTCGGTGTCGCGGTCGGTGATCCGGCCGATGTGCACGGGCTGCTGGTAGACGTTGTCGTGGTGCTGGGACATGTCGCCCTGGACGGTGTAGTGGGTGCCGGCCGGGTCGGACCGGGGGCCGGTACCGGCGGACCCGGTACGGCCGAACAGCTCGTCGACGACGGCGCCGAGGCCGCTCTCGGGCGCCTCCGCGCCGTCCGCGGGAGCGGCGGCGGGCGGGCGGTCACCGGACGGAGAGGCCGACGCCTCGGCGGGGATGACGGGGGCGGGGCGGCCGGGCAGGTGGAACCATGCGGTGACCTCGCCCTCCTTCAGCTCCAGCCGGGCCGGGGAGTAGTGCGCGGGCTCGATGAACTTGCCGCCGCTGCTGACCACGTCCTCGTAGAGGGACTGAGAGGTCACGAGGACGAGGTCGGCGCCCTCGGTGTCGAGGAGCTGCCGGGCGACGGAGGAGTCGGCAAGCCGGCAGGCGAGGTCGACCGCGCGCCCGCTGATGCCCCGGTCGTCGTGCCGGACCGGGCCGACGTGCATGCCGATCCGCAGTCCCAGGGGCACGCGCAGACCGCGGTTCTCGTCCCGCAGCTTCTCGCGCACCTCCACCAGCCACAGCCCGAGCAGCCGGCTCACCGCGATCCGGCCGGCCACCGCGAGCAGCACGCCGTCCCCGCGGTCCTCCATGTGGACGGCGTCGCGCCCCACCGTGGCGTGGGTGAACGCCGTCTCCAGCACCCGGTAGATCTGCGCGCGCATCCGCGGCTTGTCGACGTCGTCGTACAGCCCCGAACGTCTGGCATCGACGCTGATCACCAACTCGTAGTGCGCTTCGCCGAGTTCCGATGCGTCGTGGTTCACGCGTGCCCCCTGCAGTTCCTGTCCGCTTGCCGAAGAGGTGGTTCGTCCCGTCACAGCGTCGGGCCCGGGACGCGGGCCGTCTGTAGCCGTTTACACATGGCGAGGCGGGGGTTTACTCCTGATGTCCCTCCGCGAGGAGCGCGAGCGGCGCCGGATCGAGGATCTCCACCAGCCGGTTGCCCGTTCGGACGATGTTCTGGTCGCGCAGCAGCCGAAGGGCCTTGGCGACGGCTTCCCGGGTGGCGCCGATCGTGGCGGCCAGTTCGTCCTGGGCCAGCTGGACGACGGGGACGCCGGCCGGGAGGCCGGCCTGGGGGCTCGCCGCGGACGGGGTGTAGGGACCGGAGGGTTCGACCCTGGAGAGTTCGGTGAGGCGGCTGGCCAGACGCTGCAGCACGGTGAGCGAGGCGAGCGCGGACCGTTCCTGGTCGGCGCTGCGGAGCCGGAAGGTGAGCTGGCGTATCACGAGGCCGCTGACCCGGGGGTGCAGGGCGAGGAATCGACGGAATGCGTCCCCGGCGATGATCTGGGCCTCTATGGGGCCGAGTGCGCGGACGGTGGCGCTGCGGGGATGGGGGTCCAGCGCGGCCATCTCGCCCAGCAGTTCACCGGGGCCGCGCAGGCCGAGTATCAGCCGGGTGGCACCCCGGTCCGTGGCGACGGAAACGGTCACCCACCCCTGAAGTATGATCAATATGTGACTGGACCGGTCCCCTTCGGTCAGGAGGTGGGCATCGGCCGCGTAGTGCTTCCGGTTGCCGAGAGCCATCACGCTCTCCCGCTCCTGGGCCGTCAGCGCGTGCGCGAACGCCAGCTCATTGCCGAGCAGTCCCATGGCCACGCCCCCCGCCGCAGTCCGGATGCCTCGTTTTGCGCAGGCGTTGATGGTGACAGAGCGCCGTTTTGAGGCGAGTGAATTGCGCCACACCGGGGGTACTGCCCGGTAGTAGAGGAACTGCCAGGTGGGTCACATGACGGTGGCACGTCCTCGGTTCACATCCACCCCGGGTACTCGCATCGAGTCACTCCAGTGCAGGGAAGATTTGGCGAAAACCCAGGTTTTCTGCTGCCGGGTCCGTGACCTCGCGGTAGTGACACGGTGATGGGACGGTGATAAATCGCCAACCCTGCGGCCACGCGAGGGGCGGCGCCCGCCCGGCGGTCCTGGCACCGGCCGCGCGGAATTCCGGCATCGCGGGTACGGCCGTTCGCCCGCCGTCCCGCACGGGTACTCGGCCCCGTGCGGCTACGGCCGTTCGCCTTCCCCTTGCGCCCGTACAGCCGTTCGCCTTCCCCCTTGCGCGGGTAAGGCCGTTCACCCTCACCTTGCGCGCGTACAGCCGTTCACCCTCCGCCCTGCGCGGGTACGGCGGCCCGCGACGGTCAGGCCCCGGGCGGACGAGTGAGGAGGTGCCGGGGCGTCAGTTCGCCGCGCAGGGCTGCCCGTTGAGCGTGAAGTGGTACGGCGCCCGGTTCCTGCCCTGCCAGGACGCGAGGAAGCCGAAGGACAGCGTTCCGTGCGCGGCGACGGCCCTGTTGTAGTCGGCCGCGGTGGCGGTGACGCGGGAGCCGTCCTGCTGGACGGTCGCGTCCCACATCTGGCCCGCCTGCTGGCCGTCCCGGAAGGTCCATGCGACCTGCCAGCCGGTGAGGGCCCTGTCGGTCGTGACGGTCACGGTGGCCTGGAAACCGTCGGCCCACTGGTCGGTGAGGTCGTAGGCGACCCGGCAGGCGGGGGCGGGGGCGGTCGTGGGGCCGGTGCCGGTGGTTCCGGAGGTGGTGCCCTGGGGTTCGGGGCCGGGGTTCTTCCGGTCGGTCCGGGTCCGGCCGGCGGTCGCGGAGGGGGTGGTGGAAGGAGCGGCGGAGGGGGCGGTGGAGGACGGGTGGGACGGGGCCGGGCCGTCGGTGCTGCGGGAGGTGCCGGGGACGGCGACCGGCCCGCGGTCGCCGCGGGCGGCCGCGATGTCGTCGCCGGCGCCGATGGAACCGCCCGAGCCGCCCGAACCGCCGAAGGGCATCATCGACACGCCCAGCGCCAGGGCCGACAGCAGGACGGCGGCGGCGAGCAGGCCGCCGCGCAGCACCCGGGTGCGACCCCCGCCGCCCTCGGGGTCGCCCGTCTCCGTGTCGGCGGCCCCGGGGCGGCCCGCGCCGAGCCGGACCTCGGCGGCGCGGCGGCGGCGCTCCAGATAGGCCAGGCCGCCCCAGCCGATGACCCCGCCGGCCAGCGCGGCGGGCAGACCGCCGCCGTGCAGGCGCAGGCAGGCGGCGGCTTCGGCGCACCCGACGCAGGTGGCGAGATGCCGGGAGAGGTCGCCCGGCGTGTCCACGGCCGACGAGCGGGTGACCGCGTCCAGCAGCCGGGCGTAGCTGCGGCACTGCGAGTCCATCGGGGAGTCGAGGTGCGCGCGGTGGCAGCGGTCCCGGAACAGGCCGCGGACCTGGTCGAGTTCGCCGGCGACCGCGACCGGGTCGAGGGCGAGCCTGCGGGCCACGGTCGGCAGGGGCAGCGCCTCCGCCTCCGCGAGCCACAGCAGCGAGGCGTCGGCGTCGGACATGTCCCGCAGGCCGCGCAGCGCGACCGGGCGCTGCAGCGGCGGGCCACTGTAGCGGGCGGCCTGGCCGGAGTTGAGCCACAGTCTCAGGTCGGGGTCCAGCTTGTGCCCCTGACCGTCGGCCTCCCAGCGTGCGGCCGTGGTGCGGACGGCGGTGAGCAGCTCCGGGATCACCGGCAGCCGCCCGGCACGCCGTGCGGGGCCGCGCACCGAGGCCCCGGCGGCGCGCACCTCGCGCATGCCCAGGGTGAACGCCTCGGTGGCCAGCTGATGGGCCGTCAGCGAGCCGGAGGTGCACAGGTCGGCGTACGAGAGCACCGCGTCCCAGCACTCCGAGAACAGCTCGGCCTCGGTGGCGTCCTGGGGGGTCGGCAGGTCGGGCATGGGACTCCTGCATCCACAAGTGCATCCATGAGCGAGGTCAACTCGTCATCGAAGGAATGGAGTTGGAGGAACCTCGCGGCGGCAGGAGCCTTTCACGTCCCCGATACAACTGACAAGCGGCGTATTCAAATCCGGTGACCGGAAGGTCGCACGACGTGACCGCGGCCGCCCGGCCCCACAACTCCGACCTCTGGTACGGACGCGGGGGCCGTTCGGTTCACCGTCGCGCCGGCCTGCTGGGGCGGATCACCCCCGTGCCGGCCTCCCGGGGGCGGATCACACCTGCGCCGGATTCCCGGCGGGCAGGCTGTCCATGAAGGAGCTGACGGAGAAGACGGCACGGCCGGGTCCGGGCGGGCCGTAGCCGGGCGGGGAGGACAGCCCGAAGTCGTCCATCGTGGCCCGGTAGGCCTCCAGGAGCCGGATGTGGTACTCCAGCGGCGCGCCGTGGGGGTTGGCCTTGCCGAGCGGGGTGGTGGGCTCCGGGCACCAGGTGGTGAAGCGGGGCGTGATGCCGTGCGACATGAAGAAGCGCAGGCCCTCGGTGGTGGAGGCGATGGCCTCGTCGACGGTGGTGAAGCCGAAGGGCTCGGCCATCTCCACGCCCGCCACGAAGTTGGGGATCACATTGCGCGCGCCGAACACCTCGGCGGAGTCGAGGATGCGCTTGTGCCACTCGTCCCGGCCGACGTAGCGCTCCTTGCCCGGGCAGTACAGCTCGAACAGCCGGCGGTCCCACACCTCGAAGTTGGGGTGGTAGATCTGCACGCCGTAGTCCTTGAACCGCTGTACGTCCGCCTTGGGCAGGGCCTGGGCGACGACCTTGCCGATCCAGCGGCCCGGGAAGCGCTCCTCGATGGCCTTGGCGTAGTGGCCGTAGAAGTCGGCCTCGTCGCGCCCGGCGACGGTCTTGGTGATGGCGCCGCCGGTGAGGGTGTAGGCGGTGGAGGCCTTCGTGGTGTCGTACCGGTCGATGATCTCCAGGGCTTCGAGGACCTCCTCGACGTCCTTGACTCCCGTGTACGGCCGGCCGGCGGCCTTGTGCTGGCGCCAGTTGTGGTTGATGTCGCAGTACTGGCACTCCTCCTTGGCGCCGAAGTACTGGCAGACCCGGAAGACGGTCAGGTAGATCAGATAGCCCCACTGGATGGTGGGGGCGACCTCCATGACGGACTTCCCGTTGGAGAGGGTGTGCCGGTAGTACTCCGGCATGGGCGGCACACCGACGTCGGCGATCCGCTTCCCGTCCAGGTAGAGCCCGAGCAGGCCCTCGTCGTCGGCGGCGACCCGGTACGGCGAGGCGGGGTTCACCCGTACGGAGACCACGGTGCGGCGCAGATCGTACGGGCCGCCGGTGAGGATGATCTCCTCCGGGGGCCGGCGCAGCGCGGCCTCGCCCAGCTCGGGCAGGGTGCCGTGGTCGAAGGAGAAGATGAAGTACGACTTCGGCTTGACGTCCCCGTTCTCGTTGTCGCTCAGGGCGGACCGGTCGAAGGCGACGCCGCCCCGGAGCAGGTCCTCCTTGAAGACGGCTTCCCGCGGCACATGCGGAAAGCGCTCCATCAGATCCTCGACCAGCGCGGTGCGGCTGCCCATCCCGTATCTCCTCCCGGCTCAGGCGTTCGGCTCCTCACGGTATGCCCCCGCCTGCGCGTCAGCCGTGCCGGGTCCCCTCGCGGCGCGCGATGTGTCCCGGAACGGGGACGTCCGGCGGCAGCCGCGGGTCGGCCGCGGGGGCGCCCCAGACCGCGGTCAGCGGCAGCGTCCCGGCCCACAGGCCGAGCTCCGCGTCGGGTCCGTCGCCGTCGTCGGGGGCGCCGCTGCGGATCTTGACCGAGGCCTCTTCCAGGGAGAGGGCGAGGAGGACGGTGGCCGCGAGTTCCCTGCGGTCGGGCTGCCGGGCGTACGACCACTGCCCGGGCGTCGCGTGCTCGGTGAGCCGGCGCAGCCCGGCCAGCTTCTCCTGCGGGTCGGTGACTTTGCGGGCCTCGCCGTGGATCACCGCGCTGCGGTAGTTGACCCCGTGCTCGAAGACGGAGCGGGCGAGGACCAGTCCGTCGACGTGGGTGACGGTGACGCAGACGGGGGTGCCGCCCGCGAGGCTGCGGCTGGCCACGGAGCCGTGGAGGTACAGCTGCCGCTCGTCCCGTCCGTACACGGTCGGCACGACCAGGGGCCGGCCCTCGACCACCACGCCCAGGTGGCAGACGAACCCGGCGTCCAGGATGGCGTCGAGATCGGCCCGCTCCAGGCTGCCCTGCTCGCGCAGGCGGCGATGCCGGGTGCGGTCGGTCTCGGGGAGCTGCGCGGGGAGGGGCTGTGAGGTCATGAGCAGCAAATCTACTGAAAGCGCAACCAGAGGGCCACTGATTTACTGAAATACCTCATTCAGCAGTCTCGATTCAACGAAATCCGCACCATGAAGATCGGGGAGTCAGGCGTCGGGGCGAGGGCGGGTCCGCGTGCGGAAGGTGCGGCGGTAGGTGTCCGGAGGCACGCCGACCGTGCGGTTGAAGTGCCGGCGCAGCGTCGTGGCGGTGCCCATGCCGGTGGCCGCCGCGATGGTGTCGATGCCGTCGTCGGTGGTCTCCAGCAGTTCCTGGGCACGGCGGATCCGCTGGGTCAGCAGCCATTGCAGCGGGGTGGTGCCGGTCACCGACCTGAAGTGGCGGCCCAGGTTGCGCGAGCTCATCCGCGCCTGGCGGGCCAGGTCCTCCACTGTCAGCGGCTGGTCGAGACGGACGAGCGCCCAGGGAAGCAGCGCGGCGAGCGGGTGGTGCTCCGGGGCGGGCACCGGGGTGGTGACGAACTGGGCCTGACCGCCGTCCCGGTGCGGCGGCACGACCAGACGGCGGGCGACGACGTTGGCGACGGAGGAGCCGCGGTCGAGGCGGACGAGGTGCAGGCACAGGTCCATGGCGGCGGCCTTGCCGGCGGAGGTGAGCACGCTGCCGTTGTCCACGTAGAGGACGTCCGGGTCCACTTGCACCTCGGGATAGCGGTCGGCCAGGGCACGGGTGTGCGCCCAGTGCGTGGTCGCACGCTTCCCGTCCAGCAGGCCGGCGGCGGCCAGCACGAACGCGCCCGTACACAGGGAGGCCACGCGTGCGCCCGCCTCGTGGGCCGCCCGCACCGCCTCGACCAGGCCGGCGGGCGGGTCCTCGTCGATGTCGGCCCAGCCCGGGACGATCACGGTGCCGGCGCGCGCGAGCCGGTCGAGGCCGTGGTCGGGCTCCAGCCGGAACCGGCCGGCCCGCACGGCGTCCGGGCCGCAGACGTCGACGTCGTACCAAGGGCCCGCCACACCGTCCGGGGCGGCGGCGAAGACCTCGTACGCCATGGCCAGTTCGAAGTGCAGCATCCCGTCGGTGACGGCGAGCGCGACGGCGTTCACATCCACGTCCCTGTCCACCCCCATGTCCACCCCCACGTCCGGTCCATGTCCAGGTCGGCGTCCACGTGCACGTCCATGTCCACGAATAAGTCCACGTCCGGAATTGTACGGGTCATGTCGTTCCGGACACTCGTCGGCGGCGCCCGCCCCTTGCCAGGATGGTCACGCCGGATCACGGCAGGTCAACCAATAAACGGTTCAGGTCAGTACGGGGGCACCCATGAGGTCGAGTCATACGGTGGCGGTGTTCGGGGCCTACGGGCACACCGGGCGCTTTGTGGTGGCGGAGCTGCGGGAGCGCGGGTTCGTCCCGGTGCTCTCCGGCCGTGACGCCGACCGGCTGAAGGCACTGGCCGGGTCCGGTCCCGGCCCGGACGTCCGCCCCGCGTCGGTCGAGGACCCGGCCTCGCTGGACCGCGCGCTGGCCGGCGCGGCGGCCGTGATCAACTGCGCCGGACCCTTCGCCGCGACGGCCGCCCCGGTGATCGAGGCGGCGCTGCGCGCCGGGATCCCGTACGTGGATGTGGCGGCCGAGATCGAGGCCAACGTCGATACGTTCACGCACTTCGCGGACCGCGCCCGCGCCGCGGGAGCGGTGATCGTCCCCGCGATGGCCTTCTACGGCGGTCTCGGCGATCTGCTGGTCACCGCGGCGATGGGCGACTGGACGGCGGCCGACGAGGCGCACATCGCGTACGGGCTGAGCGGTTGGCACCCCACCGCCGGTTCGCGTGCCACCAGCACGGTCACCAGGGAACGGCGCGGCAGCAGGCGCATCGTCCGCACGAACGGCCGGCTGGAGTACCGCGACGACAGCCCGCCGGCTCTTGAGTGGCTCTTCCCCGAGCCGCTCGGCCTGCGGTCCGTCATCGGGGAGTTCACGATGGCCGACGTGGTCACCGTCCCCAGTCATCTGTCCATTCCGGACGTGTGCACGTACATGACCGTGGAGGCGGCCGGGGAGGTGCTGGCCCCGGACACGCCGGCGCCGACCGCGGCCGACGAGCGCGGGCGGTCCGCGCAGACCTTCCTGGTCGAGGCCGTCGTGCGCTCCGGCGGCAGCGAGCGGCGCGCCACCGCGCGGGGGCGGGACATCTACGCCATCACCGCGCCGCTCGCGGTCGAAGCGGTCGACCGCATCCTGACGGGACGGACCAGGGCGGTCGGGGTCGCCTCCGCGGGCGCGGTCTTCGACGCGCCGGACTTCCTCCGCGCGCTGTCCTCGGATCTCCGCGTGGACCTGCGTCCGTAACGGGCGCGGCAGCCACGCCCTCCGCCGTCAGGCCGTCACGCCGTCACGCCGTCAGGCGGTCCGTTCGAGGTCCGCCTGGTCGACGGCGTACAGAAGTCCCTCGCCCGCGGCCAGCCGGGCCGCCTCCTCCACCACCGTCCGCCCGAGCCGGGCCACCTCGTTGCCCTGGGAGCCGGCGAGATGCGGTGTCACGAAGGCGTTGGGCAGGTCGAACAGGGGCGAGTCGGCGGGCAGCGGCTCGGGGTCCGTGACGTCGAGCACGGCGCTCAGGCGCCCGGTGCGCAGCTCCGCGATCAGCGCCTCGTGGTCGACCAGGGCGCCGCGTGCGGTGTTGACCAGTACGGATCCGGTGGGCACCAGGGCGAGTTCACGGGCGCCGATCAGATGCCGGGTCTCGGGGGTCTGCGGCGCGTGCAGGGTGACGATGTCCGAGGTGCGCAGCAGGTCGTCGAGGGGCAGCAGGGGCACACCGAGCCGTGCCGCCCCGGCCTGGTCGACGTACGGGTCGGCGAGGCTCACCGCGAGATCGTGGGGCCGGAGCAGTTCGATCAGACGGCGGCCGATGCGGGAGGCGCCGACGACGCCGACGCGGCGCCCGTAGTTGCCGATGCCGGTGACGAGGTCGCCGTAGGGGAAGCCGCGGCAGGTGCGCAGCAGGTCGCGGTGGGCGAAGACGTCCTTGCCCGCGAGCAGGATCACGGCCAGGGTGTATTCGGCGACGGGCAGGGCGTTGGCGGCGGCGGCCGAGGAGACGAGGATGCCGCGCTGCCACACCTGCGGGGTGGTGAAGCCCTTGACCGAGCCGGCCGCGTGCAGCACCGCGCGCAGTTTCGGGGCCGCGTCCAGGGCGGCCGTGTCCAGGCGGGGGCAGCCCCAGCCGGTGATCAGGATCTCGGTGCGGGCGAGTGTCTCGCGCACCCCCGCTCCGGTGAAGTCGTGCGCCACCGCGGTGGGGTCGATCTCCACGTGCTCGCGCAGCCGGGCGAGCAGCTCCGGCGGGAAGACGTGCGGCACGTTCTGGGCCGTCATGGCGAACAGCGCCTGGGGACGCTCGGGCAAGAAAGGGGCCTTCCGGGGTGCGTGACGCGCGGACAGCAACCGCTCTCTACGGTAGGTCCCGGCGCATGAGAGGGTCAACGCGGACGCGGGAGGGACGACAGGGATGACGGAGCCGGCGCAGACGGTCGCCAACTGGGCGCGCAACATCACCTATACGGCCGAGTCGTTCCACCGCCCGGACTCGTTCGACGCGCTCAGGGCCCTGGTGGCCGGCCGCGCGAGGGTGCGGGTGCTGGGCAGCGGACACTCCTTCAACCGGATCGCCGACCCGGGCGGCGGGGGCGTGCTCGTGTCGATCGCCGGTCTGCCGCCGGTGATCGACGTGGACGCGACGGCCTGTACGGTCCGGGTCTCGGGCGGCGTCCGGTACGCGGAACTCGCCCGCACGGTCCACGCGCACGGGTTCGCCCTGCCCAACATGGCCTCGCTGCCGCACATCTCGGTGGCCGGCTCGGTGGCGACCGGCACCCATGGCTCGGGGGTCGGCAACGGACCGCTCGCCACGGCGGTGCGGGAGGTGGAGCTGGTCACGGCGGACGGTTCGGCGGTGTCGATCGGCCGGGGGGACGCCCGCTTCGACGGCGCGGTGACCTCGCTGGGCGCGCTCGGCGTCGTCACCGCGCTCACACTGGACCTGGAGCCGTCGTACGAGGTCGAGCAGCATCTGTTCACCGAGCTGCCGCTGGCCGGGCTGGACTACGAGACGGTGGCGGCGTCGGCGTACAGCGTGAGCCTGTTCACCGACTGGCGGGAGCCGGGCTTCCGCCAGGTGTGGGTCAAGCGCCGTACCGATCAGGCCCCGGTGGACTTCCCGTGGGCCGAGCCCGCGACGCGGGCGCTGCACCCCGTGCCGGGAATGCCGGCCGTCAACTGCACGGAGCAGTTCGGGGTGCCGGGGCCCTGGCATGAGCGGCTGCCGCACTTCCGGGCGGAGTTCACGCCCAGCAGTGGCGCGGAGCTGCAGTCGGAGTACCTGTTGCCGCGCTCGGCCGCCGTCGAGGCGCTGCACGCCGTCGACGGCATCCGGCCGGCGGTCGCCGGCGTCCTGCAGACCTGTGAGGTGCGTACGGTCGCCGCCGATCCGCAGTGGCTCGGCCCGGCGCACGGGCGCGACTCGGTGGCCCTGCACTTCACCTGGGTCGAGGACACGGCGGCCGTTCTCCCGGTGGTCCGCCGGGTGGAGGAGGCACTGGACGCCTTCGCCCCGCGCCCGCACTGGGGGAAGGTGTTCACCGTTCCGGCGGCGGTACTCCGTGGACGGTACCCGCGCCTGGCCGACTTCCGGACGCTGGCCGAATCCCTCGACCCGACCGGCAAGTTCGCCAACGCCTTCGTCCGGGACGTGTTCGGGGACTGACGCGCACCCGAAGCCGGCCGGACTTCCTCCAGCCCCTTTCCTAACCCCTTGTCGAAAGCCCTTCCCGGCCCATAGCCTGACGTCGCACCGGTGCCGTTCTCGCCCCGGTCCGGCCCGAGGGGACGGGAGGGGCAGCCCCGTGAAGCGCACATCACGCGACATCCGCACCGCGAACCGCTACGAGGTGCTGCGCCAGATCATCGCCGAGTCTCCCACCTCCCGGCAGGAGCTGGCGGCCGCCACGGGGCTGAGCCTGGCCACCGTCGCCACGCTCGTCGGCGAACTGCTGGAGCTGCGTCTGATCACCGAGGTCGGCTTCGAGGACTCGGCCGGGGGCCGCCCGCGGGGGCTGGTCGCCGTCAACGCCTCGGGGGGCGCGCTGATCGGTGTCGACATCGCCGAGACGTACGTCCACGCCGAGCTGTTCGACCTGGCGCTGAACGTGCTGGCACGCGCCGACGAGGACATGCGGCCCGGCGAGAGCCGCCCGGAGCAGGTGGTCGCCCATGTCGCCGCCGCCGTCGGCTCGGTGGTCGCCCAGGCCGGGGCCGAGGCGGCCCGGGTGCTCGGCGTCGGAGTGAGCGTGCCGGGCCAGGTGGACCGGGACACCGGCGTCGCCGAGTACGCGCCCAACTGGGACTGGCACGACGTACCGCTGCTCGACCTGCTCGCCGGACACATCGCGTACCCCCTGCACCTGGACAATCCGCTGCGTGCCTGCGCGGTGGCCGAGCTGTGGTTCGGGGCCGCGCGGGGCCGCGGGGACGCCGTCGTGGTGAACCTCGGCACGGGTGTCGGTGCCGGTCTCGCGCTCGGCGGCGGACTGCACCGGGGAGTGAGCAACAGCGCCGGCGAGTGGGGCCACACCACGCTCGTGCTGGACGGACGGCTGTGCCACTGCGGCAACCACGGCTGTGTGGAGACGTACGTCGGCGCGCCCGGCATCATGCAGAACCTGCGCGAACTCAGCCCGCAGTCGCCGCTGTTGCACCCCGAGGACCAGACGGCCACCGTCGAGGCGCTGGCCCGGGCGCTCGCCGCGGGCGACCCGGTGGCGGTCAAGGTGGTCCGGGACACCGCCCGGTATCTGGGCGCCGGGATCTCCGACCTGATCAACCTCCTCAACCCCGAAGTGGTCGTGCTCAGCAGCTGGGTGGCGTCCCGGCTGGGCGAGCCGCTGCTCCGCGAGGTGCGCGCGGCCGTCGCCCGGCACGCGCTGCGCCGGCCGCTTGCCGCCACCGAGATCGTCCTGTCCCCGATCCCCACCGACCCGGTGTCCCTCGGCGCGGCCACCTTCGCGCTGGAGGGGGCACTGCAGTGCGTCGGCCAGAGGACCGGCGCCAAGCGCACCACCGTCCCCGCAAGGAGCCGTACCGCACCCCCTGCATGACGACGGAAGGGATGCACGTGTCCGACCCCCGCAGCGTTCAGCCCCGCACCGCTCCTCCCCGTACCGCTCATCCCCGTACCGCTCATCCCCGCACCGCTCATATCCGCCCCAGGAGATCCGTCCTGCTGACGGCAGCCGCGGCGCTGGCCGTCACCGGGCCGCTGCTCACCGCCCCGGCCGCGAGCGCCACCGCGCCCGCGACGGCCGAGGTCTCCCCCCATGCCGCGCAGACCATCGACGACATCGGCGCCTCGGGCGCCTGGTGGGTCAACGACCTCCAGCACTTCGCGCCCTCCGTCCAGGCCCGGGTGGCAAGGCTCCTGTTCTCCTCCGAAGGCCTGGACCTCAGCTCGTACCGCTACAACATCGGCGGGGGCGGCACCGGAGTCACCACCCCGGCCCGCGCCGCCGAGGACTTCCTCAAGCCCGACGGCTCCTACGACTGGAGCAGGGACAAGGGCGGCCGGACCTTCCTCGACCGCGCCGCCCAGTACGGCGTCGAAGACCTGATCGGATTCGTCAACAGCGCGCCCGCGCGGTGGACGACCAACGGGAAGAGCTGCGGCGGCCAGGTGAAGGCGGAGAACGAGGGGGACTTCGCCCGGTACCTGGCGGACGTGACCGACCACTTCGCCCGCAAGGGCGTACGGCTCGACTACATCAGCCCCTTCAACGAGCCCGACAACAGCTTCGCCGACTGCGGTCAGGAGGGCATGCCGGTCCCGGTCGACCAGCGCGACGACATCGTGCGCGCGCTGGGTGCCGAGCAGCGGGCACGGCACCAGAGGACCGGCATCATCGCGGACGAGTCCAGCAGGACGACCCAGTTCCGGGCCGAAGTGCCGCAGTGGATCGCCCGGCCGGGCACCGCCCCGTACGTCTCCAGGCTCGCCCACCACACCTACGACGACCCCGGCGACGGGGACCTCGGCCAGGTGTACGAGACGTCGGCGTCGGTCGGCAGACCCTCCTGGGCCACGGAGATCTGCTGCTTCGGCAGGGGCACGACGGGCTGGAACCAGGAGTACGACCCGACCATCGACAACGCCCTGCTGATGTCCCGGATCATCTACAAGGACTTCGCGAGCTCCCACGACTCGGCGTTCCAGTGGTGGGTGGCGCTCGCCGACGGCTACGGCAGCGATCCCCACACACGCAACGACGAGGGCTGGAACGACGGCCTGATCTACTACGACCCCGACTACGCGGCGAACGGCAACCAGAAGCTGTACTTCACCAAGCGGTACTACGCGCTCGGCCAGTACAGCAGGTTCGTGAAGCCGGGCTCGGTGGCGCACAACGTGACCGGGGCGCCGGACGGCGTGGAGGTGTCGTCCTACGACCGGGACGGCACATGGGTGGTCGTGGTGAACAACCACAACACCACGGACACCGCCCTGAACCTGCACTTCAACAGCCGGACGCCGGTGCGGTCCGTGCAGGCGGTGCGCACCTCCGCCGACGAGAACTGGGCGAGCGCCGCGAGGCCGGCCGTGCGCGGCGGCACGGCCACGGCGACGCTCGCGGCCCGTTCGATCACCACGTACGTCTTCGACCAGAAGGGGCACGGCGGTTCGGCGCTGACGGGTGCGCTGGCGGGCAGCCAGTCCGGCAAGTGCCTGACCGCCGACGACTCGAGCGCCGCCGTCGCCGCCTGCACGGGCGCGGCCGGGCAGGCGTGGTCGTACGACGCCCAGGGCACCCTCAAGGGGTCCGACGGGTATCTGACGGCCGGAGGTGCAGGGCTGACGACGGCCGCCGCGACCGGTGACGCCACCCAGCGCTGGCTGCTGAACGCCGACGGGCAGATCGTCAACGAGGCGACGGGCCGGTGTCTGGATGTCAGCGGACAGGCGACCGCCGACGGCAGCAGGGTGATCCTCTACAGCTGCAACGGCGGCGGCAACGAGGTCTGGACCAGGCAGCAGCCCCCTGCAGGGGATCGCGCCGACCGGTATCGAGGGCTGAGCTAGGAGACCGATGTCCATGCGCACGAGCACCGAGTACGTCGAGGACGTGTCGCCGGGATCGGGAGCGCTGCCGCCCCGGGCCCGGTACGCGTCCTCGGACGCCACGTCCCTTTCGCTGAACGGCAGCTGGCGCTTCAGGCTGTCGGACACGGCCGACGCCGAGGACGACTCCTTCGCACAGGAGGGGTACGACGCCGGTGGCTGGGCGGAGGTGGCGGTCCCCGGCCACTGGGTCCTCCAGGGCCACGGCTCCCCCGTCTACACCAACCACCTCTATCCGTTCCCGGTCGACCCGCCCCGGGTGCCCACCGAGAACCCGACCGGTGACCACCTGCGCGTCTTCGATCTGCCGGAGGACTGGCCGGCCGGCGGCGGGGCGGTGCTCCGCCTCGACGGCGTGGAGTCCTGCGCCCGCATCTGGCTGAACGGCACCGACCTCGGCGAGTTCAGGGGCTCGCGGCTGCCGCACGAGTTCGCGGTCGGCCATCTGCTGAGGTCCGCGGAGAACGTACTGGCGGTCCGGGTCCACCAGTGGTCGGCGGGCTCGTACCTGGAGGACCAGGACCAGTGGTGGCTGCCCGGCATCTTCCGCGACGTCACCCTGCTGCACCGCCCGGCGGACAGTGTCCTCGACTTCTTCGTGCACGCCTCCTACGACCATCGCGCCGGCACCGGCACCCTGCGCGTCGACTCCGACGTGGAGGGCCGGGTGACCGTGCCGGACCTCGGCATCGACGTGGCGACCGGCGAGCCGGTGACGGTGCCGGCCGAGCCGTGGTCGGCGGAGCGTCCGAGGCTGTACGAGGGCGTGCTGGCCACCGGGGGCGAGCGGGTGGCGCTGCGCATCGGCTTCCGCACGGTGGAGCTGTCGGACGGCCTGATCAAGGTCAATGGCACAGCGGTCCTCTTCAAGGGCGTCAACCGCCACGAGTGGCACCCGGTGAAGGGCCGCGCGCTCGACCCGGAGACCATGCGCGAGGACGTGCTGCTGATGAAGCGGCACAACATCAACGCCGTCCGCACCTCGCACTATCCGCCGCACCCCGCCTTCCTCGACCTGTGCGACGAGCTGGGCCTGTGGGTGATCGACGAGTGCGATCTGGAGACCCACGGCTTCACCGAGCAGCGCTGGCGGGGCAACCCCGTCGACGACGACCGCTGGACCCCGGCCCTGCTCGACCGTGCCGCCCGCATGGTCGAGCGGGACAAGAACCACCCCTCGATCGTCCTGTGGTCCCTGGGCAACGAGGCCGGCACGGGCCGGGGCCTGACCGCGATGGCCGAGTGGATCCGCGGCCGGGACCCCGAACGGCTCGTGCACTACGAGGGCGACCCCGACTGCCGTGACACCGACGTGTACTCACGGATGTACGCCGGCCACGCCGAGGTCGAGCGGATCGGCCGCGGCCTGGACGGCGGCACGCCCAAGCGCCGCGGACTCCCCTTCCTTCTCTGCGAGTACGGGCACGCCATGGGCAACGGCCCCGGCGGACTCGCCGACTACCAGCGGATCTTCGAGTCGTACGACCGGCTCCAGGGCGGTTTCGTCTGGGAGTGGATCGACCACGGCATCGAGGACGAGCGGTACGGCTACGCCTACGGCGGCGACTTCGGCGAGGAGCTGCACGACGGCAACTTCGTCTGCGACGGCCTGCTGTTCCCGGACCGGCGGCCCTCCCCCGGCCTGGTGGAGTACAAGAAGGTGATCGAACCGGTCGCCATCGAGGGCGACGGCACCGGTGGCACGGTGCGCATCACCAACAAGTACGACTTCGCCGACCTGTCGGCCCTGGCCTTCACCTGGGCGTACCAGGTGAACGGCGAGACGGTCGGGGAGGGCTCCCTCTCGGTGCCCGCGCTCGCGCCCGGGGAGTGGGCCGAGGTGAAGCTGCCCGAGCCGCCCGTGGCCGGTGCGGCCGGCGAGGCCCACTGGACGGTCCGGGCGCAGCTCGCGGCCGACACCCCGTGGGCGCCGAAGGACCACGTCGTCGCGTGGGGCCAGTTCGCCGTGTCCGCACGTCAGCTGCCGTCGGTCGCGGCGACCTGCGGGCCGGTGCCCGGCGACGCTCTGATCACCCTCGGTCCGGCCTCCTTCGACGCCCGCACCGGCGCCCTGCGCACGATCGGCGCCGTGGACGTCACCGGGCTGCGCCTGGACGTGTGGCGGGCCGTCACCGACAACGACGACGGCGCCGCCTGGCAGACCGACACCCGCTACGGCCTGCTGTGGCGCAAGCTCGGCCTGCACCGGATGCGGCACCGGCTGGACGCGGTCGAGGCGGGCGACACGGCGCTGACGGTCCGCACCCGGGTGGCGCCGGCCGCCCGGGACATCGGGCTGTCGGCCGTGTACCGCTGGACGTCGGACGGGAACCGGCTCCGGCTGGCCGTGTCCGTGACGCCGCAGGGCGACTGGACGGTGCCGCTGCCCCGGCTCGGCATCCGGTTCGGCCTGTCCGCGGCCGGCCCCGTGCAGTGGTTCGGCGGCGGCCCGGGCGAGGCGTATCCGGACAGCAGGCTGGCGTCCATGATCGGCCGCTGGCGGTCCACCGTGGACGACCTGCAGACGCCCTACGTCCGTCCGCAGGAGAACGGCGCCCGGGCCGACGTCCGCTGGGCGGAGATCGGCGGTCTGCGCATCGAGGGCGACCCTGAGTTCTGCTTCACCGCCCGCCGCTGGACCACCGAGCAGCTGGACGCGGCCGCGCACCTCACCGACCTCACCCCCGGCACCGCATCCGGGGACGGCTCCGCCGCGGCGGTGTGGGTCAACCTCGACCACGGCCAGCACGGACTCGGCTCGCAGTCCTGCGGCCCCGGCCCGCTGCCGCAGTACCACCTGCGGGCCGAACCCGCGCAGTTCTCGTTCGTCTTCTCGCCGATCGGCTGACAGACGCGGTCCTGCAGACCCCGGAGAACGAGTGGTCCGCCCCGTGCGCGGGGCAGCGCAACGGTCCGTGCCGTCGGCCCGCCGCCGATCGGCGTGCCCGCCCCGCGCCATGCGAAACTGCGTGCGCAGGCTCTCATGCCGGACGGCTCCCGGGGCCTGCTGGGGCGGATGCGAGGAGCGCTATGAGCACCACCGGACTCGACCGGTTCAAGAGCGGCCACGGCAGCGGCGGCTCCGGCGACTGCGTCGAAGCCGCCACCGGCCCCTCCCCCCTGCACGTCCGCGGCTCCGGGAACACCGCCCGTCCCCGGCCCGGCCTCGCCCCCGCCTCCCGCGCGGAGTCCGTGGCGCCCGCCGCCCTCGGTCGCGGGTGATGCAGGAGCCGTTCAACCGCAGGGTGCGTCTGGTGGTCGAGGTACGCGACGACCAGGACGAACTGGAGCTGGCGACGAGCGCGTTCGCCGCACAGGGATGGCGGGTGCGCCCGGCGCGGGACAGCGACGCGATCGACGCGGAGGGCGGATACACCGCGCTGGTCGTCGAAGTCCCGCTCCGGGGCTCCCGGCTGACGGCCAGGTCGATGGCCTGCGACCAGCTGACCGCGCTCGCCGCCCGGCGCAAACTCGACGTCTGGGTGCGCGAGGCCAAGCTGATACGGCCGAAGCCCGCCGAGCCGAACACCACGTACCACGTCCATCACAAGGTGCCGGACTCGGCGAGCCCTTCGCTGCGCCGGCTCGCCGAGCACTGGATAGCCGTCGGCGGGTGGGACGTACGCCATTCGCTGCACCTGCGCGGGGAGTACACCGAGGAGCAACGGGACCGCGCGTTCGCCGAGTTGAGCGGGCGGAACATCGGCGGTGCGCCGTTCGACCCCGATGCGCACGGCATCCGCCGCGCGATCGGGCCCCGGCCCCGCGACGGTTCGGCCGAGCCGCACCGCAAGGCGCTGCTGGCCGCCGTGGCCGGGGTGGTCGCACTCATCAGTCTGGCGTGCGGAATCGTGCTCGGCGCGGTGGCCACGCCCTGGCGCTTCCTCACGCTGGCCTGGCCGCTCGGTATGTGCTGGCCGGTGGGCACCTGGGTGTCCGCCAACGAGCCGCGGCCCTGGCTCGTCCGGCTGGGGATCGGCGTGGCCCTGGTCTGGAGCCTGACCGCGTTCGGGTTCGTCTGGGGAGACACCCAGCCGATGGGGCTGTCCAGACAGTTCGCCGGGATCCTCCTCACCCTGCTCATCGGCTTCACGGCCTTCGGGCTGTGGTACGCGCTGAGCGAGTCCTGGTTCAGCCGCAACATGCAGTGGTTCCTGCCCGTCCTCGCGGCCCCGTTGCCGTTCGTACTGCCGTGGGCCGGATCGTATCTGCACTCCGCGTACCTGGAGGAGCGCTTCGGGATCCCGGCCGACTCGGTGCACGTGGCCTTCTACTGGCAGTACGCCGTGGCGCTGCGGCCGCTCGGGCTGGCCATGGCGTGTTCGCTGATGCTGGTCGCGCTGGGCGGCTGGGCCCGTCACTTCAACCTCCAGACGGGGGCGAGCGGACTGGTCCGCTGGGTCCTGCCGTTGATGGTGCTGGTCACCGTGCTGTCCGTGGCGATCGAGGCGCTGACCGGTGTGGACGAGGCCGCCGACAGAACGATCGCGGACGCCGCCGCGGGCCAGCGCTATCCGGCCGCGTACTTCGGCATCCGCGGCGAACTCGTCTGCATCCGGCCGCTCGAAGCGAAGATCTCCGTCATCAACGGCCCGGTCCCGACGGCCCACCCCGTGCTCTCCTTCCAGGCGAGCGGCGACACCGTCTGGCTCTGGGACCCGGACCCGGCGCGGGGCAAGGACACGTCCCGGCACGCCCTGCGCCTGAGGGCGGAGGACGTGCAGCTGGTCGCCGCCACCGGCAGGCGCTGCGCACCCTGAGTGACACCAAAACCTAGACCCTCTAGGATTGTTCCTGAGGATCCTAGGAGGAGGTGTCGAATGGCCCGTGCGGGACTCACCGCCGACCGGCTGGTCGCGGCGGCGGCCGACCTCGCCGACGAGGCAGGCTTCGAGAACGTCAGCCTGTCCGCGCTGGCCCGGCGCTTCGGCGTGAAGGACGCGAGTCTGTACTCGCACGTCCGGGGCCTGAGCGATCTGCGGACCCGGCTCGCGCTGCACGCGGGCGGCGAGCTGATCGACCGGATCGCGTCGGCCGTGGCCGGGCGGGCCGGCAAGGACGCGCTGGCGGCGTTCGCGGGCGCCTACCGGGCCTACGCCCTGGAGCACCCCGGCCGGTACGCCGCCACCCAGATCCGTGTCGACCAGGCCCTGATCGCCGACTCCCCCGCCATGCGCCGCACGGCCGAGATCACCTACGGCATGCTGCGCGCCTACGGTCTGGACGAGCCCGACCTGACGGACGCCGTACGCCTGCTGCGCAGCACCTTCCACGGCTACTGCGCCCTGGAGTCCGCCGGCGGCTTCGGCGCCGCCCGGGACGTCCAGGCCTCCTGGGACAGGGCGGTCGAAGCCCTGCACCTCGCCCTCGCACACTGGCCCCGGGAGACGGAGAGCGATGACTGAGCCACTGCACCACGACGTGACGGGCAGCGGTCCCGTCCTGCTGCTCGTGCCGGGCGGCGCCGGGCACCCCATGGGTCTCGGGCCGCTGACCGAGCGGCTGGCGCAACGCTTCACCGTGGTGACGTACGACCCGTTGGGGCTCGCCCACGGGCGGCTCGGCCTGCCGGTTCCGGACCAGCGGCCGGCGCACTGGAGCGACGGGGCGCACCGGGTGCTGGAGGCGGTGCTGCCGCGGGGCGAGCGGGCGTATGTGTTCGGGACCAGCTCGGGCGGCATCGCCGTCCTGGACCTGCTCGCCCGGCATCCGGGGCGGCTGGCGCACGTGGTGGCGCACGAGCCGCCCTGTGTGACCGTACTGCCGGACGGTCCGGAGCAGCGTGCGGAGCTGATCGGCGGGCTGGACGGTCCCGGCCGTCCGCCCGCCGAGGGCGCTTCCGCGACCCCGATGGGCGTCTTCCTCGCCCATGTCCTGCGCCCGTTCAGCGCCAGTGTCCCCTCCGTCACCGCGCCCGAGCGCCGTCTCACCCTCGCCGCCGGAGCCGACTCGCGCGGTCAGCTCCTCCATCGCACGGCGGAGGTGCTCGCGGACCGTTTCGGCAGCACCCTGGTGGAGTTTCCGGGCGGTCACCTCGGCACCCTGGATCACCCCGTGGACTTCGCCGACCTGCTCACCCGGACGCTCCTGTCCGGCGCGCACACCTCGGCGTAGGACGGTGTCGTACCGCCCGGCACCCGCCCGGCCGCGATGTCGGCCACCGCGTCCAGTGCCGCCCCCAGCGCCCGCCGGTAGAGCAGCGAGCCGAGGCTGATGCGGCGGACGCCGAGGTCGGCGAGCCGGGACACCGTGGGGCCGGTGGGCGAGTAGAGGATGTTGAGCGGGGCGTCGATGTGCCCGACGAGGGCGGCGATCCGTTCCGGATCGCTCAGCCCGGGCACGAACACCCCGTCGGCGCCCGCCTGCCGGTAGGCGTCGAGGCGGCGCAGGGTGTCCTTCTCGTCGCCGTCGCCCAGCCAGTGGGTGTCCGTACGGGCGTTGACGAACAGGCCGGGCACGGCGGCCTTCACCGCGGCGATCTTCGCGGCGTGCACGGGGACGGGACCGAGGCCGTCCTCCAGGTTGATGCCGGCGACCCCGGCCGACCACAGCCCGGCCGCCAGCTCGGCGACGTCGTCCGGATCCGCGCCGAATCCGTCCTCGGCGTCGACCGAGAGCAGGTAGGGCTCCGAGCCGAGCGTGACGGCGAGGCGCAGGGTCTGCTCACGGGTCGCCCCCTGGCCGTCGGGCAGTCCGGCGGCCGCCGCCACGGCGAGGCTCGTCGTACCGATCGCGGGAAAGCCCCGGGCCGCGAGGGCGGCGGCCGAGGCGTGGTCCCAGGCGTTGGGCAGGAGCAACGGCTCGCCGGGCCGGTGGTGGAGGCCGGCGAAGGACGTCACGGCAGGCTCTGCGGTCATACGACCACGCTAGGCGCCCTTCGGTTCGGCGACCGCCGAACCGTGCGCGTACGGACCGAGCCGGACGCCAGCACTGCTGGAGCCGCCGAACCCGTGCGCGTGCGGGCGGAGCCGGGCGCCGGCGTTGCTGGAGCCGGTCGCCGGCCGGGTGGCGGGCGACCGCTACTGGGACGTGTCGCTGACCTCCGCGGGCCAGGACGTTTGCACCCGGCCGGGCGTCACCGACCACGACGAGGCGGCGGAGCGCTCGTCCGGGGCCGTGAAGCGGAAGTGCCGGGTCCGCCCCGTGGCCCAGCGGACCCGCAGGTCGTAGTCCCCCTGTACCTCCACGGTCACCAGGTCCGCGAGGGGCAGGGGGTCGGGTTCCGCGGTCAGCCGGGCGAGCGCGACGAACAGGGTGGGCGCGGCACCGGTCACGCCCGAGAGCGCGGCCCCCTCCGACAGGCCGTGGACCGGCGCCAGTTCGGCCGACTCGTCCGCTCCCGGCGCCCACCCCGTGATGTGCACCTCGGTGCCGGGAGCCGCTCCGGCCACCAGATGGGCCCTCACCTCCACCGCGCCGTCGGCCAGGACGAGACTGGTCACCTGCGCTCCGCGGCCCACCGGGTGGCGGGAGGCCGCCCAGTCCTCCCCGACACCCAGCGGCACGATGCCCGTGCGGGCAGGGTCACCGCCGACCATGACGATGTTGTCGGGCGGCGACCCGAGGGGCCGGGTCACCGTGGAGTACGCGAACCGCGTGTAGTGGGGGTCGTAGCGGACGTCCTCACTGCCGTGGTTGTGCAGTCGGACCACGCCGTCCGAACGCGTCGACTGCAGCAGCCAGTTGGGGCCCGGCAGCGGTGTCACCGCGTCGGCGCGCTCCGCCGGGCCCGGCTCCTCGGCCGCGGTCCACACCTCGTGTTCCGGGGGCAGCAGGAGGCCGAGGAAGCCCTTGCTCGCCCAGTAGGGCGAGGCCGGACCCGAGTAGCTCTGCAGGACCGCCGCGTCGGGGCCGTGCCAGCCGAGGGTCAGCAGCCCGCGGGAGTCCACGGCCCCCCGGTCCAGGAAGTACTTCAGCGCTCCGGAGGCCAGCCGCCGCGTCTGTCCCGCCGCCAGCGGCGTACGGCCCGTGAGCGCGCCCAGCCACAGCGGGACCGTCGCGGCGAACCGGTACGTCAGCGAGCGGCCCTGGTGCACAGGCGCGCCGTCGGCGCCGAACAGGCGGGCGTAGTCCGCGAGATGGCGTTCCAGCCGGTCGCCGTAGCGCGTCAGCAGTTCGGCGTCGCCGGCCAGCCAGGCGTGCAGCACCGGGTACAGGTGCATCGCCCAGCCGTTGTAGTAGTCGAACTTGCGGCCGTCCCCGTCGGTGTACCAGCCGTCGCCGACGTACCACTGCTCGATGCGTTCCAGGCCGCGGTCGACCGCCTTGCGGGCGGCCTCGGGTTCGTGGTCGATCTCCGCGAGGAAGCCGCCCACGGTGACCGGGAACAACTCCCAGTTGCAGGGCCAGGGTTCGGCGGTGAGCGCGTCCGCGAGCCAGGCGGCCGTCCGCTCGCGCACGCGCTGGTCCAGGCGGTCCCACAGCAGTGGCCGGGTCAGCCGCAGGGCGAGGGCGATCGAGGCGGCCTCGACCAGGGGCTGACTGCGGTCGGCGACCTGCGGCCAGACACCGCCGGGGCCGGCCGTGAGGCCCTCGGCATAGCGGCCGAGCACGGTCTCGTCCCGGCGGAACGCGGCCAGCAGGAGCGTACGGGCGTACCCCTCCAGGCCGTCGGAGAGGTGTCCGGAGTGGCTCACGTGGTCGCCGGGGAGGTGGTAGAGGGCACGGTCGGGGGTGGCGCAGGGCTCCACGGCGGCGAGCAGGGCGTCGGCGGCGGTCTCCCAGTGGGCGCGGGTGTAGCCGGTGCGAGGGCTCGTGCAGCGGTCGTCGGCGGGCAGTTCGAGCACGGCGGTGACTCTCCTTCCTGGCGGGCCGGGGCGCCTGGGTCCGGCCGGCCGGTGCGCCCGGACTCCGACGGGCCGGGGACACCCGGGTCCGGTCGGCCGGGGGCCCGGACCGCGGCGAACCTGGGACGCCCCGGTTCCGGTCGGGGCGCCCCAGGGACTCATCCCACCCGCGCGGCGCCCTTCGGCGCCGGATGCCGGGCGGGAAGTCGGTCGCGGACCGGTCTCGCAGGGACGGTGACGCCGTGCACGGAGGCGCCGGTGCCGTGCCGCGGGCCGCTCGGCGAGGGGCCGGGCTCCTCGCCGTGGAGGCGGAGCGCCTTCGCCGTCATCGGCGCGGCGGCTGCGGCTGCGGCTGCGGCTGCGGCACGTCTCATCGCGGCTCCTCCCTCGGTCGGGCCTCGGCCGGTCGGGCCTCGGCCGGTCGAGCCTCGGACGGTCGGGCCTCGGTCGATCCGACGGTCGGGCCTGGGCCGATCCTGAACCGTACCGCCTTCAGCAAGCGCTTTCTAGGCTCTGTATGGATTTCACGAGATTCCCAACTCGGTTCCCACGAAGGCACTTTCGCGAAGGTCGGTCCGACTGCCGACCTGCCGACACGTGTACCCCGTATCCCGTATCCCGCACTCCGCACTCCGCACCCCGGACCCAGGACCCCGCGCCCCACGGATTCCGAAAGAGGCGCCAAGGCGCATCCGGACTGCCCCTCGCTCACCTGCTGGACGCCGGGATCCGTTTCCGCGCCGTCTGGACTAGCGTCGTGACATGGCCAGCACCACCTCCCCCAGCCTCGCCGCAGCCCTCGCCGCCGGGACACTCGTACTCGACGGCGGCATGTCCAACCAGCTGGTGTCGGCCGGGCACGACCTGAGCGACGAACTGTGGTCGGCGCGGCTGCTCGCCGAACGGCCCGAGGCGGTCACCGACGCACACCTCGCTTACTTCACCGCGGGCGCGGATGTCACGATCACCGCGAGCTATCAGGCCACCTTCGAGGGCTTCGGCCGGCGCGGGATCGGTCGCGAGGAGGCCGCGCGGCTGCTGACGTCGAGTGTGGAACTGGCCCGTGCCGCGGCCCGGCAGGCCCAGGAGGCCGGGGCCTCGCGGCCGCTGTGGGTGGCGGCGTCGGTCGGACCGTACGGGGCGATGCTCGCGGACGGGTCCGAGTACCGGGGGCGGTACGGGCTGAGCGTCGAGGAGCTGGAGCGGTTCCACCGGCCCCGGATCGAGGTGCTGGCCGCCGCGGCACCGGACGTCCTGGCGCTGGAGACGGTGCCGGACGCGGAGGAGGCGGCGGCGCTGGTGCGGGCGGTGCGGGGGCTGGGGGTCCCGGCATGGCTTTCGTACACCGTCGACGGTCGGCGGACCCGGGCCGGGCAGCCGCTCGAAGAGGCCTTCGCGCCGGCCGCCGACGCGGACGAGGTGATCGCGGTCGGCGTGAACTGCTGCGCCCCGCAGGACGTGGAGCGCGCGGCCGGGATCGCGGCCCGGGTGACGGGCAAGCCGGTCGTCGTCTATCCCAACAGCGGGGAGGTCTGGGACGCCGGGGCCCGGGCCTGGAAGGGGCGGGCCACCTTCGGCGCCGAACAGGTCAAGGGCTGGCAGGACGCGGGGGCCCGGCTGATCGGAGGGTGCTGCCGGGTGGGCCCGGAGGCGATCGCGGCGATCGCGGGCGCCGTGAGGTCCGCCGGCTCGTCGTAGAGGGGTCTGCCGCCGCAGGGGGTTGTGCCGCACTCAGGTTCTGCCGCCGCAGGGGGTTGTGCCGCACTCAAGTTCTGCCGCCGCAGGAGGTTCTGCCGCACTCAGGTTCTGCCGCCGCAGGAGGTTCTGCCGCACTCAGGTTCTGCCGCCGCAGGAGGTTCTGCCGCACTCAGGTTCTGCCGCCGTCAGGGGGTTCTGGCACAGGGCGTTGTGGCACAGACACCTCTACCGAAGGCCGTTCTGGCGCAGAAGGTTCCACCGCAAGGCGTTCTCCCATAGAGGGTTCTGCCGCCCTCAGGTCCTGCCGCCTTCAGGTCCTGCCGCCTTCAGGGGGTTCTGCCACAGGGCGTTCTCCCGTAGAGGGTTCTGGCGTCAGGCGGCTGTGGGCCTGGCCGGCGTCGGCCGGTCGCGCGGTTTCCGGTCCCGGTGCGCGTCGGCCTCCGCCTTCCGTCGGCAGGCGGCCGCAGGCCGTTCAGTGGCGCCGGGCGCCGACCGAGCGGCGCAGGCGGCGCACCGTCGAGGCGAGTTCGGCTCCGGGGGCACGGATGTCGGAGGCGGACGCCGGCTCCGGGACGGTGGGGGCGGCCGCCCACAGGGCGATCTCCGCGTCCCGTGGACCAGGGACGGTGTGCGGGACACCTTCGCCGAAGATCCGTACCGGATGGCGGGCGTCCCAGCTCTCCCAGCCGGGATCACCGGTCGCGGCGAACCGCACCCAGGCCGCATGCATCTCATCGCACAGCTCCTGCGGAGCCCCGTCGCCGGCCAGTTTGGCCGACTCCGGCACATCGCCGGTGTCGAAGACGAATCCCAGCTCCAGGGCGTGGCAGGCGCCGAGGCCGGGGAGGCGGGACGGCCAGGCGAACTCGTAGAGGTACGAGGTGCCGGGGCGGGCGTCGGCCAGCCGGTGCAGGGGGATGCGCAACAGGTGGTCGGTGACCATCTGGCCGACGATCTCGGCGGTGCCGGTCTCCGGGTGCAGGGCGCGGTAGCCGCGCGGCACCTCGTGGCCGACGTGACAGCGGGCCATGGCGCCGGCCAGGGCGACCGGGCCGAGCCGGTCGACGGGCTCCAGGAGTCCGCCGGGCACCAGCCACAGCCGGTACTCGTCCCGGGTCCAGCCCATGAGCAGGTCGAGGCCCCGACCGGCCTCGCCGTCGATCAGCGCCTGCAGCGGGTCGCGGGGTACGAGGTCGCCGTCCACGACGATGCCGAAGGCGGGGCCGCCCAGCACGGGGCTGCTCAGCCGTCCCACCTCGACCTGGGTGCGCAGCAGCAGGTCGCGGTCGACGGCGGCGAAGGCCTCGGCGGTGGCGGGGATCCTCAGCCGGGTCGCCATGCGCCGGACCATGCGCCGCACCTTGTCCCGCTCGGAGGCCTCCGGCGCTCCGCTCTGCAGGACCGCCCGGCGTACGAGGCCCTGGGCTCCGGGCGCGGCGATCAGGGCGCCGGTACTGATCGCACCGGCCGACTGTCCGCACAGGGTGACGTTGCCGGGGTCGCCGCCGAAGGCCGCGATCGTCTCGTGGACCCAGCGCAGGGCGGCGAGCTGGTCGCGCAGGCCGGGGTTGGGGGGCGCGTCCGGGAACAGTCCGTAGCCCTCGACACCCAGCCGGTAGTTGACCGAGACGCAGACGACGCCGTCACGGGCGAAGGTGCGGCCGTCGTAGACCGGGACGGCCGAGGATCCCCTGGTCAGCGCGCCGCCGTGCAGCCAGACGAGCACCGGGAGCCGGGCTCCGGGGCCCGGCTCGGGGGTCCATACGTTGAGGTTGAGGCAGTCCTCGCCTGCGATGACGGGGTCGGCCAGGTACTGGGCGAACGCATCCGAGTACGGCGGTTTCGGCGCGGTGGGCCCGAAGGCACCGGCGTCGCGCACCCCGTCCCAGGGCTCGGGCGGCCCGGGCGGCCGGAAGCGCCGGGGGCCCACGGGCGGGGCGGCGTAGGGGATGCCCCGGAACACCGCGATGCCCCGCTCGTACCGGCCGCGTACGGCCCCGTGGCCGGTTATGACCACGGGGCCACTCTGGTCTGCCGTCATCGCCCACCAGCCCTTCGCCGTGCGCGTGCACCTGTCATTCCAGAGCACCACATCGCGCGGACGTATTCCGGTGCACAGACTCTGCGCTGCGCTGTTCGGGGTACAGGAAGAGGTCCGGGCGGTGGCCTCCGCCCGCATCCCGCGCGCAGCGCTCCGTGCGGCCTTCCACGTGGGCTTCCGTCCAACCCTCCGTACAACCCTCCGTGCGGCCTTCCGAGCGGCCTTCTGTACAACCCTCCGTGCGGCTTTCCGTACGCCCTTCGATGCGGCCTTCCCTGTGGGCTTGCCCGCGGCCGTCCCCATGGGCTTGCCCGCGGCCTTCCGTGCGGAGTTCCGCAGAGCCCGGCCGCCCCTCGCCGGGTGCATCATCGCGGCCCGCGTCCCCTGGCCTTTCCCGCGCGCCGCCCGTTCGGCCGCAGCGCGGTGACCGCTCCAGCCGAGGGCCGTTGACGGAGCATGCATCCCACCCTGCGCATCGCAGCGGCCCTCGCCGTGGCCGCGGCCGGCCTGGTCACCGCCTACGGCACGGTCCAGGACGCCGTCCGCACCGTCGCCCCCGCCCAGCACCGCACCGCGGCGGCCGTCCCCGGCGACGGACACGACCCGAAGGAGGACGTCGAACTCGACGAGAACGGCCGCCCGGACCTGGGCGAGGATTGAGCCGAGCCCCCGGAGCCGGACGGCGCGACGGCCGGGCACCTCCCGCACGGGGTGCCCGGCCGTCGCCCTGCTGCTCCCGCTCAGTCCTCCCCGTCGCCGTCGCGTGCTCCGAAGATGGCCTGCACCACGTCCACGGCGCTGCCGTCGTGATCGCTCCCCGCCGTGCCGCTGCCCGTCTGGACGTTGCCCGCGCGGTCGATCTCCAGGGTCGAGTCCGTCTCCGAGCTGTCCGTGCCCTTCTGCGAGTTGTCGATGACGGTGATCAGGCCGCCGTTGGCGACCGCGGGCACGGCAGCGGCGCCCAGGAGCGACACCGCGAGCATCGCGGCCGCCCAGAGGCGGATGACGGCGCCCCTCATACGCCCACGCCCTCGGTCTGGCGCCGGTCGGGGTCGATGTTGCGCTCCAGCAGACTGGTCGACGCCTTGACGCCGATCCCGCTCGCCGGGTCCACCTGGGCCAGACGGCCGTCGGCCGCCTTGAGCTCGGCGAGCGCGGTGTCCATCGCCTCGTGGGCGGCGAACAGGCAGGGGGTGCTGTAGATCGCGACGTCCACCCCGAGGTCGGACAGCTCGCCCAGCGACAGGCGCGGCGACTTGCCGCCGGCGATCTGGTTGAACAGCAGCGGCTTGTCCCCGACCACCTTGCGGATGCGGTCGATCCACTCGACGCTGCGCACCCCGTCGACCAGGACCACGTCGGCGTCGGTCGCGGCGAGCCGCTCGGCCCGGTGCAGGATGTCGTGCTCGTCGGTGGCGTCCGTCCGGGCGACCACGACCAGGTCGTTGCGCGTCTCCAGGACCCGCTCGAGCTTCTCCAGGTACTCGTCCAGCGGCAGCACCTGCTTGCCGTCGGCGTGCCCGCAGCGGCGGGGCCGCTTCTGGTCCTCCAGGATCACCCCGGAGGCGCCGGTCCTCTCCAGCCCCTCCACGACGTGGCAGGCCACCTCGGGGTCGACGTAGCCGTCGTCGATGTCCACCAGCAGATGGTGGTGCGGGAACGCACCCCGCAGCCGCTGCACGAAGGCCACCATGTCCGGCCAGGCGATGAAACCGATGTCCGGCAGCCCGTAGTACGAGGCCGCGAAGCCGAAGCCCGAGACGAACATCCCGTCGTAGTGCTTGGCCGCGATCGAGGCCGAGTACATGTCATATACGCCGATCAGCGGTGTCGTCCCGGGCCCGGCGATCCGCTCGCGCAGCTTTTTCCCGTAAGTCAAGGTCCGGCTCCTCCTGTGGGTGGGTGACGCGGGCGGGGTGAGCCGTCGCGTCTCGGCGCCCTTTGCCAAGACAAGAGCATCTCTAGATATGCACGTGACCTGTTATCTACGCGAGCTTTACTCACTCGAATGGCGGAGCGGGTTCACCGCAGAAACGTCACTCGGGGCACCGCCCCGCCCAGGCCGTCCCGCCGCCCAGATGAGCCAGGAAGGCCGGATCACGGTAGGCGTCGGAGGCGTGGCCGAGCGCTGTATAGAACACGCGTCCGGCGCCCTGCTCGCGGCACCAGGCCAGCGGATGGTCGGCGCCCATCCCCCCGCCCTCGTACGACGTCTCGTCGGCGCGCAGCAGCACCCGCACGCGCCCGCGCGGGTTGGCCCGGAAGTCGTACCACTCGTCGGTGACGTCCCAGACGGCGGGCAGATGCCGGGTCGCGGGGTGGTCCGGATCCTCCACGACGGCCCTGCCGGGCTGGTACTCGGGGTGCCGGGCGAAGCGGGCGCCGAGGAGTTCGCCGTAGTACGGCCACCCGTACTCGGTGCAGGCGGCCGCGTGCACCCCGGCGAAGCCGCCGCCCGACTCGACGTATTCCACGAGCCGTTCGCGTCCGGCCGGGGTCAGCACGTCACCGCTGGTGGAGAGGAAGACGACGGCGGCATACTCGCCGAGCGGGCGTTCCAGGTCCCTGGGGTCCTCGGTGTGCTCGACGGTGAA
This sequence comes from Streptomyces sp. NPDC107581, assembly GCF_055657175.1. Classification (NCBI taxonomy): domain Bacteria; kingdom Bacillati; phylum Actinomycetota; class Actinomycetes; order Kitasatosporales; family Streptomycetaceae; genus Streptomyces; species Streptomyces sp. NPDC107581. The sequence goes on from NZ_JBVKBH010000021.1 coordinate 109,965, forward strand.
CTCCCCCAGCGAGCGAAGGACGTCGACGGCGTGGGGAAGGGAGTCGTGGCGGTAGTCGGTGGTGCGGGTGAAGACCAGCAGACGGGGAGTCATGTGATCGGAGTTCACCGTTCCGGGACGGGAGCAACGCTGCGCGTCCATCATGACGCACACGGGCGGCGGAAGCTGCCCGGCGACCGCCGAGGCGCACCCGGCGCGGGTGTTCCGCGCGGCGTCCCCATTCCCGTAACCTCCCCCGGAATGAAGCCCATTCCTCCGCTGCTGGACCACCTCGTCCTCGCCACACCCGATCTCGCCGCGACCGTCGCCGACTTCGCCCGGCGGACCGGTGTCACGCCCGCACACGGTGGGGTGCATGTCGGGCTGGGTACGCGGAACTACCTGGTCGCGTTGGGCGGCCGGAGCTACCTGGAGATCATCGGGCCCGATCCGGAGCAGCCGGAACCCGTGGAGCTGCGGCCGTTCGGGGTCGACCGGCCGGCCGGAGCGCGCACGGTGACCTGGGCGATCAGCCCGCCCCGCCTGGAGGCCGCGATCACGGCCGCCCGTGCGCAGGGGTACGACCCGGGCCCGGTCCACCCCATGAGCCGCCGCACCCCCGACGGCACCCTGCTCCGGTGGCGGCTGACCGACAGCGGCACCGCGCACCCCTCCGGGCCGGTCCCGTTCCTCATCGACTGGGGCGACTCGCCGCACCCGGCGGCCTCGGGTCTGCCCGTCACCCCGCTGCTGGAGGTGACAGCGACGGCGCCCGCACCGGACGAGCTCCGCTCCCTGCTGTCCGCGCTGGGCACCGAACTCACGGTCGAGGAGGGGCCGTTCGCGATCTCCTTCACCGTACGGACACCTCACGGCCCGGAAACCTTCGGCTGAGTTCCTGAGTCCTGAGCGCGAGCCCCTGACCCCGAGCCCTGAGCCCGAGCCCCTGACCCCGAGCCCTGAGCCCGAGCCCCTGGCCCTGAGCCCTGAGTCCTGAGCCCGAGCCCCTGCCCCCGAGCCCCGCGCCCCTGGAGCAGGCGGAGGTCCCGCCGCACCCGGGCGTGGACACCGCGTCCGATTCCTTCAAGACCGGGGCCCGCCGGCTGCCTACGGTGGGCCCATGACTCCACGATTCGCCGTGATCGGCCTGGTGGCCTCCGACCTGGCCGCCTCGCTCGCCTTCTACCGTCGCCTCGGACTGGTCTTCCCCGCAGGGGCCGAGGAACAGCCGCATGTCGAGGCCGAGTTGCCCGGTGGTCCGGTGCTCGCGCTGGACACCGAGGAGACCGTCCGCTCGTTCCACTCCGGGTGGCGCCCGCCCGCCGGCGGGGGCCGGGTCGGGCTCGCCTTCCGGTGCGGGTCGCCGGCCGAGGTCGACACCGTGTACGAGGACCTGGTGGGCGCCGGGTACCACGGGGAACTGAAGCCGTGGGACGCCTTCTGGGGGCAGCGGTACGCCACTGTGCACGACCCCGACGGGAACGGCGTCGACCTGTTCGCACCGCTGGGGCCTGTTCTCGGTTGTGATCATGTGGTTGAGGTGAGGAGCTTCAACCACATGATCAGCACCTCGAACAGCTAGGCGAGCGGCAGGGTCAGTACGTAGTCCGCGCCGCCCGCCGCTACCAGGTGGCCTGCGTGGTAGGTGAGCTCCCCGGGGATCGTGCACGGTATCGACATGGCGTCCACGGGGTGGTGGGGCATCGTGCAGCGGTTCGAGGACGGGTAGTGGGTGTCCTCCTTGGCGACGGCTCGTGCGCTGCCGGGGCGCACATGGAGGACGTACTCGTTGCTGGGGCTGTAGACACGGGCGTAGACGCCGTCGGCGCCGTCATCGGTGAGCCATCCCACCTTCAGTGAGGCCAGCTTCTCGGACACGCCCTCGGCTGTCGCAGGCAGTGCCGGGCGGCTGACGGTGCCGTCGGGGGCGACGGTGCGCAGGCCGGCAAGTGTCTGGGCGTGGAAGGGGCCGGAGGCCGTCCATACGGTGCCCGACCGGTTCACGGCGCCGACCTCCATCAGCGTGTTGGCGTTCTCCTTGCCGCCCGAGGCGGGCAGTTGGAGGAGGCGGGTCAGCCGGCCGTCCTTGAGGGACCACATGACGTCGGTGTCGACGAGCACGAGGGAGCCGTCGGGACGGACGCCCGCGAGCCACGGGGCGTTGTAGCCGGCGTGGACGGTACCGACCGGCGCGGAGGCCGGCACCTTGGTGCCCACCTTGCGGTCTTCCGCCGCGAAGGCGGCCACCACCTGGGACGAGCCGTCGGGCCGCCACCGCAGGACGTCGGTGCCGCGGACGGTGAGGAAGGTCCCACCAGGCTCGGCGACCAGGCCGTGGTTCTCCCAGTCCCCCGACTTGCCTCCGCTGATGTCGGTGGCGTGTATCGTGCGGTCGGCGTCGAACCGCAGCAGGTAGGCGGTCATGACGCGCAGCCGCCCGTCGGAGCCGTAGGCGATGCCGGTGGCGTCCGTGTTGAGGGCGTAAAGGGCGCTGACGACGTCGGAGGGCAGCTTGCGCATCGCCGCGGTGTCGTCCACGTCCCACCTGAACAGCTCCGCTGCCTGGCCCTTGTGTGGCGTCGGTGTCTTGCTGCCGCCGCAGCCTGCCACACCGGCCAGCGCGACCAGGGCCAGCGCCACACCGAGGGCGCCGTTACGAGTACGCCGCCGACCGATCCGATTCCGCATACGTGCGTGCCCCCCAGGCTCCGCCAGCCCACGTGAGCCGACATCAGGTGAGACGCGGGAGAAGCGCGGGGCGTTCCCGAGCGACACTCGGTTGTGATCAATGAGCTGGTAGGAGGCTGGCGATCCAGATCGTCGCGGCGCGAAGGTGCACTCCGGCGAGGTAGCTCTCGGGGTCTTGTCGTATCGCGTCGCGATGCCTCGCCAGGTCTTGAGCTTGTTGATGGTGCGCTCGACGGTGTTGCGGTCGCGGTAGAGATCCGCGTCGTGGGCAACAGGCCGACCGCCCCGGCTGCCCTTCTTCGCGCGGTTCGCGGCTTGGTCTCTCTTCTCCGGGATGACCGCCTTGATGCGGCGCTTGCGCAGATGGGTGCGGTTGGCACGGGAGGAGTAAGCCCTGTCTCCCGCGACCGCGGTGGGCCGGGTGCGAGGACGGCCGACCGGAAGCCTGCTGCTTTGGAGAAGGCGGGCCTGGAAGCGGAGGAGACAGCCCGAAAAAAAGGGGGCGAAGCCGAAGGAGCATCACAACCGAGAACAGGCCCTAGCCGCGCAGTAGCTCTCCGAGCGTCGCTCCGGCCAACTCCCGCACGTCGCGGGCGAGGTGGGGCTGGTCCGCGTAACCGGCGCGGGCCGCCGTCTCGGCGTACGGGACTCCGGAGCGGGCCAGGGCCAGGGCGCGCTGCAGACGCAGGACACGGGCGAGGGTCTTGGGTCCGTACCCGAACGCGGTCAGGCAGCGGCGGTGCAACTGGCGGGTGCCGATGCCGAGTTCGCCGGCCGCCTGTGCCACCGGGCGGCCCGCGTCCAGGCACCCCACCAGGCGGCGCAACAGCGGGTCGGGGGCCGCGGACCGTGCGGCCCGGTCCAGGGCGAGGTCCTCCAGGGCCGTCGCCGGATCGGGCGCCGCCGCGATGCGGTCGCGCAGCCGCCGCACCCGGGCGGCGGGCCACAGGTCGGCCAACTCGACCCGGGTGTCGCGCAGTTCGTGTGCCGCGACGCCGAGCAGGGTGGGCGCGGTGCCGGGGAAGAAGCGGATGCCCGCCCAGGCGCGGGGCGGCCCGGCGGGGACGTACGCGCGCGTGTCGGGTCCGGCGACCAGCAGCCGGCCCTCGCTGTACAGCAGATCCATGCAGCCGTCGGGCAGCACCGGCCGGACGGCGGGATCCTCCGGGGTGCGCCGCCAGACCACCGCGCCGGTCAGCCGGGACGGCCGCTCCTCGTACACGTACGCCAGGCTACGCCGCCCGTGCGCGGTGCTCCTGCGGGCTGACCCCGTACACCCGCTTGAAGGCGCTGGAGAGGGCGAAGGCGCTGCCGTAGCCGACCCGGCGGGCGATGGCGGCGAGGGTGTCCTCGGTGTCACGGAGGCGGTCGGCGGCCAGCGCCAGGCGCCAGGCGGTGAGGTGGGTCATCGGGGGCTCGCCGACCAGGTCGGTGAAGCGGCGGGCCAGGGCCGCGCGCGACACCCCGGCCTTGGCGGCGAGCCCCGCCACCGTCCAGGGGTGCGCCGGATCGTCCTGGATCAGACGCAGGGCGCGGCCGACGACCGGATCGCCGAGCGCCCGGTACCAGGAGGGTGCGGCCGCCTCGGGACGGGCGAACCAGGCCCGCAGCGCGCTGATGACCAGCAGGTCGAGCAGGCGGTCCAGGACCACCTCCTGGCCGGGCTCGTCCCGGACGACCTCCTCCATGAGCAGCGGGGTGAGCGGGCACTGCCACACCTCGGCCGGAAGGGTCAGCAGCGGCGGAAGGGCGTCCAGCAGCCGGTTGCTGATCTCGCCCTGCATCAGATAGGTGCCGATCAGCATCACCGTCGGGGCGTCCGGGCGGTCGCCCCAGGTGCGCACGCCGAGGTCCATCGAGCCGTTCAGGGAGCTGCCGTCCGGGTAGCGGCACTCGCCGCCCGGCAGGATCAGGGCCTGCGGGGCGGTGCCGGGCGCGTCGGCGCAGGTGTACGGGTCGGGGCCGCGCGCGACGGCCAGGTCGCCGGGCCGCAGCCGCACCTGCGCGCCGCCGCCGTCGGGCGTGATCCATGCGTCGCCGCGGGCCATCAGCATCACCGTCAGCGGGGCCCGGTCCTCCACGCGCACCGCCCACGGCGGCTCGAAGCACGCGCGGATCATGAAGGCGCCACGCGCGCGCGGGCCGTCGAGCAGGACCCCGAGGGGATCCCCCCGCGTGAGCATCGCCGAACGTGGCGGAGCGTCCATGAGGTCAGCGTAGACGCGCGCGCATGCCCGTGAGCCGCTCGGCGATGGTTCCTTGCCCGGGACGGCAGTTGACTGGCCGGCATGACGCAGAACACGGGTGGGACACAGGGATCGACGGTGGTGGTGACCGGCGCGTCCGGTCGTACGGGCAGTCGCGTGGCCGAGGCGGCACGCGCGGCCGGGATGAACGTCCGCGCGGCCTCGCGGGCACAGGGCTTCGACTGGCGGGACCGCTCGACGTGGGCGGGCGTGCTGCGCGGCGCCGACGCGGCCTATCTGGTGTACCCCTCCGACGTGGGGGCACCGGACGCGGCGGACGCGGTCGGGCGCCTGGCCGCCGAGGCCGTCGGTCTGGGGGTGCGGCGGCTGGTGCTGCTGTCGGCGCGGGGCGAGGAGCAGGCGCGCCCGGCCGAGGAGGCGCTGCGCTCGTCGGGGGCGCGGTGGACGGTCGTACGGGCCGCGTGGTTCGCGCAGAACTTCAGTGAGGGTCCGCTGGTGGCCGAGCTCCGGGAGTACGGGGAGCTGGTGTTCCCGGGGGGCGCGGTGCGGGAGCCGTTCATCGACGTGCGGGACATCGCGGACGTGGTGGTGGCGGCGCTCACCGCGGGCGACCGGTACGCCGGGCAGGTGCTGGAGGTGTCCGGGCCGCGGCTGCTGGGCTTCGGCGAGGCGGTCGCGGAGATCGCGGCGGCGACGGGGCGGGCGCTGTCGTACCGGGCGGTGCCGGCGAAGGAGTACGGGGAGCGGCTGGCCGGCTTCGGGGTACCCCCCGAGGAGCTGGGCTTCGTGGTGGACCTCTTCGAGTCCCTGCTCGACGGCCGCAACGCCCACCTGTCGGACGGCGTACGCCGGGTGCTCGGCCGTGAGCCGCGCGACTTCGCCGACTTCGCGCGGGAGGCCGCGTCGGCGGGAACGTGGCAGAGCTGACACCGACGGACGGGCACGGCTCCATCGCATCGGGGGCACGGCTCGGCGGCACGGCTCCATCGGGGTGCGCTTCGACAGGCACGGCTCCGTCGCGGGTGCGCTTCGGCAGGCACGGTGCCATCAGGGGCGCTTCGACAGGCACGGCTCCGTCGGGGTGCGCTTCGACAGGCGCGGCTCCGTCGCGGGTGGAGGCCTGCGGGACGGGTGGGGCTCGGTCGCCGGAGCCGGCGGGACGGTCGTGTCCGCCGACGAAGTGGGGCGGCCGCCACCGGCGGGGGTGCCTCACTTCGTGTGCGGTGAGGTGTCCCCGTTGTTCTTGTGGGCGTGGTGGTGCGGGTTCTTCGCGTGGGTGCGCAGGCGGGCCGTGACGTCCTCCGGGGGGAGGAAGCGCGACCAGCGCTCGGGGAACTCGGAGGGCATGTCGGGGTCGTCGGGGTCGGCCTCGCGGGCCGCGGCGGCCCGGGCGACGTACTCGACGACCTGGGCCTCGCGCAGCCGCTCGTTGGCCTCGCGGGCGGCGGCCGTGGCCGCGGCCGGCCAGACCCGGTCGATGGCGGCGTTCACCGCGGCGCCGACGAGCACGGCGAAGGCGGACACACCGATCCACAGGAGGACGGCGACGGAGGCGGCGAGGGAGCCGTAGATCGTGGCGCCCTCGATGGTGTTGGTCAGGTAGATCCGCAGCAGGAAGCTGCCGAGGACCCACATGGCGAGGGCGACCAGGGCGCCGGGCACGTCCTCGATCCACGGGGAGCGGACGGGCACGGACACGTGGTACAGGGTCGTCAGGAAGACGATGGACAGGACAATGACGACCGGCCAGTACAGGACCTGGACCACCGTCTCCGACCAGGGCACGATCCGCACCACCGCGTCCGGTCCTGCCACCATCAGCGGCAGCGCGACCGAGCCGATCAGCAGGGCCACGATGAACAGCAGGAAGGACATCATCCGGGTCTTGACGATGCCGCGGACGCCGTCGAGGCCGTACATGACGGTGATCGTGTCGATGAAGACGTTCACCGCGCGGGAGCCCGACCACAGGGCGAAGAGGAAGCCGATGGAGATGACGTCCGGCCGGCCGCCCTTCATCACGTCGTGCAGGATCGGCTCGGCGATCTCCTTCACGCCCTTGTCCGACAGGACCGTGCGGGAGGCCTCCAGGAGGTTGGTCTCCAGGCTCTGGATGGTGTCCGCACCGGTCCAGGCGTCCACATAGCCGAGCAGACCGATGAGGCTCAGCAGCAGCGGCGGCACGGACAGCAGGGTGAAGAAGGCCGCCTCGGCCGCCAGGCCCAGGATGCGGTACTCCATACAGGAGTTGACGGTGTCCTTCAGCAGCAGCCAGGCGGTCCGGCGCTTGGAGACGTTCCGGTAGAGGGCTCTGGCCCGGTGGAGCCGGCCCGGGGGCCGCTCGGGGGTTTCACTTCCTGGCTGCACGACCTAACGGTATCCGCCATACCCGGCCGTCCTCACCTTCCGGGGCCGGTGACCGGCGCCGACGCATCCGCGGGCGGTGCTGTGCCACTCTGGAAGCCCGTCGCCGCCGTCCCGGGTAGGTTCGCAATCATGGCAGGCAACTCCACCCACACCGTGACGAACCAGCCTCCCGCGCTGGTGGGCTACGACCTCTTCACCGCCGACCGGGCCCTGGTGGAGGCGGTCGAGCGGCACACCGCCGCGGACGTGCTGGACGAGGTGCGCGACGAGCTGTCCACGCTCGGCCGGGCCTCGGGCTCGGAGCAGGTGCAGGAGTGGGGGGTGCAGGCGAACGAGCACCCGCCGCGACTGCGCACACACGACCGGTACGGCCACCGGATCGACGAGGTGGACTTCCACCCGGCCTGGCACCGGCTGCTCGGCAAGGGTGTCGGGGCCGGGCTGACCGGCGCCTGGACACGGCCCGCCGGGCATGTGCGCCGGGCGGCCGGCTTCCTGATCTGGACGCAGGCCGAGGCGGGCAACTGCTGCCCGCTGTCGATGACGCACGCGGCCGTGCCCGCGCTGCGGGCCGACCCGGCGCTTGCGGCCGAGTGGGAGCCGCGGCTGACGTCCACGGTCTACGACCGTGCGCTGCGGCCCGCCGCGCAGAAGCCCGGCGCCATCTTCGGCATGGCCATGACGGAGAAGCAGGGCGGCAGCGACGTACGGGCGAACACCACCGAGGCCCGGCCGCTCGCCGAGGCCGGGACGTACACGCTGACCGGGCACAAGTGGTTCTGCTCGGCGCCGATGTCGGACGGCTTCCTGGTGCTCGCCCAGGCATCCCCCTCCCCCGGCCCCGGAGGGCTCACCTGCTTCCTCGTCCCGCGCGTCCTCGCCGACGGCACCCGCAACACGTTCCTGCTGCAGCGGCTCAAGGACAAGCTGGGCAACCGGTCCAACGCCTCCGCCGAGGTCGAGTTCGACGGCACCTGGGCCCGGCGGGTCGGTGAGGAGGGCCGCGGGGTGCGCACCATCATCGAGATGGTCGCCGCGACCCGGCTGGACTGCGCGCTCGGCTCGGCCGGCCTGATGCGGCAGGCGGTGGCGCAGGCGGTCCACCACTGCACCTACCGGGAGGCCTTCGGCGGCCGGCTGCTCGACAAGCCGCTGATGCGCAACGTACTGGCCGACCTGGCGCTGGAGTCCGAGGCCGCGACCACGCTGTCCCTCAGACTCGCGGCCGCCTACGACGACGGAGGCGAGCAGGAGCGCGCCTTCCTGCGGCTCGCGGTGCCGGCCGCCAAGTACTGGATCACCAAGCGCTGCGCACCGGTGGCCGTGGAGGCCGCCGAGTGCCTGGGCGGCAACGGGTACGTCGAGGAGTCGGGGCTGCCCCGGCTGGTGCGCGAGTCGCCGCTGAACTCCGTCTGGGAAGGCGCCGGGAACGTGCAGGCGCTGGACGTGCTGCGGGCGCTGCGGCGCGAGCCGGGCGCACTGGACGCCTGCCTCACCGAGATCGGCCGGGCACACGGCGCCGACCACCGGCTGGACCGGGCGGTGAAGGACCTGTTCACCGAACTCGCCGACCTGGACGGCATCGAGGGCCGGGCCCGGCGGCTGGTCGAACGCCTCGCACTGGTGCTCCAAGGCTCACTCCTGGTGCGGTACGCCCCGCCGGAGGTCGCCGACGCCTTCTGTGCCTCCCGGCTCGGCGGCGACCGCGGAGCCGCCTTCGGCACCCTGCCGAGGGGCCTGGACCTGGCATCGGTGGTGGAGCGGGCCCGGCCGGTGTCCTGAACCGGCTGACCTGCGCTTTTCTGCACCGCCGGCGCGAGGGTGGTGCTGCGCCGACACGGCACCACCCCCGCCTCTCGGGCCCGTTGGAGGCCACGAACGCCGCCCGGAGGCGGCGTTCGTGGTCAAGTCTCAGCCACCCTCGTACGGTTCACCAGGGTTGCAAGGGGTTGCAACTTGTCGGGGTCCGTGCGCGGAGTGTGTGCCTCCGGCATGGTCCGGACGGCAATATGAGAGACACAGCCGGACCGGAAACCGCCGCCGGAACGGCTTGACAAGTGTGTTCGATGCCCTTCCTCGGGAGGACCCCAGTGGTGAACCCGCCGATGAACCTGGCGCGCCTGGCCGCCGTGGACGCGGCGCAGGCGGCGCGGATGCTGAGCGAGCTGCGCGAGGCCACACTCGCCGGACAACGTGCGCGGATCGCACCCCGGCCGGAGATCGAGCAGTCCTGGGGACGGATGCTGCGCAACGGCGTCGACCCCGACCACGACTTCAGATCCCGGCCGCTGTCCCTGGACGAAGTGCGGCGCAGACGGGAGGAGTCACCCCTCAGGCACATCCTCCCGGTGCTGCGCGAAGGTCTGCTTTCGGTCGCGGACGTGGCCCAGCACATCATGGTCGTCGCGGACGCCGAGGGGCGCGTGCTGTGGCGGGAGGGCTCCCCACAGGTCCTGCGCAAGGCCGACAGCCTCGGGTTCCTGCTCGGCGCCGACTGGCGCGAAGACGTCGTCGGCACCAACGGCGTGGGCACCCCGGCGGTGGTACGGCGGCCCGTGCAGGTCTTCGCCGCCGAGCACTTCGTCCGTTCGCACGCCTCCTGGACCTGCACGGGCGCCCCGATCACCGACCCCCGGGACGGCCGGCTCATCGGCGTGGTGGACGTGAGCGGCCCGTTGGAGACCATGCATCCGGCGACCCTCGCCTGGGTGGACTCGGTCGCCAAGCTCGCCGAGGCCCGTCTGCGCGAGCTGCACCAGGCCTCGCTGGAGCAACTGCGCACGATGGCCGCGCCGGTGCTGGCCCGGCTGACCGGGCGGGCGCTGGTGGTCGACCGGGACGGCTGGGCGGCCGCCGTGACCGGGATGCCCTATGTACGGCGTCTCGCGCTGCCCAAGTCCCTGACACCCGGCCGCCGGTGGCTGCCCGCGCTGGGCCCGTGCTCGGTGGAGCCGCTGGCCGGGGGCTGGCTGCTGCGCACGGCCGAGGAGTCGCCGGCGCCGGGCGCCACCCGGATCGCGCTGGATCTGAGCCGGCCGGCCCGCAGCTCGGTGACCGTGTCCGCCGCCGCGGGCTCCTGGTCGCGCGAACTCAGTCCCCGGCACGCCGAGTTGCTCTACCTGCTCGCGGAGCACCGCCGCGGGCGCAGCGCGGCGGGCCTCGCCGAGGATCTGTTCGGCGACCCCTCAAGGACCGTGACCGTAAGGGCCGAAATGTCCAGAATCCGGCGATACCTCGGTGATCTTCTGCAACACCGGCCGTATCGTTTCTGCGAGGACGTCGAGGTCGAGCTACTGCTGCCCGGCGACCTCCGAGACCTGCTGCCCCAGTCGACGGCACCGGCGGTGGCGCGGCGCAGGACGGCGCCCGGGAACGGCTGATGTGCGGGAGCGGTCGCCCGGTGATCGCCGGACGCGGCCTGCAACACGCCACGGGCCCGGGCACCCTTCCGCTGCGTCGTCGGGCGAACCGGCTCCCGGCTCCACGGCTTCCGCCGCCCACGCGTCCGCCGGGAACGACGCAACGACGACGTCGTCCGGATCGAGGGGGAAGCGCGGTCGGTCCGCACGTCCCGTGCCGCGTCAACAGCGATGACAGAGATCGCTCGTTGCGGTGGTCTGCGGCCCGGTGGCCGCCCAGGCGCGTCGAGCGGCGCGCGGGCTCGGGCGCCGGCCTCCGGCGGGCCGCGGCGCCCTCGCCCCTCTCGGCGAAGGCATCCAGCAGGGTGGCCTGCGCGACCGCATGCCGCGGCGGGCCAAGGAGGAGACGCCCCCTCTCCAGCTGCGGACACCCGGAGGTCCGATCGCACGGGCGTCCCCCGACGGGCACCTGAGGTCGGCCTGCGGGCGGCGCGGCTGAACGCGACGTACGGTCAGCGCGGTGTCGCCGTCGAGGCCTTCGGCGATCGCTACAGTCCGGTCTCATGACGACGGTTACGACCCGCACGGTCGAGTATCCGGCCGACGGCCTGACGATGAGGGGGCACCTCGCGCTCCCCGCCGGCACCGACCGCCGGCCCGCGGTCCTGGTCGGGCCCGAGGGGCCGGGGCTGAACGACTTCCAGCGCCGCCGGGCCGACACCCTGGCCGAGCTGGGGTACGTGGCGTTGGCCTTCGACATCAACGGCGGGCGCTGGTTCACCGACCCGGAGGAGATGCTGGCACACGTGACCCCCTTGCTCGCCGACCCCGACCGGATACGGGGTATCGGCCACGCGGCGCTCGACGTGTTGCGCGCCGAACCGCGGACCGACCCCGACCGGATCGCCGCCGTCGGCTACGGCACCGGCGGAGCGATCGTGCTGGAACTCGGGCGCGACGGCGTCGACCTGCGGGCGATCGGGACGGTCAACGCACTGACCACGGGCCGGCCGGGCGAGGCGGCGCGCATTCGCTGCCCGGTGTGGGCCGGGGTCGGATCAAAGGACCCGATCATGCCGCCCGCGCAACGGGACGCGTTCACGGCCGAGATAGAGGCCGCCGGCGTCGACTGGCGCCTCGTGGTCTACGGCGGCGCCTTGCACGCCTTCCACCATCCACCGGTCGACCAGGCCGTGCTCCCCGGCGTCGGCCACCACCCGCGGCACGCGCAGCGAGCCTGGCGCGATGTCGTCGACCTGCTCGCCGAGTGCCTGCCCGTGACGCACTGACAGGGTCGGGACACCCTGTCCCGACCCTGTCGCCACAACGCCTGAAGGAAGTGAACGGGCGTCAGGACACACCGACGATCGACCGAGGCGACACCACCTGGTCGATCAGTCCGTACTCCTTGGCCTCCGGGGAAGTGAAGAACTTGTCCCGCTCCAGATCCTTGGAGATCTGCTCCGGCGTTTGATGCGTGTGCTGCGCCAGCACACCCTCCATGATCAGACGCAGCCGTTCGACCTCCGCGGCCTGGATCTCAAGGTCGGATATCTGACCCTGACTTCCCTCGTGGGACGGCTGCTGAATGAGTATCCGGGCGCTCGGCAGCGCCATCCGCTTCCCCGGCGTGCCCGCAGCGAGAATCACTGCGGCGGCAGAGGTGGCCTGACCCAGGCAGACGGTCTGGATGTCCGGCTTGACGAACTGCATGGTGTCATAGATGGCGGTGAAAGCCGTGAAGGAGCCTCCGGGCGAATTGATATAGAGGGAGATATCCCGGTCCGGGTCCATGGCTTCCAGACAGAGCAGCTGCGCCATGATGTCGTTGGCCGACGTGTCGTCGACCTGGTGCCCGAGGAAGATCACCCGTTCACTGAAGAGCTTGCCGTACGGGTCCAGTTCCCTGGTTCCCTGCGAGGTGCGCTCCACGAAGCTCGGAACGACGTAGCGAGCGGTCATGGGCACGCCTCGGACTTGAGACGAGTATTCAATCGGCTTCACTGAGCGCGACACCTCCATGCGTATGGGGGGTTGTGATCCCACCACGCGGTCATTAAGCAGACGTGCTCTGGAAGGCCCTGCCCGGCGCCCCCGAGGCATGCGTCATGATGTCGTCGATGAGGCCGTACTCCTTGGCCTCGGCGGGTGTGAACCAGTGGTCCCTGTCCGAGTCCTTGGTGATCTGCTCGAAAGTCTGCCCCGAGTGATGGGCGATCAACTCGGCCATCTCCCGCTTGGTCTCCAGCATCTGCTTGGCGTGGATCTTGATGTCCGTCACGGAACCCGAGAGACCGGCCGACGGCTGGTGCATGAGAATCCTGGTGTGCGGCAGCGCGAACCGCTTCCCCGGGGTGCCGGCCGTAAGCAGGAACTGCCCCATGGACGCGCAGAACCCCATGGCGACGGTGACGACGTCGTTGCGGATGTACTGCATCGTGTCGTAGATCGCGAGACCGGCCATCACCGAGCCGCCGGGGGAGTTGATGTAGAGGTAGATGTCCTGGTCCGTATCGGCAGCCAGGGTGAGCATTTGAGCCGTGATCTGGTTCGCGATTTCGTCTTCGACTTCCTTGCCCAGGAAAATGATGCGATCGCTGAGCAGGCGATTGTAGATCTGGTCGCCGAACGCGGCGCCGCCGCTGGGGCTGTAGGCAGACGGTGCCATTGACGATGCCGGGTGGTGGAACTTCGCGTCAGTCATGCATACCCCTGTTCTTAACCGAGCCCCAGGCACCCCGGGGGAACTGCGTTGGGTGAGCGCCGTGTTGAACTCGCCTCCCATAGCCTCGCTCGAAGCTAACACGTTCACACGCCACAGATCGCGGCTTGGTCCACCGTTCGCTCAGAGCGGAGGTAGCTCCCAACACCGGTTCACATAGGGGCCGTTGGGGAGCGTCGAGAACTGCCTGCTCACAGCATGCAATCTCGGACGAATAGCGATGCGTTTCAGTCAGATGCCACGGCGGTTTGCTTGCCCTCGCGCCTGCAGGGGAGGCGCTCGACGCCGTCGGCCCTCGTCCCTTTTGATCATGTGGTGCCGAGAAGGGCGAGAGGGCGGGCCTCGGGCTCGGGCCGTCCGGTGGAGGCCGGAGCCGAGGTACGCATGCCGGCCAAGCGGAGGGCGTCGAGGCCCGCTCCCCGTGCACAGGTACGCCCCCGGTCCGCGGCCGGACGTCGCTCACGACGAAGGCCAAGTCTCTTACGTGGAACAGGACTTCGATACTCCGGCCTCGTCGGGTCATCCGGGCGAGTAGGGCGGGCACACAGAGCGCAGAGATCTCGGTGATCACGGGCGCCCGCGCCTGCTTCACATCGGAAGGGTCCACCCGACCCCGGCCATCGCCGCACCCGAGCTTCGGCACATCCCCACACCCCCCACCCACGACCGCCACAACCGGCCGTCAATGCCCGCTGCCCCCGCGTTTGACGACCGGGTAATCGCCGTTCCGGCATTCTGTCCGAGTCCGGGAGCATAGTCCGCGTACCTGCCAATTTATTCAATGGAAGGTTTTCGGCCTTGTAGCCGAACGGGTTCCCGGTCGCCTTTGGCGACCAGGCGGCCTTGAGTGAAGGGCTGCAGAAGGGAGTACCGCACGATTCACGCCACCCATGAGGGGGTGCTGAGCTTAAAGACCTTGTGTCAACCCCAGAGTTTGTTGTTGCCTCATGCAAAGCGAGGTGCTGATGATGCAGGAGAGAGCGGAGAGGCGACGTCGCTCACCCGGTGCCGGCGTCACAGCTTCTACTGTCCGCCCCGAGCACCCATCGATCCACTGAACCCGGACGACGCTGGACTTCACCACGAATCGGCCGAAGGTGCGCACCTGAGGCCCGCGAAAGGGGATCACCATGACCGAGCCGTCGGCGACCGCCATGGACGAGCTGTGGGAATTGATCTACACAAGTTTCCGGTTCCCGTTTTTACATGCCGCATTACGCCTGAAGTTGTTCACCGTGCTGAAGGAGCGGCCGGGCAGCACCCTTGACGAGATCACCGACGCATTAGGGCTGGAGGAACGCGCGGGGCACGTGCTGCTGCTGGGGTGCTGCGCTTTCGGCCTCGTGCGCAAGGACGGCGACGGGTATCACAACACCGCCGCGACCGATCTCGTGGCGGGCGATCCGGACGGCTTCATGCCCGTCATCATCCGCTACACCCACGAGATGCTGTACCGGCCGATGGGCTGGCTCTACGAATCGTTGGTGAACAACGACAACCTGGGGCTGCATCGCGAACTGCTCGCCGGATCGTCGGCGACCACGCTCTACGAACTGCTCGCCGAGGACAAGAACCTCGAGCAGGTGTTCACCGCCATGATGGAGCACCAGAGCCGCTCGGTGGTCGAGGACTTCGTCAACGCCGTGGACTTCTCCTCGTATCACAAGGTACTGGACGTCGGCGGGGGCACCGGGACCAACGCCATCAGCTTCGCCCAGCGGTGGCCCCACCTCCAGGCGACCATCCTCGAACTTCCGAACGTGGCCCAGATGGCGAACGACCGGATCGCCGAGGCCGGCCTGTCCGAGCGGGTCCGCGCGGTCGGAACCGACATCTGGCAGGACGAGTTCCCCACGTCCCACGACTGCGTCGTGTACTCCCGGTTCCTCGAAATCTGGTCCCCCGACCAGGTCCGCGCCCTCTTCGCGAAGACCTACCGTGCGTTGGAGCCGGGCGGTCATATGGTGATCGTCGCCTGCGCCGAGGACGACGACGAGACCGGTCCCGCCCACGCCGCGTTCATGTCGGCGTACGTCCACACCATCGCGTCGCCCGAGGGTCGCACCTACACACCACGCGAATTCGAGCAGTGGTACACCGAAGCGGGTTTTGAGCCGATGGACCGGCAGTATCCCGGGCGGTTCGACGTCATCCTCCGCGCCCGCAAGCCCGAGGCCGGCTGAGTCGTCGCGGTTCATCACCACCACGGCACCGGCAGGACCTGCGACATGACGATCGCAGCCGGGCGCTGATCTGCCGGGCGGACCGATCCATGCGTGTGCCGTCCCCGACGGCCCGGGGCCGGGCCGGCGCGGTGCCGGCCACACGGCATCCGTCCGGGCGGGAAGTGCGACCCGTGCGCGCCGGCCCCTGCAGGATCGGCAGCGCCTTCCGGGACATTGCAGCGCGCGTGGGCGGACGGCCACCGCTGTTCCGCCGCCCGAGGATCCCGGCGTCCGCGTCTCCCATTGCACGACCGGCACCGGCTTCGTTTGCCCCCCGCGCCAGCACGGCCGCATCCACCGCACGCGGCCGCGGCCGCAGCGGTGCGGGACGGCGAAAAGTACGCCGCCCATGACCACGCCGTCGGCAGCCGGTTCACCGGCGAGGAACCTGGATCACTCCAGCGACGTCCCGAGGGCACGTAACGCATGCCCGGGCGCCGTTGGTTGATTCTGCGGCACTTCCGTGGCGGTCGGCGATTCGAACACGGTCGGGGTGCGGGACGCGCACCCCGACTGCCGCGATGCCGCCCATGGGGTGGAAGTCATGAACATCGCTCTATGACGGGACGAGACGCCGGCCGATTGAGAAGTCGTGCCTGGCGTCGGCGTGCGGCCATCGATGCCGCACCGCCCAACCTATGCAACGGGGGCTTGTGTGAAATCACCTGACAAGTTGGCCATTGTCACCGGCGGAACCAAGGGCATCGGGCTCGCGTTCAGCCACAGGCTCACCCGGATGGGATATCGGGTGGTCGCTACGTTTCGCAGCGACGAGGAGTCCGCGAACCAAGCCCTGCAAGAGGTGGAGAAGGGCCTGTCAGTCGTACGGTCGGATGTGTCGGACCCAGACGACGTGGCACAGTTGGCCGAACTTGTGCGCGCCGAGCACGGAACTCCGCAGGTGCTGGTCAACAATGCCGGGCTGAACATAGACCGGCCGGTGCTCGAGATCTCCGACTCGGACTGGCGCCGGGTGCTGGACACCAATCTCTCGGGGCCCTTCTACATGACCCGGGCGTTCGCTCCGCACATGGTGGAGGCCGGCGGCGGCTCCATCGTCAACATCGGCGCCACCACGGCGATCCGTCCCCGGCTGAAGGGCGCCAACTACTGTTCGAGCAAGGCGGGTCTGCTCCACCTGACCAAGTGTCTGGCCATGGAACTCGCCCCGAGCATCCGGGTGAACTGCCTCATCCCGGGGATGATCGATACAGAGGAAATGCGGACCCGTTACCGCCTGGCCGAGCCGGAATACATGAGCGCACTGCTGGACGAGATTCCGCAGCGCAGGATCGGATCCACCGACGAGATGGCAGACGCCCTGGAATTCCTGGTGGGCGAGGGCGCCACCTATATCACTGGCCAGAAGCTGATCGTGGACGGCGGCCAGTTCATGTGGTGAACGATTCGGCGGTCTCCGGAAGATTGCGCATCATCACCTCCTGACATCACCAGCCATTGAGGAAGAGGGAAGAGTTCATGCGATCACGTCTCGAGCGCTACCAGGAATTTCTGGAGCAGGAGTACCGCTTCGGCTTCACGAAGTCGGACGAGTACGACATCTCCGGGATCTCGGACGATCTCGTGAAGCAAATGCAGGACGGCCGGTTCACACGCATCGTGTTCAGCGGGATGGGCTGCTCGGCCATTGTGTCGGACGTGATCAGGGTCTTCTTCAACTCGATCAGGAGCGACCTCGAAGTACATGTCTTCAATGACTACGACTTCGAGTACCTGATTCCGCGCTCGGTGATCGAGGACGACCGGACGCTCATCATCCTGAGTTCGTACAGCGGCCACTCCAACGAGCCGGTCCGCGCCTTCCATTCGCTGCGCCCGATGCACGACCGGGTTCTGCTGCTCACCTCCGGCGGCCGGCTCGGCGAGCTGGGCGAGGAGAACGGGGTGTCCATCGCGCGCTGGACACTGAGCAAGCCGGACCGTGAGTACCCGCTGTTCCACGTCGGCCAGTACTTCTCGATCCTGGTCGACATGTTCCTGAAGCTCGGGCTCCTCGACGCGGACCACGGTCCCGAGGTCCGCGCCCTGGCCAAGACCCTGGAGACCGACTTCACACCCGCCCTGCGCAGGTCGGCCGCCGATGCCGCCGCCCGCAGCGAGAACGCCAACATCATCATGCTCGGGTCGCCCAAGTGGCACGAGAGCCTGCTGAAGCTCGCCAAGATGCACTTCAACGAGATCGCCATGGTGCCGGCAACGCGGAACTATTTCCACGAGTTCTGCCACAGCGAGGTGGCCACGCTCACCGACCCCGAGCGCAGGCACAGCATTCTCGTCTTCTCCGACCCGGAGGAGGACGACTACACCCGGGCAAAGCGCAAGAACCTGGTGTCGTTGCTGACCGCACCCATCCCGCAGAACGCGAACGTCACGGTCACCGAGATCGAGCTCGACCAGCCGACCTTCATGCGCCAGTACTTCACCGCCCTGGAATTCGTCCAGTACCTGACCCTCGACCTCGGAAGGGCGCGGGAGACGAAGTCCCGCAATCTCATATCCGAGGCGGCCGGAAACCCCTGGTACCACGGCAACACGATCGCCGCCGAGAACGCTCACTGAGGCAGTCCCACAGCTCGGACATCGAAGGCAACAGGCGAGGAAAATGGAGCGATCGTGAATCTCCGAGGGCGCAACTCTCTCACGGCCTATCAGCAGGACATCTGGGCAGCGAACTCCCTCTTCCCGGATCTCCCGCAGTTCAACTGCTTCATCACCGACCGGTTCACCGGTGAGGTTGACGTCGACCTGCTCAAGGAGTGCCTGCGCCGTGCGGCCGACCGCAATGACGCGTTCCAGCTCCGGATCGACCCGGAGGACGGAACCCCGCGCCAGTGGGCCGAGCAGGAGATGTTCGACATCCCGACGATCGACCTTTCCGGAGCTGCAGAGCCACGTGCGGCCTGCGAGGCGTGGATCAAGGACGCGTTCGACGTCCCCTTCGATGTGGAGCGCCGCCGGTTGTTCGGGATCGCGCTCCTCAAAGAGCGCGAGGACGTCGTCCACGCCTACGTCAAGGTGCATCACATCGTCGCCGACGCCTGGGGCCTGAACCTGTTCATGTCCCAGGTCCGCGCCGAGTACGACCAGGTGCGGCGGACCGGGCGGTTCGGCGGCCCGCCCGCGCCGTCGTACCTGGACTTCGTGGAGGAAGAGCGCCGCTACCAGGGTTCGGACGACCACGAACTGGACCGCCGGTTCTTCCAGGAGCAGTTGCAGGGCGTCGCCCCGGCCTTCTTCCGCCGCGCCGCGCCGGCCGGCTCCCGGCGCAGCGCCCGCCACAGCTTCCTGATCGAGCGCGCTCTCATCGAGCGCATACGTGACCGTGGTCATTCGGTCTTCGCGTTCGTCGCCAGTGCCTTCGCCGTCTATCTCTCCCGGATCCACGGCAGCGACGAGGTCGTTCTGGGCGTGCCGCTGCTGAACCGGCCCACCGCCGGGCAGAAGCAGACCGTCGGCCACTTCGCCAACACCCTGCCGCTGCGGGTGACTCCCGGCAAAGACGGCACGATGAGCGAACTGGTCGCCGGGGTGCAGGCCGCGACCCGTGCGCTCAAGTCCCACGAGCGCTTCTCCCTCGGGGACCTGCTGCGCTCGGTACCGCTCCAGGGCAGCGGCCCCAAGCGGCTGTTCGACACCACCATCGCCTACCTGCGCTGGCCCACCCCGCTCGACGTACAGGGCGTGGCGTACGAAACCGTCGTGCAGGCCCGCGCCCACGACGACGACGTACTGGCGGTCGTCGTCAACGAGCTGGACGACGTCAGCGATGTCCTGGTCGACATGGACTACGCACTCGACGTCTTCGACACGGACTTCCCCATCGAGTCGGTGGCCACCCACATCGAGGCGATCCTCAAGGGCACGCTCGCCCGGGCGGACCGCCCGCTGTCGGAGGTCGTCATGATCGGCGACGCCGAGCGCGCCGCCCTGATCGCAGCGGGCAGCGGCCCGGTGACCGACTTCTCACAGCACACCACGGTCCACGCGCTCTTCGAGCAGCAGGCGGCCAGGACACCCGACCGGGTGGCCGTCGTCACGGACGATCCGGCCCAGTCGCTGACCTTCGCGCAGCTGGACGCGTGGGCGAACCACGTGGCGCACCAGCTGCGCGGCGACGGCGTGGACACCGGCGACCGGGTGGCCGTGGTGGCCGAGCGCAGCCCGCAACTGGTCGCGGCCGTCCTCGGGGTGCTCAAGGCGGGCGCCGCGTACGTACCGGTCGACCCGAGCCATCCCGCGGAACGGGTCGGGTTCCTGCTGGCCGACAGCGGGGCGAAGTCCGTGCTGCTGGGCAGCACCGTGTCCGGTTCCCTGGTGGGTGACGCGGTACCCGTGCGGCAGCTGGACGCCACTCCGCGCACCGCGCCCGCACCCCCCGGATCCGCCGGCGGCCCGAGTGACCTCGCCTATGTCATCTACACCTCGGGGTCCACCGGGCGGCCCAAGGGCGTGCAGGTCGAGCACCGTTCCGTGGTGAACCGGCTGGAGTGGATGCAGCGCGGCTACCCGGTCGGCGGCGGGGACGTCCTGCTCCAGAAGACACCGGTGACCTTCGACGTCTCGGTGTGGGAACTGTTCTGGTGGGCGATCACCGGCGCCGGTCTCGCGCTGCTGCCGCCCGGGGGCGAGCGGGATCCCGGGGTCATCCTCGGGACGGTCGAGGCGCACCGGGTGAGCGTGGCCCACTTCGTGCCCTCGATGCTCGGCCCCTTCCTCGACCTGCTCGAAGAGACGCCGGCGCTGGTGGACGGCATCGCGTCGCTGCGCCTGGTGTTCTGCAGCGGCGAGGCGCTGACGCCCGCTCAGGTGAACAGGTTCAACCGGGTCTTCGCCGCGGCCGGCGCCGCGGCGCCACGGCTGGTCAACCTCTACGGCCCGACCGAGGCCACGGTCGACGTCACCTACTACGACTGTCCGGGCGACCCGGCCGAGGAGGTACGGCGGGTACCGATCGGGCGGCCTATCGACAACATCCGGCTCTACGTGGTGGGGGCACACGGTGACCTGCAGCCCACCGGGGTGCCCGGTGAGCTGTGCATCGCGGGCGTGGGCGTGGCCCGCGGCTACCTGGACCGGCCCGAGCTGGATACGGCGGTGTTCGTGGCCGACCCGTTCACACCCGGCGGGCGGATGTACCGGACCGGTGACCGGGCGCGATGGCTCGCGGACGGCACCCTGGAATACCTGGGCCGTCTGGACGACCAGGTCAAGATCCGTGGAAACCGGGTGGAGCTCGGCGAGGTCCGCGACCGTCTGGCGGCCTTCCCGGGCATCCGGGACGCGATCGTCGTGGACCGGGACTCACCGGCCCGCGGTGTCCACCTGGTGGGCTACTACGTCGCGGACGAGGAAGTGGGGCTCGCGGACCTGCGGGCCCGGCTCCTGGAGTCGTTGCCCGAGTTCATGATCCCGGCGTTCTTCGTGCGGATCGACCGGATCCCGCTCACCGCGAACGGCAAGGCCGACCGACGGCGGCTGCCCGCTCCCATCGTGGAGGCGGACGCCACAACCGCGGTGCCGGCCAACGAGATCGAGGCGAAGATCGCGGCGGCCTGGTCGGTCGTCCTCGAAGCCGATGCGATCGGCGTCGACCAGGACTACTACTCCCTGGGCGGTGACTCGATCATGATGCTCCGCATCCAGGCCGAGGCGCGGCGCGCGGGCGTTCACTTCACCCTGGCCGACATGGTCCGGAATCCCACCGTGGCGGCGCTCGCCGCGACCGCGACCACCTCGTCGCCGGACGAGCGGAACGCCCCGCTGGAGCCGTTCGCGCTGGTGTCCGCGGTCGACCGCGCGCGGCTGAGCGGCCTGGCGGACGCCTACCCGGCGACACGGCTGCACCTCGGTCTGCTGTACCACAGCCGGGAACACGAGAAGACGGCCGTGTACCACGATGTCTTCCGCTACTCCCTCCGGACCGACTGGAACGAGGAAGCGCTGCGCGGCGCCTTCGACGGCCTGGTTCGGCGCCACCCGGTCCTGCGCTCCGCATTCGATCTGGGCGGATACTCCGAACCCCTGCAACTCGTCCACCGGGAGGCCGGCGGCGGACTGGAGATCGCTGACCTGCGCGGCCTCGGTGACCAGGCGGCGGAGGCCGAGATCGCCCGGCACGTCGAGGAGCGGCGGTACCACGAGTACCGGCTGGACCACCCGCCGCTGTACCTGTTCCGCGCGCACGTCCTGAACGCCTCCGTGGAGCTGGTGTTCAGCTTCCATCACGCGATCCTGGACGGCTGGAGCGTGGCCACCCTCGTCCGCGAACTGCTCCAGGACTACCTCCACAACGCCGGGCGGCCCGTCGCCGCCGTACCGGGTGACCGGCTGCCCTCGCCCGCCCTCTACGTGCGCGAGGAACGGCGGGCCCTCGCCTCCGACCTCACCAGGCGCTACTGGCAACGGCTGCTCACCGGCGCCGAACTGGTCCAGATCGACGGACTGCGGCCGTACGAGCCCGCGGGGGACGAGGGACTGATCGTCCACCACGTGGAACTGCCGGACGGCCTCGGCACCGAGGTGCGGCGCCTGGCGCGCGCCCACGGCCTGCCGGTCAAGTCCTTGTTGCTCGCGGCGCACTGCCTGACCCTGCGGCTGTTCTCCGGCGCGCGGGACATCACCACCGGGCTGGTCACCGGCGGGCGGCCGGAGGAGGCCGGCGCCGAACGGATCACCGGGCTCTTCCTCGAGACGCTGCCGCTGCGCCTCGACACCCAGCCGCGTACCTGGCTGGACTCGGCGCGCGAGGTCTACCAGCAGGAGCGGGACAGCCATCCCCACCGGCACTACCCGCTCAGCGCGATGCAGGAGGACCGCGGCGGGGACGTCATCTTCGAGACGGCCTTCAACTACGTCCACCTGCACGTCCTCAGCTCGCTCTTCGAGGACACCGACATGGTGCTGACCGACTTCAGGACCTGGGAGGAGACGAACTTCAAGCTCCTGGTCAACGCGGTGGTCGACCCGGTGGACGAGCGCCTCTGGCTGCGCATGGACTGCGACGGACGCACCTTCTCCCGGTCCCAGGTGGAGAGCGTCGGCCGGACCTATCTCGCCATCCTCCAGCGGATGACCGAACATCCGGACGCGGACGCGGACTTCGCCTTCCTGTGCGATCCGCGGACCGAAGCGGCACTGCGGCCCGGCTCCGCCACCGCCACCGCCACCACGACGGCCACCACCTCCGGCACCGCCACCGCCACCGCCACCGGCACCGGCACCGGCACCGGCACCGGCACCAGTGGGGACGCCCCCATGAACGTCATCCAGCGGATCGACGAGCACGTCGCGCGCACTCCGGACGCGGTGGCCGTCTCCTGCGGATCGCGGCAGTGGACGTACGCACAGCTCGATCAGGCCGCGAACCGGATAGCCCGCGGCCTGATCGGCGCCGGCGCCCGGCCCGGATCGACCGTCGGCATCGCCATGGACCGTTCGCCCGAAACTCTGGCCACCGTGCTGGGGGTCGGGAAGGCCGGCGCCACCTGCGTCCCTCTCGACGTCAGCTATCCGCCGGCCAGGCTCGCGGCGA
This sequence comes from Streptomyces sp. NPDC107581, assembly GCF_055657175.1. Taxonomy (NCBI): domain Bacteria; kingdom Bacillati; phylum Actinomycetota; class Actinomycetes; order Kitasatosporales; family Streptomycetaceae; genus Streptomyces; species Streptomyces sp. NPDC107581. Next base: position 133,064 of record NZ_JBVKBH010000021.1, read on the forward strand.
TGGCCGCCCAGGCCGACCCATTGCGGATCATCACGCACCGGACGCACGCGCACCTCTTCGAGGACGCCTCCCGGCTGCTGCAGGTGGACGACCTGCTCGCCGTCGAGCCGGAGCCCGGCGCCGTTCCGGAACTGCCGGAGATCACCGGCGAGACCGTCGCCTACCTGCTGTTCACCTCCGGGTCCAGCGGCGAGCCCAAGGGCGTCGAACTCCCCCACCGGGTGCTCGCCAACTACATGCAGTGGCAGATCCCCTCCGCCAGCGGTGCGGCGGGCGGCAAGACCCTGCAGTTCGCGCCGTTGAGCTTCGACGTGGCGTTCCAGGAGATCTACTCCACCCTGTGCGGCGGTGGCACCCTCCAGCTGCTCTCCGAGGAGGAGCGACGCGACATGCCGGCGCTGCTGCGTCTCCTGGACCGCGAGGAGGTGGAGCGGGCCTTCATGCCCTGTGTCGCGCTCCAGCAGCTCGTGGAGGCCTCCCAGGCGCTGGGCATCCGGCCCCGCGCGCTGCGGGTCGTCATCTCCTCCGGCGAGCAGCTGCGGGTCACCGACGAGATCCGGCGGTTCTGCGCCGCGCTGCCGGGCACCGTGCTGGAGAACCAGTACGGGCCGACCGAGACGCATCTGCTGACCCATCACACGATGACCGGCGACCCGGCCGGCTTCCCCGCCCTGCCGCCCATCGGCACCCCGATCGACGGGATCGAGATCCACCTGCTCGACGGGCTGATGCGGCCGGTGCCGCCCGGCGCGAAGGGGGAGGTCTACGTCGGCGGGGTGTGCCTGGCCCACGGGTACCGCAACCGGCCCGATCTCACCGAGCAGCGCTTCGTACCGCATCCCTCCGGCGAGCCGGGCGCCCGCCTCTACCGCACCGGAGACCTGGCCAGGGTCATGCCCGACGGGAACCTCGTGTGGCTCGGCCGCGCCGACTCCCAGGTGAAGGTGCGCGGCTTCCGGGTCGAGCTGGCCGAGGTGGAGATCGCGATCGCCAAGCTCGCCGAGGAGCAGCCCGGTATCCGCGAGGCCGCGGTGGTGGCCCGGCGCCGGGAGGGCGGCGACGCGTTCCTCGCGGCCTTCCTCGTCGGTGACGCGGCGGCCGTGGACCTGGCCGAGGTGCGGACCCGCCTGCGTTCGGCGCTGCCCGACCACATGGTGCCCTCGCACCTGGAGTGGCTGCCGCGGCTGCCCTTGACGCCCAGCGGCAAGCGGGACGACGCGTTGCTGCGCCGTATGCCGCTCGCCGCGCCCGCGTCGGACGCCGCCCCGCCGAGTGACGAGCACGAGAAGGCGCTGGTGGGCATCCTGTCGGAACTGCTGGAGCTGCCCGCGCTGGGGGTGCGGGACAACTTCTTCGACATCGGCGGTACCTCGCTGACCGCGATGCGGCTGGTGATGACGATCGAGAAGCGGTACGGCGTCAGCATCCCGCTCTCCGCGTTCGTCGCGGCGCCGACCGTGTCCGGGCTCGCGCAATGGCTGCGGGCCGGGGACTCGGCGGCGGAGTTCGACCCGGTCGTGCCGATCCGCACCGAGGGCGGCAAGCCGCCCCTGTTCCTGGTCCACCCGCTCGGCGGCCACGTGCTGTGCTATGTGCGCCTCGCCCGCCACCTGCCGGAGGACCAGCCCGTCTACGCGCTGCAGGCTGCCGGGACCGTCCCCGGCACGGAACCGCTCGACTCCATCCCCGAGCTGGCCGACAGATATCTGAAGGCGATGCGCCGGGCCTGTCCGGAAGGCCCGTACGTCATCGGCGGCTGGTCGTTCGGCGGCTTCATCGCCTTCGAGATGGCGCGTCAGCTGCGGCGAGCCGATCCGACGGCCCTCCAGGGCACCGTGCTGATCGATCCGATCTTCGTGAGGCAGGGAGAGCGGCCCGATGTCGCCGACCACTCGCTGCTGGAGTGGTTCTTCTGGGAGCTGCTGTGGGCGGGGCGCGGCGGCACCGCGCCGGTGATCTCGCTGCCGGACGGGCTGGAGGAGGAAGCGAAGTTCGGCTTCATCGTCGAACACGCCACGCAGGCGGGCGTCCTGCCGGCGGGTAGTTCGCGCACCACCGTGCGGCGCCTGTTCCGGATGTTCAAGGCGCACTGGCAGGCGATCCTCTCCTACCAGCCCGGATCGGGCGACGAGGACCTGGTGCTGCTCCGCGCCACCGCGGAACTGCCGGACATCCTCCAGCCGATGCACGGAGCCGCACAGAGCCTGCACGAGGACCCCACCAACGGTTGGGGAGCCCTGACCACCGGCCGGCTCGACGTGGTGGACGTTCCCGGTGACCACCTGGTCCTCCTGGAGGAACCGCACGTGAACGTCGTCGCCCGGAGAGTCGCGGAAGCGGTGGCCGACCGCCTCGACCGGCGGCCGGCCGATAGGAGCGGGAAATGACGCAGCACTCCCCACGCAAGGCGCTCATCGTCGGAGCCGGGATCGGCGGGCTGGCGGCCGCGGCCACGCTGCGCCGGGTCGGTGTCGAGGTCCAGATCTTCGAACGGGCTCCCGAGCTGCGCCCGGGGACCACGGCGGTCTCCTTGATGTCCAACGCGACCCTGGCGTTGCGCAGCCTGGGCATCGACATCGCCCCGGGTCTGGACAAACGCGGTGAGGTCTTCGACGAGCTGAAGTTCCTCACCAGGCGCGGCCGGCCGATCAGGGCGCTTCCGTTCCGTGAACTCGCGGACCGGCTGGGCGCGTCGAACTACGCCGTCCACAGGGCCGATCTCCAGCAGACGCTGCTGGACGCGCTCGGACACGATCAGGTCATCGAACTGAACGCCGCGGCGACGGGGTTCGTCACCGGGGACGACGGGGTCGAGGTGACCTTCGAGGACGGGCGGAAGGCCACGGGCGACATCCTGATCGGCGCGGACGGCTTCAACTCCGCGATCCGCCGGCAGGTGGCGGTCGCCGACGAGCCGCGACCCGGCGGCTACGTCTGCTGGCTGGCGACGGTTCCCTTCAGCCATCCACGGATGCCCCAGGGCTACGCCGCGCACTACTGGGGGCGTGGCCAGCGCTTCGGCCTCGCCGACATCGGCCACGGCCGGGCGTACTGGTGGGGGACGAAGAACGTCCCCGCCGGGGCTTCCGTGAGCCGGCGGCTCGGCAAGGAGCACGTCGCCGGCCTCTTCGCCGGCTGGGCCGACGAGGTGCAGGAGGCGATCCGGGTCACCCCCGAGGAGACGATCGTCCGCATCACCGCCCAGGACCGCCCGTTCCTGCAGCGGTGGGGCACCGGACGCATGACCCTGCTCGGGGACGCGGCGCACCCGATGCTGGTCAGCCTCGGCCAGGGCGCGGCGCTCGCCATCGAGGACGCCGTCGTCCTCGCCGAGCACCTCAAGGAGGCAACGGACCTGTCCTCGGCCCTGCGCGGCTACGAGGACCAGCGCCGGCCGCGGACCGAGGCACTGGTCGCCGCGGCCCGTGCGCTCAGCGAGACCGAGCAGTTGGAGGGCCCCTTCGCCTCCCGGATGCGCGACCTCTACTTCCGGTTCGCGCCCATGTCCAGGTTCACCAGCCAGAACGAAGCGGTCCTCACCTGGCCCCCGCGGGGATGACCCCACCCTCCGACCGTCGGCGGCCGGCCCGTGGCGAGCACCTGCGTGCTCGCAGCGGCGACGGGCACTCCAGCCCGTCGGACCCACCCACGGTCCGGGGTGATTCCCCGGACCCCTGAATGACCGGCACACAAACCCCAAGGTCTCCGTGAACCCCCTCGTGCCGGTCGTCCATCACCCCGAGACGGCCCTTGTGCGGAGGTGAGGCAGGGCCGAGGCGACCAGCAGCAGGACCGGACAAGGAAAGGACACTGCACCAGTGCCTCCAGCGCAGACTCTCTCGGACTCCTCCGTCCTCCACCGGCCCAGGGCCGCTCGCATCCGGCACTTCAGGCCGTCGGTCTTCACCGAGATACGTGAACTCGCCGAGCGGCACGGCGCCATCGACCTGGGCCAGGGCGCGCCCGGACTGGACGCCCCCGAGGCCCTCTTGGACGACGCCGCGTCGGCCATGGCCCGGGGACACAACCAGTACCCTCCCGCGGCAGGACTGATCGAGCTGCGCCGGGCGATAGCCGACAGCCGTCTCCGCAGCACCGGAGTCCGCTACGCGCCGGACCGTGAAGTCGTCGTCACCGCCGGAGCGACCGAGGCCGTAGCGGCCGCGCTGCTCTCGCTGTGCGACCCCGGGGACGAGGTCCTCACCCTCGATCCGTGCTACGACGCCTATGCGGCCGCCGCTTCCCTGGCGGGTGCCAGGCTCGTCGCGGTGCCGTTGGCGACGCAGGGCGACCGGTTCGTCCTGGACGAGGCCGCGTTGCGGGCCGCGGTCACCCCGCGGACGCGGGTACTGCTGCTCAACTCACCGCACAACCCCACGGGCAAGGTGTTCACCGCGGCGGAACTCGCCGCCCTGGCCCGACTGTGCCTGGACCACGGACTGACCGCCGTGACGGACGAGGTGTACGAATACCTCGTATACGACGGTGTGGAGCACCATGCGCTCGCCTCGATCCCGGGAATGCGGGAGCGCACCCTCACGGTCTCGTCCGCGGGCAAGACATTCAACGTCACGGGATGGAAGGTCGGCTGGGCCTGCGGGCCGGAGTGGCTGGTCGCGGGGGTGCTCTCCGTCAAGCAGTTCCTCACCTTCGCCTCCGGCACGCCGTTCCAGTCCGCCGTGGCCGGAATGCTCGGCAACGCCGAGGCCTGGACAGCGCACTTGCGCAACACGCTGCAGCAACATCGCGACCTGCTGCGTACCGGCCTTGAACGGGCCGGAATGCGTACCTACCGCGGCGAAGGCGGCTACTTCCTTCAGGCGGACGTACGGGGAGCGGGCCATACGGACGGGGTGCGGTTCTGCCGGGAGCTGCCCCTGCGGGCCGGGGTCGCGGCGATTCCCAGCTCTGCCTTCCGGCACGGTGCCGGAAGCACAGGCCCGGACTGGCTCGTCCGATTCGCCTTCTGCAAGTCGACCGAAGTGCTGCGCGAGGCCACGGCGAGACTCGCCGGACTGTGAAGGCCGAACAGCTGGGCCGGCCCAGCCCGTCCCGTACCGTCCGCGCTCTCTCCCACAAGGACCAGTGATCAGCATGGACCACCGCCTCAGCCCCGA
>NZ_JBVKBH010000022.1:0-138128 GCF_055657175.1 Streptomyces sp. NPDC107581
TAGGTGAGTTGGCGGGAGATGACGGAGTCGGGGTCGTCTTCGGTGCCGAGTACGTCGTGTTGCCAGAGGGTGTAGTCGGCGTACTGGACCGGCAGTGGTGTCCAGGTGGGGGTCTGGCCGGTGGTCCTGGCTTTGTAGGCGGTGGTCAGGTCGCGGGCGAGGGGGGCCATGGACCAGCCGTCGGCGGCGATGTGGTGGACCACGAGGAGCAGGACGTGCTCGTGGGTGCCGGTCTGGAACAGGGCGGCCCGGATGGGGGGTTCGTGTGTGAGGGTGAAGGGCTGGGCCGTGGTGTGGCGCAGGGCTTCGTGGAGTTGGTCGGGGGTGGTGGTGTGGGTGGTGAGGTCGGGTGTGGCTGTGCCGAGGATGATCTGGCGGGGGCCTGATTCGTCCTGCGTGTATATGGTGCGCAGTGCTTCGTGTCGTTGGACGATGTCGGTCAGTGCGGTGTGCAGGGCGGGGCGGTCGAGGTCTCCGGTCAGGCGCAGTGCGACGGGGATGTTGTAGAGGGCGCTGTCGGGGTCGTACTGGTGCAGGAACCACAGGCGCTGCTGGGCGTACGACAACGGCACCCGCTCCGGCCGTTCCCGTGCGGCAAGAGCGGCGCGCGCTGCCGATGCGCCCGTGAGGGTGTCCGCCAGCGCGGCCACGGTCGGCGCCTCGAACAGGGCGCGGACCGGAAGCTCCACGCCGAGCGCGGTGCGGATCCGGGACACCAGCTGCGTGGCGAGCAGGGAGTGGCCGCCCAGGTCGAAGAAGCTGTCGTCGATGCCGATCCGGCTCAGACCGAGGACATCGGCGAACAGACCGCACAGGATCTCCTCGCGGTCCGTGCGCGGGCGGCGCGCCGACTCACCGGCGCTCGCGTAGTCGGGGGCGGGCAGACCGCGGCGGTCGAGCTTGCCGGTGGGCGTGAGCGGCAGGTCGGGCAGGAGCACCACGGCCGCCGGAACCATGTGCTGGGGGAGGTGGTCGGCGACGTACCGGCGCAGCTCGGCGGGGTCGGGCTCGGCGCTCCCGGTGGCGGAGACATAGGCGACGAGGCGCTTGTCGCCCGGCTGGTCCTCGCGGACGACGACCGCGGCCTGGGCGACCGTCCCATGAGCGCTGAGGAGTGACTCGATCTCGCCGAGCTCGATACGGAAACCGCGCACCTTGACCTGGTGGTCCGCGCGCCCGATGAACTCCATGACGCCCTCGGCGGTCCAGCGCACCAGGTCGCCCGTGCGGTACATGCGTGTACCCGCCGGGCCGAAGGGATCGGCGACGAAGCGTTCCGCGGTGAGGGCGGCGCGGCCCAGGTAGCCGCGGGCGACGCCCGCGCCCGCCACGTACAGCTCGCCCGGTACGCCGACCGGGACCGGGCGCAGGGCCGCGTCCAGGACGTACACCTGGGCGTTGGAGACGGGAGTGCCGAGTTCGGCCGGGGACGCGTCGCGGACGACACCGGTGACGCTGTCGGCGGTGCACTCGGTGGGCCCGTAGAAGTTGAACGCGATCAGACCGGGCACGGAGGCCAGGGCGCCGCGCAGCGACTCGCCGATCGCCTCGCCGCCCAGGACGACCAGGGCGGGGCGATGCCGTCCGGGGTTCAGCAGCCCTGCCGCGATGAGGTGCTGGCACTCGGACGGAGTCATGTCGACGACGTCGATGCGGTGCTCGTCGACCTGGCGGGCGAACGCCTCGGGATCGTGGCGGGTGTCGTCGTCGATCAGGTGGAGTTCGTGGCCGTGGGCGGCCATCCACAGGAACAGGCCCCAGGACGCGTCGAACGAGAACGACGAGGTGTGCGCCATGCGCAGCCGACGGCCGCCCACGGCCTGCGCCACGGGGGTGAGCACCTCGTGCTGGTGGTGGTGGAGCAGATTGGTGAGGCTCGAGTGGTTGATCAGGGCAGCCTTGGGGCGGCCCGTCGAGCCGGAGGTGTACAGGATGTAGGCGCCGTTCGCGCGGGTCGCTCGGTCCGCCGTGGGGTCGGTGTCGGGCTGGGCGTCGAGGGCGCGCCGGGTCGCGGCGTCGTCGAGCCGGACGACGGGCACGGCGGAGCCGGCCGGCAGGGTGACCCGGTCCTCCGCGGCGGAGACCGTCACGACGAGGGCCGGCGCGGAGTCGGCCAGCATGAACGAGGTGCGGTCGGCGGGGTACTGCGGGTCCACGGGCAGATAGACGGCGCCGGCCTTCATGGCGGCGAGCAGGGCGACCATGGAGTCGACCGAGCGGGGCAGTACGACGGCCACGATGTCCTCGGGACCGATGCCGTGCTCGATGAAGAGACGGGCCAGCCGGTTCACGCGGGCGTTGAGCTCGCGGTACGTGACCCGGGTGTGCTGGAAGACGATCGCCGTCTCGTCGGGGGTGCGGGCCACCTGGGCCTCGAAGAGGCGCGGCAGGATGTCCGACGGCATCGCGCGCTCGGTGCGGTTCCAGTCGACGAGCATGCGCCGGCGCTGCCCGGGGTCGAGGACGTCGACCCGGCCCACGGGCAGGTCCTGGTCGGTGATCAGCAGGCGCAGAATGCCGAGGAGCTGACCGGAGAGCTCCTCGGCCTGGCGGAGCTGGAAGATGTCCGGCCGGTAGTCGAGCTGGAAGCGCAGCGCGGTGTCGGGCATGGCGACGAGCCCCAGCGGATAGTGGGTGGCGTCGTACCCCACGGTGCGCAGGATCGTCAGGTCGTCGGTGCCGTGGCCGAGGGCGGAGGCGTCCAGGGGATAGTTCTCGAACACCATGGAGGTGTCGAAGAGTTCGCCCAGTCCGGCCAGGCGCTGGATCTCGGCGAGCCCGAGATGCTGATGGGCGAGCAGCCGGCTCTGCTCCTCCTGGACCCGGGTCACCAGCGCCGCCAGGGACTCCTCGGGGCGCAGCCGTACCCGCAGCGGCAGTGTGTTGATGAAGAGGCCGACCATCTCCTCGACCCCGTCGAGCTCCGGTGAGCGCCCGGACACGGTGACGCCGAAGACAACGTCGTCAAGGCCGGTCAGCCGGGAGAGGAGCAGCGCCCAGGCGCCCTGGACCAGGGTGTTCAGGGTCAGGCCGCGGTCGCGCGCGAACCGGGTGAGCGCCCGGGTCTCGGCGTCGTCGAGTCCGAAGGTGATGTGGTCGGGGACCACCGGAGCCCGGCCCGGGGCGGGCGGCGCCACCCTGGTGGGCTCCTCCAGACCGGCCAGGGCCTCGGCCCAGGCCTCGCGCGCCGCCCGGGTGTCCTGGGCGGCGAGCCAGGTGAGGTGGTCGCGGAACGGGCGCGGGCGCGGCAGGCCGGAGGCGTCGCCCCGGGAGAGGTAGAGGGCGAACAGGTCCTTCATCAGGATCTGCATCGACCAGCCGTCGAGCAGGATGTGGTGGTTCGTCAGGAGGAAGCGGAAGCGTCGCTCGCCCAGTCGGAGCACGGTGAACCGCACCAGGGGTGCCTGCCCCAGGTCGAACCGGCGCTCGCGGTCGTCGAGCGCCTCGCGCTCCGCCCGTGCCGTCCGTTCGTCCTCCGGCAGGCCGGTGAGATCGACGGTGCGCCACGGCAGTTCCACGTCGCGCAGTACCAGCTGGGCCCACTCGCCCGACTTGCGCTGCCGGAACGCCACGCGGAGGTTCGGGTAGCGGGAGAGGAGTGCCGCACCGGCGGCGCGCAGGGCGCCGCTGTCGAGGGCGCCCTCGAAGTCCGTGGTCACCTGCGCCACGTAGACGTCGGTGCCCGCTCCTTCGCCTGCTCCCTCGAGGACGTTGTGGAAGAGGAGACCCTCCTGGAGGGGAGACAGCGGGTAGATGTCCTCGATCTTGCGTGGCTGTCGCGTCACTGCCGTCTCTCCCACTCGAACCGCATTCATCGATGTGGCCAGCGTTGCAATATGGCTGGCAGTAATACTTGGCCAGCAACCTATTTGGGTGAGTGGGCGGTCTGTCAAGAAAGTAATGCGCGGGAATTTAACCCTTGCCTTAAATTCCGATGTGAGGTCGGTCCGACACCCTGTGCCTAGTCAACTCCTCGCTTAAAGAGGTGGCATTGAGCTGGCTGATTCTCTATTGCTGCTAGGGTTGCGGCACTTGCTGGGGGAGTTGGAGCCAGAATGGCAGCACAAGACCTTGCGCAGGAATTTACATCCTGGATAGGAAGCGAGTCCTTCACCTGTCTCGGCGCCCGTGCGTCACTGCGTCAGGACGCACTGGTGATCCGGGTGTACGACGAGATGGACACGGATGCTGGTACGGCCCTGCTGCACGGGGACCTGTCCGCATTCACGGCGGAGCACCTCTCCGGGGATTCGGATTTCGCATCGTTCGTCGCCATCTTCCGCGAACCCCGGGGAACCGGTGAGGAGGGGTTCGAGAACATCCTCTGGCGGCAGTTGGACCGACTGCACCGGCTTGACACCCGGAATCATTCATGGACTCCTGAATATTCCAGCGATCCGGATTCGGCGGAGTTCGCCTACAGCGTGGCCGGGCATGCCTTCTTCGTGGCCGGAGTCCATCCGGATTCTTCGCGCATATCCCGACGCTTTTCTCATCCGGCGCTCGTCTTCAATGCGCACCGGCAGTTCGCCCGGCTGAAGGCCCAGGGAACGTACTACGGCCTGCAGCGCAGAATCAGGGAGCGGGAGGTACGGCTCCAGGGGGACATCAATCCCATGCTGGCCGACCACGGCGAGTCCTCCGAGGCCCGCCAGTACTCGGGGCGTGCCGTACCGCAGGGCTGGGCGTGCCCGTTCTCCCCCCAGGACGTGGTGATCCACCGGGGCGGATAGTGCCCGCCCGGTTCCGGGGCGGGCACTCGTCCGTCCGGAATCAGTCGACCTTTTCGATCAGTCCAGCCTCATAGGCGATGATGGCCGCCTGCACCCGGTTGCCCACTGCCAGCCTGGCGAGGATGGAACTGACATGAGTTTTGACGGTGCCTTCCACGAGGTGCAGTCGGCGGGCGATCTGGATGTTGGACAGTCCCTCGGCGAGCAGAGCGAGCACCTCCTGCTCCCGGGCGCTCAGCCGGTCGATGCGTTCCCGGGCCGCGGAGCCGCGAGCCACCCGCCCCGACGACATGCCCCGGATCACATGGTGCGCGGCCTCGGGGGAGAGAAAGGCCGCCCCGTTCGCGACGGCGTGGACGCCCGCGATGAGGTCGCGCGGATCCCCCGACTTCAGCAGGAACCCGCTCGCCCCCTCGCTCAGGGCGCGGGAGATGTAGTCGTCGTTGCTGAACGTCGTGAAGATGATGACAGCGGTGCCGGCGCCGGAGCCCAGGATCGCGGACGAGGCGTCCAGGCCGTCCAGCTGGGGCATCTGCACGTCGAGGAGCGCCACATCGGGCCGGTGGCGGCGTACCAGTTCCACGGCCTCCTGGCCGTCGGCGGCCTCGGCCACCACCTCGATCTCCGGGTCGGCGGACAGGATCGCGCGCGCCCCCGCTCGCATCATCGTCTCGTCGTCGGCGATCAGAACCCGAATCACTTGCTCCCCTTTTCTGCCCGCTCCGTCGCGGCGGCCGCTTCTGCCCGTCATCAGGACTCCCGATGAAAGACACCGTTCAGGCTCCCCCGCCTGACTCGCTCGCCGACCGGTCCCGGATCCTCGTGCGAAGGACCGTACGCAGCAGGACCGTTCGGGGTGCGGCTCTCTGGCTGGCACTCACCGTACCCGTGTTGCTCGACGTGTTCGGCGCCCCCGACACGGGGGTGGCGTGGTGGCCCTGGGCCGGCGCGCTGCTCCTGGTGCCCGTCGTCGGACTCCGGCACCGCAGACCGGCGTTGGCGTGGGGCGTCAGCACCGGCCTGAGCCTCATCAACCCCTGGTTCGCCCCCAGCGCGCTGGTGATGAGCTATCTGGCGGGCCGGCGCGATCTGCGGGAGCGGCCGGCCGAGATGGCGGCGGCGGCGAGCGCCGTCCTCGCGGTCCTCGGGGCACTGGGCCTGACGGACGGGTACCTCACGACGGCTCTCAACAGCGCGCCCCTGCTCGTCGGCGCCGTGACGGCCTGGCTCGCGGGCCGCCACCGGCAGCAGCGCAGGGAGCTGGAACGGGCCGGGTGGGACCGGGCCCGGCACCTGGAGCGGGAACAGCAGCTGGCCGCGGACCGGGCACGGATCCGGGAACGGACCAGGATCGCCCAGGACATGCACGACCAGCTCGGCCATGACCTCACCCTGATAGCCATGCAGGCGGCCGCCCTCGAAATCTTCCCGACGCTCGACGAGTCGGTCCGCAGCACCGCGGGACAGCTGCGCCGCAGTGCGGGGCAGGCGGTCCACCGTCTGAACGACATCATCGGGGTGCTGCGGGTCGACGATGTGCAGCAGCCGACCGGGCCCCGCGAGGATCTGACGGCGACCGTGAACCGGGCCAGGGCGGCCGGGATGCTGGTCGACTTCACCCGGGTGGGCCTGGAGACGGCCGCGCCGCCGGTGATCGAGGAGGCCGTGCAGCGCGTGGTCCAGGAGTCGCTCACCAACGCGGCCCGGCACGCCCCGGGGGCGGAGGTGCGGATCCGGCTGGAGCGAACGGTGAACCGCACGGTCGTCACGGTCGCCAACGACGCCTCCGACCAGCCCTCTTCGGGCGGCGGGAACGGCATGGGACTGGTCGGGCTCGCCGAGCGTGCGCGGGTGCTGGGAGGCACCCTCACCGCCCGCCACCGCGAGGACGGGTTCGAGGTCGCGGCCAGTCTGCCGCACTCGGGCGTCGGGCGGGTCCCGGACACCAGGGACGAGGACGTCCCGACGGAAGCCCCGCGGACGCTCGCGGCCCAGCAGCACGCCGAACGCAGGGTGCGCCGCAGCCTCGCCGTCGTGCTCGCGGTGCCGCTCGCCGCGGCGGTCGCGGTGTGCGCGATGACCGTGGTCTACATCTCGCGGTGGTTCGACGGCATGACCCTCGACGCGGACACCTACCAGGGCCTGGAGACGGGGCAGCGCTGGGAGGACCTGAAGTCGGTGCTCCCCGAACAGCAGGTGCACGACGGGGGAGCCCTGGGCTGGAGTCCGGCCCCGCCGCATTCGCTGTGCAAGTACTACCGCGCCGAAGGCGGCGGATTCTTCGCCATGGAGGCCAAGGTCTACCGACTGTGCTTCGTGCAGAACAGACTGGTTCTCAAGGACAAGGAAGACGGGAACTGACGGCCCCGGCGCCGGCCGTGCCGCACCCGCTCACCGCGGGGTATGCGGCACCGGTGGCTCCGCACGGGCCTTCGGGGAGAGCGGAGGGAAGCGTTGGCGGACGTGCCGGGAACGCCGGTCGTGGAGAACTGGATCAGCCCGTCCGGGGCACGCGAGTCGACGGCCGCGGGCTCGCAGGACGACTACCGCGAGGAGGACTTCCGGTGAGCGAGCTCTCGTACGCGCACGGGACGAGCGGGACCGCCCTGCTCGGGGACACCATCGGCGCCGACCTGGACCGGGCCGTCGCCGCCTGGCCGGACCGTGAGGCGCTGGTCGACGTGGCGTCGGGGCGGCGCTGGACGTACGCCCGATTCGCGGCGGACGTCGAGGAGCTGGCGCAGGCACTGGTCGCCGCCGGGATCGCCAAGGGCGACCGGGTGGGCATCTGGGCCGTCAACTGCCCGGAGTGGGTCCTGGTCCAGTACGCCACCGCCCGCATCGGCGCGATCATGGTCAACATCAACCCCGCCTACCGCACCCACGAGGTCGGGTACGTCCTCGACCAGGCCGGGATCTCCCTCCTCTTCGCCTCGCTCCGGCACAGGACGAGCGACTACCGGGCGATGGTCGAGCAGGTGCGGGGGAGCTGTCCCGAGCTGCGCGAGGTCGTGTACGTCGGCGACCCGAGCTGGGAGGCGCTGCTCGGGCGCGGGACCGGTGCCGCCGTGTACGAGCAGCTGTCCTGCGACGACCCCATCAACATCCAGTACACCTCGGGCACGACGGGCTTCCCGAAGGGCGCCACGCTCTCCCACCACAACATCCTCAACAACGGCTATTTCGTGGGCGAGTTGCTCGGCTACACCGAGCAGGACCGGATCTGCGTCCCGGTGCCCTTCTACCACTGCTTCGGCATGGTGATGGGGAACCTGGCAGCGACCTCGCACGGCGCGTGCATCGTCATCCCGGCACCGTCCTTCGACCCGCAGGCCACGCTGGAGGCGGTCCAGCAGGAGCGGTGCACCTCGCTGTACGGCGTCCCGACCATGTTCATCGCGGAGCTGAACCTCCCCGGCTTCGCGGCGTACGACCTCTCCGCCCTCCGCACCGGCATCATGGCGGGCTCGCCCTGCCCGGTGGAGGTGATGAAGCGGGTGGTCGCCGAGCTGCACATGGAGGAGGTGTCCATCTGCTACGGCATGACCGAGACCTCCCCGGTCTCCCTCCAGACCCGCCGGGACGACGACCTGGAGCACCGCACGGGCACGGTCGGCCGGGTCCTGCCGCACCTGGAGGTCAAGGTCGTCGACCCGGCCACCGGGATCACCCTGCCGCGCGGCACGGCGGGGGAACTGTGCACCCGCGGCTACAGCGTGATGCTCGGCTACTGGGACGAGCCCGGGAGGACCGCCGAGGCCGTCGACGCGGGCCGCTGGATGCACACCGGGGACCTCGCGTTGATGCGCGAGGACGGATATGTGGAGATCGTCGGCCGGATCAAGGACATGATCATCCGGGGCGGCGAGAACATCTACCCGCGCGAGATCGAGGAGTTCCTGTACGCCCACCCCAGGATCAGGGATGTCCAGGTCGTCGGGGTGCCGCACGAGAAGTACGGCGAGGAGGTCCTGGCCTGCGTCATCCTGCGCGACCCCGCCGACCCGCTCACGCTGGAGGATCTGCGTTCCTTCTGCCGGGACCGGCTCGCCCACTACAAGATCCCCAGCCGGCTCCGGATCCTCGACTCCTTCCCGATGACGGTGTCCGGCAAGGTGCGCAAGGTGGAGCTGCGGGAGAAGTACGGCGTCTGAGCGGTCAGGCCGCACCCGACTCGGAGAGTTCCTGCCCCGGGCCGTTCACCGGGGTCGGGGTGCCCGTGAGGTCGAGGACGAACAGCGGGACGCTCAGCGTGTCGGCCCGGGCCCGGGCCTCCGCCGCGTACCCGGACAGCGAGAAGTAGGCGCACTCGGCCGACTCCGTCATGGCCGTCAGCCACAGGCACTCGACGTCCCTCGGGGAGGCCGGGCGCACGGCCGGGTCCACCTGGGCGACCAGGCCGTGCGCGGCGAGCCCGATCCCGGACGGGGGCCGCTGGTCGGCGCGGCGGATGTCCCGGTAGCCGAGCCAGCGCAGATAGAGCGCGGCCGTGGTGACGGCGTCCCGGGCGGTGCGGATGGTGCGGGGCCGGAAGGGGGCTCGGTGGGCGGGAGCCTCCCCGGCGTCCGCTTCCGGTCCCGTCCCCGGTGAGGGGGCGTCGCTCACCGGAATGCGCAGGACCGTGCCGCAGGGGCAGCCCAGCTCCGGATGCGGCCACTGATTGCCGCGGCCGCAGGCGGCGCAGCGCACGGTGACCCACTCCTCGTCCCAGCTGCGGTGCGCGAGCACTGCCGGCTCCGCCGTCCGGTCCAGCCGCGGGGCCGCGGGGCTGCCGCAGGCGCAGGGATACGGCGGCGCCGTGTAGACGTGCTCACGCCGGCAGGCCGGACAGCGCACCGGCACGCTCTCGGGCATGGCCACTCCAAGGCGTCGCGTCGGATCCGTCACGTCGGGACGGTCGCACAGGACAGCGTCCCCATCGTCCTCCTGGCGTACCCCGCTTGTCCGCCGCTTCCCACTGTCTTGCCCTCTCTTGACGAGGTCCGCACACCCCCCTACATTGTTTCCAGATAGTAGAAGTTAACTTCCGCATTGTGGAAGTAGTCAAATCTGGAGACTGTGCTCACCGCGGGGCGCGACGGGAGTACGCATCCGACAGCCGAAGCAGGAGTACTCGATGGCTCGTATGACCGCTGCCCGCGCGGCAGTTGAGATCCTCAAGCGCGAGGGCGTCACCGACGCCTTCGGTGTGCCGGGCGCGGCGATCAACCCCTTCTACAAGGCGCTGAAGGAGGGCGGCGGGATCAGCCACACGCTCGCCCGCCACGTCGAGGGCGCCTCGCACATGGCCGAGGGCTACACCCGCACCAGGCCGGGCAACATCGGCGTCTGCATCGGCACCTCGGGACCTGCCGGCACCGACATGATCACCGGCCTGTACTCGGCCATCGGCGACTCCATCCCGATCCTGTGCATCACGGGCCAGGCGCCCACCCATGTGATCCACAAGGAGGACTTCCAGGCCGTCGACATCGCCTCGATCGCCAAGCCGGTCACCAAAATGGCGGTCACCGTCCTGGAGGCCGCGCAGGTCCCCGGCGTCTTCCAGCAGGCCTTCCACCTGATGCGCTCCGGCCGTCCCGGCCCGGTCCTGATCGACCTGCCGATCGACGTCCAGCTCACCGAGATCGAGTTCGACCCGGAGACGTACGAGCCGCTCCCGGTCTACAAGCCGGCCGCCACCCGCGCCCAGATCGAGAAGGCGATCTCCTTCCTGCTGGAGTCCGAGCGCCCGGTCATCGTCGCCGGCGGCGGCATCATCGGCGCCGACGCCTCGGACCTGCTGGTCGAGTTCGCCGAGCTGACCCGGACCCCGGTCATCCCGACCCTGATGGGCTGGGGCACTCTGCCCGACGACCACGAGCTGAACGCCGGCATGGTCGGCGTCCAGACCTCGCACCGCTACGGCAACGCGAACTTCCTGGAGTCCGACTTCGTCCTCGGCATCGGCAACCGCTGGGCCAACCGCCACACCGGCTACAAGCTCGACGTCTACCGCCAGGGCCGCAAGTTCGTCCACGTCGACATCGAGCCCACCCAGATCGGCAGGATCTTCCCGCCGGACTACGGTGTCGTCTCCGACGCCAAGGCGGCGCTGGAGCTGTTCGTCGAGGTCGCCAGGGAACTGAAGGCCGAGGGCAGGCTGCCCGAGCGCGCCGACTGGGTCGCCTCCACCCAGGAGCGCAAGGCCACCCTGCTGCGCCGCACCCACTTCGACAACGTGCCGATGAAGCCGCAGCGCGTGTACGAGGAGATGAACAAGGCCTTCGGCCCCGACACCCGCTACGTCACCACGATCGGCCTCTCCCAGATCGCCGGCGCGCAGATGCTGCACGTCTACAAGCCGCGGCACTGGATCAACTGCGGCCAGGCCGGCCCGCTCGGCTGGACGATCCCGGCCGCGATCGGTGTCGCCAAGGCCGACCCGGACTCCCCGGTCGTCGCGCTCTCCGGCGACTACGACTTCCAGTTCCTGATCGAGGAGCTGGCGGTCGCCGCACAGCACCGGATCCCCTATGTCCACGTCCTCGTGAACAACGCCTACCTGGGCCTGATCCGGCAGGCGCAGATCGGCCTGGACATCAACTTCCAGGTCAACCTGGAGTTCGAGAACATCAACGCGCCCGAACTGGGCGTCTACGGTGTGGACCACGTCAAGGTCGCCGAGGGCCTGGGCTGCAAGGCCATCCGGGTCACCGAGCCGGACCAGCTGGGCGCCGCCTTCGAGCAGGCCAAGAAGCTGGCCGCCGAGTACCAGGTGCCGGTCGTCGTCGAGGCGATCCTGGAGCGGATCACCAACATCTCGATGAGCCGCACCATGGACATCAGCGACATCTCCGAGTTCGAGGACCTGGCCACCGAGCCCGGCCACGCGCCGACGTCGATCAAGCCGCTGAAGGTCTGACCCGCCCGAGGCACCACCGGGGCGGCCCCTCCCGAGCAGGGAGGGGCCGCCCCTTCGCGTTTGCCCGGGAGCGTTGCCGGGGCCGTTGGTTTCCCGGGACCGACCGCGGGGCCGTTGCCCGGGAGCAGCTGCGGGGCCGTTGCCCGGGAGCGATGCCGGGACCGTCTCCGGGGCGGTCGTCCGGGCGCGGCCGGGAAGCCCTCACGGGGCCGGTGGCGGCCGGCAGGGGGCGCCGGGCAGGGCCTCCAGGAAACCCGTGCCTGGTGGTCAGAGCCGCAGGGGCCGCTTCCGGGCGGCGGGCCCCGCCCGGAAGCGGCCCCTGCGCGAGGGGCCCGCCGCCCCCGTGTCGGCGGGACCCCGCGTGCCGGTAATGTGCCCGATCCCGCGGGCGGTTGGGGGCTTCTCGGCGGTGTTCAGAGGTTGATTTGAGGGTTGCGTAGGCGGGGTACGGCCGCTGCCGTACGCGGCGCGCCCAGCGCCGGACACGCCGGAACACGCGGGACGGGCTCTGCACGCGCCCTGGAGACCTGTTCCGGACCTGGCTCCGAAGGCCGTGTTCCGGACTGCTCCGGACGTGTCCCGAGCCTGCTCCGGACTGCTCCGGACCCCGTGCTGCGGGCGTGCCCCGGATCGCCCTCCGGATGTGCCCCGGACCTCCCTGCGGAGGTACCCCGGACCCGCTCTACGGACGTCCCCCGGGTCTGCCCCCGGGCCGTCCTAGACCTCGTGCTCCGACAGTCCCGGCCAGTCTTCCGGGCCGCCGCCCTGCCATTCGATGAGATCGCTCTCCTCGACCTCGATCCGGTCCAGGTCGGCCAGCCGCAGAATCTCGATCACGTCGTCCAGGTGGGAGGCGAGGCCCAGGGTGACCTCCCCCTCGGTGACCCGGCGGGAGCCGTCCAGGGCCGGAGCGTGGACCACGATGTGCGGGTACTGCGTCGGATTGCCCATGGCTTCAGCGTCCTGCGGATGCGGCGCACGCGCACGCCGGAGCCGGCCCCCGGACAGCACGAAGCGCCCTCCCTGACCAGGGGGGCGCTTCGGTGGGGTGTGCTGGCCGTCCGGCGGCGCGAGGCTGGGCGCGACAGGACATTCGCGCCGCCGGACGGAGACGGTGACCTCAGTGAGGTCGTGGCTGGGGACCGCGGCGGATGCGATGGATCCGGGAACCCTTTCCCTCTGGTCGAGAAGGGACTCGGATCTTTCACCACCGCACTGGCTCGCACACCGCCGCGGTCCTCGCCCTGCCCGCAGTACCGAGTGGTCACCCCTCATCCGGACCGCTCGGTTGCGGGTCGTCCGCGTCCGGGCCCCGACCTCCCCGTCGGAACCCGGACGCCGTCCGTGGCCTCAGTCCTCGCGCAGGGCGCGGACCGCCTGCTCCACGCGCTTGCCGTACTCCGGGTCGGCGGCGTGGAAGTGGGCCAGGTTCTTCTCGATCACGTCGTCACGGGAGACCTGCGAGAGGCCGCCGGCGATGTTCGCGACCAGACGCTGCTTCTCCTCCTCGGACATCAGCCGGTACAGCTCGCCCGCCTGGAAGAAGTCGTCGTCCTTGGTGTGCAGCGGGGCCTCGTGGGCGCCCGTGTGACCGGAGACCGCCAGCGGGGCCGACAGCGGGCGGCCGGTCTCCACCGGGCCGTCGTACGAGTTCGGCTCGTAGTTCTTGGCGTTCCGGCCCTGGGCGTTGGACGCCATGAAGCCGTCACGGCCGTAGTTCTGCGCGGTCGTCGCCTTCGGGGCGTTGACCGCCAGCAGGGTGTGGTTGACGCCCAGGCGGTAGCGGTGCGCGTCCGCGTAGGCGAACAGACGGCCCTGGAGCATCTTGTCGGGGGAGGGGCCGATGCCCGGAACGAAGTTGTTCGGGGAGAACGCGGCCTGCTCGACCTCGGCGAAGACGTTGTCCGGGTTGCGGTCCAGGACCAGGCGGCCGACCCGCTGCAGCGGGTAGTCCTTGTGCGGCCACACCTTGGTCAGGTCGAACGGGTTGAAGCGGTAGTCCGCCGCCTCGGCCGCCGGCATGATCTGGACGTACAGGGTCCAGGACGGGTGCACACCCCGCTCGATGGCCTGGAGCAGGTCCGTCTGGTGCGAGTTGGCGTCCTTGCCGGCCAGCTCGGCGCCCTGCTCGGCGGAGAGGCAGCGGATGCCCTGGTTCGTCTTGAAGTGGTACTTGACGAAGAAGGCCTCGCCCTGGGCGTTCGTCCACTGGTAGGTGTGCGAGCCGTAGCCGTTCATGTGGCGGTAGGACGCCGGGATGCCGCGGTCGCCCATCAGCCAGGTCACCTGGTGCGTGGCCTCGGGGGCGTGCGCCCAGAAGTCCCAGACGTTGTCCGGCTCCTGCTTGCCGGTGAACGGGTCCCGCTTCTGCGAGTGGATGAAGTCGGGGAACTTGATCGGGTCCTTGATGAAGAACACCGGGGTGTTGTTGCCGACGAGGTCGTAGTTGCCCTCTTCGGTGTAGAACTTCAGCGCGAAGCCGCGCGGGTCACGTACCGCGTCCGCGCCGCCGAGGGAGTCGGCGACCGTGGAGAAGCGCAGGAACACCTCGGTGCGCTTGCCCATGGTGTTCAGGAAGTCGGCGTGGGTGTAGCCGGTGACGTCGTCCGTCACCTCGAAGTGGCCGTAGGCGCCGGAGCCGCGGGCGTGCACCACACGCTCCGGGATCCGCTCGCGGTTGAAGCGCGCGAGCTTCTCCAGGAGGTGCTGGTCCTGGAGCAGGAGCGGGCCGCCGACGCCGGCGGAGGCGGAGTTCTGGTTGTCGGCGACCGGTGCGCCGGACTCTGTCGTGAGCACGCGCTTCGACATCGTGGACCTTCCGTGCGAGAGGGCAGCGGGAATCTGCGGAATGGGCAGCATCCTCGGAAACAGATTTCCGCTTTATGGAGCTTCCGCTTGGGTGAGCCTAGGTTTGGGTGAACCAGGCGTCAACATTTTGTTGAAGTGAATTCCGGACGGCGCCACCGCCTGGGCGCGACAGGACAGGTGTCAGCGGCGGCGCCGCCCGGAAGCTCTGGGTGGGTCAGACCTGGGCGCCGGACAGGCGCTCCACGGCCCGCAGCAGCGCCGAGTGGTCCAGGCCGCCGTCGCCCTGGGCGCGCAGCGAGGCGACCAGCTGGGCGACCACCGCGCCGACCGGCAGCGCGGCGCCGACGTTGCGGGCGGCGTCGGTGACGATGCCCATGTCCTTGTGGTGCAGGTCGATGCGGAAGCCCGGCTTGAAGTCGCGGTTCAGGAAGTTGTCCTTCTTGCGGGTCAGTACCGTCGAGCCCGCGAGGCCGCCGTTGAGGACGTTCAGCGCGGCCGTGAGGTCCACGCCCGACTTCTCCAGGAAGACCACGGCCTCGGCGCAGGCCTGGATGTTCACGGCGACGATCAGCTGGTTGGCCGCCTTGACGGTCTGGCCGGAGCCGTGCGGGCCGCACAGCACGATGGTCTTGCCCAGCGCCTCGAGGATCGGCTTGGCCGTGTCGAAGTCGGCCTGCCCGCCGCCGACCATGATCGACAGTACCGCCTCGATGGCACCGGCCTCGCCGCCGGAGACGGGGGCGTCGAGGACGCGGATGCCCTTGTCCTTGGCCGCGGCGGCCAGGTCGACCGAGGTCTGCGGGGTGATCGAGGACATGTCGATCAGCAGCGCGCCGGACCGCGCGTTCTCCAGGATGCCCTCGGGGCCGTAGCAGATGGCCTCGACCTGCGGGGACGCGGGCACCATGGTGATCACCACGTCGGCGTCGCGCACGGCCTCGGCGATCGAGGCGGCCGCGGTGCCGCCGGCGGCGGCCAGCCGGTCCAGCTTGTCCTGCTCCAGGGTGAAGCCGGTGACGTCGTAGCCCGCCTTGATCAGGTTCTCGGACATGGGGGAGCCCATGATGCCGAGGCCGACCCAGGCGATCTTGGGGAGGGTGTTGCTCATGATTGGGGGTGCCTCTCTAGCTGCTCTGCAAAGTCGGGGGGTTCAGCGAGCTGCGCGCGCTTCGCGCGGGAGCCACTCGAAGGCCTCGGCGCTCGGCTTGTCGCCCGGCTTGTACTCCAGGCCCACCCAGCCGTCGTAACCGGCCTTCCGCAGCAGGCCGAGCAGCTCCTCCAGCGGGAGCGAACCGGTCCCGGGGGCGCCGCGGCCGGGGTTGTCGGCGATCTGGACGTGGCCGGTCCTGGCCGCGTACTGCTCGATCACCGACGGCAGGTCCTCGCCGTTCATGGACAGGTGGTACAGGTCCATGAGGAACTTGGCGTTCCCGAGGCCCGTCGCCGCGTTGACCTTGTCCACGATCTCGATCGCCTTGGGCGCGCTCACGATCGGGCACTTCGGCGACTCGGGCTGGTTGAGTGCCTCGATCAGCACGGTCCCGCCGATCCGGCCTACGGCCCGGGCCGCGAGGACCAGGTTCTCCAGGGCGAGTGCGTCCTGCTCGGCCGGGTCCACGCCGTCGACGCGGTTGCCGTACAGGGCGTTGAACACCGTGCAGCCGAGGGACTGGGCGAAGTCGATGGCCACGTCGATGTTGGCGCGGAACTTCTCCGACTCCGCACCGGGGATCGACAGGGCGCCGCGGTCCGGGCCCGGCAGCTGTCCGGCGTAGAAGTTCAGCCCCGTGAGCTGGACGCCCGCGTCCTCGATCGCCTGCTTCAGGGCGTCGAGCTCGGACTGCTCGGGGGTGGGGGAGTCGACCCAGGGCCACCACAGCTCGACCGCGGTGAAGCCCGCCGCGGCGGCGGCCGCGGGGCGCTCCAGGAGCGGGAGTTCCGTGAAGAGGATCGACAGGTTGACGTTGAAGCGCTGGTCTGCGGCTGTGCTCCATCCAGAACCTGGCATTCGGGCCGCGCTCCCTTCCGTGGTTGAGTTTCCGTAATACGGAAGTTCGTTTCTGCTTAATGGAAGATTGCCGTCGTGTGTCGCCGCTTGTCAAGGGGGCCCGGTCCACGGTGTGGCCGCGGTCCGGGCGGGGCTGCCCGAAAGCCCGTACTGCGCGTTAGGTTGTGCGCGTGCGATTGAGAGTGGAGTTCACGACCGAACCCTTCGACCTCGACGAAGCGCCCGCGCATGCCCTGGTGGCGCGGGAGGTCGTCGAGGCCGCCGAGCTGGACGCCGTCGACGTCGGCCCGTTCGGGAACACGGCCGAAGGGGGCGCCGACAGCGTGCTCTCCGCCGTGGACGCGCTGCTGCGCAGAACCCTGGAGGCCGGCGCCACCCGGGTCTCGCTCCAGGTCAACGTGATCGAGGACGAGAGCGGGGAGGGAGCTGGATGAGCGGGGACGAGCCCTTCATCACTGCCGTGAAGCCGCTGGTCGACGCCATGGGCGGGGAGATGCTCCCGCCCGACGAGGCCGGTCCCGAGGATGTCGTCCTCGCCTGGGAGGGCGTCGACGTCGTCGCCGTACGCCTGCCCCAGCTCGCCGACTCCCTCGACCACATCCTCGCCGCCATGGAGCGCCGGCAGGGCCGGCCGCTGGCCGACCTGGACCGCAAGGCCAAGCAGGAGGTCGTGCGGATACTGGAGGCGAGGGGCGCCTTCGCCGTGCGGCACGGAGTGGAGACCGTGGCGGGCGCGCTGGGCGTCAGCCGCTTCACGGTCTACAACTACCTCAACCGGGAGAAGGGCGCCTGACGACCGGGTGCGGCCCGGCTTGTTACGCGGAATTTTCAACAAAGTGTTGACGGGATGTTTCCGAGGGCGTTAGCTATCGGCAGCCCGTTCAGCACGAAGGCCGTTTCCGGCCACGGAGGCTCCCGTGACTACGACTTCCACGCCCCCGGGCCTGGCCCGGTTCAACGTCCTGGAGGAGCACGCGGCCCTCGCCGCCCTCCACGAGGCGTGCGCCTCCGCCGAGTGGGGCCGACGGCTGCTCGCAGCCCGCCCCTACAGCACCGCCGACGACCTCTGCACGGCCAGCGACGCCGCCATGGCCGAGCTGAGCACCGCGGACCTGGAAGAGGCGATGGCCGGCCATCCGCCGATCGGCCGCCCCAAGCCCGGCGACCCGACGTCCGCGCGGGAGCAGGCGGGCATGGCCGGCGCCGCCGAGGAGCTCAGGGCGGAGATGCTCGAACTCAACCTGGCCTACCAGGACAAGTTCGGCCACGTCTTCCTCATCTGCGCCACCGGCCGGACCGGCGAGCAGATGCGGGACGCCGTCAAGGAGCGGATCGGCAACGCACCGGAGCAGGAGCGGGAGATCGTCCGCACCGAGCTGGGCAAGATCAACCGCATCCGACTGGCCCGACTCGTCGAAGAGGACGCCTGAGACCATGAGCACCAGCACCACCGCCTCCGTGTCCACCCACATCCTGGACACCTCCGTCGGCCGCCCCGCCGAGGGCGTCGCCGTCCACCTCTCCGCCCGCTCGGGCGGGGCCGCGGACTGGCAGGCACTCGGCGGCTCCGCGACCGACGCCGACGGCCGGTGCAAGGACCTTCCGGACCTGCCGGAGGGGACCACCCACGTACGGCTCGACTTCGCGGTGGAGCCGTATTTCGAGAAGAAGCAAGCCGATGCGCAGCAGGACGCCCCCGCGAATCGGGACAGCGGTGCCGTGTTCTTCCCCGAGGTGGCGATCACCTTCGCCGTGAACCCCGGGGAGCATTACCACGTGCCGCTGCTGCTCAACCCGTTCGGCTACTCCGTTTACCGAGGGAGCTAGCAGAAACATGCCCACGATCCTGGGACAGAACCAGTACGGCAAGGCCGAGAACCGAGTCGTAAAGATCACGCGGGACGGCGCCACCCACCACATCAAGGACCTCAACGTCTCCGTCGCGCTGAGCGGCGACATGGACGAGGTCCACTACTCCGGCTCCAACGCCCACGTCCTGCCGACCGACACCACCAAGAACACGGTGTACGCGTTCGCCAAGGAGCACGGCATCGAGTCCGCCGAGCAGTTCGGCATCCATCTCGCCCGCCACTTCGTCACCTCGCAGGAGCCGATCAAGGTCGCGCGGATCCGCATCGAGGAGTACGCCTGGGAGCGGATCGCGACCTCCGACGCCAACTCCAAGTTCATCGGCGCCGACGAGGTCAAGCACTCCTTCGTCCGCAAGGGCCAGGAGACCCGCGTCACCCAGATCACCTACGACGGTGAGAAGTGGGAGGTCATCTCCGGCCTGAAGGACCTGGTCGTGATGAACTCGACCAACTCCGAGTTCTGGGGCTACGTCAAGGACAAGTACACGACCCTCCAGGAGGCGTACGACCGCATCCTGGCCACCCAGGTCTCCGGCCGCTGGCGGTTCAACTGGACCGACGACGAGCAGAAGATGCCCAACTGGGAGAAGTCCTACGAGCAGACCAGGAAGCACATGCTCCAGGCCTTCGCCGAGACGTACTCCCTCTCCCTGCAGCAGACGCTGTACCAGATGGGCTCGCGCATCATCAACAACCGCAGCGAGATCGACGAGGTCCGCTTCTCCCTGCCGAACAAGCACCACTTCCTGGTCGACCTCGAGCCCTTCGGGCTGAAGAACGACAACGAGGTCTACTTCGCCGCCGACCGGCCCTACGGCCTGATCGAGGCGACCATCCTCCGGGACGGCTGCGAGCCGAAGATCCCGGTGGACCTCACCAATCTCTGATCCACCCCACTTGCGGCACCCGTGGCCGGGCGACGCACCGTCTGCAATCCCCGGCCACGGCACTCAAACTCCCTAGGGTCCTGCCGTGCCCACCCTCCAGTCCACTGAGCGAAAAGGACGAATCATGGCAGCAGCCCAGCGCATCGTCATCGAGAACTGTTCGATCGCGACGGTCGACGCCGACGACACCGAGTACGCCTCCGGGTACCTGGTCGTCGCCGGCAACCGTATCGAGGCGGTCGGCGCGGGCAAGGCCCCCGAGGGCCTGGAGAACGTCGTACGCCGTATCGACGCCACCGGGCATCTCGTGACCCCCGGTCTGATCAACACCCACCACCACTTCTACCAGTGGATCACCCGGGGCCTGGCCACCGACCACAACCTCTTCAACTGGCTGGTCGCGCTGTACCCGACGTGGGCGCGCATCGACGAGCAGATGGCCTACTCCGCGGCCCAGGGCTCGCTCGCGATGATGGCCCGCGGTGGCGTGACCACCGCCATGGACCACCACTACGTCTTCCCGCAGGGCTCCGGCGACCTGTCCGGCGCGATCATCCGCGCCGCCCGCGAGACGGGTGTCCGCTTCACCCTGGCCCGCGGCTCCATGGACCGCAGCGAGAAGGACGGCGGCCTGCCCCCGGACTTCGCCGTCGAGACCCTCGAAGGCGCGCTCGCCGGGACCGAGGCCACCGTCAAGGAGCACCACGACGCCTCCTTCGACGCGATGACCCAGGTCGCCGTCGCGCCCTGCTCCCCCTTCTCCGTCTCCACCGAACTCATGCGTGAGGGTGCCGAGCTGGCCCGCCGCCTCGGCGTGCGGCTGCACACACACGGCTCGGAGACCGTGGAGGAGGAGAAGTTCTGCCACGAGCTGTTCGGCATGGGCCCGACCGACTACTTCGAGTCCACCGGCTGGCTCGGCGAGGACGTGTGGATGGCGCACTGCGTCCACATGAACGACTCCGACATCGCCGCCTTCGCCCGCACGAAGACCGGTGTCGCGCACTGCCCCTCCTCCAACGCGCGGCTCGCCGCCGGCATCGCCCGCGTCCCCGACATGCTCCAGGCGGGTGTCCCGGTCGGCCTCGGCGTCGACGGCACCGCCTCCAACGAGTCCGGTGAACTCCACACCGAACTGCGCAACGCCCTGCTGATCAACCGTCTCGGCGCCCACCGCGAGGCCGCGCTGAACGCCCGCCAGGCGCTGCGCCTCGGCACCCACGGCGGGGCCCAGGTGCTCGGCCGCGCGGCCGAGACCGGCTCGCTGGAGGCCGGCAAGCTGGCCGACCTGGTGCTGTGGAAGCTGGACACCCTCGCGCACGCCTCCATCGCCGACCCGGTGACCGCGCTGGTCTTCGGTGCGGCGGCCCCGGTCACCGCCTCCTTCGTCAACGGCCGTCAGATCGTCGAGAACGGCCGCCTGCTGACCGTCGACGAGGACGCCATCGCCCGCTCCACGCGGGACGAGGCCCAGCGCCTGGCGCGGATCGCCGCCCAGGGCTGAGCCCACGCCGGACCCCGGCCGGGAGGGACGGCTCCCGGCCGGCAGCCGTGGACCCGAGCGGGGTCCATGGCGGCCGTCTCCGGGGCGCGCGTGCATGCGCGCGCTCCGGAACGGTCTCCGTCCTCAGGCCCCCCAGGGCCTCCGGTCCCGCACGACCGCGCACCACCTCCCTGAAACCCACGTCGGAGCCGACGTGTATAACCGACCGGAGGAGCCGCCCGTGTCCGCCCACCCTGTCGTCGAGACCCACCCTGTCGACGAGAAGCTCCCCGCCCTCAAGATGGCGACCACCGGTCTGCAGCACGTGGCCGCCATGTACGCCGGAGTCGTCGCCCCGCCCCTGATCGTCGGCGCCGCCGTCGGCCTCAGCGGCACCGAACTCACCTTCCTCACCGGCGCCTGCCTGTTCACCGCGGGCCTCGCCACCTTCCTGCAGACCCTCGGTCTCTGGAAGATCGGTGCCCGGCTGCCGTTCGTCAACGGCGTCACCTTCGCCGGTGTCGCCCCCATGACCGCGATCGTGGCCTCCGCGCACCACAAGTCCGACGCCCTGCCCGTCATCTACGGCGCGGTCATCGTCGCCGGCATCCTCGGTTTCATAGCGGCCCCCTTCTTCAGCAAGGCCGTCCGCTTCTTCCCGCCGGTCGTCACCGGCTCCGTGATCACCCTCATCGGCGTCTCCCTGCTCCCGGTCGCCTTCGGCTGGGCCCAGGGCCCCGACCCGACCGCGCACGACTACGGTTCGGGCACCAACCTGGGCCTGGCGGCCGCGACCCTCCTGATCGTCCTCCTGCTGCGCCGCTTCACCACCGGCTTCGTCAAGCAGATCGCGGTACTGCTCGGCCTGGTCATCGGCACCCTCGTCGCGATCCCCTTCGGGGCCACGGACTTCGGCCCGGTCGCCGACGCGGACGTGATCGGCTTCCCGACGCCGTTCCACTTCGGCGCCCCGCAGTTCCACCTCGCCGCGATCCTGTCCCTGTGCGTGGTGATGGTGGTCTCGATGACCGAGTCGACCGCCGACATGCTGGCGCTCGGCGAGATCGTCGAGCGCCCGGCCGACGAGCGGACGATCGCCGCGGGCCTGCGCGCCGACACCCTCGGCTCGGCCCTCAGCCCCCTGTTCAACGGCTTCATGTGCAGCGCCTTCGCCCAGAACATCGGGCTGGTCGCCATGACCCGCATCCGCAGCCGCTACGTCGTCGCCACCGGCGGCGCCTTCCTGGTCCTGATGGGCCTGTGCCCGACGGCCGCGTCCCTGATCGCCGTCGTGCCCCGTCCCGTCCTGGGCGGCGCGGGCGTGGTCCTGTTCGGCTCGGTGGCGGCCAGCGGCATCCAGACCCTGGTCAGGGCGGGCCTGGACAAGGACAACAACGTGCTCATCGTGGCCGTGTCCCTGGCCGTCGGCATCATCCCGATCACGGCGCCGGACTTCTACCACGCGTTCCCCCAGACCGCCCGGATCGTCCTGGACTCGGGCATCTCCACCGGCTGCGTCGCCGCGGTCCTGCTCAACCTGGTCTTCAACCACCTGGGCAAGGGCCGTGAGGCCGAGGACGTGACCCATCCGATGGAATCCGGGGAGGAACTCGCCCCCGCGCACTGAACCCGTGCACCCGGTCCGGCTCGGGGTACGGCGGATGCCGTACCCCGAGCGGCCGTTTGGGGCAGGCTTGGGCGCATGAACGAGTCCGGCCGTGTGGAGGCCTTCAGCGACGGCGTCTTCGCCATCGCCATCACCCTGCTCATCCTGGAGATCAAGGTCCCGAAGGTCGGCGAACACGGTGATCTGTGGCGGGCGTTGGGCGACCAGTGGCCCTCGTACGCGGCCTATGTGGTGAGCTTCCTCGTCATCGGCATCATGTGGGTCAACCACCACCAGCTGTTCAGCTATGTCGCCCGTGTCGACCGCACGCTGATGTTCCTGAACCTGCTGGTGCTGATGGTGGTGGCCGCGGTGCCCTGGCCCACCGCGATGCTCGCCGAGTACCTGCGCGAGGAGCGGACCTCGCACGTCGCCGCCGCGGTCTACAGCCTGGTCATGGTCGCGATGGCGTTCACCTTCCAGGGGCTGTGGTGGCACCTCACCCGCACCGGCCGTCTCTTCGACTCCCGCGTCGACGTCGCCGCGGCACGCGCCACCCGGGCCCGCTTCGCCCTCGGTTCCCTCGCCTACCCCGTCACGGTGGGTCTCGCCTTCGTCTCCGCTCCCCTCACCCTGGCGGCCCACGGGGTGCTCGCCCTCTACTACGGTTTCAACCAGGTGCCGGTGCCGACCCGGCAGACCCCGGCCTCGCCCTGAGACAGGCCGCCGCGGCGGGAGTTCAGCCGGGCCGGCCCGCCCGGCACGGAGCGGAGGCCGGCAGCCGGCCGGTGAAGTACGAGCGGGGCGGGACGCCCATCAGAGCGCGGAAGTCGGACGTCATGTGCGCCTGGTCGTAGTAGCCGGTGGCCGCGGCGAGTTCGGCCCAGGGCGCGGCCGTGGCCTGGCCGATGACCGTGCGGACACGGTCGATACGGGCATAGTGCTTCGGGGAGACACCGACGCCCTCGGTGAACAGATTGCGCAACTGGCGCTCGCTCACGGCGAGTTCCCGGGCGACCTCCCGCACCTGGGCGGGTGCCCGGTCCGCATGGACCGACAGCGCGTCGACCCCCGCCCGCAGCAGGGCCGTGCGGGCGGGGTCCACGGCGGCGGACAGCAGCTCGGGCAGCGCCCGGGCGAGGTGCGGCACCGCCTCGCGCGGGTCCAGCCACCGCAGCTCGCCCGCGAGCCGGCGGGCCGCCCGGCCCGGCAGCTCGTCCAGCGCCACGACGCGGCCGGCCAGCTCGGCCGCCGGCACACCGAGCAGGGGACGGGCCGTGCCCGGTGCGAGGCGCAGTTCCACACAGGAGACATGGGCCTTGCCCTCGTAGTAACCGGCGCGCACCCGCGGCCCGACGGCCAGCACATCGCGGTGCCCGCCCGGCCCCACGCGGAGCACCACCTTGGTGACCGCGTCGGGAAGGTGGACGAAGGCCTCGTCGGCCGGCTCGGTGAAGGACACGGTCCGCACCCCGGCGATCCAGGGACGCAGGACCTCGGGCGTGGTCGGGGCCTGTTCGGCGGTGGTGTTCGGCACCCCTCCACGGTACGGGCGCCGCACCGGCTTCCGGCCGGCCCGATCGTGCCGGAATTTCCAAGAGCCGGGACCGCCGCCGGGAGCACCGTGGTCCTCATGATTCTGGTGACGGGTGCCACGGGCACCATCGGACGTGACGTGGTACGACAGCTCGCGGCGCGCGGTGAGAAGGTGCGCGCCCTGACCCGCGACCCGGCGGGGGCCCGGGTGCCCGCCGGGGTGGAGGTGGTGCGCGGGGACTTCCTCGACCCCGGCTCCCTGGAGGGTGCCATGGCGGGGGTGACGGCCGCGTTCCTGGCGGGTCCGCCCGGGCCCGAGGCCGGGCGGCACGATACCGCGCTGGTCGCGGCGGCCGGTGCGGCGGGTGTGCGGCGGCTGGTGAAGCTGTCCGCCATCGGGACGGGAGAGGCCGGAGTCGGTCCGTCCGGCACCTGGCACACGGACGGGGAGCGGGCCGTGGCGGAGAGCGGGGCCGCATGGACGGTCCTGCGGCCGTCGTCGTTCGCCTCGAACACCCTGAGCTGGGCGGAGGCGGTCGGCCGGGACGAGCCGGTGCCCAACCTGACCGGTGACGGGGCGTCGGGCGTCATCGACCCGCGCGACATCGCGGAGGTGGCGGTGCATGCCCTGCTCGACGGCCGGCACGCGGGGCGGACGTACACCCTGACCGGGCCCGAGGCGATCAGCGCCCCGCAACAGGCCGCCGTCCTCGCCTCGGTCCTCGGCCGTCCGGTCGGGACCCGGGACCTGTCGCCCGACGAGACCCGTGCCTTCCTGCGCTCGGCCTGGGGCTTCGACGAGGTACGGGCGGAGGGCGTGCTGACCGGTGTCGGCTACGTCCGCGCCGGCCGCAACGCGCTGGTCACCGAGGACGTGCCCGAGACGCTGGGCAGGCCGGCCCGGTCGTTCCGGGAGTGGGCGGAGGACCACAGGGAGGCCTTCACGGCCGGTTAGCCGGCGCTCCCGCGCCGTGCCGCCGAGGCACCCGTCGGCCGGCAGCACGGTGGCCGCCGCACCGCGCGGGGCCCCGTGCCGACAGGCCCGGCATCAGCAGACCGGTGGCGATCGCCACCGTGACGACGGTGCCGTCCAGGAGCGTCATCAGTGTGCCCGCCACAGCACGGCGAGCCACGGCCGGCGGGGGTATGTTCGTGAAGGTGCCACCGTTGCCGGTGACGGACTGTTCTCGATCGCGGCCGACCTGGCTCCCCGTTCCTCATCGTGCACCTCGGTGCACGATGTGCGACGGAGTCCACCGTGGGTGACCATGGAGGCTGGCGTAAGGAGACAGTCGGATGTCCCGGAGGAACACCGGTGTTACCGTCCAGGCCGTGGACGCGCACGCCTGCCCCGTCCGTGAGGTTCTCGACAGGGTGGCCGGCAAGTGGAGCGTGCAGATCCTCGTCGCGGCCGCCCGCGGACCGCTGCGCTTCACGGAGCTGGAGCGCGGCATCGAGGGCATCAGCCGCCGCATGCTCACGCTGACCCTGCGCAACCTGGAGCGCGACGGCCTGGTCACCCGCACCGTGCACCCGACGGTGCCGCCGAAGGTGGAGTACGAACTCACGCCGGTCGCCCACGAGTTGCACGAGACGCTGCGGCGCCTGACCGACTGGGCCGAGGAGAACCGGGTGTACATCGCCGAGGCGCGGGCGGCCTACGACGCCGAGCACCAGCCCGAACTGCTCGACGCGTAGGCCCGGGGGGCGGCCGGAGGCCTACGGCCCCGGGTGCGGTCGGAAGCCGAGGACCCCGGGTGCGGTCGGAAGCCCAGGAACCCGGGGTGCCGTCAGAAGCCCAATAACCCCGGGGCCGTCAGAAGCCCAAGAACCCGGGGGCCGTCAGAAGCTGAAGAAGTGGGGGTCTTTCGCCAGCTCCCTGAACACCTCCCCGGGGTGGGCGAGCAGCTTCCGCTCCCGCAGGTTCATCAGGCCGCACACCGCGGTGACCTCGGCGGCCACCGTGCCGTCCGTCTTGCGTATCTCCTGCAGGATCCGGAAGGTCTTGCCGCCGCCCCACTCGAACTCGCAGGTGACGTCGGCCTCGTCCCCGGCGAGCAGCTCGCGCCGGTAGCGGACGGTCGTCTCCAGCGTCACCGGGCCCACACCGCGGCCGACGAGCTGGGTCTGGCCGGTTCCGGCGGCCTGGAGCAACGACCAGCGCGCGTGCTCGGCGTAGTTGAGGTACACCGCCTGATTGAGGTGCCCCTGTGCATCGGTCTCGTAGCCGCGGACGCTCACACGGACGGAAAACGGTTCGGACACTGCTTGCCCTTCTCACGTTCGGATCTCCGGTCCACCGATCTTGGCACGCGCCTCACACCCGGCGCGGCGAGGCCAGCAGATAGCGCACCCGGGTGCGCGGCTCCCTGTACGCGCCGGTCTGCCAGCCCGCCCGCTCCAGCGTGACCGCGCAGACCCGCAGCGTCTCCTCGTCCGGTCCGTGCACGGCGACCGCCTCCGGCTGCGGGGTCGCCCGCACCCGGTAGCCGTCGTCGTCCGGGCCCGCCGGGCGGTGCCCGGCCGCCTCCAGGGCGAGTGCGGCGGCCCGCACCAGGTGCGTCCGCTCCCAGCCGCACGGGCGGTCGGTGGCCCCGCCGGGGTTGGTCATCCGGCGCAGCTCCAGCAGCCCCTGCCAGGCGCTGTGCACCTCACGCAGCCGGGCCGGACCGGACGAGGGGGTCGGTGGCTCCTCCTCGCCGCCGACACGCGCCGCGAACACCCCTGCGGAGGGTGCGGGCTCGGCCGGGGCCTCGGGCACCGCCTCCCGTGTCCGGTGCCCCGCAGGAGTGAGGAAGTGATCGTGCGGCGGCCGCGGATGGCGGAAGGCGAGGCCCCGCTTCACCAGCGCGACCAGCTGTGCCTCCGTACCGCGCAGCCGGCCGGTGACCGGGTCGGCGGCATCGATCACCTGCCGCTGCGCGGCGGTCGGCGGTCGGCTCACGGCGTGCTCCCTCCGGTGCGTCGGGGCCCTGGAACCGCCGGGCGGACGGCTCGTTCGAAGCGTACGACCGGGGTCTGACAACGCTGACAACGCACCGGCGACCGAGGACCGGAGGCCCCGTTGCGGAGCCACGGAAAAGGCAAGGGAGGGCTGGACGGGACCGGGGAGGTGGTTCAGTCGGGTGGCCGGATGTTCCAGCCCGCCACCACCGGCCGGTCGTGCTCGGTGCCCAGGCGGCACAGCGTGCCCGTCGCCAGCTGGAAGAGGGCACCGTGCTGCGGGGACAGGCCGAGGCGCCGTGCGGCCAGGACGCGCAGGAAGTGGCCGTGGGCGACCAGGACGACGCCGCCCTCGGTGCCGGCGAGCGTCGCGTCCACCTTGCCCAGCATCCGGTCGGCCCGCTCTCCGACCTGCTCCGGGGTCTCCCCGGGATGCTCGGGCGGCCCCGGCGCGACCCCGTCCGTGAACAGGAACCAGCCGGGCCGGGTGCTCTGGATCTCCACGGTGGTCACACCCTCGTAGCCGCCGTAGTCCCATTCGTGCAGGTCGGCGTCGACCCGGGCGTCGTGGACGCCGATGAGGCCGGCGGTCTCCCGGGCCCGTTGCAGGGGGCTGACGAAGGCGGCGCCGATCCGTTGCGAGCGGATCAGCGGCACCAGCCGGCGCGCCTCCTGCCGCCCGTGCTCGGTCAGGGGCACGTCGGTCCAGCCGGTGTGCCGTCCGGACCGCGACCACTCGGTCTCGCCGTGCCGGACGAGAAAGAGGTCACCCATGTCAGCGCCCTTCCCGCTCGACTGTCGGGCACGCCCGCCTTCAGGCACCGTGCCACACGGCGCCCGGGGCCCGCGGGGCGGACTGGGCCGGACGGGTGGTCACCACGGCCGCGCCGTACCCCGGGGTTTGACGAGCACCGGGGAGCACGGGGGCCCGGCAGCGGCGCGTCCCGGGGCACTCCCTAAGGTCGGGGCATGACTGAGGACTGGCGCAAGGACCGGATCGGCAGCGCTCTCCGGGGGGAGAACCCCACGGTGCTGCGGCGCCTGGACGCGGGGTTCGCGGTGATCGGGGACGTCCAGTTCCTGCCCGGCTATTCGGTGCTGATCGCGGACGATCCCGCCGTGGGACGGCTGTCGGACCTGCCGAAGGCCGCACGCATGCGGTTCCTGGACGGCATGGACCGGCTCGGCGAGGCCGTCGAGTGTGCGTGCAAGCGCCTGGACCCGGCCTTCCGGCGGGTGAACCTGGAGATACTCGGCAACACCGACGCGTTCCTGCACGCGCACGTGTGGCCCCGGTACGAGTGGGAGCCGGCCGAACTCGTGGGCCTTCCGGTGTGGCTGTACCCACGACGGACGTGGAGCGACGACAGTCATCTGCTCGGTCCGCGTCACGATGCCCTGCGCGCGGCGATCGGCGAGGAGCTGGACCGGCTCGCGCAGTGAGTCCTCAGGGCCGCCGGGGGTGTGACCGGTGGGGCCCGGTGTGGCGGGGCCGAGCACGGTGGCGCCGAGTGTGGTGGAGCCGGTGGGGCCGGCCGTGTCCGGGCCGGTGGGCCCGGCCCCGGCCCGGGCCGCCCGGTCACTGCCGGTATCCGCCGAGGAACCGCCCGATCCGTCCGATCGCCGCTTCCAGGTCGTCCGCGTGGGGCAGGGTGAGGATCCGGAAGTGGTCGGGGGCCGGCCAGTTGAAGCCCGTACCCTGCACGACCTGGATCTTCTCGCGCAGGAGGAGGTCCAGGACGAACTTCTCGTCGTCGTGGATCCTGTGGACCTTGGGGTCCAGGCGCGGGAAGGCGTACAGCGCGCCCTTGGGCTTCACGCACGACACCCCGGGAATCTCATTGAGCTTCTCCCAGGCCACGTTCCGCTGCTCGTACAACCGCCCGCCGGGCGCGGCGAGTTCGCGGATGGACTGGCGGCCGCCCAGCGCGGCCTGGATGGCGTACTGCGCGGGAGCGTTGGGGCACAGCCGCATGGAGGCCAGCATGGTCAGGCCCTCCAGGTAGTCCCGGGCGTGCTGCTTCGGACCGGTGACGACGAGCCAGCCGGAGCGGAAGCCCGCCACCCGGTACGTCTTCGACAGGCCGCAGAAGGTGAGGACCACCAGGTCGGGAGCGAGGGCCGCGGCCGAGTGGTGGACGGCGTCGTCGTACAGGATCTGGTCGTAGATCTCGTCGGCGAAGACCATCAGGCCGTGACGGCGCGCCAGGTCGAGGATGCCCTCCACGACCTCCTTCGGGTAGACCGCGCCCGTCGGGTTGTTGGGGTTGATGATGACCACGGCCTTGGTGCGGTCGGTGATCTTCGACGCCATGTCGGCCAGGTCCGGGTTCCACTCGGCCCGCTCGTCGCACACGTAGTGCACCGCCTTGCCGCCGGCCAGGGTCGTCGCGGCCGTCCAGAGCGGGAAGTCCGGCGCCGGGATGAGGATCTCGTCGCCGTCCTCGACCAGTGCCTGCACGGCCATGGACACCAGCTCCGAGACGCCGTTGCCGAGGTACACGTCGTCGACGCCCACCTCCAGGCCCAGGCTCTGGTAGCGCTGGGCGACCGCACGGCGGGCGGAGAGGATGCCGCGGGAGTCCGTGTAGCCGTGCGCCTGCGGGAGCATCCGGATCATGTCCTGGAGGATCTCCTCGGGCGCCTCGAAGCCGAACAGCGCGGGATTGCCGGTGTTCAGGCGCAGCACGCTGTGGCCCGCCTCCTCCAGCGCGTTGGCGTGCTCGATCACCGGGCCGCGGATCTCGTAACAGACCTCGCTGAGCTTGTTCGACTGCCGGAATTCCATGCGTCCCTCCGGAAACTTGTGTTGCTTGGTTTTACCAAGTGGGAGCTTGGAAAGTCCAACAACATGTCTAGACTGCGTCCCATGCCACCTCGCCGAAGCTACGACCAGTACTGTTCCGCAGCCCGCGCCCTCGACCTCGTCGGCGACCGCTGGACCCTGCTGATCGTCCGGGAACTGCTCGCCGGCCCCCGCCGCTACACGGACCTGCACGCGGACCTGCCCGGGGTGAGCACGGACGTCCTCGCCTCACGGCTGAAGGACATGGAACGGGACGGGCTGACCACCCGGCGGCGGCTGCCTCCGCCGGGCGCGGCCTATGTGTATGAACTCACGGAGCACGGAAGCCGGTTGCTGCCCGTCCTGCAGGCGCTGGGCGAGTGGGGGCAGGCCGAGCTGGGTGAGCGGCGGCCCACGGACGCCGTGCGCGCCCACTGGTTCGCCCTGCCCCTGCTGCGGGCCATCGAAGGCGAAGGGCTCGTCGAAGTCGGTCTGGAGGAGGGGGACTTCCATCTGCGCGTCGGCGCCAGGCGCGGAGCGGTCTACGGCGACGGACCGGCGCCCGGCGGGGCGGACGC
This sequence comes from Streptomyces sp. NPDC107581, assembly GCF_055657175.1. Classification (NCBI taxonomy): domain Bacteria; kingdom Bacillati; phylum Actinomycetota; class Actinomycetes; order Kitasatosporales; family Streptomycetaceae; genus Streptomyces; species Streptomyces sp. NPDC107581. Next base: position 30,143 of record NZ_JBVKBH010000022.1, read on the forward strand.
CCGGCTCGTCATGGACGCCGGGACCTGCGCGGCCGTCGCCCGCGGCGATTGCACCCTGCCGGAGGCGGTCCGCGCCGGACGGGTCACCGTCACCGGTGACGGCACGCTCGCGAAGGCGCTGCGGGAGGCCTGAAAAGGCAGAAGGCCCGCCGGGTGGGCGGGCCTTCGAACGACTCGGGCGCTCAACGGCACCGTCGGCGGGCCTTCGGACGCCTCAGACGATCGGCGCTACCATGGGCGGCCCTTCGGACGCCTCAGGCGTTCGGCGGTACCCGGGACGGCCGCCCCGAGCCGCGCGTGAGCGCGTACCCGCCGATGCCCGCGAGCGCGGCCAGCACGCCGCCCACCGCGGTCCACACCCAGCGGTCGGTCCACCAGCCGGACGACCAGCCGTCGTCGGGCTTGATGCTGGAGAGCACCGCGGGCTTCGAACCGTCCTGCTCCGCCTTGGACTTGACCGCCACACCCGGAACGAGCGGCTCGGCCAGCGAGCCGTCCACCGCCGCCGAGCCGCCGATGTCCTTGGAGTCCACCCGCACCTCGGTGCTCACCGGCAGTCCGAGGTCGGCGGAACCGGCGAGGTTGTCCATCACCGTCAGCCGTACGTAGTACGTGCCCGGCAGCGGGTCGTTGGCCCACGGCTCCGACCAGGCGCGCACCGTGCGCAGCACACAGGTCAGCTCGACCGAGGACGCCTCCTGCGCGGCGGCGCGGGTGGCCGCGCCGTACTGGCAGGCCTGGCGGCGGCGCAGACCGTCGTACACGTCGATCTGCCAGGTCTGCACCCCGTGCGTCCGGGGCAGTTTCACGGTCGCCTTGACGGTCGGGCGCTGCCCGGCGTCGGCGGCGAAGGACCAGTACAGGTAGTCACCGGTGGAAGCGGACGCGGTGGCCGGCTGCCCCTGCTCGATCCCGGTCGCCGTACGGAACGACGTGCCCGCCTGCGTGGGCGCCCTGCCGTCGTCCGAGGCGCTCGGCGACGGGGAGGCGTCGGCCGCCGCAGGCCCGGCGGCCAGCCCGAGCGCCAGCAGCGCGGCACCCAGCACTCGTGTGATACGCATCAGTTCGTCCTCCAGACCGCGACCCGCCAGCGCGACAGCCAGCCCCACAGCAGACCCGCCACGAAGCCGGTCAGCACCAGTGCGCCGAGCAGCCACCAGCCGCGCCCGAGGCCGAAGGAGGCCACGTCGCTCGCCTTGTCGGGGCCGTCCACGACATCGACGGTCAGCTCCAGCGGCAGTCCCGGCGTCGTCTTGACGCCCGAGGCGGCCGAGTAGGAGTTGGTCACCTGGAGGCACACGGTCTCGGCGGTGGCGTTGTCGTCGTCGCTCTCGGCCTTCGGGTACCTGAGACCCGTGGAGATGACGTCCGTACGCCCGTTGCCCGCCGCCTCGCCGCGCACGATCTCCCGGCCGTGCACGGTCACCGCCCGCAGCAGCACCCCGTAGTCGGGGTTGACCGTCCGGTCGTCCGCCACGCTCACCGAAGCCCGCAGCTCCTGGCCGGGCTTGACGTCCACCTTGTACCAGCGCTGCCGCCCGAACTCCTCGCGGTCCGTGTACAGCCCGGACTTGAGCGACGGGGCGTCGGTGCACTGGTCCGCGCCCTCCGCGGCCACCGGAGTCACCACCGGATCGGCGGCCCGGTCCACCAACTGTCCTACGCGGTCGGTCAGTTCTTCCTTGTGCTGCACGGAGGTGTAGGTGCCGCCGGTCGCGTGGGCGATGCAGCTGAGCTGGTTGCGGGTCTTGGCGTCCGGCACCAGGCCCAGCGTGTCGATGGTCAGCCCGATGCCCTTGGCCGCTATCTCGCGGGCGACTTCGCAGGGGTCGAGCGGCTGGCAGGTGTCCTCGCCGTCGCTGATCAGGACGATACGGCGGGTGCCGTCGCCGCCGTCGAGGTCGGCGGCCGCCTTCAGCAGCGCGGGACCGATGGGCGTCCAGCCGGTCGGCGCCAGCGTGGCCACCGCGGTCTTCGCCTCGGTCCGGTTCAGCGGGCCGACCGGGTAGAGCAGCTCGGTGTCCTTGCAGCCCGTCCTGCGGTCGTTGCCGGGGTAGTTGGCGCCCAGCGTACGGATGCCGAGCCGGACCTCCTGCGGCGTCGCGTCGAGCACCTCGTTGAACGCCTGCTTCGCGGCCGCCATCCGCGAGCCGCCGTCGATGTCCCGCGCCCGCATGGAACCGCTGACGTCCAGGACGAGTTCGACCTTCGGAGCGGCCTGTTCCGTCTCATCGGCCACAGCCGGGCCCGGGAACGCGAGCCCGGCCGTCAGGGCGGCGAGCAGAGCGCAGACGCCCGCCGCCAGCCGTTGTCTTCTGATCATCGGTGGATCTTATTGATCTCGGGCGCCGGGCTCCAACACGAGCGGGTTCGGCAGCGAGGTCCACTGGTCACCGGGGGTGTCCGGGGAGAGCCGCATCAGCGTCAACGCCTTCGCCGGGACGGGACCTTCGAGCAGGGCCGCCAGATCGGGGGTGCGGGGCAGACCGGGTACGGCGGCCGCCAGCGCGGCCCCGAGCGCCGGGCCCGAGCCCGCCGTACCGGCGAGTGCGCCCGCCACGAGGGAGCCGAACAGCTTGCGGCGCAGAACCGTCTCGTCGTCGGTGATGAGCCGGCCGGTCAGGTCGGGCGGGGTGATGCCGTGGCGGGAGAGACGGGCGGGGCTGATGCGGATGTCGGCGAGGTCGCGGTAGACGAGACGCAGGGGCGTGCGGTCGGCCGAAAGGACCACCAGGAGGTTCTGGCCGTGGGCCTCCAGGGCCACCCCGAGGTCCAGCAGGCGCAGACCGGCCGTGAGGGCGAGGCGGGCGAAGGCGGCCAGCCAGGCGGGGGACTCGGCAAGAGCGGTGGCGGGGAGCGCGGCCACCGGCAGGACCCGCTCGTCCGCCCCCGCGTACTGCTCGGGAGACTCGCGCAGCAGCGCGGCCAGATCGGGGGAGTGGGCGGTGGCCGCGCCGAGGGTGCGGGTGATGTGCAGCAGCCCGTCCGTGCGCGCGGCCAGGTCCGTGGCGAAGGCCGACAGGGCCGCGGACGCCCCGACCGAGTACGTGGAGATGTCCCGTACCGAGGAGGTGAGCCGGGCGCTGAGCGCGGTCTTCACATGCGGGCCGCCGGGCAGGGCCAGCGTGCGCAGCGACATCAGCGGGTGTGCGGGGCGCCAGGGGGCGTACGACCGCTTGAGCACATGGGCCGCCTGCCAGGGGTGCACCGGCAGCAACAGGTCGTCCCCGTCCCGCAGTTCCTCCGGCCACGCTCCGGACACCAGGCACTCGGCGGCCGGCACGGCGACCGTCCCCAGCTCGACCACCGGGCGGTGCTCCGGGCCGTACGCCAGCTGGTCCGCCACCGACAGCCCCGGCCGGGAACGGCAGTTGGGGTGGAAGGGATGGCCGTCGACCACCCGCTGTTCCCACTCCCACTCCCGCTCGGACCACCCCTTCGGGTGATCCGCATCGGCCCGGGACAGCGCCAACGAGGCCACGCTGTGCCCGAGTTCGACCGCGAAGCCCGCCGCGTGCGGCACCGCGAGGTCGGTCATCAGCCGCGCGGGATCCTCGTAGCGCTCGCGGTCCAGGCGGACGGCGGTGACGTGGTCGGCGGTCGCGTACGGGTCCGCGTACGGGCCGTGCAGGGTCCGGCCGTCGGCCAGCCGCAGGGCGAGACCGTGTGCCCCGCGCACCCTGCCGGTCACCCACGGCAGCGGCTCGTGGGCGAGCCCACGCCACAGGCGGGTCAGCACCGCCGCGCGGGCACCCGGCAGCTCGGCCGAGTACCGGGGCAGCAGGCCGGGCCGGACGGCGGCCAGCTCCTCGGCGGTCTCGGCCTCGGCGGTGGGGGACTGATACACGGTCGGTCTCCTCGGGAACGGCGGCGCGGGGCACGATTGTCCGGGACGAAAGACATACTGTTCGCTCGGGCCCCGGACGAAGAACGAATGGATCGCGTGGACCTCAACCCACCCACCGGCATCGTCGGACAGCGTGCCGACGCCTATGCGGCCGCCCCCCTGCTCAACTGCCTGCTGCGGGAGGTCGCCCAACCGCTCCCGGACCCCGGCGAGCGGCCTGCCTACCGGCTGCCCGGCACCGGCCGCCTGCTGCGCGTGCGCCCCGGACGGCGGCCGGCCGACCCCGAGGTGCACGCCGCCGGGGCCTGGCGCCGCCTCGGCCACACCGAACTGGTCAAACTGGTCGCCGAGGAACTGCGCCGGCACACCGGGCAACCGGGCGGCGACCTGCCCGCCGAGATGATCGACAGCCGGGACGCGGTCGCCGCGCTGCTCGCCGCGCGCGCCGCGGCGACGCCGCCCGAGGACCCCTACCTGCGCTCCGAGCAGTCCCTGATCACCGGTCACCCCTGCCACCCCGCCCCCAAGGCGCGCGGCGGCGGCCCGGTCGCGGCCTGGCTTCCGTACGCCCCCGAGGCGTACGCGCACTTCCCGCTGGTGCTGCTCGGCGTCCGCGAGGACCAGATCGCCGAGGAGGGCGACACCCGCGCCCTGGACTCCCTCGGCACGGCCCCGCCCGGCTACCGGCTGCTTCCCGCCCACCCCTGGCAGCTCGGCCTCGTCGCCGACGACCTCGCCCCCGCCTTCGCCGACGGCCGCCTCGTCCGGCTCGGCGACACCGCCTTCGACACCTGGCCGACGGCGGCGATCCGCACGGTGTACGAAGCCGGGCGCGACCTGTTCCTGAAGTTCAGCCTCGATGTGCGCATCACCAACGACATCCGCCGCCTGTGGCGCCACGACCTGCTGAAACTGCGCCGCACCGACACGGCCGCGACCGCCGCCTTCGCCGCCGTGGGACGACCCGCGGCCTGGCTGGGCGACCGCGGCTACCGCACGGCCGCCTTCGCCTTCGAGGAGCTGGCCGTGCTCGTCCGGGACGGGCTGCGCGGCCACCTCCTGGAAGGCGCCACCCCGCTGCTCGCGGCCGGGCTCGCCGAGGGTTTCGAGGGCAGTCCGCTGGCCGCCACGGCCGATCCGCAGGCCTGGTGGGAGGCGTACCTGCGGCAGGTGATCCCGCCCGCCCTCAGGGCGTTCGACGAGCACGGGGTCGTCGTCGAGGCGCATCTGCAGAACACCCTGGTCGCCGTCGACCCGGCCGGCACGCCCGTACAGGCGCTGTTCCGGGACGCCGAGGGCGCCAAGGTGCTGCCCGACGTCTCCCGTGCCGCCGGCTGGGAGCGGCTGGTGTACTGCCTGGTCGTCAACCACCTCGCCGAGATCGCCGCCGCCCTCGCCGAACACCACCCGGGCCTCGACCCCTGGCCCGCCGCCCGCCGCGAACTCGCCCGCCACGACCTGCCCGAGATCCCGGCCCTGCTCGCCGCGCCCACCCTGCCCGGCAAGACCAACCTGCTGCTGCGCTGGACGGACGCGGACGGCGCCGACGCCCGCTATCTGCCCCTGCCGAACCCGCTGCTGGGTGAGTGAGCGAGGCCGACACGGCGACACGGCGCACGCCGGGCACGACGGGCACCGGCGCCCTGCCGCACTCCTCGACCGCGGTCACGCCCGGTTACCATGCACACGTGATGCCGGAGGGCGGAGACCAGGGGCGCCGCCCCGTCAGTGACGGATCCCCGGGTCGCACCAGGTTGGGGTTGGCCATGGATGGCAGGACAGCGGGGCCATGGAGCCCGGGACCATGCTGAGAGAGGTCGCCGCGACCCGCTACGTCGAACCCCTGCACTCCGGCGGCTCCGTCCCCGGCGTCGTCGAGGCCGACGACCTCGGCACCTACGTCGTGAAGTTCACCGGCTCCGCGCAGGGACACAAGGCGCTGGTCGCCGAGGTGATCGTCGGCGAACTCGCCCGCGCTCTCGGCCTGCGCTTCCCGGAGCTGGTCCTCGTCCACTTCGACCCGGCCATCGCCGCGGACGAGCCGCACCAGGAGGTGCGCGAGCTGCACGGCGCGAGCGCGGGGGTCAACCTCGGCATGGACTACCTGTCCGGCGCCGCCGACTTCACGCCGGAGATCGCCGAGGCCTTCCCGGTGGATCCCGTGGAGGCGGGCAGGATCGTCTGGCTCGACGCCCTGACCGTCAACGTGGACCGTACGGTCCACAGCTCCAACCTGATGGTCTGGCCGACGCTCGGCACCGCGCCCCCGCGCCTGTGGCTCATCGACCACGGCGCCGCCCTCGTCTTCCACCACCGCTGGGACACCACCACCCCGGGCAAGAGGTACGACTTCCGCCATCATGCGCTCGGCCACCACGCCCCCGACGTGCGGGCCGCCGACGCGGAACTGGCTCCCCGGGTGACCGAGGAGCTGCTGCGCGGGATCGTCGGCGAGGTGCCGGATGCCTGGCTCGCCGAGGACGCCGGATTCGCTGCCCCCGACGACGTCCGGGCCGCCTACGTCGACTACCTCCTCGCGCGCGTACGACTGTCCGAGGAGTGGCTGCCCACGGACTTCCCGAACCGGGAGGAACTCGCGGCCGAGGAGGCCGACCGCGCGGCCAGGACCCGGCAGGGCCGCCCGGCCTGGCTCAAGCAGGTCCCCGATCTGCATGGCAAGCCGGGGGCGGAACAGGACTGGTCGGTACACCTGGGATGAGGACCACCCGATGATACAGCGCGTCCAGATCGAGTACTGCACCCAGTGCCGCTGGCTGCCCCGCGCGGCCTGGCTGGCGCAGGAGCTGCTCACCACCTTCGAGACCGAGCTGACCGAACTGTCGCTCAAGCCCGGCACCGGCGGCGTCTTCGTCGTCCGGGTGAACGACGAGGTCGTCTGGGACCGCCGCGAGCAGGGCTTCCCGGAGCCCACGGCGGTGAAGCGGGCCGTACGCGACCGAGTGGCCCCGGGAAAGTCCCTGGGCCACTCGGAGGGAACCTCGTAAGCCTCAGCCCTTGAGCTGCTCTCACGCCGTATGGGTCAGCCCCTGAGCTGCTCCTTCGCCGTAAGGGTCAGCCCTTGAGCTGCTCGTACGCCGGCAGGGTGAGGAAGTCGGCGTAGTCCTCGTCGAGGGAGACCTGCAGCAGCAGGTCGTGCGCCTCCTGCCAGTGACCGGCCGAGAAGGCCTGCTCGCCGAGCTCCTTGCGGATCGCGTCCAGCTCCTCGGCGGCCACCTTGCGGGCCAGCTCCGGGGTGGCCCTGTCGCCGTTCTCGAACTCGACGCCCGCGTTGATCCACTGCCAGATCTGCGAGCGGGAGATCTCGGCGGTGGCCGCGTCCTCCATCAGGTTGAAGATGGCGACCGCGCCGAGCCCGCGCAGCCACGCCTCGATGTACCGGATGCCGACCTGGACGGCATTGACGAGCCCGTTGTACGTCGGCTTCGCGGCCAGCGAGTCGATCGCGATCAGGTCGGCCGCCTCGACGTGGACGTCCTCGCGCAGCCGGTCCTTCTGGTTCGGCCTGTCGCCGAGGACGCGGTCGAAGGACTCCAGGGCGATCGGGACCAGGTCCGGGTGGGCGACCCAGGAGCCGTCGAAGCCGTCGTTCGCCTCGCGGTCCTTGTCGGCGCGGACCTTCTCGAAGGCGACCTTGTTGACCTCGGGATCCTTGCGGGAGGGGATGAAGGCCGCCATGCCGCCGATCGCGTGCGCACCGCGCTTGTGGCAGGTACGGACGAGGAGTTCGGTGTACGCCCGCATGAACGGGGCGGTCATCGTCACCGCGTTGCGGTCCGGCAGGACGAACCTCGGCCCGCCGTCACGGAAGTTCTTCACGATGGAGAACAGGTAGTCCCAGCGGCCCGCGTTCAACCCGGAGGCGTGGTCGCGGAGTTCGTAGAGGATCTCCTCCATCTCGTACGCCGCCGTGATCGTCTCGATCAGGACGGTCGCGCGGACGGTGCCCTGCGGGATGCCGACGTAGTCCTGCGCGAAGACGAACACGTCGTTCCACAGCCGGGCTTCGAGGTGCGACTCGGTCTTGGGCAGGTAGAAGTACGGGCCCTTGCCGAGGTCCAGCAGGCGCTGGGCGTTGTGGAAGAAGTAGAGGCCGAAGTCGACGAGGGCGCCGGGGACCGGCTTGCCGTCGGCGTCGACGAGGTGGCGCTCGTTCAGGTGCCAGCCGCGCGGGCGCATGACGACGGTGGCGAGTTCCCCGGCCGGGCGCAGGGCGTACGACTTGCCGGACGCCGGGTCCGTGAAGTCGATGCTGCGGGTGTAGGCGTCGCCCAGGTTGAGCTGGCCGAGGACCACGTTCTCCCAGGTGGGGGCGGAGGCGTCCTCGAAGTCGGCGAGCCAGACCTTCGCGCCCGAGTTGAGCGCGTTGATGGTCATCTTGCGGTCGGTGGGGCCGGTGATCTCGACGCGCCGGTCGTTCAGCGCGGCCGGGGCCGGGGCGACCTTCCAGGAGGTGTCCGCGCGGACGGCGGCCGTCTCCGGGAGGAAGTCGAGCGTGGAGGTGCGGGCGATCTCGGCGCGGCGCTCGGCCCGGCGGGCGAGGAGTCCGTCACGGCGCGGGGTGAACCGCCGGTGCAGCTCCGCCACGAAGGCGAGCGCCGCGTCGGTGAGGACCTCCTCCTGCCGGGGCAGGGGCTCGGCGTCGACGATGGCCAGCGGAGACGGCGCTGGTGCGGACATGAGCTGTCACTTCCTTCAGCGGTGGCACCGGGTGCCAGGAGGCACGAATAGGGCAATCAGCGCCCGCTGTACGGTCGGACGCTTCTGAACAGTGGATAGTAGTTTCCTCATCGTGGAACCTCAATGGTTTGTTGATATCGAGATTCTCTGGGTCGAGGCAAGGTGGCGCTCAGTGCCACCCCGTTCACTCAAGGTGGCTCAGATCGGCCTCGGTGTCGATGTCGTACGGCGCGGCCACGTCCGCGCACTCCACCAGCCGGATCGCCGCCGCATGCTCCTTCAGGTAGGCACGTGCTCCGCGGTCACCGGTGGCCGTCGCCGCGATGCCCGGCCAGTGCCCCGCGCCGAAGAGCACCGGATGCCCGCGCACACCGTCGTACGCCGCCGAGACCAGTGATTTCTCGTCCTCGTAGGCACCGAGTACCCGGGCCACGGCCGCCGGCCCGATCCCCGGCTGGTCGACCAGGCTCACCAGGGCGGCGCGTGCGCCCGTGCCGGCGAGCGAGCCGAGTCCGGCGCGCAGGGAGGAGCCCATGCCCTCGGCCCAGTCGGGGTTGTCCACGAGGACGCAGCCGTTCAGCTCGGCGCGCGCCCGGACCTCGTCGGCCTTCGCTCCGAGCACCACGTGGATCCGCCCGCATCCGGCCGCCCGCAGCACTCCGACCGCGTGTTCGACCAGGGGGCGCCCCCGGTGCTCCAGCAGCGCCTTGGGCCGCCCGCCGAGCCGTCTGCCGCCGCCCGCGGCGAGCAGCAGTCCGGCGATCTCCTGGTATCGGTCCTGCTTGTCCGTCATGCGTCCTGCATACCTGACGCGGAACGCGGCGGCCCGCTTCCTTGGGCTGAATTTCGGCCCGTGCGGTGGCGCTGCCGCACGGGGTGGCGTTAACTGACCCGCGCACGAGGGAGCGCCAGGGGGGAGAGCTGTGTTGCGGAGCTTGGGACAGAGGCCAGTGACCGGCAGCGACGAGGACCCGAGGGTGGCGGAACTGCGGACCGCGGTGTCCCGGCTGCGCCGCGAACTCGCCGCGTTGCCGTCCGAGTTCCCCGACCGCGGCATAGCCGAGGACGAACTGGCCACACTCGCGGCGATGGCCGCCGGCGGTCTGCCGGAGATCCCCCGCCTGCGCAGGTCCCTGCTGCTGATCGCAGGAGCGATCGGCTCGGTCAGCGCACTGTCACGAAGCCTCTCCGGCGTACGCCAGGCGGTAGACCTGTTCGGAGAACCACCGAGAACGTGAAGACCCCGGTCACATCGTCAGGGGCGCGGGGAACTGCGCGATCGGCCACGACGCTCCCGCAGGTGACGCATCTGTAGGGGGAGTCGCCGAGAGCCTGAGAGCCCCGGTTGCACGGTCAGGGGCGCGGGGAACTGCGCGATCGGCCCCGACGCTCCCGCAGGTGGCGCATCTGTCGAGAGAACCACCGAGGACTTGAATGCCCCGGTCACATCGTCAAGGGGCGCGGGGAACTGCGCGAACGGCCCCGACGCTCCCGCAGCCGCTCACGCACCGTAGACCAGCCCCGACCTGCTTTTGCCGGCCTTCCCGCTATGCGCCGGAGCTGGCCAGCGCCTGCGACAGCTCAAGGGCCACCTGCTGCAGCACCGGCACGATCTTGTCCGTGGCCTCCTCGGTGACCCGCCCGGCGGGCCCGGAGATCGAGATGGCCGCCATGGTGGGGGAGTCCGGCACGGACACCGCGAGGCACCGCACCCCGATCTCCTGCTCGTTGTCGTCGACCGCGTACCCGAGCCGCCGCACGTCCGCCAGCGCCGCCAGGAACCCCTCCGGCGTGGTGACGGTCTTCTCCGTCGCGGCCGGCATCCCCGTCCGGGAGAGCAGCGCCCGCACCTCGTCATCGGGCACACCGGCCAGCAGCGCCTTGCCCACCCCCGTGGAGTGCGGCAGCACCCTCCGGCCCACCTCGGTGAACATCCGCATCGAGTGCTTCGACGGCACCTGCGCCACGTACACGATCTCGTCGCCGTCCAGCAGCGCCATGTTCGCCGTCTCGCCGGTCTCCTCCACCAGGCGCGCCAGGTACGGCCGCGCCCAGGTGCCGAGCAGACGGGAGGCGGACTCGCCGAGGCGGATCAGCCGCGGGCCGAGCGCATACCGCCGGTTCGGCTGCTGGCGTACGTAACCGCAGGCCACCAGCGTGCGCATCAGCCGGTGAATGGTGGGCAGCGGCAGCCCGCTGGACGCGGACAGCTCGCTCAGGCCGACCTCACCGCCCGCGTCCGCCATCCGCTCGAGCAGATCGAAGGCACGCTCCAGGGACTGGACCCCGCCGCTGGCGGTGGACTTGGCGGAGTCGGTGGTGCTGGCGTCGGACGTCGGCACGGCGCGTTCCTTTCGGGACTGGCAAGAAGGTCAGAAGCCTACCCGGCAGTCGGTTGACTCCCTGCTCGTACGTAACTACGTTCTGCCTGCCGGAATTGTAATTCCGCTTTGTGGAAACGTCTAGAGTAGACGCCTGTCCGTACCGCTCAGAAGTGTGCCTCTTGACGACGGGATGGCGGGAGTGAAGACTCCTTCAACAGAACGTTGAATTCCGTTACGTGGGTGTACATCCCGTTTTCCGGAGATAAAACGGTGGCAGAGAGAGGGGTTCGGGTGTCCGACGCTGAACTGGTGCTGCGCTCGACGCGCGTCATCACTCCGGAAGGGACGCGGGCCGCCACGGTCACCGTGTCCGCCGGCACGATCACGGCCGTACTGCCGTACGACGCCGAGGTCCCGGCCGTGGCACGTCTGGAGGACCTCGGCGACCACGTCCTGCTCCCCGGTCTGGTCGACACCCATGTGCACGTCAACGACCCCGGCCGCACCGAGTGGGAGGGCTTCTGGACCGCCACGCGCGCGGCGGCGGCCGGCGGCATCACCACCCTGATCGACATGCCGCTCAATTCCCTCCCGCCGACCACCACGGTCGAGAACCTGCGGATCAAGCAGCAGGTCGCCACCGACAAGGCGCACATCGACGTCGGCTTCTGGGGCGGCGCCCTGCCCGACAACGTCAAGGACCTGCGCCCGCTGCACGACGCCGGGGTCTTCGGTTTCAAGGCGTTCCTGTCGCCGTCCGGCGTGGACGAGTTCCCGCACCTCGACCAGGATCAGCTCGCCCAGTCCCTGGCGGAGACGGCCGGCTTCGACGGCCTGCTGATCGTGCACGCCGAAGACCCGCACCACCTCGCCGCCGCCCCGCAGCACGGCGGCCCCAAGTATGCGGACTTCCTGGCCTCCCGCCCGCGCGACGCCGAGGACACGGCCATCGCGAGCCTCGTCGCGCAGGCGAGGCGCCTGCAGGCGCGCGTGCACATCCTGCACCTGTCCTCCAGCGACGCGCTGCCGCTCATCGCCGCCGCCCGCGCCGAGGGTGTACGCCTCACCGTGGAGACCTGCCCGCACTACCTCACCCTGACCGCCGAGGAAGTACCGGACGGCGCAAGCGAGTTCAAGTGCTGCCCGCCCATCCGCGAGGCCGCCAACCAGGACCTGCTCTGGCAGGCCCTGGCCGACGGCACCATCGACTGCATCGTCACCGACCACTCGCCCTCCACGGCCGACCTGAAGACCGACGACTTCGCCACCGCGTGGGGCGGCATATCGGGCCTGCAGCTCAGCCTGCCCGCGGTGTGGACCGAGGCCCGCAGGCGCGGGCACGCTCTGGAGGACGTGGTCCGCTGGATGTCCGTGCGGACGGCCGGCCTCGCCGGTCTCGGCGCGCGCAAGGGCGCCATCGAAGCCGGCCACGACGCCGACTTCGCGGTCCTCGCCCCCGACGAGACCTTCACCGTCGACCCGGCAGGCCTCCAGCACCGCAACCGGGTCACCGCGTACGCCGGCAAGACCCTCCACGGCGTCGTGAAGTCCACCTGGCTGCGCGGCGAGCGCATCTTCGCGGACGGTGAGTTCACCGAGCCGAAGGGCCGTCTGCTCACCCGCCCCCGGTAAGCCCCCGCTGCCCCCGGCACCCCGCCGACTATGGAAAGGAACCCCTGATCACCGTGACGGCGATACCCAGCTTCACCGGCGACGCGAACCCCTACGGAGGCGGCGACCCGTACGCGGACTACCGCACCGCCGACTTCCCCTTCACCCAGTACGCCAACCTGGCCGACCGGCAGCTCGGCGCCGGGGTCATCGCCGCCAACGACGAGTTCTTCGCCCAGCGCGAGAACCTGCTGGTGCCCGAGCGGGCCGAGTTCGACCCCGAGCACTTCGGGCACAAGGGCAAGATCATGGACGGCTGGGAGACCAGGCGCCGGCGTGGCGTGTCGGCCGAGCACCCGTGGCCGACGGCCGAGGACCACGACTGGGCGCTGGTCCGCCTCGGCGCGCCCGGCGTGATCCGCGGCATCGTGGTCGACACGGCCCACTTCCGCGGCAACTACCCGCAGGCGGTGTCGATCGAGGGTGCGTCGGTACCGGGTTCCCCGTCCCCGCAGGAGCTGCTGGGCGACGACGTGAAGTGGACGACGCTGGTACCGCGCACGCCGATCGGCGGTCACGCGGCCAACGGCTTCGCCGTCTCGGTCGAGCAGCGCTTCACGCACCTGCGCGTCAACCAGCACCCCGACGGAGGCATCGCCCGCCTGCGCGTCTACGGCGAGGTCGTACCCGACCCCGAGTGGCTGGCGGTCCTCGGCACCTTCGACGTGGTCGCCCTGGAGAACGGCGGCCAGGTCGAGGACGCCTCCAACCTCTTCTACTCCCCGGCCACCAACACCATCCAGCCGGGCCGCTCCCGCAAGATGGACGACGGCTGGGAGACCCGCCGCCGCCGCGACCAGGGCAACGACTGGATCCGCTACCGGCTGGCCGCCCAGTCCCAGATCCGCGCGATCGAGATCGACACGGCGTACCTGAAGGGCAACAGCGCCGGCTGGGCCTCCGTGTCGGTGCAGGACGGCGAGGGCGGTGCCTGGACCGAGGTCCTCCCGCGCACCCGGCTGCAGCCCGACACCAACCACCGCTTCGTGCTGCCGCAGCCGGCCGTCGGCACCCACGCGCGCGTGGACATCTTCCCCGACGGCGGCATCTCCCGCCTGCGCCTGTTCGGCACCCTGACGGAGACGGGCGCAACCGCCCTGTCCGCCCGCCACCAGGAACTGGGCGCCTGACCCTTCACCTCTCTCGGCCCACCGCCTACCCGACCCGACCCGACGATCCAAGAACCGAACCAGCCCCGCCAATCGCGTCGGCACCCTTGTGCCCGGCTGCGCCGACCCACGGGTCTGGTGGGGTGCGAGGAAGCGGTGTGTCGGTTTCTGGCGCCGGACGGCCTGTCCGTGCCGCTGTGAGGTGGCGGCCGCCTGCCCCCCCCGTGCCCGACTGGGCGCGGGGGGCAGGTCGTTGGCCTCCGGCTCGGCTTGGCTCTTCCGTTCTCATGGGATGGCTGTGCCCGCCCGGTCACTTGGCTGGCCACTCGGCCGGCCGTGCGGGTGGCTGTGCCCGTCCGGCCGGCCGCGCGACGGGGTGCGCGGGCGGTACGCCGGTTCGCACCTTCGCTCGGCCGTTCGAGATCCGGTTCTCGGCGTACCGAGGTCCGCTTCTCGGCGTACCGAGGCCCTTCGCGGCTTACCGAGACGGCTGGGCGGGTGGGCAGAGTTGCCCGGTAGGGCTATGCCGCGTGCCCGCCGTCCACCGCGAACTCCGCTCCCGTGACGTACTCCGCCTCCGGCCCCGCCAAGTACGCGACCATGGACGCCACTTCATCCGCCGTCCCGAACCGGCCCACCGCCGTCATCGCCGCCTGCGCCCCCGCATACGGCCCGTCCGCCGGATTCATGTCCGTGTCCGTCGGCCCCGGATGCACGATGTTCGCGGTGATCCCGCGCTCACCCAGCTCCCGCGCCAGCGCCTTCGTCAGCCCCACCAGCGCCGCCTTGCTCATCGTGTACAGCGTCCCGCCCGGCCCCGGCACCCGCTGCGTCATGCACGTACCCACCGTGACGATCCGCCCGCCCGCCGGCATCGCCGCGGCAGCCGCCTGGGAGGCGAGGAAGACCCCGCGCACGTTCACCGCGAGGACCCGGTCGACGTCCTCCAGCGTGAGCGTCGGCAGCGGGCCCAGCAGACCCACCCCCACGTTGTTCACCAGCACGTCGAGGCCGCCGTGCACCTGTGCCGCGCGCTCCACCGCGCCCGCCGCCTCCCCGGGGTCGGCCGAGTCCGCGCGCAGGGCCACCGCCCGGCGCCCCATCGCCCGCACGGCCCGTACGACATCGTCCGCCGCCTCCTTGCCGTTGACGTAGGTCACGGCCACGTCCGCGCCCGCGCGCGCGAGCCGCAGGGCGACCGCCGCCCCGATGCCCCGGCTGCCCCCGGTCACCAGGGCCGCCTTGCCGTCGAGAGCCCGGTGGGCCTGGGTCGTCTCCGTCACGTTCATCGTGTTCATCGCATTCATCGTGGTGGTCGGGTTCATCGTGGTGGACGGGTCCGTCGCACCGGTCGAGTCGATGCCGTTCGCCTCATTCGCATCGATCGCGCCATTCGTCTCATTCGAGGCGTCTGCCGTATTCATCTCGTTCGTCGTGTTCGGCATGCGTCCATCCCACCGGCCCGGCGCTCCGTCCGCTGGCGGCGAACGGACACCGAATCCGCCCGTAGCCGGAACTCTTCGCTCCACCTCCCGCGTTCTCCCCGCGTGACCCTTCAGCAAGAGATCGTCGGCAACGCCATGCAGATGGCGGTCGTCAACCTGCACCCCGGCCAGACCGTGTACTGCGAGGCGGGGAAGTTCCTGTTCAAGACGACGAACGTGACCATGGAGACCCGGCTGTCCGGCCCGTCGGGCAACGGTCAGCAGCAGAGCGGCGGCGGTGGCGGCATGGGCGGCATGCTCCGCCAGGCCATGGGCACCGCCATGCAGGTCGGCCAGCGCATGCTGGCCGGCGAGTCGCTGGCGTTCCAGTACTTCAGTGCCCAGGGCGGCGAGGGCACGGTCGGCTTCGCGGGCGTGCTGCCCGGCGAGATGCGCGCTCTGGAGCTGGACGGCAGGCGTGCGTGGTTCGCCGAGAAGGACGCCTTCGTCGCGGCCGAGTCCACCGTCGAGTTCGGCATCGCCTTCCAGGGCGGCCGCACCGGCATGAGCGGCGGCGAGGGCTTCATCCTGGAGAAGTTCACCGGGCACGGCACGGTGATCATCGCGGGCGCGGGCAATTTCATCGACCTCAACCCGGCGGACTTCGGCGGCCGGATCGAGGTGGACACCGGCTGTGTGGTCGCCTTCGAGGAAGGCATTCAGTACGGCGTTCAGCGCGTCGGCGGCCTCAACCGCCAGGGCATCATGAACGCCGTCTTCGGCGGCGAGGGCCTGTCCCTGGCCACCCTGGAGGGCAACGGCCGGGTGATCCTGCAGTCCCTCACCATCGAGAGCCTCGCCAATGCCCTGAAGAAGGCCCAGGGCGGCGACAAGCAGGGCCCGACCGGCGGACTGTTCTCGACGCACACCGGCTGAACCGATGAGCTGAGGCCGCGAGCGGGGTCTGTACCGATGGCAACGGACCCCGCGCCCGGAAGAACGCACCCGCCATGGGCAAGCTCGTCTCCACCGTGTTCGTCACACTCGACGGCGTCCATCGGGCGCCCGGCGGCCCCGAGGAGGACCCCGGCGGCGACTTCGGTCAGGGCGGTGGCCGGGGCCCTGCTGGGCAGCTCTGGGCGTGGGCAGTCGCCCGCTCCGCGACACGTGCGAGGAGTCCCGCCATGTCCGACTGCACCCCGACCGCGCCGGTGCTGGAGCCCGCCGCGGCCGAGTTCGCCGCCGCCGCCACCGCCAACCCGCCCTACCTGTTCGACCCCGGACCGGCCGAGGGCCACAAGGCCGTCGACGAGGTCCAGTCCGGCGGACGTCGCCGCGCCGCAGGTGGACGAGGAGTGGGTCACCGTTCCGGGCGGCCCGACCGGCTCGGTCCGCACCCGGATCGTCAAGCCGGCCGGCGCCACCGGCACTCTCCCCGTGATCGTCTACATACACGGCGCGGGCCGGGTCTTCGGCAACGCCCACACCCACGACCGCCTGGTCCGCGAACTCGCCACCGGCGCCGGGGCGGCCGTGGTCTTCCCGGAGCACGACCTGTCCCCGGAGGCCCGCTGCGCGCCACCACCGATCAGCTCACCGGCCTGTCCCCGGCTCCGGTCGTCACCGGCGAGGCCGACGTCCGGCGCGACGAGGGCGAGGCCTACGCCGACAAGCTCCGCGCCGCCGGCGTCCCCGTCACCTCCACCCGCTGCCAGGGCGTCATCCACGACTTCGTGATGCTCAATGCCCTGCGCGGCACCCATGCGGCCGAGGCCGCGATCAGCCAGGCCGTCACCGTTCTGCGCCGGGCGTTCGGCACCGAATGACCACGTGTGCCGGTCCGGCCCCGGCCGGCCCGGACCGGACCAACAGGCGCCGGCCGCACCGGACATGAGGGCCGCACTTCACTGAAACGCGACGCACCGACACGCCGCCGATCATCCAGCGGGACGAACACGCCAGGACGAACGCCCGCGGGAGGCCGTGACCAGGGCGTACGTTGCCCGGTGCGGCACTGGTGCCCCGGAGGCCCGCTGCCTCACCCCGTGCGGGAACGGCACCCGGACACGGGCGGGGCCCGGTCCCTGTGGGGGCCTCGTGAGGACGTCGGGCAGCAGGTTAACTTCCTGAAAATTCATCGGACTTGAAGGGAAAATCTTCAACCTTGTCGTTGACATGCCAACGTCTACGCGCGTCATCATGAGGTCATGAGATTCCCCCCACGCGCAACACGTATCGGCGCTGCAGCCGCCCTCCTCTCCGCCCTCCTGGTCGGCGGAACCGTCTCCGCCACCACGGCGGACGCCGCCGCCGCGTCGGTCGGCAGCATCTGCTACGGCGAGCTGCCGTCGCAGGCGCACGACACGCTGAACCTGATCGACCAGGGCGGCCCCTTCCCCTACTCGCAGGACGGCACCGTCTTCTCGAACCGTGAAGGCGTCCTGCCCAGCCAGTCGTCCGGCTACTACCACGAGTACACGGTGAAGACGCCGGGCTCCTCCACGCGCGGTGCCCGGCGCATCGTGACCGGTGAGGAGTCCCAGGAGGACTACTACACCTCCGACCACTACGCCACGTTCGACCTGGTCGACTTCGGCTGCTGAGTCTGCCGGCCGGTTCCGGAAGAACGGTGCGTCCGGCCGGGGACCCGATCCGTGCTCAGCCGGATCCCCGGCCGTCCGCGACGGCGAACAGGGCGACCGCGAGCAGCACGAGCGCGATGCTCGCGTACACCTCGTAGCCGTCCAGGAAGCCGAGCCGCCGCACGAGCCCCACGTGCCGGTGCGTGAACCCGTGCACCAGGCCCAGCACGCCCTGTACCAGGGCGATCAGTCCGAGTAGTTCCAGTAACTGCTTCACGGCACGACTCTCGCCCCGCGGCCTCCCCCATGCACCGGCCGCGGGGCGTCCGTCCGTTCGCCGCAGGACTGCTTCCCGCCGGCGCGGGCCCACCGAAAGTCCACAGTGGTGCGACTTTGGTCGGCGATCCCGCGCACAGGGAGGTCGCGGCGGCCGAACCTGCGTAGATTTGTCGACCGTGAGCAATGACGAGCCGGCGCTGGTGCCGCAGGAATTCGCGGTCCGGCGCCGGTGGCTTTTCCCGTCCGCCCTGATCCACGAACTGGACCCGGACGCCACGACCTCGGGCCGGCGGCCACGGCGCACGGCGCGCGACTGGGCCGTGGACGTCTCCTGCTTCCTGCTGGCCGCCGTGCTGGGCGCGATGGCCGCGCACAACCTGTCCCAGGAAACAGGCCTGCCGCAGTCCCTCGCCGTCCTGGACCGGACGCTGGGCGGCGTCGCCTGCGCGGCCGTCTGGCTGCGCCGCCGCTGGCCGGTCGGGCTCGCCGTCGCGATGGTCCCGGTCGGCTTCCTGTCCAACACCGCGGGCGGCGCGACGATGGTCGCCGTGTTCACGCTCGCCGTGCACCGGCCCTTCCGCTACGTGGCCTGGATCGGCGGCATCAACCTCGCGCTGATCCCGCTCTTCTACTGGCTGCGGCCCGACCCCGATCTGCCGTACGCCGGGATCGTCGCGTTCAGCGCACTGCTCACCGTGGCGGTCATCGGCTGGGGCATGTTCGTCCGTTCCAAGCGGCAGCTCATGCTGAGCCTGCGCGACCGGGCCCGGCGTGCGGAGACCGAGGCGCTCCTGCGCGCGGACCGGGCCCAGCGGCTCGCCCGCGAGGCCATCGCCCGCGAGATGCACGACGTGCTCGCGCACCGGCTCACCCTGCTGAGCGTGCACGCCGGTGCCCTGGAGTTCCGGCCGGACGCGCCCCGCGAGGAGATCGCGCGGGCGGCCGGTGTGATCAGGGAGAGCGCCCACGAGGCGCTGCAGGACCTGCGGGAGATCATCGGCGTGCTGCGCGCCGGGGAGTCCGACGACGCGGCCGGCGGCCGGCCGCAGCCGACGCTGGCCGCACTGGACGCCCTCGTCGCCGAGAGCCGTGAGGCGGGCATGAAGGTCACCCTCGACCAGCGTGTCACCGACCCGGCCGCCGTCCCCGCCTCCGTCGGCCGCACCGCCTACCGCATCGCCCAGGAGGCCCTGACCAACGCCCGTAAGCACGCCCCCGGTACCGAGGTCACCGTCCATGTCTCCGGAGCCCCCGGAGAAGGCCTCACGGTCACGGTCCGCAACCCCGCCCCCGCCCCCGACGTCCCGCCGGTCCCCGGCTCCGGCCAGGGCCTGATCGGCCTGACCGAACGCGCCACCCTGGCCGGGGGACACCTGGAGCACGGGGTGACCGCGGACGGGGGGTTCGAGGTACGGGGCCGGCTGCCGTGGGGCGGGAACTGAGGGAGCGGCCTGGGACGTGCGGGAGCTGAAGGGGCCGCGTGGGACGTGCGGGAGCTGAGGGGGACGCGTCGGATGTGCGGGAGTTGAGGGGGCCGCGTGGGACGGGCGGGAGCTGAGGGGGACGCGTCGGATGTGCGGGAGTTGAGGGGGCCGCCTGGGACGGGCGGGAGCTGAGGGAGCCGCCTGGGACGTGCGCCCCCGCCGACCGGTCCGCACATGATTACGTAACCCCCATGACTACGACTCCGATCAGGCTCCTCCTCGTCGACGACGATCCCCTGGTGCGTGCCGGACTCGCGCTGATGATGGGCGGGGCCGGGGACATCGAGATCGTCGGGGAGGCCGCCGACGGAGGCGAGGTCGACGACGTGGTCGGGCGGACCCGGCCGGACGTCGTGCTCATGGACATCCGGATGCCGTCCGTGGACGGGCTCACGGCCACCCGGCGGCTGCGGGCGCGGGCGGACGCGCCGCAGGTCGTACTGCTCACCACCTTCCACGCCGACGAACAGGTGCTGGAGGCCCTGCGCGCGGGCGCCGCCGGGTTCGTGCTCAAGGACACCCCGCCCGCCGAGATCGTCGACGCGGTGCGCCGGGTCGCGGCCGGGGAACCGGTGCTGTCGCCCGCCGTCACCCGTCAGTTGATGCGGCACGCGGCCGGCACCGCGGCCGACTCCCGCCAGGCAGGGGCGCGGGATCGGCTCGCCGCCCTCAACGACCGTGAGCGGGAGGTCGCCGTCGCCGTCGGCCGCGGTCTGGCCAACGCGCAGATCGCCGCCGAACTCTTCATGAGCGTGGCCACCGTCAAGACCCACGTCTCCCGGATCCTCGCCAAGCTGGATCTCAACAACCGGGTCCAGATCGCCCTGCTGGCCTATGACGCGGGATTTCTGGAGGACGGGCACTAGGCGGGCGCCGCACGCGTTGCCGGGGTACCGGGAGGAGCCCGGTGGGCCTCGGGGGGATTCCGGGAAGGGGCGCGATGGACCGGCGACAGGTGATCGATCTGGGGGAGTGGGGGGACGCGTTCCGCGAGGACCCGCACCCGGTGTACGCACGCCTGCGCGAGCAGGGACCGGTGCACCGGGTCCGGCTGCCGGACGGCGACGGCGAGTACGAGGCCTGGCTGGTCGTCGGGTACGAGGAGGCCCGTGCCGCGCTCGCCGATCCCCGGTTGTCCAAGGACCGCAGCAAGATCGACTCGGCGTTTCTGGACGAGCAGCTGATCGGCAAGAACCTGCTGGTCACCGACCCGCCCCAGCATGCCCGCCTGCGCGGCCTCGTCACCCGCGCGTTCACGATGCGCCGGGTGGAGCAGCTGCGCCCGCGGATCCAGCGGATCACCGACGACCTGCTGGACGAGATGCTGCCGCGCGGCCGCGCCAACCTCATCGACGCGCTCGCCTTTCCGCTGCCCATCACCGTCATCTGCGAACTGCTGGGCGTCCCGGACATGGACCGCACGGAGTTCCGGAAGCTGTCCACCGAGGTGGTCGCGCCGACCACCTCGGACACGGAGTACCACGCGGTCGTCCGCCTCGCCGAGTACCTCAACGAGCTGATCGAGGACAAGCGGCGTGCCGGATCGGCCGACGACCTGCTCAGCGACCTGATCCGCACCACCGCCGAGGACGGCGACCGGCTCTCCCCGCAGGAACTGCGCGGCATGGCCTACCTGTTGCTCATCGCCGGACACGAGACCACCGTCAACCTCATCGGCAACGGCGTCCTCGCCCTCCTCACCCACCCCGGCCAACTCGCCGCCCTGCGCGCCGACATGACCCTCCTGGACGGCGCCGTCGAGGAGATGCTGCGCTACGAGGGCCCGGTGGAGACCGCCACATACCGGTACGCCGCCGAACCCCTGGAGATCGCCGGCGCGGAGATCCGGCGGGGCCAGTCGGTGGTGATCGGCCTCACCGCGGCCCAGCGCGACGACGAGCGCTACCCCGACCCGCACCGGTTCGACATCCACCGGGACAGCCGCGGCCACCTCGCCTTCGGCCACGGCATCCACTACTGCCTGGGCGCACCCCTGGCCCGTCTGGAGGGCCGTATCGCCGTCGGCACCCTCCTGGAGCGAGCTCCGGACCTCGCGCTCGACGGCTCCCCGGGCGACTGGCTGCCGGGCATGCTGATGCGGGGGGTGCGCACATTGCCGGTGCGATGGTGAGCCGCCCCCCGAGTCGGCGAGCCGCCCGCGAGCCCGCGAGCGTTCCCGAGCCGGTGAGTCCCGCGAGTCGGTGAGTCCCGCGAGTCGGTGAGTCCCGCGAGTCGGTGAGTCCCCCGAGCCGGTGAGCCCTCCCGGGCCCCCGAGTCGGTGTCCGTGAGCCCCACGAGCCGGTGGGCCTCCCTCCGGGATCAGCCGTACGACGCCCGCCCCCGGTCCGGGATCTCCGCCAGCCGTACCGGGCGGTGTTCCCGCCGGGACACCTCGCAGGCCTCGGCGATCCGCAGGGCCTGGAGGGCCTCGCCGCCGTCGCACGGGTTGGGCCGCCCTCCGAGCAGCACCTCGACGAAGGCGCACAGCTCGGCCTCGTAGGCGGGCCCGAACCGCTCCAGGAAGCCGGTCCAGGGCTTGTCCGCGGGCGGCGGCCCGGCGGGCTCGGTGGAGGCGACCGGAGTCCGGTCGTCCAGGCCCACCACCACCGTGTCCAGCTCCCCGGCGAGCTCCATCCGGACGTCGTATCCCGCGCCGTTGAGCCGGGTCGCCGTCGCCGTGGCCAGCGTGCCGTCGTCCAGGGTGAGCAGGGCCGCGCCGGTGCCGACGTCGGCGGCCTCGCGGAACATGGCGGGCCCGGCGTCCGAGCCGGCCGCGTACACGTCCACCACTTCACGGCCCGTCACCCAGCGCAGCACGTCGAAGTCGTGGATCAGCGTGTCCCGGAACAGCCCGCCGGACAGCGGCAGCCACTCCACCGGGGGAGGGGACTGGTCGCAGGTCATCGCCCGTACGGTGTGCAGCCGTCCGAGCCGGCCCGAGCGCACCGCTTCCCGGGCGCCCGTGTAGCCCGCGTCGAAGCGCCGCTGGAAGCCCATCTGGAGAACCGTTCCGGCAGCCTCCACCTCGGCGAGCGCGTGCAGGGTGCCCGGCAGGTCGAGGGCGATCGGCTTCTCGCAGAAGACCGGCAGGCCCGAGCGGGCTGCCCGACCGATCAGTTCGGCGTGTGCCGGCGTCGCGGTGGTGATCACCACCGCGTCCACGCCCCAGGTGAAGATCTCGTCCACACCCGGCGCCGCGGTCTCGCCCAGCCGGTGCGCCAGCTCCTGTGCCCGCGCCGGGTCCGCGTCCGTGAGGATCAGTGATCCGACCTCACGGTGGCGGCTCAGTGTGTTCGCGTGAACGGTGCCGATGCGGCCCGTACCGATGACGCCGATGCGCATGGAAACAAAGTGAGGGCGGACCCCGTACGCTGTCAATGCAAATGTCCGGACAATCGGACTACACAACTTCCCGTCAACCATGCACGCGGCTACGCTCGGGCCCGTGCCGAAACCAGATGTGGATCCGACCGTGTCACTCGACCTCCGTGTGGACCGCAGTTCCCCGGTGCCGTTGTACTTCCAGCTCTCGCAGCAGCTGGAGGCCGCCATCGAGCACGGCAACCTCACCCCCGGGAGCCTGCTGGGCAACGAGATCGAGCTGGCCGCCCGTCTCGGCCTGTCCCGGCCCACCGTCCGCCAGGCCATCCAGTCCCTCGTCGACAAGGGACTGCTGGTCCGCCGCCGGGGCGTGGGCACCCAGGTCGTGCACAGCCAGGTCAAGCGTCCGCTGGAGCTGAGCAGCCTCTACGACGACCTGGAGGCGGCCGGCCAGCGCCCCGCGACCAAGGTCCTGGTCAACACCGTCGTGCCGGCCACCGCCGAGGTCGCCGCCGCGCTCGGCGTCGCCGAGGGCAGCGACGTCCACCGCGTCGAGCGGCTGCGCCTCGCGCACGGCGAGCCGATGGCGTACCTGATCAACCACCTGCCGCCCGGCCTGCTCGACCTGGAAACCGGCCAGCTGGAGGCCACCGGCCTGTACCGGCTGATGCGCTCCGCCGGGATCACCCTGCACAGCGCCCGCCAGTCCATCGGCGCCCGCGGCGCCACGGCCGCCGAGGCCGAGCGGCTCGCCGAGGCGGAGGGCGCTCCGCTGCTCACCATGCAGCGCACCACGTTCGACGACACCGGCCGCGCGGTCGAGTTCGGCGACCACACCTACCGTCCGGCCCGCTACTCCTTCGAGTTCCAGCTGCTCGTACGGCCCTGAGGCCCGCCCCCGACTTCGTCGCAATGTCCGGACAATGCGACCGTCGCGGGCTCCCCGGTCATGTCATGGGTGTTCCCTGTGTTCGATACTGAAGTGTTTGGGGCTGGTGAGATGGCCGCCGGGACGCACCGACGGTGAGATCGCCCGCCCCTTGCGCACGTCGGAGCACAGTCAGCACTGCAAGAAGGGGCATGGCCTCGTGGCACGGTTTCGGACCTGGGTAGGCATCGCGGTGGCGGGGGCGCTGAGCGTCGCACT
The DNA here is from genome assembly GCF_055657175.1 of Streptomyces sp. NPDC107581. NCBI lineage: Bacteria > Bacillati > Actinomycetota > Actinomycetes > Kitasatosporales > Streptomycetaceae > Streptomyces > Streptomyces sp. NPDC107581. Next base: position 54,029 of record NZ_JBVKBH010000022.1, read on the forward strand.
CGCCGGCTGCAGCAGCACCGGCGGCAAGCGGGCCGAGGACGCCCGCAAGGCCGCCGCGGCCCAGGGCAGGGCGGCGGTGAACACGCCCCGCTGGACCTTCGCGATGATCACCCACTCGGGAGACGGCGACACCTTCTGGGACATCGTGCAGAGCGGCGCCAAGCAGGCCGCCGTCAAGGACAACATCAACTTCCTGTACTCGCACGACGACGAGGCACAGCAGCAGGCCCAGCTGGTGGACGCGGCGGTCGACAAGAAGGTCGACGGCATCATCGTCACCCTCGCCAAGCCCGACGCCCTCAAGGCCGCCGTGGCCCGCGCCGAGAAGGCCGGCATCCCGGTGATCACGGTGAACTCCGGCTCCGAGGAGTCCAAGGCCTTCGGCGCCCTCGCCCACATCGGCCAGGACGAGACCATCGCCGGCGAGGCCGTCGGCGACGAGCTGAACAAGCGCGGGAAGAAGAAGGCCCTGTGCGTCCTGCACGAGCAGGGCAACGTCGGCCACGAGCAGCGCTGCGACGGCGTCGCGAAGACCTTCGGCGGCACGGTCCAGAAGCTCTACGTCAACGGCACCAACATGCCCGACGTGCAGTCCGCGATCGAGGCCAAGCTCCAGGCGGACAAGTCCGTCGACGCCGTCGTCACCCTCGGCGCCCCCTACGCCGACACCGCCGTGAAGGCGAAGACCGACGCGGGCAGCAAGGCCGAGGTGGACACCTTCGACCTCAACGCCAAGGTCGCCGCCGAGCTCAAGGACGACACCCTCGGCTTCGCCGTGGACCAGCAGCCGTACCTCCAGGGCTACGAGGCGGTCGACCTGCTGTGGGCCTACAAGTACAACGGCGACGTCCTCGGCGGCGGCAAGCCGGTCCTCACCGGCCCGCAGATCATCACCAAGGACCAGGCGGCCGCGCTGGCGGAGTACACCGAGCGGGGCACCCGATGACCGCCACCCTGGAACGAACGGCCGACGAAAGGATTCTGCAGCGTTCGCCGCTGCGGAAGCTGCTCTCCCGCCCCGAGCTGGGCTCCGTGGTCGGCGCGCTCGCCGTCTTCGCGGTCTTCGCCGTCGCGGCCGACGGCTTCGTGCGCGCCGCCAGCCTCAGCACGGTCCTGTACGCCTCCTCGACCATCGGCATCATGGCCGTCCCCGTGGCCCTGCTGATGATCGGCGGCGAGTTCGACCTGTCGGCCGGCGTCCTGGTCACGTCCTCGGCGCTGGTCTCGTCGATGTTCAGCTACCAGATGACGGCCAACACCTGGGTCGGCGTCGCGGTGTCCCTGCTGGTCACCCTGGCGATCGGCGCCTTCAACGGCTTCCTGCTCACCCGCACCAGGCTGCCCAGCTTCATCATCACGCTGGGCACCTTCCTGATGCTGACCGGCATGAACCTCGGCTTCACCAAGCTGATCGACGGCACGGTCTCCACCAAGACCATCGCCGACATGGAGGGCTTCCCCAGCGCCCACGCCGTCTTCGCCTCGACCCTCACCGTGGGCGGCGTCGACTTCAAGGTCACCATCCTGTGGTGGCTCGGCCTGGTCGCCCTCGCCTCCTGGATCCTGCTGCGCACCCGCGCCGGCAACTGGATCTTCGCGGTCGGCGGCAACCAGGACGCGGCCCGCGCGGTCGGCGTCCCGGTCGCCAGGACCAAGATCGGCCTCTACATGGGTGTCGCGTTCGGCGCCTGGATCTCCGGCCAGCACCTGCTCTTCTCCTTCGACTCCGTCCAGTCCGGCGAGGGCGTCGGCAACGAGCTGATCTACATCATCGCGGCCGTCATCGGCGGCTGCCTGATCACCGGCGGCTACGGCAGCGCGATCGGCTCGGCGGTCGGCGCGCTCCTGTTCGGCATGACGAGCAAGGGCATCGTCTTCGCCGAGTGGAACCCCGACTGGTTCAAGTTCTTCCTCGGAGCGATGCTGCTCCTCGCGACCCTGCTCAACCACTGGGTCCGCAAGCGCGCGGAGGCCACGAAGTGACCGAGACGACAGAACGTACGGCGCTGGTCGAGCTGACCGGAGTCCACAAGCACTACGGCACCGTCCGCGCCCTGGAGGGCGTCTCCCTGACGGTCCACGCCGGCGAGATCACCTGTGTCCTCGGCGACAACGGCGCGGGCAAGTCGACGCTGATCAAGACCATCGCCGGCCTGCACCGGCACGACGGCGGCACCCTCAGCATCGACGGCGAGGAGACCCGTCTGTCCTCCCCGCGCGAGGCCCTGGACCGCGGCATCGCCACGGTCTACCAGGACCTCGCGGTCGTGCCCCTGATGCCGGTCTGGCGCAACTTCTTCCTCGGCTCCGAGCCCCGCAAGGGCGTGGGCCCCTTCAAGCGCATGGACGTCGACCTCATGCGCCGCACCACCCGCGCGGAACTGCTCCGCATGGGCATCGACCTGCGCGACGTCGACCAGCCCATCGGCACCCTCTCGGGCGGCGAACGCCAGTGCGTGGCGATCGCCAGGGCGGTCCACTTCGGCGCCAAGGTCCTGGTCCTGGACGAGCCGACGGCAGCACTGGGCGTGAAGCAGTCCGGTGTGGTCCTCACATACGTGGCCGCGGCACGCGACGAGGGCCTGGGTGTCGTCCTGATCACCCACAACCCGCACCACGCATACCTCGTCGGCGATCGATTCGTCCTGCTCCGCCGCGGCGCGATGGTGGGCAATTACACACGCGACGAGATCACGCTCGACGAACTGACGCAGCAGATGGCCGGCGGGTCCGACCTGGACGCTCTGCGCCACGAGCTGCAGCGGGGTTGAGGGGCGGGGGGCCGTGCCGGTGTGCGGCTCCGCCGTGGGGTGCGGTCCGTGACGACGCACCCGCACACGGCGACGATCGCGCACCCCCGCCCCTGCCCCGTACGGCACCTGCCCCCACGGTGCGGCACAATCGAGCCCGATGAGCACCTACCGCGACCTCACCGCCCCCATCGGCTCCCGCCGAGCTCCGGTCCTGCGAACCGTCGGAACCCGCGAGCGCCGCTCCCACCTGACCGCACCCCGTGTGCCGACGGTCGGCATCGACATCGGCGGCACGAAGGTCATGGCGGGCGTGGTGGACGCCGACGGCAACATCCTGGAGAAGCTCCGCACGGAGACCCCGGACAAGTCCAAGAGCCCCAAGGTCGTCGAGGACACCATCGTCGAACTGGTCCTGGACCTGTCCGACCGGCACGACGTGCACGCGGTGGGCATCGGCGCCGCCGGCTGGGTCGACGCCGACCGCAACCGCGTCCTGTTCGCGCCCCACCTGTCCTGGCGCAACGAACCCCTGCGGGACCGCCTCTCGGGCCGGCTCTCCGTGCCGGTCCTCGTGGACAACGACGCCAACACCGCCGCCTGGGCGGAGTGGCGCTTCGGCGCCGGCCGCGGCGAGGACCACCTCGTCATGATCACGCTCGGCACCGGCATCGGCGGTGCCATCCTGGAGGACGGCCAGGTCAAGCGCGGCAAGTTCGGCGTCGCCGGTGAGTTCGGCCATATGCAGGTCGTCCCCGGCGGCCACCGCTGCCCGTGCGGCAACCGCGGCTGCTGGGAGCAGTACAGCTCCGGCAACGCGCTCGTCCGGGAGGCCAAGGAGCTGGCCGCGGCGGACTCCCCGGTGGCCTACGGGATCATCGAGCACGTCAAGGGCCACATCGACGAGATCAGCGGCCCGATGATCACCGAGCTGGCCCGCGAGGGCGACGCCATGTGCATCGAACTGCTCCAGGACATCGGCCAGTGGCTCGGCGTCGGCATCGCCAACCTCGCGGCCGCCCTCGACCCGTCCTGCTTCGTCATCGGCGGCGGCGTCTCGGCCGCCGACGACCTGCTCATCGGCCCGGCCCGGGACGCCTTCAAGCGCCACCTCACCGGCCGCGGCTACCGCCCCGAGGCCCGCATCACCCGCGCCCAGCTCGGCCCCGAGGCCGGCATGGTGGGCGCCGCCGATCTGGCCCGGCTGGTCGCACGCCGCTTCCGGCGGGCAAAGCGGCGCCGGGTGGAGCGCTACGAGCGCTACGAGCGGTACGCCCAGGCCCGCCGTGACCGGGACACCGTATGACCGCCGCGCTGCCCCACCAGGCCGCGTCCCCGGACGAGCCGCGCCGGCCGCCCGAGGACCCCCGCCACAAGGCCAGGCGCAGGGCGCTGACACTGCTGATCATCGGGCTGCTCATCGGCGTCCCGGCGGGCTACCTGGTGATCTCCGCCAACCAGAGCCGCAACAGCGGCAAGGACAAGGAGTCGAAGTACTCGGCGACCGGCCTCGCCTCGGGCTGGCCCTCGAAGGTGCAGCGCCGCCTCTACCAGGTGGCCGTCCCGCACCCCGCCGACTCCGCCGCCTACTACGAGACCAACAACTGGAAGACCAGCCGCCTGTACGTGCAGTTCCGCACCAACAGCGCCGGCCTGGACAGCTTCCTGGGGACCATGGGCATGCGCCGGGACCAGCTGAAGAAGGACGACATCACCATCAGCACCCGTGACCAGAAGGTCTCCGGCTGGCGCTTCACCGGCCCCGGCCCCTGGTCCGGACTCACCCACCACCAGAAGAACCCGGCGCCCACCCAGGACGTGGTCGTCAACACGTCCGACCCGAACTATCCGATGGTGTACGTCGTCTCCCGAACGGTTCCGTAGTCCCGGCCGGCAAGGACGCGGGTCGTGTTGAGCAGGGCGTCACCTCCGGACAAAGGAGGCGGGTCGAAAGAGTGTCAGGGAATCGTCACTTCACCGCCCTCTCAACTGAGCGGTCCGGGGACTGGAAAGACTCGGCGCGTTGGCAGTCCTGTCATGTCACGGAACCTGTTCCCCTGCGTCTTCACCGTGATGGGGTTCTTTGGGAAGGGCTCTGGCCGCGGTTTCGTGAATGATCATGCGTATTCGCCGGTGGAGCCGGTGATGACCGGATCAGGCCGGTAGGCAGCAGGTCTGCGGCTGGAGCCACTGCCTCCACGGCAGTGGGAGCCTCGTCGGCCATGGCGAAGTGGTGGCGCCGGTGGCTCTTGAATCCCCAGCAGTCGGCACGCGGGCGGTTCCGGTCCGTCGACGGCCTTGCGGATCTCGCGTCCAGCGGGCCGGATTCACAGTGCCCGTGATCGCACGGGGGCATGGGGGCACGGCAAGGGTTTCCCCCGCATGATCGATGAGCGGCATCGGCCGTATTGGCGGCCGCCATCCTCGCCCTCGGCATGCCCGCGACGCAGGCGTCCGCGATCACCGCACCAGCTGCAACCAAGCCGATTTCTTGAGGATCCGGCGGTCCTGCAACTTCCAATATGCAGAGGTGTGCTTTGCGAACGCCGGCACAATTTCGAACCTTCGGCTGGACGACGCCGTAGTTCTCTCTTCGGGAAACAATGCGGAGCATGTCGCGGGCGGGGGAGCCGCTACTTATTCCGGATTCAATAAATGGCGATCGATCGCCACTTTTGTCAGTGCCGTGCCTTCGACTTTCTTTGCCGCACCCCCCCCAGTATTGATTTCCGGACTTCCTGTATGATCAAGATTTCCGGGATCCTCTCCATTTGGAACCGGAGCCTCCAAGGCTCGCCCCGGAACCGGTTGTCAGACCCCGCCCGTAGAGTCGAAGACGTCCGATCCGACACACGCGCGGGAGGTGGCAGGACGTATGAGCGGCGGCACGGCTGCGGTGGCCGAGCGCACGGGGGGTTCCGGGGAGGCCGGGAGCCCGGTTCCGGTGCGCCTCGCGTCCGTCTACCTGCCCGCACCGCTCCCGCGCGAGGGCCGCATCGCCTTCTGGGACCCCGACGGCGGCCCGCTGCCCGCCACCGGCGACCCGGACGAGCTGACCGTCGTACGACGCCATGGCGCGGGCGTGCGCCGCCGGCAGGTGCCCGCGCTGACCCTGCCGCTCGCCGAGGCCCTGCCGCTGCTGGTCCGGGCCCGCCGGGACCCGGCAGCCCACCCGGCCACGGCCTGCTGGGGCGCCGCCGCGCTGCACGCGCTGCGGCTGGTCGCGCGAGGCCGCCTGCTGCCCGGCCTGACCCCGGCCGGCCACGACGCCTGGCGGGCCGGCCCGCTGGAACCCGACGACATCGCCCATCTGCGCGCGGTGGCCGCGGCCCTGCCCCCGGAGGGCCACGCCGTGCCCCTGCCGGACCCCGGACCGCTCCGGCTGCCCGAGCCGGAGGCGCTCGTCCGCTCCTTCCTCGACGCCGTCGCCGACACCCTGCCCCGCACCCCGGCCGCCCCGCACACCTCGGGCCGGCCCTTCGCCGCCCGCGACCCCCAGGCCCTGCCCGACGCCCACGACTGGGCGGCGGAGGTCGCCGCGGGCATGGACGCGGGCGTGCGGGTCTCGCTGCGCCTGGACCTGTCCGCCCACGACGTCTTCGACGCCGGTGCCGCCGAAGGCGCGCGCGCCGCGGGGGCGGCGGTCGTCCAGGTGCACAGCCTCGCCGACCCGACCCTGGTGGCCGACGCGGCGGCGCTGTGGGCGGGGGAGGCCGAGGCGGCCTTCGGGCCACGCGCGCGGGTGGACGCCGCCCTCGCCGTACGGCGCGCGGCCCGCGTGTGGCCGCCCCTGGACCGGCTCGCCGAGCAGGAGGTCCCCGCCCTTCTCGCACTGTCCGAGGAGGAGCTGGGCGATCTGCTCGGCGTCGCGGCCGGCCGGCTCGCCGCCGCCGGGGTGGCCGTCCACTGGCCCCGGGACCTCGCCCGCGACCTCACCGCCGCCGCGGTGGTCCGGCCCGCACCCGGCTCGGCGACCGACGGCACCGGCTTCTTCGAGAGCGAGGACCTGCTCCAGTTCCGCTGGCAGCTGGCGCTCGGCGGGGATCCGCTCAGCGAGGCCGAGATGGACGAGCTGGCCGAGGCCCACCGGCCGGTCGTACGGCTCCGGGACCGCTGGGTGCTGGTCGACCCGGCCCTGGTCCGCAGGGCCCGCAAACGCGAACTGGGCCTGCTCGACCCGGTCGACGCGCTGTCCGTCGCGCTCACCGGCACCGCCGAGGTCGACGGCGAGAGCGTCGAGGCCGTGCCGGTCGGCGCGCTGGCCACCCTGCGCGACCGGCTCACCGCGGGCCTGCGCCCCGCCGAGCCGCCCGCCGGTCTCGACGCCACCCTGCGCGACTACCAGCTGCGCGGCCTGGCCTGGCTCGACCTCATGACCTCCCTCGGCCTCGGCGGCTGCCTCGCCGACGACATGGGCCTCGGCAAGACGATCACGCTCATCGCCCTGCACCTGAAGCGGGCCCGCACCGAGCCGACCCTCGTGGTCTGCCCCGCGTCGCTGCTGGGCAACTGGCAGCGGGAGATCACCCGGTTCGCACCCGGCGTCCCCGTGCGCCGCTTCCACGGCCCGGACCGCACCCTGGACGGCCTCGACGGCGGCTTCGTCCTCACCACCTACGGCACGATGCGCTCCACGGCCGCGCACCTCGCCGGGCAGCCCTGGGGCATGGTCGTCGCCGACGAGGCCCAGCACGTGAAGAACCCGTACTCCGCCACCGCCAAGGCGCTGCGCACCATTCCGGCACCCGCGCGCGTGGCCCTCACCGGCACCCCGGTGGAGAACAACCTCTCCGAGCTGTGGGCCCTGCTCGACTGGACCACCCCCGGACTCCTCGGCCCCCTGAAGTCCTTCCGCGCCCGGCACGCACGCGCGGTGGAGAACGGCGAGGACCAGGAAGCGGTGGAGCGCCTGGCCCGCCTGGTGCGGCCGTTCCTGCTGCGCCGCAAGAAGTCCGACCCCGGCATCGTCCCCGAGCTGCCGCCCAAGACCGAGACGGACCATCCGGTGCCGCTCACCCGGGAACAGGCCGCGATGTACGAGGCGGTGGTGCGCGAGTCGATGCTCGCCATCGAGACCGCCGACGGAATCGCCCGCCGGGGCCTGGTCCTGAAGCTGCTCGGCGCCCTCAAGCAGATCTGCGACCACCCGGCGCTGTACCTGAAGGAGCAGCCGCACACCGACAGGCTCGCGGCCCGCTCCGGCAAACTCGCCCTCCTGGACGAGCTGTTGGACACCGTGCTCGCCGAGGACGGATCGGTGCTCGTCTTCACCCAGTACGTCGGCATGGCCCGCCTCATCACCGCTCATCTGTCCGCCCGCGCGGTCCCCGTGGATCTCCTGCACGGCGGCACACCGGTGCCGGAGCGCGAGCGCATGGTCGACCGCTTCCAGGACGGGCGGACGCCGGTTCTCGTCCTCTCCCTGAAGGCCGCCGGCACGGGTCTGAACCTCACGCGCGCGGGCCATGTCATCCACTTCGACCGCTGGTGGAACCCGGCCGTCGAGGAGCAGGCCACCGACCGCGCCTACCGCATCGGCCAGACCCAGCCCGTCCAGGTCCACCGTCTGCTCACCGAGGGCACGGTCGAGGACCGCATCGCCGAGATGCTGGCGGCCAAGCGCGCCCTGGCCGACGCCATCCTCGGTTCCGGCGAGTCGGCCCTGACCGAACTCACCGACCGCGAGCTGTCCGACCTCGTCTCGCTGCGGAGGACATCGTGACGATGGGGAACCAGCGGCCCGGCGACGCCGCACGACAGGCCCTGCGGGCGGCACGGCAGCGCGCGGAGGCCGAACGGGCGGAGGTGGAGAAGGCGGTGGCCGAGCGGGCTGAGGCTGTGCGGGGGGCGGAGGCTGTGCGGGCGGTGGCCGAGCACCCGGTGGCGGAGCGCACGGAAGCCGAGCCGGCCGGTGCCACGGCGGAGCCCCGTACCGGTGAACGGGCCGATGGCAGGGCAGACTTCGGAGACAGCGAGCGGGCCGGTGGCAGGGCAGACTTCGCAGACAGCGGGCGGGTCGATGGCACGGCAGACTTCGCAGACAGCGAGCGGTCGGGTGCCTCGGGGGATCCGGGAGACAGCGAACGGGCCGGGTACGCGGCCCGGCCCGGTGCGGCGGGTGACGCGGCCGTGCCCAGGGCTGTTGCCCCCGCGGAGCCGGCTGAGGAGCCGGCTGAGGAACTGACCCCAGAACGGCCCGCGGGACGGCCCGCGGGACGCCCGGCCGACGTGGCCAGGGAGGCACTCCGGTCCGCACGCCGGGAGGCGCTGCTTGCCGAGGCGGCGGAGGCAGGCTCCCCGCGCGGCACGCGCACACCGCGCACACCGGCACGGCCTGCCGTCCCCGCACCCGCCTCAGGGCACCCCGGCGAGGCATCCCGGACCACCCGCGCCCGCACCCAGGCCGCCCATGACATGCGGCAGTTCCTGACGAACGCCTTCCGCATGCCCGCCTGGGCCGACACACCCGAGGAGCCGGACGGCACCGACGCCGATACCGACACCGGCACAGGCACAGGCACAGGCACAGGCACCGGCACAGGTACCCCCGGCACCGGCACCCCCCACACCGGCACAGACACCGGCACAAGCACCCCCGGCAGCGAAGGCGACGGCGCCAGCCACCTCGCCGAGCCCCGTCCCCCGGCTCCGGCGGCTCCGCAGATCCCGGCCACCATGGCCACGCCCCACCGCGACTCCGAACTCCGCCGCACCTTCCCGGCGTTCCCGTCCCGGGGCGCCGCCGCCACGGACTCCTCCTTCGCCGAGACCTGGTGGGGCAACGCCTGGGTCGACGCGCTGGAGCAGGGGGCACTGGACGTCAAGCGCCTGGCCCGGGGCCGCGGTTACGCGGACCAGGGGCACGTGGACGCCATCACGGTGACGCCCGGTCTGGTGCTGGCCTACGTACGGGGCAGCCGGCCGCGCCCGTACCGGGTCCAGGTACGGCTGCGCACGCTGGAGGACGAGGACTGGGAGAGGTTCCTGGACGCGGCCGTCGAACGGCCCGGACACATCGCGGCCCTGCTGGACAAGGAGTTGCCCGAGTCCCTCGCCGACTGCGGGGTGCCTCTGCTGCCCGCCCCGCGCGACCTCGCCCCGCAGTGCAGCTGCCCCGACTCCGGCCACCCCTGCAAGCATGCCGCCGCGCTCTGCTACCAGACGGCACGCCTGCTCGACGCCGACCCCTTCGTACTGCTCCTGCTGCGCGGCCGCGGTGAGAGGGAACTGCTCGACACGCTGTCCCGCCGCAGCGCCGCCCGCGCGGCCCGCGCCGCCCAGGAGCGGTCACCGCGGACCCTGCCCGGCGTCCGGGCCGCCGAGGCCCTCGCCCCGCGCCGACTCGCGCCGCTGCCCCCGCCGTTGCCCGTGCCGCCGCATCCCGGGCAGCCGCCCGTGTACCCGGCGGCGCCCGGCGGACCCGACCCCTTCGCACTGGACCAGCTGGCGACCGACGCCGCCGCCCGCGCGCACGCGCTGCTCGCCACGGGCCGCGATCCGGTCGGCGAGCTGACCCTGTGGCAGGACGCGGTACGCCTGGCCGCGGCCCGCCCCGGCTCCGGCCTGACCGCCGCCACCCGCGCCCTGTACGCCACGCTCGCCAAGGCCGTCGGCCGTAACCCGGCCGACCTGGCCCGCGCGGTCGCCGCCTGGCGGCAGGGCGGCCTCGCCGGACTGGGTGTCCTGGAGGAGCCGTGGGACCCGCCGGCCGGCCGCTTCGACCGGGCCCGGCCGCTGCTGCTCGCCGCCGACCTGCCGGCGTTCCGCCCCTGGCGCAACCACCTCACCCACCCGCGCGGTCACGTCCAGCTCCGCCTCGGCCGCGACGGCCTGTGGTACGTCTACGAGTCGGAGCCGGATCACGACGACTGGTGGCCCCGCGGCACTCCCGACCTCGACCCGGTCGGCGCGCTCACCGGCCTCGGCACACCGGACGACCTCTGAGCAACGGCAGCCGCCGGCCGGGCCGTCGGCTGCGCCGGAAGCCGACGGCCGGAGCGCGCCGGACGAGCCCGGGGCAGCTCGGGTCAGCTCGGGTCAGCTCGGCCGTCCGGCGGACGCGTACTCCTCCGCCGCACGCACGAAGACGTCGTTCTCCTCCCGCACCCCGACCGTGACCCTTACCCCTTCGTCACCGAAGCGCCGGATCACCACACCGCGGTCCGCGCAGAACCCGGCGAAGTCCGCCGACCGGTCGCCCAGCGGAAGCCAGAGGAAGTTCGCCTGCGAGGCGGGCACGGACAGGCCCGCCGTGACCAGCCGGTCGCGTACGCGCTCCCGCTCCGCCGCGACGGCCCGGCAGCGCTCGTTCACCTCGGCCGTGTGGGCCAGCGCGGCCACCGCCGCCGCCTGCGCCGGGCCGCTGACCGCGAAGGGCACCGCCACCTTGTTGACCGCCGAGACGACGGCGGGTGCCGCGACGCAGTGGCCGACCCGGATGCCGGCCAGGCCGTAGGCCTTGGAGAAGGTGCGCAGGACCGCCACGTTCTCGCGCTCACGGGCGAGCGGCAGTCCGTCGGGCACGTCGGGGTCCGTCACGAACTCCCGGTACGCCTCGTCCAGCACCACGAGCACATCGTCCGGAATCCGCTCCAGGAAGTCGCGCAGTTCCCGGGTGCCCACCGCGGTGCCGGTCGGGTTGTTGGGGTTGCAGACGAAGACGACGCGGGTCGCCGGGGAGACGGCGTCCGCCATGGCGGCCAGGTCGTGCCGGTGCCCGGAGTCGAGCGGAACGGTACGGGCACGTACCCCGGCGACCCGCGCGAAGACGGGGTACGCCTCGAACGAGCGCCATGCGCACAGCACTTCGTCGCTCGGTGCGCAGTAGGCCTGGATCAGCTGCTGGCACAGGCTCACCGAGCCGCAGCCGATCGCGACCCAGGACTCGGGGACCCCCAGCTCGGCGGCCAGCCGGGCCACCAGGTCCTCGGAGAACCACTGCGGGTACCGGTTTCCCCCGCCGGCCGCCGCGGCGACCGCCTCGACGACCGCGGGCAGCGGAGGCAGGGAGCCCTCGTTCGAGTTGAGCAGGATCGCACCGGGCGGCCGGCCCGGAATGATGTAGTCGGGGATGCCGGCCAGATCGGCCCGGACGGGCACACCCATGGGGAGCCTTCCTTTCGCACGCGCATAGGACGTGCAGAGACGTGCACAGACGTCGATGTGCGTCGATGTGCGTCGGTGTGCTTGGGCGCGTGCGGCCTGCCGTGGGCGCGCACGGACGGACGGGACGACGGGGGGCAGTGGTGGCCGCGGCGGCCGGGTCAGCTCGCGGGCCCGTCGGGCGCCGCGAGCCGGAAGACCCCGTCCTGCAGGCCCTGGATCCGCCGGTGGTCGGCGAGCAGGTCCTCGTAGCGGTCGCCGACCAGGAAGACCCGCAGCGGGCTGGAGAGCAGATCGGTGGTCGGGCGCATCCGGTCGCCGGGGCGGAGCCGGGGCACCGCCAGCCGGACCGTGCCGAGGGCGGCGATCCGGGCGAGGACGTCCTCGTCGATCGCCTCGACGGTCCCCTCCCGGGCGGTCTGCCCGTGCACGACGACGGCTTCGCGGTGCCTGCGGTACATCGTGCGCCCCGTGTACCGGCGCTGGAACTCCTCGGGCCGTACGCAGGCCAGAGCGAGCAGATCCGCCTGGTTGCCGTCCATGCAGGTGTCGTGGACGGCCGGCACCATGTCTCCGTTGAGCCGCGCCCCGACCTCCACCAGGGCGGGTCCCTCGGCCGTCAGCACGACCTCCGCGTGGGCGGCGCCGAAGCGGATGTCGAGGGCGTCGAGGACGCGGTCCACGTACTCGACCAGGACCGGGACCTCGGGGCTGTCCGGGGCGAGCAGGATGTCCTTGTCGTAGATCCGTTTGGGGCCGTTGTCCGTCTTCTCGTACCGCCACACCCCGCACACATGGCGCCCGCCGCCGGGGCCCCTCACGATGTCCACGATGTATTCGGGGCCCCGCAGGAAGGACTGCGCGAGGACCTCGGTGTTGCGGCGCTCGAAGATGTCCTGCGTGCCGAGGACGGCGGCCACGGCGGTGCCGACCTCCTCGGCGTTGCGGCAGATGGAGACGCCGTCGGTGGAGGCGGAACTGAGCGGCTTGACCACCACGGGGTAGCCGGCCCCGCGCTCGGCCCAGGCGACGATCTCGGCGGCGTCCGCGGACTTCAGCTGGCGGGCGCAGTGGATCCCGGCGGCTCGCAGCGCCTCGATCATCCGGTACTTGTCGCGGCGCACGGCGGAGGTCGCGGCCGGGTTGCCGGGCAGGCCCAGCCGCTCGGCGACGGCGTCGGCCGGGGGCACGCCGGTCTCCTGCCCGGGCAGGACGCCGACGGGGGCGTAGGCGGCGAGTTCCTTGGCGGTGCGGTCCCAGTCGCCGGTGCCGTGCACGACGTTGGCGGTGTAGGGCCCGAGGTCCGGCGGCGGCACCGAGGCGAGGAACTCCGGGGTGGACTGGAGGTGGACGACGTCGGCGCCGAGCCGCCGGAACGCGGCGGGCAGGAACTTGCCGATCGAGTACCCGTCGACGATCACGCCGACGGGACGGCTCGCGGTGGGGTGGTTCATGGAAGGTCGGGTCCTTGCGTGGGGTCGGGTCCTGGTGCGGGTTCGGCCCTTGTGCGGGGTCTGGCCCTGGTCTTGGGGTCGGTCCTTGCGTGCCGGCGTGCGGGTCCTTGCGCGCGACCGGTCAGGCGGCGCGGACGCTGATGCGGTGCACGGTCCGGCCGACGCCCTCCGGCAGGTCGGTCGCCCGGTGGTAGGTGGTCGCGGTCTTCCAGATCAGCAGGTCGTCCCGCGTCCAGCGGTGCTCGTGGACGTGCGCGAGGTCCTGCACCAGGGAGTCGACCAGGGCGAAGAACTCCTCGTTGCCGTTGGCGTCGAGGCCGACGACCGAGTCCATGTACTCGCGGGCGGCGTACAGGAAGCGCCGGCCGGTGAACGCGTCGCGGCGCACGACGGGGTGTTCGACCGCCGGGTACTCGTGGGCGACCAGCGCCCGCATCTCGGCGATGGACAGGCCCACGTGGCGGGGCTCGATGCGCTGCTGCCTGGTCAGGGTGTGCAGGCCCAAGAGGCCCTCCAGGCGGTTCTTCCACTCCTCGGGCAGCCGGTCGTGGACGTCGGCGGCGGAGGCGAAGAGGGTGTGGCCGTGCTCCTCGGGGACGTTGACTCCGTGCAGCACCGTGTACTCGGCCGGACGCGCGGTGTACGACGAGTCCTGGTGCCAGAAGTTGCCCACGCGGGGGACACCGATCGGCCGGTTCCTGCGGCGCTCGTTGGAGGAGACGAGGATCTCGCTGAACTCCGGATGGCGCCAGTCGCTCAGCAGGAAGGGGACGGGGTTGCCGAGGCGGGCGGCGAGCCCGATGTGCTGCTCGGGAGTCAGCCGGATGCCGCGCAGCACCACCAGGTCCCGCCGGTGGACCGAGTCCACGACGTCCGCGAAGAGCTCCTCGCTCCGCAGGTCGTCGTGGGTGACCCCGGTGTACTCGACGCCGATGAACGGGGTCAGCTCATGTCGGTGCATGAGAGTTCCTCCTTGTGCCAGGTGCAGGGGCTGCTGCGGGCCACCGTCAGCAGGAGCCAGGCGACGCACAGGGCGCCGCCGGCGACGGCCCACGGGATGCCGGGGGCGCCGGGCCGGGCGAGCAGCAGCGCGAGGTGGGGCGCCAGGATGAAGGCGATGTTGACGCCGCTGGAGTAGAGGCTGAGGTTGCGGTCCGCCGAGGCCGCGCCGGACAGTTCGCTGACGTAGCCGAGGAGCCCCGGGAAGACGACGATCTCCCCGGCGGTCCACACGAGCGTGGACAGGACGAGCGAGGGACCCGAGCCCGACACCGCCATCAGCAGGAAGCCGGTGCCCGCGAGGCCGTAGCCGAGGAGCAGGGTGGGCAGGTGTCCCGTCCGGGCCATGAACACGTTGAGGGGGACCTCGAACAGGACGATGCCCACCGCGTTGACGGCGAAGACGATGCCCGCCCAGTACCCGGGCAGTCCCAGACCGACGATGACGTAGGTGGAGACGAAGACGGAGGGCAGGGAGTAGGCGAGCTGGACGGGCAGCGAAAGGCCGTAGATCGTCCAGAACCGGGACCGTTCGTACGGCGCGGGGCGGAGGGTGCCGGTCCTCGGGGCGTCTTCCCGCGACGGCGGCGGTGCGTCCGGCGCCCGGGTGCGCGCCGCGAGGAGTCCGGCCGCGGCCAGCGCGCAGCCGGCGTTCGCCCAGAACACCAGCCGTGCGTCGACGGCGAAGAGCAGCCCGCCCGCGACGGGGCCGGCCGCCATGCCGAGGTTGATGGCGAGCCGGTAGCAGGAGAAGGCGACCTTCCGCTCCTCGGGACCGGCGGCGGCGACGGTCGCCGAGTACGCGGCCGGGGTGACGATCTCGTACGCGAAACCCCAGACGACGACGGAGGCGACGACCGGCAGCAGTCCGTGCAGGAAGGGGAACACGGCCAGGACCGCCGCATTGAGGGCCAGGCCGCCCAGCATCAGCGCCTGGGCGGTGACCCTGCCGAGCAGGGCGCCGGCCGCCAGGTCGGCGGCGAGGGCGCCCCCACCGAAGCAGGCGAGGACGGTGCCGGCCGTGCCCTTGCCGAGCCCCTCGTGCACCAGCAGATGGGCGGCGAGGAACGGGTAGGCCATGGTGCCCGTGCGGAAGACCAGGGTGGTGAGGAAGAGGGTGCGCAGCGGGGCGGGGAGCCCCGTCACGGTGCGGACGGTACGGCTGATCACGGAGTGCGCCCGCCCGCCGGGCGCCGGGCGAACAGGGCGCCCGGGTTGAACAGGCCCGCGGGGTCGAGGGCGTCCTTCAGCTGCCGGTGGACGCGCATCGAGACGGGACCCAGTTCCCGTTCCAGCCACTCGGTCTTGAGCTTGCCGATGCCGTGCTCGCCGGTCACGGTGCCGCCGAGGTCCAGGGCGAGGGCGAGGATGGCGTCGAAGGCGTTGCGGGCACGGGCGTACTGCTCCGCCGACGCCCCGTCGTACAGGACGGTGGGGTGCATGTTGCCGTCGCCCGCGTGGCCTACGACGGCCACGGTCAGCCCCGCCTCGGCCCCGATCTTCTCGCAGCCGGACATGAGGCCGGCGATCCGGGTGCGGGGCACCGCCACGTCCTCGGTCATACAGGCTCCACGGGCCTCCAGGGCCGGCAGGGACACCCGGCGGGCCCTGAGCAGCAGACCGCCCTCGGCCGGGTCGCGGGTGGCGTGCGTCCAGTCGGCGCCCGCCTGCCGGAACAGCCGCTCCATGGAGTCCAGTTCGGCGGCGGCCGACTCGCCGCCGGCGTCCGACTGGCACAGCAGCAGGGCGTTTCCGTCGCCCGCGCCGAGGTCGGCCCGCAGATACTCGGCGGAGGCCTGCAGGGAGGTGGCGTCCATGATCTCCATCAGGGAGGGCACCAGGCCGGCCCGGACCACGCGGTTGACGGCGTCCCCGGCCCGCTCGACGGAGTCGAAGGCGGCGACGACCGTGCCCGGCGCCGCGGGCAGCGGACGCAGCCTCAGCGTCGCGCCGGTGATGATCCCGAGCGTGCCCTCGCTGCCGACGAACAGCCGGGTCAGGTCGTAGCCGGCCACGCCCTTGACGGTCCTGCGGCCCGTGGTGAGCAACGAGCCGTCGGCCAGGACGACTTCGAGGCCGAGCACGGCGTCGCTGGTCACGCCGTACTTCCCGCAGCACAGGCCGCCGGCGTCCGTGGCGAGGTTGCCGCCGAGCGTGCACCATTCGAGGCTGGAGGGGTCGGGCGGGTAGAAGAGGCCGTGCTCGGCGGCGGCGTCCCGGAGCGTCCGGTTGACGACTCCGGGCTGGACGACGGCCAGCCGGTTGTCCGCGTCCAGTTCGAGGATCCGGTCCATCCGGGTGGTGACCAGGACGACGCAGCCGTCCACCGCGTTGGCACCGCCGGTCAGGCCGCTGCCCGCACCGCGCGGGACGACGGGCACACCGGCCTCGGCGCAGGCGCGGACACAGGCCTGCACCTCGGCGGTGCCGGCGGGCAGCACCACGGCACGGGGGCGGCCCGCCGGGGCGAGCGGCATCATGTCGCGGGCGTAGCCCTCGGTCGCGTCCGGGTCGGTGAGCACGGCGGCGTCCCCCACCGCCTCCCGCAGCCGGTCGGTGAGGTTCACGGGGTGCCGTCCACGGCGTCGACGAGGATCGCGCGGGCCGGGCAGAGGTCCGCCGCCTCGTGGACGGCGTCGGCGAGCGCGGCGCCGGGCTCGGTGTCGAGCAGCACGACGATGCCGTCGGTCTCGTCCTGGTCGAAGACCTCGGGTGCCGACAGGACACAGTGTCCGGCTCCGACGCATCGCTCGGGTTCGAGGCTGATCTTCACGGTGGTTGGCTCCTTGGCGGGCGAAAGGGCGGACGGGCGGCCCGGGGACGGCGGGTTCACCAGGTCACGGGAAGTTCGTGGACGCCGTAGACGGCCATGTCCGACTTGAAGCGGATCTCCTCGACGGGCACGGCGATCCGCAGCTCCGGCAGGCGGTGGGCGAGGGCGTGGTAGGTCTCCTGGAGTTCGACCTTCGCCAGGGACTGGCCCAGGCACTGGTGGGGGCCGTAGCCGAAGGCGAGGTGGCCGTGCGCGCGTGCTCCGGGGTCGAAGTCCTCGCCGGCGGGGAAGCGCGAGGGGTCCCGGTTCGCCACGTTGATCGCCGCGACCACCCCCTCGCCCGCCCGCACCAGGCGTCCGTTGACCTCGACGTCCTCGGTGGCGATCCGGCGGATGCCGCGCTGCACGATGGTGAGGTGGCGCAGCAGCTCCTCCACGGTGTCCGTGAGCTGCCGGGGGTCCTCAAGGGCGCGCACGGCGGCGAGGCGGCCGGGGTGGCGCAGCAGCGTCAGGACGCCGAGGGAGATCATGTTGGCCGTGGTGTCGTGGCCCGCGGTGAGCAGCAGCAGGGACATCGCGCTCAGGGTGCGGCGGCTCATCGCCCCGGTGCGCACGTGCCTCACCACCATGCGCCCGATGAAGTCGTCGCCCGGGTCCTTCTCCCGGACGGCCACGAGGGATTCGAGGTAGTCCTGGAGTTCCCGGCGGGCCGCGGCGGCGGTCTCGGTGGTGCCCGCGACCGCGTTCATGGTGTGGGTGAGCGAGCGGAACAGCTCCCGGTCCTCGACGGGCACGCCGAGGAACTCACAGATCACCGAGAGCGCGACGGGCAGCGCGAGATCGGCCACGAGGTCGGCGTGGCGCGGTCCGGCGAGCATCCGGTCGAGGCAGCCCGCGACGACGGCACGCACGGCCGGGCGCCAGGACTCGGCCCGCCGGACGGTGAACTCGCCGAGCACCAGGCGGCGCAGCGCGTCGTGCTCGGGGTTGTCCATGATGAGCAGCGTGGGTTCGACGGCCGTCTCGGCCGCCGCGACGGCGCTGGACAGCGGATAGCCCGGGCGGCTCTTGTCGGCGCTGAACCGGGGGTCGCTCAGCACCAGCCGGGCGTCCTCGTAGCGGGTGAACAGCCAGGGGCGTACGCCGTTCCAGATCGGCACGCGGGGCACCTCCGGCTCGTCGCGCAGCCGGGAGACCTCCGCGGGCGGGGCGAACGGGCACTGGCGGGCCATGGGATAGAGCACTTCCGTCATGCGCTGGTCTCTCCGGTCGGTGCGAGGTACTGCCACCAGCGGTCGATCACGGCGTCGTCCCAGTCGGGCGGGGTGATGCCATGGGTGCGCAGGGCGGCGAGGGTGGCTTCGTTGCGGTAGCGGGCCGGCCGCGCCGGCCCGGGCGCGTCGCACAGCTCGCGCAGGTGCTCCCGGTAGGCCAGGGCGGGCAGTTCGGTGCCCCGGGCCGTCGCGTCGTCCAGGTGCCCGAGCCAGCTGCGCAGGCCGACCGGACGGGTGCGGGAGCCGCTGCGCCGGTCGTGGCCGGCGAGGAAGACGCCGAGCCCGGTGCGGCGGGGGTGGTGCAGGTGGTGGACCGTGCCCGGCGGGCCGTCGGCGAGGGCCAGCGCCACCAGCGCGCGGGCCATGACGTCGACGGGCAGGGCGTCGGAGGCGAGGCCCGGGTGGTCGGGGTAGCAG
Organism: Streptomyces sp. NPDC107581; assembly: GCF_055657175.1. Classification (NCBI taxonomy): domain Bacteria; kingdom Bacillati; phylum Actinomycetota; class Actinomycetes; order Kitasatosporales; family Streptomycetaceae; genus Streptomyces; species Streptomyces sp. NPDC107581. The sequence continues at coordinate 72,798 of NZ_JBVKBH010000022.1, forward strand.
CCGAGGGCCGCCGATGTCACCAGCAGCCGGGTGAGCATGTCGTCGCGGCTGACCGCGCCGGTCGCCGCGCCGGCGCCGGCCCGGCCCAGCCGGTAGGTGCGGGCGTCGGCTCCACGGGCGACGGCCTGGCGGACGAGGTGTTCGGCCGCCCACTTCGCCGCGGCGTAGCCGCGTCCGCGCGGGTGGCGTTCGTGCTCGGCCGGCGTGGACTCGCTGAGGGTGCGCGGCCGGCCGTCCTCGGTGTGCTCGCGCAGTACGGCGAGGGTGGAGACGTGGTGGAAGCGGGCGGCCGGGCCCTCGGCGGCGATCCGCAGCAGCTCCTGCGTCCCCCCGACGTTGGCCGCGGCCAGGTGCTGGTATCCGGAGAGGTGGTGGACCTGGGCGCCCAGGTGCAGGACGGTGGCCGCCGCACGAGCCGCGTCCTGTTCGGAGGTTCCTGCCAGTCCGAGTCCTGGCAGGGTGAGGTCGCCGGTCAGCGGCACGATCCGGGGGTCGGCGGGGTCCAGGGCGAGAGCGTGCCGACGGGCCGCCCGTGCCAGCCGGGCCCGGGCCGCTTCGGGCGTCGCGGCGCGTACGAGGCACAGCACCGCTCCCTCGGCGCGGTCCAGCAGCTCCTGCAGGACGTGGATGCCGACGAACCCGGTGGCGCCGGTGAGCAGCACGGAGTCCGTGCGGCGCGGTGTCGCGGCGGGCCCGGTGAAGGTGATGCCGGGGTCGAGCACGATGTCCTCGGGGAGGATCGTCGCCGTGCCGGTGCCGGTGCCGGTGCCGGTGCCGGTGCCGGTGCCCGTGCCCGTGCCGGTCCGGTTGTCCGTGGCGGTCCCGGTGTCCGTGCCGGCCCCCGCGTCGGCGAGGCCGAGCCTGTGTGCGGTGGCGCGGACGGTCGGCTCGGCCAGGAAGTCCCGGACCGGTACCCGCGTGCCGTACTCCCGCTCGATCTCGCCGAGCAGCCGGACGACGCGCAGCGAGTGCCCGCCCAGAGCGAAGAAGTCGTCCGAGAGCCCGATGGACGGGCCGGTGCCGAGGACTCTCCGCCACAGGGCCAGCAGCCCCTGCTCCAGCGGGCTCGCGGCAGTGCCGGTCTCCCCGGCCGGGCCGCGGTCCCGGGCGCGCTCGGCGAGGCCGGCGGCGAGCGCGGCGCGGTCCGCCTTGCCGTGGCTGCTGGTGGGGATGTGCGCGACCGGCACGATGAGCCGGGGCACCATGTGGCCGGGCAGGTGGCGGACGAGATGGGCGCGCGCCTCCTGCTCGTCGGCGGTGCCCACGTAGGCGACGCCCAGGTCGGCGTCGGGTCCCTCGCCGACCAGCACCGCGACGGCCTCGCCGATGTGCTGATGGCGTGTCAAGGTCGCCTCGATCTCGCCGAGTTCGATCCGGAAGCCGCGCAGCTTGATCTGCCCGTCGAGCCGGCCCAGGTAGTCGAGGGCGCCGTCGGGCAGCCGGCGCACCCGGTCCCCGGTGCGGTACAGCCGCCGTTCGCCGAGCAAGGGGACCGTGGTGAACAGCTCGCGGGTGCGTTCGGGGTTGTTCCAGTAGCCGAGGGCGACTCCCGCGCCGCCGAGCCAGAGTTCCCCGGGGACGCCGGTGGCGGCGAGCCGGCCGTGGCGGTCGATCACATGGGCGGAGGTTCCCGGCAGGGCCGTGCCGATCGGGACCCTGCCGCGGTCCTCGTCCGGTCCGGCCTCGTGGGTGGTGGCGAGGATCGCCGCCTCGGTGGGGCCGTAGCCGTTGATGACGACCCGGTCGCGGGCGTAGTGACGGGTGTCGTGCGGGTCGGCGGGCTCGCCGGCCACGACCAGGACCCGCACCGAGGCCAGGTCGGGGCGGCCCAGCGCGCGCAGCAGCGAGGGCACGATGACCATCACCGTCACGCCGTTGTCGCGCAGGGCGCGGCCGAGTGCGGCGGCGTCCCCGCGGGTGGCGTCCCCGCAGTACACCAGGGTGCCGCCGGAGACGAGGGGCATGAACTGCTCGTAGGCCGCCACGTCGAAGCCCGGCGAGGTGAGCTGCAGCCAGACGTCGTCCGGGACGAAGGGGTGGCGGCCGAGGCCGGCCCGCAGGGTGTTGACGACCGAGCGGTGGGAGACGACGACGCCGCGCGGCCGGCCGGTGCTGCCGGAGGTGTAGATGATGTAGGCGGGGTCGGCGGCGCAGGGGGCCTGAGGCCGGGGCATGGTCTCGTCCGAGGGGCGGACCAGCCGGTCGATGTCCAGGACGGGCGGCAGTCCGTCGGCGTCCGTACCCGGGCCGAACAGCCGCTCGGCGATGTCCTTGGCGGTCACCAGCATCCGGGCCCGGGCGTCCGCGAGGACGTACCGCAGCCGCTCGGCCGGATACGCCGGGTCGAGCGGGACATAGGCCGCGCCGGTCTTGAGCACGCCGAGGACCGCCACGATCAGCAGGGGGGTGCGCTCCAGGCAGAGGGCGACGCGCTCACCGGGCCGCGCCCCCCGGGCGTGGAGCCGGGCGGCCACGTCGTCGGAGAGCCGGTCGAGTTCGCGGTAGGTGAGGACGGTGTCCTCCCCGGCCACGGCGGTCTTGCCGGGACGGGCGGCCGCGGTGCGGGCGAACAGCGAGGTGAGGGTGGCGCCCGGGTGGTGGGCCGGCGGGCGTCCGGACTCCGGCGCGGCCAGGAGCCGTCCGCGCTCGCCGGGTTCGAGCAGCTCGATGTCGCGCAGGACGGTGCCGGGACCGGCGTCGGCGAGCCGGCCCAGCACGGTGACGAGCTGGCCCGCGAGCCGCTCCACCGTGTCCCGTCGGTAGAGGTCGGTACTGAACTCCACCTCGAACCCGAGCCCCTGGGGCGACTCCCGGAAGGTGAAGGTCAGCTCGAACTTGGCGGTGTCGTCCTCGGCCGGGGGCCAGGGCTCGACCGGCGCGGAGCCCAGCTCGAGCGGGCGGGGCGGGTGCTGCTGGTGGTTGACGACCGCGCGGAAGGGGCTGGTCCCGCGGGAGACACCGGCGGCGCCGAGTTCCCGGCACACCGTCTGGAACGGCACGTTGTGGTGGGCGTGGGCGGCGGCACAGGCCTCGCGGACCCGCCGGAACAGGGTGGCGACCGGGGTGCCGGCGGCGGCCTCGACCCGGATCGGCAGCAGGTTGACGAAGTAGCCGACGAGATCCTCGGTACCGGCGCGTCCGCGGCTCGTCGTCAGGCTGCCGAGGCAGAGGGAGTCGCGCTCGGCGTGTGCGGCGAGGACGGTGTACACGCCGGCCAGGCAGAACATGAAGCGGCTGATGCCGTGGCGGCGGGCGGCCTCGGCGTACCGGGCGCTCTCGTCTACGTCGATCCGCAGCCGGACCCGGTCTCCGGCCCCGCTGAGCACGGCCGGCCGGGGACGGTCGGTGACCAGGTCGGGAGCGGCCGCGCCCCCGTCGAGGGCCGCGCGCCAGAACTCCAGCGCGGCGGCCTCGCGTTCCGGGAGGCGGCCGAGGGTCTCGCGCACGTGGTCGGCGAACGTCGTCCGCAGCGGCGGGAGGTGGGCGGCGTGGTCGTCGTAGAGGGCCGACAGCTCGGTGAAGAAGAGGTCGAGGGACCAGTCGTCGGCGATGAGGTGGTGGATGTCGAAGTGGACCACGGCGGCCGACCCGCCGAGGGTGACCACCAGCGTGCGGACGAGCGGCGACCCCTCGGCGGCGGCCGCACGGGCGGCGACGAGCGCGCGGATCCGGTGCTGCTGCTCCGCCTGCGGGACCCGGGTCATGTCGTGGTGGTCCACGGCGGCGCCGGGATCCGCGTCCGGTGTCTGCCACCAGCCGTCCGCGTCCTGCCGGACGACGGTGCGCAGCGCCGTCTGCCGCTGCCCGAGCCGGGTGAGCGCGCGGCGCAGCCGGGGCACGTCGACCGGCCCGCGCACCAGGAAGGTGCGGGAGATGACGTACCGCTTCCCGGGCGCGGCCTGCTGCTCGAACCAGATGCCCTCCTGCCCGGGCAGCAGTGGAACCCGGCCGGACGCGTCCGGCCGCTCCTCGGCGACGCCCGCGGTACGGGTCCGCCCCGCTCGTGCCTTGGTGGCGGGTGGGGGTGCGGGTGCGCCGGTGGGTGCGGGTGCGGGTGCGGGTGCGGTGGTGGTGTGTCTGGGCCGGGTGCCGGTGGTGGGGGCGATGGCGGTCTGCCCGGACTGTCCCTCGGCGGCGGGTGCGGTGGCGGGTGCGGTGGCGGTCCGTCCGGCCCGCACCTCGGCGGCCGGTGCCGTGCCGGACTCGTCGGGCTGCCGTTCGAGGACGGGTGTGGTGCCGGTCCCGTCGGGGGCGGTTGCGGTGGGGGTCTGTTCGGGCTGCTGTCCCACGAGGGATGCCGTGCCGGTCCCCTCGGGCCGCTGTCCCACAGGGGACGCCGTGCCGGTCCCGGCCGTGCCGGTCCTGGCCAGGGCGGTACGGGCCGGTGCCGCGGCGTCGACGAGTGCCGCGAGGCCGCTCACCGTGGCCGCGCGGAACAGGTCCCCGACCGACAGGGCCACGCCGGTCGCGCTCTCCAGACGGGCCAGCACGGCCATCGCGGTGAGCGAGTCGCCGCCCGCGGCGAGGAAGTCGGCGTCGGTGCCGACCGGGGCGCCGAGCGCGTCCTGCCACAGGCCCGCCACGACCCGCTCGGTGGGCGTGCCCGGGAGGCCGGCCCCGGCCGTGCCGTGCGCCTGCCCGGCCCGTCGGGCGAGGGCGGGGCGGTCGGTCTTGCCGTTCGGGGTGACCGGCAGCTGTGCGAGCGGTGTCACGGTGGCGGGGACCAGCGGCGGCGGAAGGAGCGTCGCCACGTGGGCGAGGAGGTCCGGCTCGGCGGCGGGCCCCCGGAGGACGACGAACGCCGCGAGCCTGCGCCGTTCACCGGTGCCGTGGGCCACCACGGCGGCCTCGCGGACCGCGGGGTGGCCGAGCAGGGCCCGTTCCGTCTCGACCGGTTCGACCCGGTGGCCCCGGATCTTCACCTGGTCGTCGGTGCGGCCGAGGAAGGCGAGGTTGCCGTCCGGCAGCAGCCGGACCCGGTCGCCGGTGAGGTAGGCGGTCCGGCCGGGGTGGCCGGGCTCGGGGACGAAGCGTTCGGCGGTGAGGTCGGGCCGGCCCAGGTAGCCGCGGGCCACGCCGGGCCCGCCGACGCAGAGTTCGCCCTCGGCACCGGCGGCGACGGGGCGCCGGTCGCGGTCGACCACATGGACGGTGGCGTCGGCGAAGGGACGCCCGATCGGCACGTCCTGCCAGTCGTCGGCGTAGGGGTGGTCCGCGTCGAGCACCAGCCAGCAGGCGTAGACGGTGGTCTCCGTGGGGCCGTAGCCGTTGACGATCCGGCAGCCGGGCAGCTCGCGCAGGGCCGTGCGCACGGCCTCGGCCGAGGCCCGGTCGCCGCCCGACACGCACAGCCGCAGTCCGCGCAGCGCATCGGTGATGTGCTCCATGGCGAGCCGGAACAGCGGCGCGGCGAGACGCAGGACGCTCACCCGGTGCCGGCGCACCTCCCGCCCGATGTCGTGGACACCCGGCCGGGCGGCCTCGGGCAGGACGAGCGTGGCCCCGTTGAGCAGGGCGCCCCAGATCTCGAAGACGGACGGGTCGACATGGAGGGGGGCGAGCTGGAGCACCACGTCGTCGGGCCGGAACCCCGCCTGCGGGGCCCGGGCGAGCGTGAGGACGCAACGGTGGTCCACCTGCACCCCCTTGGGGCGCCCGGTGGTGCCCGAGGTGGCGATGACGTAGGCGAGCGTGTCCGGGCCGCCCGGCGCGAGGGCGAGCGGTGCGACGGCGAGCGTTCCGGGATCCGGCATCTCCTCGTCGACGGTCAGGATCCGCACCCCCGGCAGGAGCGTGCGCAGCCGGCCGGCCTCGGCGCGCGCCACGCACAGGGTGCGCAGGCCGAAGTCCTCCACCAGGGCGCGCAGCCGTGCGTCGGGCGCGTCCGGGTCGAGGGGCACGTAGGCGCATCCCGCGAGGACCGTCCCGAGGACGGCGGCGACCGTCCCCGCGGACCGGGGGGCGCGGATGCCGACCGGTTCACCGGCCGCCCCGGCACGGCCGAGCCGGGCCGCGAAGGACCCGGCCCAGCCGGCCAGTTGGCGGTAGGTCAGGCGCAGGTCGCCGTGGACGAGCGCGGTGCGGTCGGGGCCGGTGCGTACGACGTCGGCGAAGGCCTCGCCGAGGGTGCGGGCTCTGGCTGCGTTCATGTGCTCTGGCTCAGCGCTCCCCGCCGAGGGCCTCGACCACGCTGGCGGTGTCGTAGAGGTCCAGGTAGCGGGAGATGAGACCGTCGCGCACGGTGAAGACGTTCATCCACTGGGCTTCGTAGCGGCGGTCGTTGGCGAGCACCCGGGTGCGGCTGACGCCGAGGACCACGACCCGGTCGCCCGCGTCCAGGTAGTCGAACGGCACGCACTCCTGCACCTGGATCAGGTCGCGGACGATGGAGAAGAACTGCCGGAACCCTTCGACGCCCCGGTAGGTGCCCGCCCAGGGCAGGGACTTCGGGCCGTGGTAGACCCACTCGAAGTCGTCGGTCAGGAGGGCCTCGATGTCCGAGAGCCGTCCTTCGTCGAAGAGCTGGAAGAAGCGGCGGACGACGTCGACGTTCTGCTGGCTCATGCGGTGCTCCTTGCGGTGGTCGGGGTGCGCACGAACGCGCGTGCCCGCTCACCGAGGTGGAAGAGGCCCACCTGGGCGAGGAGGCGGTACGGGGAGGTGCGCGAGAGTTCCCGGGCCGCGCGCATCACCTGACGGATCTCGTCCTCGGTGGCGACGAGCGGCAGCAGGAAGACGTCGTAGACGACGAAGGCCCTGGCCCGGGTGATCCACCAGATGATCAGGGCGTAGGTCATCCACTCGCCCTCTGGTTCGACGAAGCGGCGCAGCGGTCCCGGCACCCGGGGTTCGAAGCGGCCCAGCAGGCCCTCTGCGAAGCGGCGCCCGACGACACCGGCGGGTCCGGTGTCCATCGCGGCGATCCCCGCGTCCACCACGGCGGACAGGGCGGCCACCCGCCGGTCCAGCTGCAGCGCGTCGACCTGTGCGACGGCCTGCAGGGAGAAGTGCGCGCCGAGCTGGTTCGCGTGCTGGGTGCGCAGCTCCTCGACGAGCCGGGGGGCGGTGCGGCGGGCGGCCTCGTGGACCGCGTCTGACACCAGCGCCGCCCCGGTGGGGAAGCAGCCGTAACTGAGCGCCTTCGACAGGCTCATCAGGTCGATCCCGGGCAGCCTGTCCTGGTGCGCGAACCGGGTGCCGCAGCGGTAGTACGAGGTGAGGACCTCGTCGACGCCGACCAGGTACCCGTGCCGCTCGCGGCCCTCGGCGACGGCGTCGAGGAGCGCGGCCGGGACGGGGGCGTAGGAGTCGGAGCTGCCGTGGACCAGTTCGATCCAGACCAGGCCGACCTCTCCGGTCGCCGCCTCCTTGCGGAACTCCTCGGCGGCCTCGGGGGCGTACGGGTCGATGTAGCGGATGTCCTCGTACAGCGGCCCGAACGGGGCCCGGGTGCGCTCGGCGGCGGTGGCCAGCAGGGACACCAGGGTCTTGCCGCCGTAGTTGTGCTGAAGACCACGATCCGCCGCCGCTCGGGGCGGGCCAGCCGGGCCAGGACGAACGCGCTCTCCACCGCCGAGGCGCCGCTGACGGCGGGAAAGGCGTGGGGCAGCCCGGTGTCCCGGGCGAGGACGCGCTGGAGTTCGGCGACGTAGTCGCGTCCCGGGTCGTGCCCGCGGACGACGTCGGTGAGCGCGTCGGCGGGATTGTGCCCGGCCACCCCGAGGCCCGCCCCGCACAGCCCGTCGACGAGGTCGAGGCGGCGGCCCGAGTCCAGCTGGACCGTGAGCCGGGAACCCTTGGCGCGTACGACGTGGAGGGCGCCGCGCAGCTTGCGGTGCATCCGCACGGTCATCGGGTTGACGTGCCGGGCGTACAGGTCGAGGGTGCGCTGCCAGTCGCGGGCGGTGGCCGCCAGGACGCGGTGCACGGGGTGCCTCTCGTCCCAGCGGCCCAGCAGCCGGGCCTTGACCGCGCGCATGGCGACGGTGTTGCCGCCGTAGGTGTTGGAGTGCAGGAATCCGGTCGAGGGGGTGGACCAGGGCGCGAACAGGTCGGGGCTGCCCGCGAAGGCGCCGAAGGGGACTTCGTGGCCGGTGAGCGACTCGCCGAGGACGAAGAGGTCGGGGCGCAGGGCGCGCACGGTGTCGCAGGACGGGGCGAGCGGGTCCACGTCGGACAGGTCCAGGGCGATGCGGGTGCCGCGGCCCCGGACGTCGTGGACGAGCGCGGCCAGGTCGGCCAGCTCGTCCGTGCCCAGTCGCCCGGTGCCGCGCAGCACGAGGCCGCAGTGGTCGGCGCCGGCGGCCGCCGTGCGCAGGGCCGGGACGGTGGAGTGGCAGTGGAGTCCGGGGACGAGCGCCCGGTCGGGGCCGTCGCCGAGCGGGTCGGCGCGGCGGGCGAGGGTGCCGTCGGGGTCGAGGACGAGAACGCGTCCGCCGTGCCGGGCCGCGGATCCGGCCGCGCGATGGCGCAGCAGCTTGACCGCTCCGTGGAGGGCTTCGTACCGCGAGTTGGCGAAGAAGCAGCGGTAGGCGGCGGGGGTCTCGGGCCCGCCGAGTTCGCGCAGGAACTCGCTGATGAGGTGGCCCGCGTGGGCGGAGTCGGCGGTCACGAACCAGGACGGCATCGCGAAGATCGGATGCTCCTGCTCGATGAGGTCGGCGAGAGTGGCGAGGGTGTCGCGGCCTGCCGGACGGAACAGGGTGGTGGCCGTGGCGGATGCGACGTCGTGGTTCTGGGACAAGGCGACACCTGGGCTCGAAGCGGGTTCGGGCGGAATACGTTGGTCCGCGCACGGGCGGCGGGGGAGCGATGTGCGGAATACGTTGGTCCGCGCACGGGCGGCGGGGGAGCGATGTGCGGAATACGTTGGTCCGCGCACGGGCGGCGGGGGAGCGATGTCAGGTGCGCTCTCCCGCCGCCCGCGTTCTCAGGAGGCCGACACGCGCTGTGCGTCGGCCTGTTCGCCGCCCCAGGTGAGGGCGACGCGTGCGGTGGCGGACGCGGTGGGCGTCGCCAGCCAGCCCAGGAGCGTGCCGCCCCGGCTCACGGCCAGCGCCGCGGTCCCCGCGGGCAGATCGACGGACCAGCCGCCGTCGGCCGCGGTGATCCGGTCGTCCGCGCCGGTGGGGTTGAAGGCACCGATCACATGCGTGCCGTCGGCACCGGTGCGGGTGAGGGCGACGGCCCGCCGGTGGGCGGACGTCCAGCGGGGGGCGTCCGTGGCCAGCCCGGCGACGAAGCCGGCCACGGCTCCGTGGGCGGCCACGCCCGCGGTGACGGAGAGTTCGCCCGGGGCGGTGCTCACGTCCGGCCGGTCCGCGCGGAGCACACCGAGGGGCCCGGCGGCGTCCTGGGCGGTGGGCTGCGGGGCCTCGTCGAGCCAGCGCAGCCCGATCAGCCGGTGCGCGTCCCGCAGCTGCTCGTGGACGGCCTCGGTCAGCTCCCGCAGGGCGGTCTTCCCCTCCCGCTGCCAGGCGCCGGCCTCGGCCAGGGCGCGGTCCACGAGCAGGTCCGCGTCGCGGTCGAGCCTGCTGCCGGCCAGCGCGGCGCCGTGGCGGTCGAGGAAGCCGGCGAGCAGCCCGAGGCTCTCCGCGGTGGGGTTGTGGTCACCGGCCTCCGTGAGAGGCGCTCCGGGGCAGTACGGCGGGGCGTGCAGGGCGGGGTCGACGCCTTCGGCGCGCAGCCCCTCCGGGTCCATGTCGATCAGTTCGCCCCAGGTGCCCGCCGCGCAGGCGGTGTAGACGCTGACCGTGGTGGATCCGAGCGTCAGCGCCAGCAGGGCGTTGAACAGGGGCGTACGCGGACCGGCGAAGGTCTCGTCGTCCCAGGTGAATCCCCAGTTGGCCTCGAGCACATCGGTGTCTCCCAGCAGGATCTCGCCGAGGTGCGTGGCGAAGGCCTCCGGGCTCTGCGCCGGGTTGCCCACCCACTCGGTGTGCCCGATCAGGTGCCGGGAGCCCTTGAGGGCGCGGTGACGGGCGGCCCAGGCGTCGACGGTGGCGTCCGGGCCCGTGGCGCGCGCCAGGGGCACGTTGGCCACGCGGGCGGGGCCCTCGGGGAACAGGTCGGAGATCCAGTCCCACAGGCCGGCGATGGCCTCTCCGGACCAGCGCGACCACAGCAGCCGCAGTCCGCCGGACCAGTCGGCGAGGTCGTCACCGGTGCGCGCGGCCTCGTCGGCCAGTCCGCGGGCGGACAGCCAGCGGGCGAACTCCTCGCGGGCCGCCGGGGAGGCGTCCTGGGCGTCGATGGCGATGTGCACGTCGCCGGACATGCCCTCGTTGCCGAGCTGGAGCGCGACAACAGGGCCGCGGGGGGCGGCCGTGGGGGACACGACCTCCTCGGCCACGGCGCGCATCCACGCGGCGACCTCGTCCTTGACGGCCGGGTCGAGGAGGCTGGGCAACGGCTTGGCCTGGGAGGTGAGCAGGTCGCCGTTCAGCCCCTGGTAGGACGTGTGGCCGGGGCCGCACAGCCGGTCGGGGAGCCCGCCGAGCTGCACTTCCGCGTGGATGAACGGACCGGGCTTGACCAGGACGGTCAGGCCCGCCTCGGCCGCGAGGCCGATCAGCCCGACGACGTCGCGCTGCGGGTCGGTCTTGCCGTGGAAGTCGAACGTGCGCTGCCCGCCCTCACCGGTCTCGTGGAACCGCCAGGGCAGGTAGAACGAGACGACGTCGACGCCGAGGGCACGCAACCCCCGCAGATTGCCGGCCCAGTTGGCCGGGTCGGCCCGGTAGTAGGGGTACTCGCCGATGACGACGGGGCGGTCCGTGCCGGGGACCAGGGCCGTGTTCAGCCGGGCACTCATATGGTGCCCCCGTCCTGGTCCGGGACGAGGACGACCTTGAGCGCGGCGTACTCGGCGCCCGGCACGGCGGCCAGGGCCTTGAATGCCTCCGCGTGGTCCTCCAGCGGGAAACGGTGGGTGATCAGCCGCTCCAGCGGGATCGAGCGGGCCAGCTCGACGGCCTTCGGGAAGATCATGCTGTTGTAGTCGCCGGCACCGATGATCTGCAGTCCGCGCTGGAGGATCTCCAGCGGGCGCACCGTCGCGGTGGCGTTGCTGTTGAAGCCCATGACGACGACCCGGCCCTGCTGGGCGGCGTAACCGAGGCTCTGCTCCAGGAGGTTGCCGACGGAGTCGACGACCAGGTGTGCGCGGTGGGTGAGTTCCGCGTCGTCCGGGGTGTGGACGGTGATCCGGCCCTCGAACTCGGGGGCGGCGAAGATCTCCCGGTCGAGCGACTGGCGGACCGGGTCGGGCTCGACGACCAGCACCCGGGCGCCGTAGCGGGCGGCGGCCATGGCGGTGACGGCGCCCATCGGGCCGCCACCGACGATCACCGCGGTCTCGCCGGGCTGCAGCCGGCCGGCCTCGATGTTGTTGAGGGCGCAGGCGAGCGGTTCGACGACGACGGCCCGGTCGAAGCTCATCCCGTCGGGAATCGCGTGGCAGAACAGCTCGGGCAGGCGCATGAACTCGGCGAAGGAACCGTCGTAGTCGAGCCCGACCTCGGTTCCGGCCTTGTTGCCACAGAAGTTCCAGTGCCCTTCCAGGCAGGTGGCGCAACTGCCGCAGTACAGGGTGGGGTTGACGATGACGCGGTCACCGGGTGCGAAGCGGTTCACGCCGGGGCCCGTGGCCTCGACGACGCCGACGGCCTCATGACCCATCACGACCCCGGGCTCGGCCGGGAACTTGCCGACCAGCACGCTGCGGTCGGTGCCGCAGATTCCGCTCTGGACGATGCGGATGACGATGTCGGTCGCCTCGCGCGGTTCCGGCCTGGGCCGGTCGACCAGCTCCAGGGAGCGGTCCCCGGTCAGCGTGAGCGCCTTCATGCGTCCCCCTTGGCGGCCGAAGCGGTGCCACGGCCCAGTTCCCAGCGGATGGAGTCGAGGAGTTGCCCGTGCAGTTCGGGCGTGGCCGCCGCGATGCACGACTTCTGGTTCAGCGGGCCGAGGTCGACCAGCGAGGTCGTACCCAGGTCGTCGCCGTAGGCGTCGGTGATCACGACACCGGCCTGCCGGGCGAGGTAGACCGCGGCGGCGATGTCGTAGGGGAACAGGTGCAGGATCGAGCCGCGTCCGACGCGCAGGAACTCGGCCTCGGTGTCGGGGTGGTCGCGCAGGATCCGGTTGCCGATGTCGACATAGGCGTCGAGCTGTCCGGTGATGATCCGGGAGATGGAGAAGCTGGCGCTGTTGAAGACGAACACGCCGCCGGTGTTGGACGACTGGTCCACGAGGTGGGAGTAGGCCGCGTCCATCAGGGCCATGGGGTGGCCGTTGAACTCGATGGACCAGAACATCTTGGCCAGGTCCGTGGTCCGGCTCAGCCGCGGTACGGCGGTGGGGTGGCCGCCGCTGGAGAGGCCCTCCGTGTCGTCGCCGTAGATCCAGGCGCCGCTCTTGATCTCCAGCAGGTAGGCGGCCGTGACGTCGGCGAGGGTCGGCTTGCCGTCGCCGTAGGGCGCGGCCGCGATGGAGACCACACCCATCTCGAGACCGGCCGAGGCGGGCCGGGTGCCGTCGATGGGGTCGACGACGAGGAGGTACTGCGGATCGTCGGCGAGTTCGACGAAGGCGCCGTCCTCGGTGTAGACGGCCACCGGCACCTCTGCATGGGCGCGCAGGTAGTCCAGGACCGCCTTCTCGGCCACCTCGTCGACGTCGAACTGGGCGTCGCCGCCCGGGGAGTCGCCGTGCACCTGACGGGCCAGGCCCAGCTGGCCGTAGGTCAGCAGCTCGGCGCGGACGTGTTCGCCGAGACCCTTGAGCAGCTTCTTCACCGGGCCAGCTCCGCCATGAAGAGGTTCTCCAGCTTGTCGCAGATCTCCTCGGCCTGAGCCATCGTCAGGATCAGCGGAGGACGGATCTTCAGCACGTTTCCGTAGCCGTAGCGCGAGGTGCGCAGGATCAGGCCGTGCTCCATGGCCGCGCTCGCCAGGTGGTTGGTGAGCTTCACGGCCGGCTTGCCGTCGGGCTCGCACATCTCGAAGCCGATCATCAGGCCGACGCCGCGGACGTCGCCGATGGCCGGATAGCGCAGCTGCATGTCGCGCAGTCGGCCGAGAATATAGTCACCGGTGTTCCTGACATTCGCCAGGAATTCCGGCTGCCGCACGATGTCGAGGGTGACATTCGCGGCCGCGGCGGCCAGGAGATTCGAGCCGTAGGTGAACGAGTGGTGATGCGCGGGAAGCCCGGAAAGGCGGTCGTTGGTCAGAATCGCGGCAACCTGCGCGCCGGAACCGCCGAGACCCTTCGCCGTGGTGATGGCGTCCGGCTCGACACCGAAATGCTGGGCCGCGAACATATGCCCGGTGCGGCCGATGCCGGTCTGGATCTCGTCGAAGATGAGGGCGATGTCGTGCTCGTCGCAGAAAGCGCGCAGCTTCTGCATGTAGCCGTCCGGCGGCATGATGTTCCCGCCGTTTCCGGAAATCGGCTCGATCAGTACGGCCGCGACCCGGCCGCTGCTCGCGTATTCGATGAAGTCGTCGATGCGGTCGACGCACATCAGGCCGCAGGTTTCCTTGTTCTGCCCGTAGAAGCAGCGGAAGCAGTACGGGTCGGGAACCTGGAGGCTGCCCGGGTACAGGAGCGGGAACGGCTCGCGGCGGAACGCGTTGCCGGACATCGACGCCATCATCATCGTCTGTCCCACATGGCTGCGGAATAACGTGATGACCTCGGACTTTCCGGTGGCGTGCTGCGCCATCTTGATGGCGCCCTCGTTGGCCGAGGAGCCGCCGGAGACCTTGGGGTGGACCCGGGTCAGGTTGTCCGGCGAGGTCTCCACGAGCCGCTGCACGAGCCCGTTGATCGGATCGCTCTGGTACGAGGAGGTGAGGTGCACCACCTTGTCGAGCTGGTCCTTCATCGCCGATATCACGGCGGGGTGGGAGTAACCGAGGCTGAGATTGAACGTCGCCGACGCACAGTCGAGGAATTGGTTTCCCTCGGAGTCGTACAGATAGACGCCTTCACCGCGCTCCATTTTGAGAGCGCTGACGGGATAATAGAGGTGGTCGGTGACAGTTTTCGTATCCATGGTTTCCCTCCCGGGCAGGCACGAAGCGCATGCCTGTCAAAATTCCGAACGGTCGAAGGATTGTGTCGGTGAAGTCGGTGTATCGGCCGCTGAACACACCCGCACCATGCGGAATGCGGCACAGAGAGACGGGACGGAGTGGAATACCCGGTGCGTTCGGGATTCACTCAACATCCCCACAACAAGAAGATCACATCGGAAGCACCGCTGGCAAGGAGGGGCGAATTTTCGCCAGCGATTGCTATCCAGGGAAGGACAGAGCGGCGGCGGATATGGCGATCGAACGGTGCACCGCGGCGAAGACGCGGCGCAGCGCGCGGCCGGAGTGCGGAGCGCTGTATTCCAGCAGTGCCATCGTCTCCGCCGCGTGGCGCACCCTGTCTCGGGGCAGGGCCGCCGGCCGCACCAGGTGGCCCTGGCGGGCGGCGACCAGCAGCACCCCGACCGCCAGGGCCGGGACGTCCAGGACACCGGGCCGCTCGGCGGCGCGGCACACCCGCGCCCGCGCCTCGCTCACCCGCTCCCCGGGCGTGCCGGGCGCACCGGCGCCGGCGCACCGTTCCTCGGCGTGCCGCAGGGCGTCCGGGCCTAGCGATTCGGCCCACTCCCAGGGCGGACGCGCCCGGCCGGACGCGCGGATCCGGCTGAGCACCTCGTCCTGGACCGCGTCGTCCGTCGCGCCGCCGCCACGCGGCACGACACGGTCGTCGGTCAGTTCGAGCCGCCGCGCGAGCGCGAGGTCGAACAGTGCCGCTCCGACGACCGCGCGTCCGGCTTCGGTCCGGGACGGCCAGGGCCAGGATCCGCCTTCTCCCGCACCGCACAGGGCCAGGAGGACAGGCGTCGGCATCACCCGGTGTTCCCCTCCTCCAGTGCCGCGGCGAGGGTGCGGACGCCCGTGAAGACATGGCCCTGCATGCCGGCCTCGCGGGCCGCGAGAACGTTGTCGGCGCGGTCGTCCACGAACAGGATCTCCCCGGCGGGCAGCCCCAGCTCACGGCTGCACCACTCGTAGGCGGCCGCTTCCGGTTTGGCGCTGCCGATCCGGCAGGACAGTCCGACCACGCTGAAGTGCCCGAGCCAGTCCTGGGTGGCCTCGTAGTGGGCGGCGAGCTCCTCCGGGATGTTGGAGAGAAGCCCGAGGCGCACGCCCCGGCCGGCCAGCTCGGCCAGGAAGTCCACGCTCTCCCGGTCGACTTCGCTCCAGCTGGCCAGGTCGGCGGCGATCAGATCGTCGACCTGCGGGCCGGTGAACGGTGTCCCGAGCCGTTCGCCCACGCTCTTCCAGTAGGCGGGGCCCATGACGTCACCACGGTCGTACGGCGGGCGCAGCGACCAGTACGCGTCCCAGAACCGTTCTCCGCTCACACCGGTTGTGCGCATTTCGCTTACGCCCGCTGTTCGTTCGATCACGGCTTGTGATTCCGGGGACTGGACACGGGCCAGGACACCGAACATGTCGAAGAGGACGGCCTTCACGCCTGCACCTCCGAGGGGCTGGGGGTCCCGGCCGGGCCGGGACTCGATGCGGGCAGTCCGTCCGGATCGGGGGCGTTGGTGCGCAGCCAGAAGCTGAGCAGCAGGCAGATCCCGGCCAGGGCGAACAGGACGACGGGAAGGGCCTTGACGTCCAGGCCGTCGATGACCACGCCGAGCAGCGGCGGGAACGCGACGCCGCCGACCATCGAGGCGGCCATCACATAGGCGCCGGCCGCGGCGACGCTCGGCACCGCCCGGTTCAGCCAGGGCAGACAGGTGGGGAAGATCGGCGCGATGGCGAGACCGACCCCGAAGTAGGCGTAGGGCGCCGCCGAGGGCAGGGTCGCGAGCAGCAGGAATGCCGCCATGCCCGCACAGCACACGGTGAGGATCGCGGGCGCCGAGAAGCGCAGACAGAGCGGGACCACGACGAAGCGGCCGATGGTCATGGCGGCCCAGTACGCCGACGTGGCGGTGGCGGCGGTCGCGGCGGCGTAGCCCACGGTCTCCAGATGGGTGGGCTCCCAGCCGCCGACCCCGGTCTCGATGGCCACGTGCAGCACGTAGACGCCGATGAACGCGGCGATGATCGGCGCGACCCGCGCACCCGCGCCGGACGCGGCCTCGGCCACGGGCTCCGGCTCCCGGGAGGCCACACCGCCGAGGGTGAACAGGATGAGCACGCAGACGGCGGCGACACCGACGAAGATGCCCGGGTAGTGCTTGGCGCCGAGCCATCCCACCAGGGCGGGCCCGGCGATCGCGCCCACGCCGAAGTGGCCGTTGAGCAGGTTGAGCATCGCGGTGCTGCGGTGACCGAAGGCGACGGCGAACAGCTGGTTGAGGCCGTAGTCCACGCCGCCGAAGCCGAGGCCGATCACAAAGGTGCCGACCAGGGCCAGGGGCCAGTTGGGCGCGGTGGCGAAGACCACCGCTCCCAGCGCCATGAGCAGGTAGGAGGCGCCGAGCAGGATCCGGTGGCCCAGTCGTTCGCGCAGCAGGTGGTAGACGAGCACGCCGACCACCGCGGCGCCGAAGTGTCCGCTCAGGCTGAGTCCGGCGACGGCGGGGCTGATGCCGTAGTCCGAGCGCAGCGCGGGGATCGCGGGACCGTAGAGGGCCTGGAGGGCTCCGATCACCACGAACGCCGCGCAGGAGGCGACGATCGCCATGGTCGTGAGCAGCGGCTTCGGGGCCCCGGACGGATCGGGTCTGCGGGCTGTGGACATCGAACTCCTCAGTGGACGGTGGTTGAACGCACATAAGACACAGAGTAAAAGCGCAGGTCACATGAGCATCACCCAAAAATCCTCTCATGGATCACGTGCATCTGAACAGATCGAATGTTCGCCAATCCTGATCCCGTGTGTATCGCCGGTACCCTCGCTGCCATGAACGTGATGGAGAGACACAACTTCGTGATCGAGCTGCTCATGCGCGAGAACCGTGCGACCGTCGCGGACCTCGCCCGTGCCACGGGCGCCTCGGAGATGACGATCCGACGGGATCTGGAGCTCCTGGAGTCGCGCGGGGCCCTGCGCCGAGTGCGCGGCGGTGCGGTGAGCAATCTGCCGGGCGGGGTGGAACCGCCGTACGCGATCCGCGCGATGTCCGGCATGGAGACCAAGGAGCGGCTCGCGCGCACGGTGCTGTCGCTGCTGACGGACGGTGAGACGATCGCCCTGGACACCGGTACGACTCTGATGGCCGTCGCGAAGGCCATGGAGGACCGGCAGTTCACCGTCACGCCGCTGTCGCTGCACGCGGCCTTCGCCCTGTCCTCGTATCCGGGCATCCAACTGCTGCTGCCAGGTGGCCAGATTCGTTCGGGAGAACTCTCCTTCTACGGCCAGACGCCGCTCGACACCTTCAACGAGCTGTGCTTCGACACCTTCGTGCTGGGCTCCTGCGGGGTCGAGCCGACCCGTGGAGTCACCGCGTACAACCTCGACGACGTCCGGGTGAAGCGGGCGGCCCTCGACGCGGCCCAGCGGGTCATCCTGGTGGCCACGGCGGAGAAGCTCGGCCGCACGGCGCTCGGGCGCATCTGCTCACTGGAGGAGATCGCCCTGGTCGTCACGGACGCGACACCGGACAACCCCGTGGTGGAGACGATGCAGGCGCAGGGCGTACAGGTGGTCCATTCGCAACCCTGAGCGCCGTCGGTGCCCGCCGAGGCGCGGGTGCGAGGGCGGTGAGCGGCTTCCCCGCTTCGTGGGCGCCGGAGGCGGTGACGGTGGTGGGCGTGATGGTTCCTTCAGGTGGACAGGGGGAGGTTCAGGCTTCGGGGATGGCGCGGCCGTAGTCCGCGAGGGTGACGGCCTCCGGCTCGGGGCCGCCGCGGCGGCCGGTCTCCAGGGCGTCGAGGGCCTTCAGCTCGTCCGCGGTGAGTTCGAAGTCGAAGACGTCGATGTTCTCGGCGATGCGGTGGCGCCTGGCCGACTTGGGGATCACGGAGCGGCCGTGCTGGATGCCCCAGCGCAGCAGCACCTGGGCGGGGCTCTTGCCGTGCGCACCGGCGATCGCGGTGACGGCCGGGTCATCAAGGACACTCCTGCGGTCCTCGCCGTAGCCCGGGTAGAAGGTGATCCCGCCGATGGGGGACCACGCCTGGTTGAGGATGCCGTGCTCGTCGTCGAAGTCGAGGACGGGGCGCTGCTGGAAGTACGGGTGGATCTCCAGCTGGTTGACGGCCGGGACGACGGTGGTGGCGTCGAGCAGCGCGGTCAGGTGGTCGACCATGAAGTTGCTGACGCCGATGGCCCGGACCCTGCCGTCGGCCAGGAGCTTCTCCAGGGCGCGGTAGGCGGCGAGCGTCCTGTCGAAGTCCGACGGGAGGGCCTGGTGCAGGATGAGCAGGTCGATCCGGTCCAGGCCGAGCTTGGCGGCGCTCTTGTCGAAGCCGTGCAGGGTCTCGTCGTAGCCGTAGTCGCTGATCCAGATCTTCGTCTCGACGAAGATGTCGTCGCGGGGTACTCCGGATTCGCGGAGGGCACGGCCGACCTCGCGTTCGTTGCCGTACGCGGCGGCGGTGTCGATGTGCCGGTAGCCGAGTTCGAGCGCGGCCGTGACGGCGGCCCGGGTCTCGTCCGGCGGGGTCTGGAAGACACCGAGTCCGAGGGCGGGCATCCGGACGCCGTTGTTGAGGGTGAGGGTCTGCATCACAGGTTCCTTTCGGTGCGGGTGGCCCGTGCGGGCACGACGAGGGTCAGGACGGCCGCGACGGCCAGGGTGAGCAGCACCGGGTGCTTCGGCGGCTCCCCGAGGGCTCGGGTTCGCTCTACGCCCGGTGTGGACGTCGCCGGTTCCGGACAGGGGCGCTGCGCGCACGGTGCTCCTTCAGGTCGGTCTCTGGCTGGTTCGGGCCCGGTCGCGGTCGGCCGGGTCCTCGGCCTATTCCAGAGAACCGCGCCTCGGAGCGCGGGTGGGAGTCACTGCTCTTCCAGGTAATGGCAGTACCTCGCAGGCACTCTCCGACGGATCTACCGTGAGGAGACCGGCACGGAGTGACGACGATCAGAAGGAGCCACCGCATGTCCGCCCTCGCCGCCACCGAAGAAGCCCCGGGGCCTGAGCATGGCTGACAGTGACAGGAAGGCTCTGACCGCGGAGGTCCGCGAGTTCCTGAGCACCCGGCGGGCCCGGATCACCCCGGAGCAGGCCGGGCTGCCGGTCTACGGCGGGAACCGCCGTGTCGCCGGGCTTCGCCGCGAGGAGGTCGCCCTGCTCGCGGGCATGAGCGTGGACTACTACATCCGGCTTGAGCGCGGGAACCTCACCGGCGCCTCGGACTCGGTGCTCGATGCCCTCGCGCACGCACTGCAGCTCGACGAGGCCGAACGCACCCACCTCTACGACCTGGCCCGGGCGGCGACACCATCGGGCCGGCGTCCCACGGTGACCGCGTCCCGGGTGCGGCCCACGATCCTGCGCCTGCTGGACTCGATGACCGACGTGCCGGCCTACGTGCGCAACGCGCGCTTCGACATCCTGGCCGCCAACCCGCTCGGGCGGGCGCTGTACGCACCCGTCTTCGACTCGCCGCTGTTCGCCCGGCGCGGGCCGGTCAACAGCGCCCGTTTCATGTTCCTGGACCCCGCGAGCAAGGACTTCTGGGTCGACTGGGACAAAGGGGCGGGTGACGCGGTCGCCTTCCTGCGCACCGAGACGGGCCGGGCGCCCCACGACAAGGCGCTCACCGATCTGGTCGGGGAGCTGACGACCAAGAGCGACGACTTCGCCCGCCGGTGGGCCCGCCACGACGTGAAGTTCCACCGCTCCGGCGTCAAGAACCTCCATCACCCGCTGGTCGGCGATCTCGCACTGCCCTACGAGGCGATGGACCTGCCGGCCGATCCCGGCCTGCGTCTCAACTTCTACACCCCCGAACCGGACTCGCGGGAACGAGAGGCCCTCGGCCTGCTCGCCAGCTGGACGGGCACAGGCAGCGTCGTCCCCACCGCGAACGACTGAACGACTGACCACCACCGATCGAGGAGAACCACTTCATGCAGTACCGACCGCTCGGCCGCACCGGCGTCCGGGTCAGCCCGCTCTGCCTGGGCGCGATGATGTTCGGTCCCTGGGGCAACGAGGACGAGGCCGACTCGATCCGGATCATCCACCGTGCCCTCGACGCGGGCATCAACTTCGTCGACACCGCGGACGTGTATTCCGCCGGCGTCTCGGAGGAGATCGTCGGCAAGGCGCTCAAGGACCGCCGCGAGGACGTGTTCCTCGCGACCAAGTTCTTCATGCCGATGGACCGGGACGACCCCAACCAGCGCGGCGGCTCACGGCGCTGGATCATCCGCGAGGTCGAGAACTCCCTGCGACGCCTCGGCACCGACCACATCGACCTCTACCAGGTCCACCGCCCCAGCCCCGACACGGACGTCGCCGAGACCCTCGGCGCCCTCTCCGACCTCGTGCACCAGGGCAAGATCCGCTACCTCGGCTCCTCGTCCTACTCCGGCTCCCAGATCGTCGAGGCCCAGTGGACCTCGCGGGAGCGCCACCTGGAGCGGTTCGTGACCGAGCAGCCGCCGTACTCGATCCTGGTCCGCGGCATCGAGGAGGACGTGCTCCCCACCGTGCGCCGCCACGGCATGGGCACCCTCACCTACAGCCCGCTCTCCGGTGGCTGGCTGTCCGGCCGCTACCGCAAGAACGCCACCGAGGGCCCCGCCTCGGCCGCACGCCCCCAGGCCCGCTTCGACACGAGCACCCCGGCCAACCAGCGCAAGCTCGAAGCCGTCGAGCAGCTCGCCGTCCTGGCCGAGAAGGCCGGCCTGACACTCATCGAGCTCGCCGTCGCCTTCGTGATCAACCACCCCGGCGTCACCTCGGCGATCATCGGACCGCGGACCATGGAGCAGCTGGAGGCGTTCCTGCCCGCCGCCGATGCCACGCTGTCGGCCGACGTGCTCGACGCCATCGACGACATCGTGGCCCCCGGGGTCACGGTCAACCCGGTCGACAACAGCTACGGCGACTTCGAGCTGAGGGCGGACCAGCGGCGCCGTTGACGCGAGGCAGACGGGGGAGCCACGGACAGTCGGAAGTAGTCGGGAGATCACTCCGAGGCCTGGGCGAATGCCCGGATCGGATGGCAGTCCGAACTGGGACGCCGAATCCGCACCGGAGCGCTCCCGCGTGGCTTGGGCGTGCGATCGGTTGCGCTCGCACGAGTGGTTCCCGGGGGCGGTGCGGGAATGCCTGCCCGAGCGGCCGACCCGCCGCAGGAAGGCACTCCCCGGTGCGAGACACTCTCCCGATGAGTTCACGCACTTCTCCGATCAGCCAGCCGATCACGATACGGAGGGCAGTCGCGCGGGATGCCAAGCGGCTCACGCGGCTCGTGCGTGGCTCAGGCGCCTACAAGGGTCAGTACGCGGCCGCAGTGGCGGGCTACCGGGTCGGTCCTGACTACATCGAAGCCCACCGCGCCTTCGTGGCCGTCGACGCCGACGAGCATGGAGGCCGGGTCATCGGGTTCTACTCGCTCGTCCTCGCTCCACCGGAGCTCGACCTGCTGTTCGTCGCCGACGAAGCGCAAGGACGTGGTATCGGACGGCTGCTCGTCGCGCACATGCAGTCCGAGGCCCGTGCCGCCGGGCTCGACCGTGTCAAGGTCGTGTCGCATCTTCCCGCCGAGGACTTCTACCACCGCGTCGGTGCGGTGCGGACCGGGACCGCGCTCGCGAACCCGCCCGCCGTGCCGTGGGACCGTCCCGAATTCGAGTTCCGCATTCCTGCGGAATGACGCGGTGCCGGTTCGCAGGGCACCGGCTTCGCCTGCAGGGTGGCTGGCATGCAGCAGCCGTCGGCGGAGGCGGCGGAGATCAGGTCCCGTAGGCCGACGGCAGATCGCTGGGCCGTAGCCGGTGGGAGAGCCCGCGGCGGCGTCCGGCCGGACGGTCCGGGGTGCGATGCCCTTCTTTGCCGCCCGCTGCTCCTGGAAGGCGGTCGTGACGCGCAGGGCCTTGCAGATGCCCAGCCCTTCTTCGGGGGCCGGCGCACTGCAGCATCTCCAGGCGGAACCGCCGGCCCGGCCAGCGCTACGGCGTGGGGGGCCGCTGCGGGGAGCGGAGGACGAGCAGGGTGATCTCGCTCGGGGCGAAGACGCGGAAGGGCGGGCCCCAGAAGCCGGTGCCACGGCTGGTGTAAAGGAGTGTGCGGGTGCCGTGGCGGCTGAGGCCGGCCAGGGCGGGCTGGTCGATGCGGACCAGGTGGTGGAAGGGCCAGATCTGGCCGCCGTGGGTGTGGCCGGAGAGCTGGAGGTCGACACCGCCGGCTGCCGCCCGGTCGACGAACTTGGGCTGGTGGGCCAGGAGCAGGACGGGGTGGTCGGGGTCGGCGCCGTGCAGGGCTCCGGCGAGGTGGGCGCCGTGGCCGGCGAGGCCGGAGGACTCGGCCGTGACGTCATCCACGCCGGCGACCACGAGGGTGTCGCCACCGCGTTCGAGCAGCAGATGGCGGTTGCGCAGCGGCTCCCAGCCCAGCTCGTCCATCAGGTCGACCCAGCCCTGGGCCTCGCTGTAGTACTCGTGGTTGCCGGTGACGTAGACCCGGGCCCGGGTGGCCTGCACGGTGCCGAGCGGGGCGGCCTGGGCGCGGCGGCGTTCGGCCGTGCCGTCCGCGATGTCTCCGGTGTGGCAGACCAGGTCGGCCTGCAGCGTGTTGACCGTCTCGCAGACCCGCGCCGACCAGCGGGCGCGGTCGAGCGGGCCGTAGTGGGTGTCGGTGATGAGGACGACGCGCGTGCCGTCCAACCCGGCCCCCAGGCGGGGAAGTCGCACATCAAGGCGGCGTACCCGAGGTACCCGGCGGGCCTCGGCGTACCCCCAGGTGAGCAGCACGGCGGCTGCGCCGAGGACCGCCCAGGTGACGATCCGGGCCCGGTCCTGGCCGTCGCCGACGCCGGTCACGGCCAGGGCGAGCCGCAGCGGGACGCCGAGCACGACGGACCAGGTGAACAGGATCCAGATGCTGCCCAGCAGGGTGTCTCCGACGATCGCCGCCCCGTCCTGCTGGCGTCGGCCGTGGCCGCGCACCATCGCGAGCGGCATACCGATCAGGCCGAGAGCGAACAGGGCGGTGCCGGCGAGCGTGACGGGGAGCGGCCAGTGCTGGCCGGTGTGCAGCAGCAGCCAGCAGGGCACGGTCCACAGCAGGACGGGGGCGATCAGGGGGAGGTAGCGCATCAGGCGGTGCAGTCGGCTCTGCCGAGTCGCATGCGCCGCACTGTCGGCGGATCGGGTTTCGCTGGTGTCGGTCACGCTTCCCCTCCTTGGGCAACCAGGCTGCCGTCGCGCGCACTGTATCCGTCCGTCCCGGGCGGTCGGACGGGGTGCTCGTGGCGGGCAGCCCCATGGGGCGAGGTGGCCTCCGAGTTCGTCCCCGGCTCACGCGGTTGGTGACTCTGCTCTCCGGCCATGCCCGACATGGGCATGAAGGACATGTGGCCGGGTTTGGTCGTTCCCGGTCCTGCAGGCGACGGGACCGAGGACTGTCTCCTTGAAGCCCGCGCTCGACAATCAAAGTTTACATGCCCTCGATTGTTAACTAAAGTTGTCGCATGTCCTCATTCGAGATCACTCCCGAAGAGCAGGTACAGCTCGACAAGTCTCTCTATGACGCCCTCGACCCGCTCGCGTCGGCCTTGCGCTCCCGAGTGTCGGGGCAGTCCGAGGACCGCATGTGGGAGGCGGACCCCGTCGAGGTGACTCTGTCCGTGCTGGCCGCGTGGAAGGTGGTGGACGCGGAGGTCAAACGGCTGACGGCGATCGCAGCAGGCACGGCCGGGTCCTACGGCGCAAGCTACGAGCAGATGGGCGCCGTGTGGGGCATCACCCGGCAGGGCGCTCGCAAGAAGTGGCCGGAAGCTGTGAGCCGCCCGGCGACCGCAGTGGCGCGGACGGGCGGTTCACTCCAACTGTGCGGCGGAACGGCCGAACTGACACAGGAGCCGTCGTCCGGCGGCTGGCGATGGACCGGTAAGGGTGCGGACGGAACGCAGGGGGCCGCCGACGCCGGCACCTCGTACACGACGAAGGAGGAGGCCGCGGCCCACGCGGGAGCCTTCCTGAAGGAGCACGCCCCCGGCTGGTCATGAGGTCTGCCTCTTCGGTCATCCGCGGGTCCGGATGAGCACGGCGGCGAGGTGGACTGCGACCTGATACGCGATGGCAAGTCTGTCGGTGCGTACGGCCAGGCCACGCCACTGTTTCAACTGGTCTGCCTCGGTGAAGAAGTCGAAGCCGACGGTCGTCAGCCTGCCCGCGAGGGTCCGTTCGTCCTCGACCGCAGCGATCTCCGCGATCCTCGTGTTCGGCTCCTCCGGTGTGGCGACCTCGGGAACACCTGGGCAACCGCGCAACCGGCTGGGATCCGGGTCGAGCGCCGGCCCGCGATTCGCTCCGTCCACACCGCTCTCGGTCTGCCGGAACGCCGGCCGACCGGCGACGCCTTCCCCCGGAGAGACTCGCGATGACGGCAGCGGCACCGTCAGTCTCCACAGCGGCACTCCGGTGAGTTCACCTCATGCGCACGGCAGCGCGTTCGGTGGGGGCCTCTGCGTGGACCGGGGAGTCCGCTCGACCGGGTTCGGGGAGCATCCGTCGTGCACCGGGTGGACGCCCTGATCGGCCGGCCGACGCTGTCCCGCATCCGAACGAAGTGGCCTGCGGCCGCGGCCCGAAGGCTGGGAGGCGGACGTGGCTTGCGGGCGGGTTCTCGCCCGCCGGGCCGCGCTCTAGACTGCGACCGCTCCGAAATCTGGCGATCTTTTGGAGGGTGTGCAGGATGAACCGAGCTCTCATGACCGCATGGGCGGCAGCAGCGTTGGTCGTGTCCGGGGGCAGCACCACCGCCTCCGCTTCCGATGCCCCGCCGCGAACCACGCACGGTCCTTGCCAGTACACCCGGACCCCGGACGAGCCGGCGGCGCGGCGGGTTCCCCTGCCGCCCGACCCGCGGCACACCCCCGGTCACGGCACGGTCGGTACGGCTGTCCGGACCAGCCAGGGCCCGCTCCCGCTGCGTCTGGACCGGGCGAAGGCGCCGTGCACGGTCCAGAGCTTCGTGCACCTGGCGCGGCACCGGTTCTACGACCGAACGGTGTGCCATCGGCTGACGGCATATCCGACGCTGAAGGTCCTGCAGTGTGGCGACCCGACCGGCACGGGCGAGGGTGGGCCGGGGTACGAGTACAAGGACGAGCTGCCGGTGGACCTGCCGCCGGCACCGAGCGATCCGACCGGCGTCCGTCGCCTCTACGGACGCGGTTTGCTGGCGATGGCCAACGCCGGGCCGAACACGAACGGTTCGCAGTTCTTCGTCGTCTACGGCGACTCCGCGCTGCGACCGGACTACACGGTGTTCGGCACGGTCGGTGCCGCCGGCCTGAAGACGCTCGACAAGATCGCTGCCGGCGGTATCGAGCCAACTGCCCAGGACCCGGCGCCTGTCGACGGCACGCCCTTGCTGCGGACCGAGCTGCTCAGCGTCCGGCCGTCCTGCCGGCCCTGATGAACTGCGGTGCGGTCACCGTGGGTCCGGCCACGTGCCCGGTCCCACGGTGATGTGAGGCAGCCGTTGCCACCGTCCGCCCAGGTGACGTCGCCGATGCTGTCGTAGACGGTGACCGGGTCAGCTGGGAGGAGGGTCACATGCAGGCCAGGCCGCCGCCGGTCGAGCCGATGACCACTTGACCTCCTAGGATCTTTAATCGCGAAAGGTTGCGGGTGCCCGCCGGCCGGAGCCGGGCGTACCGGTCGTCGCGGCGTAGCCGCTGCGCTGGATCGCCCCGAACCGCGTCGCCCCGGGCACCCCGCCCGTCCGCCACATCCCGCGCACCGGTGCCCCGCTGCCGCACCCCGTCCTCCACGTCCGCCAGGACGGCTGCCTACTGCCCGCGAACGGCTCGGCATCGCCACCGCCCTGCCGAAACCGCACCCTGACCCTCACCGCGCGCCGGCACGACCGCGTCGATCCCGCCGGGGGCCGGATCCGGGTGAGTACCGACTGAGCGGCGGTCACCATGCGCTGTCGGAGCAGGTTTTGACAAGGCATCACCCGTGCGCACGCGGAACGTGACGATGATCACGACATTAAGAACTGTTGGCCAATGATTGACCTTTCGTTGTAGGTTCTCGGTATGCCCATCCGGTCGGCTGACCACCGGCAAACGGATGGCGCTCAGGGGGTAGTGGTCTCGCACTTGGAGTCCGCCTCGATCTGTTCGGTCGAGGTGTTGTTCGGTGATTTCGTCGACGGCGGAAGAGTGCGCACCGCGGTATTCGACAGGCTGCCCTCTGTGGCGAACGACCATCGATATCGTGGAGGATCTCTCTATGCGCAGGCTGCTTGCCGTCTCCCCGCTCGTCACCACCGTTGTCGCGGCCGTGTTCTCCATGGGGGTCGCCGCTCCCGCCCAGGCGGCGAGCGGATGGACCGCACACGTCCAGTGCACCAAGATGCGCATCTCCGACAACAGCGCCCACGGATTCGTGCAGGGGCACGGCTGGGCGAAGACCCAGCCGGACGCGTGGAAGGCGGCCATCAAGAACGCCAACGACCAGATGCGCGAAGGCTATCGTGCGAAGCACTGCACGAAGAAGGACATCACGAGGGGCTGACGGGCATGAGGACGCGCACACTCAGCTTCGGGCTGTACGCGGACGAGCGCGGGCTGGCCTGGGCCAGGAACCTGGTCAGGGAAGCCGTGGCGTCCCGCAGCGCCCGGCTCGTCGAGGAAAACGTCGCCCACACCGTTTTCGGCAGCGAACTGACGACCGCCGATGTCTACGGCTTCCTCGCGGAGCAGTGGGCCGTCGAACACCCCGGCGAGAGCAGCGGGGAGCGCGTGCCCGTGGAACTGTCCGTACGCGTGGTGTGTTCCCTGCGCACCTGGCGGGCGATCCGTAAGGCAATGATCAGGGCCCTGTGCCCCGAGGGCTCGAAGCCGCACGCCTGCCGCGTTCCGTGGATCGCCGCCTGAGGCGGTCCGCGTAGAAGCTGCATTTCCGTCGCAAAGTCGTTTCATTCGAGATTTTCCAGAATCCCCTCGCGTACCAGGGTGAGAACTGGCGAGCCGGCATGTCCGTCCCGTATCCGGCAGGACGGTCCGCCCTTTTCCGAATTGGCCCGGCTCGGCCCCACGTCGACCGACAGCGACATTTCCCCGTCCGCGGAAAGCGGATCGAGCATGTCTGCGGTACGCCCCGAGGTCGACAGTCCATCAGGATCGCGAAGTGAAAGTGAGTCGATCATGACGATGAAGAACGGGCTCAAGGCCGTCATCGCGGCCGGTGCCCTCCTCGCTGCCGCCGCCGCTCCCGCGCTGGCCGTGTCGGAGGACGCCGGCGGCGGCAGATGGAGCCACGACGTCGGCGCCAACTACGTGTACTCCAACTACTTCCACAAGAAGAACTGGCACGCCTCCTCGGTGGAGGGCAAGTACTGGGCCAAGAGCGGCTGCACCAAGGAGAACGTGTGGTCCAAGGCGTCGGCCGAGAAGGCGAACACCATCAGCCACGCCTACTACGACCCGGCCTGCTGAGGCCCTGCGCCCGCGGCTGACACGGCCATGAGCCGCTGACCGGCGCGTCTCCGGCTGCGGGGGAGGATCCCCCGCAGCCGGAGACGCCGCGGTTCCCCCTCCCCCCACGACATGCGCGCTCCCCGAGTGCCCGGACCTAGGTAGTCGATGCTCCACCGAGGTATCAAATTCGTCCATGTCGCAGTGCTGGTCTTTTCGGCGATGCTCGCCTTCCTGTTTGTGCGCGGGCTGGACGAGCAACTGGTGCTGGGCAGTTCGGCACAGGTCTGGGTGTCCAAGTCCGACGACTCGGTGAACAGTGCGCAGGTCACACGTGCCGTCGCTCGGTTCGCCGAGGAGCACCGGGTCACGGTGGCGCGTGAACTGCCCGACCTGAAGAGCCCCGACCGGCTGCGGCATGTGTACCTCACCACCGGTGACCCGAAGGCCGACGCCGCCTCGTGGCTGACCGACGGATACCCCGGCTTCAGCAGGCACGCCGACACCGAGGTGCACCCGCTGGCCGAGATCGGGCAGCGGGACCCCCGCGGCTTCTACTACGTCTTCGGCGCGCCCGGCGCCGCGGACATGCTGACGGCCGAACTCGCCCGTCTCGGCCTGACCGCGAGCGTGCAGCACCCGCTCGCGCCCGGCGACCTGGCCGCGTCCTTCACGGACGACGACCTCTTCTGGTCCTTCGCCGTGGTCGCGCTCGCTGCCGTGACGATGACGGGCGCGAGTGTGCTGCTCGGCGCGCGGACCTACGGGGTGCTGCGCCTGCAGGGCAGGTCGTTCACCGGAGTCCTCCTGCGCGACCTCGGACAGCTGGCGGGATTCTGGCCGGTCGCGGCCGGTGCCGTCACGGCAGCGGTTCTGGCCCTCCTGGGCCTCTACAACGGCTTCGCCTGGCTGGGCCTCTTCGCCGCCGTGGCCGGGTGCCTCGCCGTTCTGCTCGTCCTGCTCGTGCTGGCCGCCCATGCCGCCGTGCTCGCCCTGACGTTCAAGGTAGAGGTACTGCGCGCCCTCAAGGGCGAGTTGCCCGCCAGGACGGCCTTCCTCGCCACGTACCTGGTGCGCGTCCCCGCGGTGCTGCTCGCCCTGGGGTTCGCCATGGACGTCACCCTGGCGGGGCAGCACGTGCTGGCCCGCCAGGACAACCAGGACGTCTACGCCAAGGCCGACGACGCCGTCACCATCCGCCTCAACGGCAGCTGGGGCGGTGACACGGACGCCGTGGTGACGCACGTGGGCCGATGGCTGCGCACATCCGACGCGGCGGGCGAGATCGTCGTCGCCGGCCGGCGCGATCTGCAGAGCGTCTCCGCCGACTCGCGCCTCCCCGAGGGGGAGATCCTCGTCGTCAACGAGACCTTCCTCGCCGAGCAGCCGGTCCTCGACCCGAACGGACGGCGGTACACCCCGGTGCCGCACGACGGGAAGGCCCCGGAGGACCGCGCGGTGCGGCTGATCGTTCCGCAGTCCCTGGCGCCGTATACAGCGGACATCAGGGCGACGGTCCCCGACGTGTTCGGCCGGCTGGATCCGGCACTGCGCCGGCGGGTCGAGGTCGAGACGCTGCAGGCCAGGAGCGGTCAGCGGATCTTCGCCTACAACTCGGGCAACCTCAGCCCGAACATGGCGTACAGCCCGGACGACGACCGGTCGCTGGTGCGCGACCCGGTCCTCGTCGTGGTGCCCGACGGCTCGAGGATCCTCACCGACGACGCGTACACCACGTTCGCGACGCAGGACGGGATCGTCTTCCCCGACCCCGGGGACGTCCTGCGTGCGCTGGCGGCTCACGACGGCGAACTGCAGACGTACGTGGCAGCCGTGAACCCGGTGGGGCAGAACGCCGCCGCGCAGCTGCGCGACGCCCGCAACGCGTTCCGGTTGCAGCTCTTCGACCTCGTCGCGGCGGTGGGCGTCCTCCTCATCACCGGACTCGGTGTCTGCGTCATCCATGCGCGCAAGAACGCGGACGCGATATTCGCGCAGCACATCAACGGCTGGCGGTTCGCCTCGATCCACCGCAGCATTCTGTCCGTCGAGGGCCTTCTCGCGGTCTTCCTGGCCTGGTGGGTGCCCATCCGGGCCTGGCAGCAGAACCAGGAGCTGAAGGACATCACCTCCCAGGGCATCCCCGCCCCCTACCCCCCTGTCCATGTCACGGCACTGGACCTCGCCACCATCGCCGGACTGGTCGCCGTCGAATTCTGCGCCGTTCTCCTCGCTCTCCGGGCGTTTCACCGGCGCATCGTCAAGGAGGGGGTGGCCGGCGCGTGAGCACCGCACCGGGCCCGTTCCCTCCGTCCAGCAGGAGCACTCCCGTGATCGAGATCGTCAAGCTGTCGAAGACCTTCGGCACCCGGACCCTGTGGTCCGACGTCACCCGCTCCGTCGGCCGTGGCGAGATGGTCGCCCTCGTAGGCCCCAGCGGCTCGGGGAAGTCCACCCTCCTCAACTGCATCGGCCTGCTCGACAAGCCGAGCTCGGGGCAGATCCTGTACGAGGGGAAGGACATCACCGGGTTCGGTCCGCGTCAGAGCCGGCTGTTCCGCCGTGACGTTCTGGGATACCTCTTCCAGAATTACGCACTGATCGAGAACGCCGATGTGGCGGCGAACCTGAAGGTCGCGGCCGCACCACGGCGGTCCCTGCGCGACCGGAGCGACGCCGCTGTCGCCGAGGCCCTCAGCCGCGTCGGCCTGGCGGGGCGGGAGACCGAGAAGGTCCACCGCCTCAGCGGCGGCGAACAGCAGCGTGTGGCGCTCGCCCGGCTCCTCGTCAAGCAGCCGGGCCTGGTTCTCGCCGACGAGCCGACCGGTGCCCTCGACCACACCAATGCCACGGTGGTCGTCGACATCCTCCGGGAGATGAGCGAAGCCGGCTGCGCGGTGGTCATAGCCACCCACGACGACCGCGTCCGCGACCGGTGCGACTCCGTGTTCGCCTTCCATGACGAGGCCCTGGCCGCCTAGATGAACAGTCATGTCACCGTCGCCCGCCTCCGCATCCCCCTGTGGTTGGTCCCGTTGCCGTGGACCGTCGCGCTGGGGATGTGGGGCCTGTCCCGGCAGCACAGCGTCTGGCGGGACGAAGCCGCCACCTGGCAGGTGGCCCTGCGGTCCGTCCCCGACATCTGGCACATGCTGGGGCGGGTCGATGTCGTGCACGGGCTGTACTACCTGCTGATGCACGGGTTGTTCACCTGCTTCGGGGCGAGCACCACCACCCTGCGGCTGCCCTCGGTCCTGGCCATGGCGGTGGCCGCCATCTGCGTGGCGGCCATCGGGCAACGCCTGGCGGGAGTGTGGGCCGGCCTCGGGGGAGGGCTGGCCTTCGGGCTGCTGCCGGCCGTGCAGTTCTACCTCCAGGAGGGCCGTCCGTACGCACTGGTGGCGGCCGGGGCCGGCGTCTCGACGCTGCTGCTGGTGACCGTGTTCGGCGAGCGCCGCGCAACGGGCCGCTGGCTGGCGTACTCGGGCACGGTCCTGCTGTGCGCGCTGCTGAACTGGCTGTCCCTGCTGATCCTGCCCGCGCACCTGGCGACCCTCGTGTGGGCGGGGGCCGGACGCAGGACCCTCGCACGCTGGGCGGTGGCCGCGGCGGCGGCAGCCGCCGCCGCCTCGCCGTTGATCCTCTTCAGCCGGAGCCAGTCCGACCAGGTCTCCTGGATCCCCCCGCTGACGTGGCACATGCTGATCGGCCCGGCGGTCCTGCTGGCGATCGGCGGACTCTGCGCACTGCTGGACGGACCGGAGGCGGGCCGGCTGTCGGTGGCGGTCGTCGGGCTGCCGCTGCTGGCGGTGCCCCAACTCGCCCTCGTCGGGATCTCCGTCGTCAAACCCGTGTTCCTGGACCGCTACGTGCTCTTCACGATGCTGGGCCTGGCCCTGCTGATCGGCACGGCGCTGGCCACGGCGGTGCGTGCGGCCGCACCCCGGTTCCCACGTGGGTCGCGGTGGCTCGTCCCGCTGGCGCTCTTGGTGGCGGTGGCGGCGCTGATGCCGCAGTCCCTGGCCAAGCGGTCCCCCGGCAGCCGGGTCGACGACGTGCTGTCGGTGGCCGGTGAGGTACGGCAGTTGAAGAGGCCCGGCGATGGGATCCTCTTCATCCCGGCGGCCCGGCGCGACACCGCACTGGTCTCCCCCCGCGACTTCGCCGGGCTGCGGGATCTCGCGCTCGCCGAGCTCCCCGTGGAGTCCGGGACGCTCAAGGGCGAGGAGGCCGCTCCGCGACGGATAAGCGCCGCGATGCTGGCTCACCGGCGCATACTGCTCGTCACCGACGCATCCCGCGTGTCCCGGCCGGTCTCCGCGGAGCGGGACAGGACCAAGGCCGCCGTGCTGGCCGCCCACTTCACGGTCGTGGCGGACAAACAGGTCCGGGGCCGGCGGGTCACGCTGTACCAGCGTCTCCGGTGACAGATGAGTGGGCCGGGCGGGTGAGACACCAGCCAACGCTCGTTTCCCTGGCGTCAACGAACGCCAGGTGCCGCATGGTGTCGGTCGGTGGTCGGATCTGTACACAAGGGGCTCGGGGGCCGGGAGGGGCAGAAGGATAGGCGTGTGCCGTCCCGGGTCCGGGGTCTGACTCATGATTTCGCTGACCGAAGTGTCCCGGTGTCACAGTGTTGGCCGTCGGCCGGGATGGTGCGCTGTCGGTGCCGGGCCGACGGGGTGTGTCCCGACAGGGGCCTGCCGATCGTTGTGGCGTCCTCACGATTCCGACGGCCCGACGAGGCCCCGTACCGGCAACGCGACACGCCACCGGACCGGAGGGGGAGCGGCATGTCCACATCGACCAGGTCCGGTACGTCGCCTGCTCCGGAGACCCGCCGTCGCCGCCCGACAGGGGAGGTGGTGCTGGGAGTGGACACGCACCGGGATGCCCATGCGGCTGCGGTGCCCGTTGCCTCAGACGCTACGCGGCCCGGGAGGTCTTCCACCTGGTCGGACAGCTGCAGTCACGACCCCGCTCATAGCGGCTGTCGTGACGGATGAGAGGCTCGGCCGGGTGAGCGAGACACCACCGAACACCCTGCAGTACCGCTTCGACGGGCGGGAAGACGCCCCAGTCCTCATCCTGGGTCCCTCACTGGGTACCACATGGCACATGTGGGACCGCCAGGTCCCCGAGCTGACGAAGCAGTGGAGGGTCTTCCGGTTCGATCTGCCGGGCCACGGCGGTTCTCCCGCCCACCCGGCCGGCTCCGTCGAGGACCTGGCGACCCGCCTCCTGGCCACGCTGGACGCGCTCGGCGTGCAGCGCTTCGGCTACGCCGGCTGCGCGCTGGGCGGCGCCATCGGCCTGGAGCTGGCGCTGCGCCATCCGGAGCGGCTCGCCTCGCTCGCCCTGGTCGCCACCTCGCCCCGGTTCGGCACCGCCGACGAGTTCCGCCAGCGCGGGGTGATCGTCCGGACCAACGGGCTCGACCCGATCGCCCGGACCGCGCCCGACCGCTGGTTCACCGGCGGGTTCGCCGCCGCCCAGCCCGCGATCACCGAGTGGGCCGTGCAGATGGTGCGCACCACCGACCCGGGCTGCTACATAGCCGCCTGCGAGGCCCTGGCCGGGTTCGACGTCCGGCCCGAGCTGGGCCGGGTCGGCGTGCCGACCCTGGTGCTGGTCGGCTCCGACGACCAGGTCACCGGCCCGGCCGAGGCCCGTACCCTGGTCGCCGGGATACCGGACGCCCGGCTAGCGGTCGTGCCCGGCGCCTCCCATCTGGTGCCGGTCGAGCAGCCCGCCGCCGTCACCGACCTGCTGGTGCGGCACTTCTCCACCGCCTGGCAGCAGCCCTTCGACACCGGCCAGACGGCCCTGCCCGCCGCCCCGGTCAACCCGGCCATCGCCCCGCCGCCGCAGCCGGTGCCCGTCGCCGAGATCGCACCGGCCGGACCGCCGCCCCAGCCGCTCGGGCCGCCGGACCGGTACGAGACGGGGCTGAAGGTCCGCCGGGAGGTGCTGGGCGATGCACACGTCGACCGGGCGCTGGCGCAGGCCGACGACTTCTCCGGCGACTTCCAGGAGTTCATCACCCGCTACGCCTGGGGGGAGATCTGGGACCGGCCGGGCCTGGACCGCCGTACCCGCAGCTGTGTCACGCTCACCGCACTGGTCGCCGGCGGCCACCTGGACGAGCTGGCCTTCCACACCCGGGCCGCGCTGCGCAACGGCCTCACCCCGGACGAGATCAAGGAAGTGCTGCTCCAGGCCGCCGTGTACTGCGGCGTCCCGGCGGCGAACAGCGCGTTCAAGGTGGCCCAGCAGGTCATCCGCGAGGAGACCACACCCGCCGGGTGAGGCCGGCGGGGGCCGGGACCCGGCAGGATGAGGTGGCATGAGGCTCACCAAGAAGTCCCACGCCTGCGTCCGCCTCGACAAGGACGGGCGGACGCTCGTCATCGACCCCGGCGGCTTCAGCGAGCAGGACGCGGCGGTCGGCGCGGACGCGATCCTGGTCACGCACGAGCACCCGGACCACTTCGACGAGGGCAGGCTGCGGGCCGCGCTGGAGGCGAACCCGGCCGCCGGGATCTGGACCCTGGCGTCCGTCGCGGAACAGATCACGGCCGCCTTCCCCGGCCGGGTGCACACCGTCGGCCACGGCGACACCTTCACCGCCGCGGGCTTCGACGTCCAGGTCCACGGCGAGCTGCACGCCGTGATCCACCCGGACATCCCGCGCATCACCAACGTCGGCTATCTGATCGACGGCGGCAGGGTCTTCCACCCCGGCGACGCCCTCACCGTCCCGGACCACCCGGTGGAGACCCTGATGCTTCCGGTGATGGCACCCTGGAACAAGATCGCCGAGGTCATCGACTACGTCCGTGAACTCAAGCCGCAGCGCGCCTACGACGTCCACGACGCCCTGCTGACCGACCTGGCCCGGCCGATCTACGACCGTCAGATCGGCGCCCTGGGCGGCACCGACCACCAGCGGCTGGCCCCGGGCGGGACGGCCGACCTCTGAGCCGGCGCCGGGTTGTCACACCCGCCGGGTAGGTTGTGGAACATGCGCATCGCCACCTGGAACGTGAACTCGATCACCGCCCGCCTCCCGAGGCTGCTGGCCTGGCTGGAGAGCAGCGGCACCGACGTGCTCTGCCTCCAGGAGGCCAAGATCGCCGAGGAGCAGTTCCCGTTCGACCAGCTGCGCGAGCTGGGCTACGAGGCGGCGGTCCACGCGACCGGCCGGTGGAACGGCGTGGCGGTGCTCTCCCGCGTCGGCCTGGAGGACGTCGTCAAGGGCCTGCCCGGCGACCCCGGCTACGACGGCGTGACCGAGCCGCGCGCCATCTCGGCGACCTGCGGCCCGGTCCGTGTCTGGTCGGTGTACGTGCCCAACGGCCGCGAGGTGGACCACCCGCACTACGCCTACAAGCTCCAGTGGTTCGAGGCCCTGAAGGCCGCCGTCGCCGGTGACGCGTCCGGCAGCCGCCCCTTCGCGGTCCTGGGCGACTACAACGTGGCGCCGACCGACGACGACGTCTACGACGTGGCCGCCTTCGAGGGCCTCACCCATGTCACCCCCGCCGAGCGTGCCGCGCTCGTGTCCCTGCGCGAGACGGGTCTGGCCGACGTCGTCCCGCGGCCCCTGAAGTACGACCACCCCTACACGTACTGGGACTACCGCCAGCTCTGCTTCCCCAAGAACCGCGGCATGCGCATCGACCTGGTGTACGGAAACGAGCCCTTCGCGAAGGCCGTCAAGGACGCCTACGTCGACCGCGAGGAGCGCAAGGGCAAGGGCGCCTCCGATCACGCGCCGGTAGTGGTCGACCTCGACGTGTGATGCCACGCTGGGCCCATGAACATTCCGTTCCTGGGCCACCGGCACAAGAAGAGCGGTGACGACGGGGGTGCCCCCGCGCGGGCTCATTCGAGCGCGGGAGGGCTCCCCACCGACCCCGAGGGGATCGCCGCGCTGTTGTCCGAGTGCGAACTGCTGCGCTCACAGGCGGCTCAGGCCGGCGTCCGGCTCGATGACACACCGGCGTCCCTGGAGGCCCTGGACCAGCTGGTGCCACGCTGGCGCGAGGACGCGGAGACCCTGATCTGGCTGGGCAATGACGCCGGGCTGTACCTGGGCACGGTCGTGGTGCGTACCGTGCCCGGCGCCGTATGGGAGATCCGGTCCGACGGCGAGCCCGTTCTGCGGCTCGCCTCCGGCCGCGAGGTCGAGGTCGTGGAGTCCGGCCGGTCGTGGGCCGCGAGCGGTGCCCCCGAGCTGTCGCAGCTGTATGCGGAGCTCGCCGAGGCCTGACCGCCCGCGGATAAGCGCGCCATAAATACGGCTATTGCCCGAAAAGTGCGTGTCGTCCCTCCACTCCACCGGTGTCTGGATAGTTTGCGGCAACCACGACACAGCAGAGAGTGAGTAGGGCTGCGGATGGCCGTCGATCCGTTGATCGAACTGCGTGACGTCAACAAGTACTACGGGGACCTGCATGTCCTGCAGGACATCGACCTCACCGTCGCCAAGGGCGAGGTGGTCGTGGTCATCGGCCCGTCCGGGTCGGGAAAGTCGACGCTGTGCAGGACGATCAACCGGCTGGAGACCATCCAGTCCGGGACGATCAGGCTCGAAGGGCGGCCGCTGCCCGAGGAGGGCAAGGCCCTCGCCCGGCTCCGCGCCGAGGTCGGCATGGTCTTCCAGTCCTTCAACCTCTTCGCCCACAAGACGGTCCTGCAGAACGTCTCCCTCGCACAGATCAAGGTCCGCAGACGCAAGAAGGAGGACGCCCACCGCCGCTCCCGGGAACTCCTCGACCGCGTCGGACTGCTGAACCAGGCCGACAAGTACCCGGCGCAGCTCTCCGGCGGCCAGCAGCAGCGCGTGGCCATCGCCCGCGCCCTCGCCATGGAACCCAAGGCCCTGCTGTTCGACGAGCCCACCTCCGCCCTGGACCCCGAGATGATCAACGAGGTGCTGGAGGTCATGCGGCAGCTGGCCCGCGAGGGCATGACCATGGTCGTCGTCACCCATGAGATGGGCTTCGCCCGCTCCGCCGCCAACCGGGTCGTCTTCATGGCCGACGGCCGGATCGTCGAGGACCGCAGCCCGGAGGAGTTCTTCACCAACCCGCGCAGCGAACGGGCCAAGGACTTCCTCTCCAAGATCCTCAAGCACTGACCGGGGGAGTGCGACCCATGTTCCGTACCACCCGTGTGCCCCGTGCCCTGTGCACCCTGCACGCCCTCTGCGGAGTGCTCGCCCTGCTCGCCGCCGCCTGCGGCAAGGAGGGCAGCCCGCCCGGCAAGGGCCCGGCGGCCGACAAGCTCCCCGTCTACCAGGTCGCCGAGGGCTTCAGTCTGCCCGGCTCCACGACCTGGACCCGCGCCAAGAAGCGGGGCTACCTCGTCGTCGGCGCCAAGGAGGACCAGCCCTACCTCGGTGAGAAGGACCCGGCCACCGGCACCTACTCCGGCTTCGACATCGAGATCGCCAAGATGATGGCCGCCTCCCTCGGCTTCCCGCCGAAGGCCGTCCACTTCCGTACGATCGCCTCCGCCAACCGTGAGACCGCCCTGCAGAACGGCCAGATCGACTACTACGTCGGCACCTACACCATCAACGACAACCGCAAGAAGCTGGTCGGCTTCGCCGGGCCCTACTACCTGGCCGGCCAGTCCCTCCTCGTCCGCAGGAACGAGAACGACATCCACGGCCCCCAGGACCTCGACGGCAAACGCGTCTGCTCGGCAGCCGGTTCGACGCCGTACCAGCGCATCAAGGCCGACTATCCGAAGGCCATCGCGGTCGCCTACGACACCTACTCGGTCTGCGTCGACAACCTGCTCACCTACCAGGTCGACGCGGTCACCACCGACGACGCCATCCTCATCGGCTACGCGGCGAAGGCCCCCGGCGAACTCAAGGTCGTCGGCAAGCCCTTCTCCGAGGAGCCGTACGGCATCGGCGTCCCGCGCGGCGACAACGCCCTGCGCTTCGCCCTCGACGACGCACTGGAGGCACGCGAGAAGAACGGCGACTGGAAGAAGGCGTACGAGGCGACGCTCGGCCTGTCCGGCGTGCCCGCTCCCCACCCGCCCGCGATCGACCGCTATCCGGCGAGCTGAGCGAGGACGGCATGAAGGTACTGACAGACAACTTCCCGATCTACTGGGAGGGCTTCCTCGGCACGGTGCAACTGACCCTCTACTCCTCCCTGCTGGCGCTGGTGCTCGGCTTCGTGATGGCCTCCTTCCGGGTCGCGCCGGTCGCCTCCCTGCGGGTCTTCGGCACGGCGTGGGTCACCGTCCTGCGCAACACCCCGCTCACCCTGCTCTTCTTCGCGGTGCTGCTGGGACTGCCGCGGTTCGGACTCGTCCTGCCCTTCCAGGTGTTCGCGGTCCTCGCCCTGGGCTGCTACACCTCCGCGTTCATCTGCGAGGCCCTGCGTTCCGGCATCAACACCGTGCCCACCGGGCAGGGCGAGGCGGCCCGCAGCCTCGGCATGACCTTCCGTCAGACGCTGTCCCTGGTCGTGCTGCCGCAGGCGTTCCGCTCGGTGATCCCACCGGTCGGCTCCACGCTCATCGCGCTCGCCAAGAACTCCGCGATCGCGGGCGCGTTCAGCGTCACCGAGCTGCTCGGCACCTACAAGACCATCAACGAACTCGGCTACAACATCGTGTGGACCTTCGTCTGGATCGCCGTCGGCTACCTGATCATCACGCTCGCCATCAGCGCCCTGTTCAACCTGCTGGAACGGACGTGGGGGGTGGCCCGATGACCGGGGCGCAGGCAGCCACCGCGCTCTACGACATTCCAGGGCCCGTCACCAGACGACGGCATCGCGCGTACGGTGTCCTGTCCACCGTCGTCCTGCTCGCTCTGGTCGCCTGGATCCTGTACCTCCTCTTCGACACCGGCCAGTTCACCGCCACCAAGTGGATGCCCTTCGAGTACAAGGGCATCCAGGAACTGCTCCTGCGCGGTCTCGGCAACACGCTCAGGGCGTTCGGGATCGCGGCCGTCTGCTCGCTGGCCCTGGGCGGGCTGCTGGCCACCGGAAGGCTGTCGGACCACCGGCCGGTGCGCTGGCTGGCCACGCTCGTCGTGGAGTTCTTCCGTGCCATGCCCGTGCTGGTGATGATCTTCTTCATCTTCGTGGCGCTGAAGGTGCAGCCGCTGCCCGCACTCGTCGCCGGGCTCACCCTCTACAACGGCTCGGTACTCGCCGAGGTCTTCCGCTCCGGCGTGAACGCCGTCGAACGCGGCCAGAACGAGGCCGCGTTCGCGCTCGGCATGCGCAAGACCCAGGTGATGGCGCACGTCCTCGTACCGCAGGCCGTACGGGCGATGCTGCCCGCCATCATCAGCCAGTTGGTGGTGGCCCTGAAGGACACCTCCCTCGGCTATCTCATCACCTACGAGGAGTTCCTCCACGCCGGGAAGCTCATCGCCTCGAACCTCGACTACGATTTGCCGTTCATCCCCGTGGTGATGGTGATCTCGCCGATCTACATCGGGATGTGCATGCTGCTCTCGTGGTTCGCCGGCTGGGTGTCCCGGCGTGAGCAGCGCAGTCCCAAGACCGAAGCCGTGGCGGTCGCCACGGCCGAGCCTGGGACGCTGCTGCCGGGTGGGGAGCCCCCCACGGCCCCGAGACCGTAGGGGGGTGGCAGTTCACACGGGCCAGGCTCGTCCGGCGGCAGCCGGAGATCACTGCTCGCGCACGGGGACGGACACGTACGACGGGTCGTCCGGGGGCGAGGAGAAGGTCAGCTGCGCGCCGGACGGGTTGTGCTCGATGTAGAGCGGGTCGACCGTGTCGACCACCAGCGCGAGGCGGTGCCCGACGGGGACGTCGTAGGCCGTGGAGAACAGGTCGAGGTCCACGTCGAACGGCGTGCCGGGCGTCCGCCCGTGCCAGGTGTAGGGCGCGTTGGTGACCAGTTTCCCGAAGCCGAGCGGGCCCACGTCGTACAGGTAGGCGACGAGGGTGCCGCTCTCGTTGGTCGGCGTGAGCGTGGTGTGCAGCGAGGCCGTCCCGCGCACCTGCTGGGCCGTGCCGTACCGCTGGGACTGCCACACGGCCGCCCAGCGGCGCGGCAGCAGCGGGATCGAGGCGACGGGCGGCAGCTGGGCGACCTGGTCCAGGATGCTGGAGAGGAAGACGATTCCGCCGTCCGCGCCCGAGTCGACGTTCGCGTGGATCGTGGTGGAGCCCGCCAGCTCGATCTTCCGGCGGGTCGCGCCGACCGACTTCCAGTCCGGGTAGCCCTCGTATCCCCCCGCGCTACGGGACTTCAGCTGGACGGGCTGCTCACGGTCGATGCCGTTGTCGGCGCCCTTGAGGTAGTGGTCGAACCAGCGCCCGGTGTCGGTCCACACGTCGTTGGGCAGCCCGAACAGACCGGTCAGCTCGGCGGTCGCATGGTCGCCGGGGCGCAGCTCCAGCCGCTTGGGCACAGTGAGCTTCTCGTAGAAGTCGGCGTACTGGTTGGCCGGGAAGACCGTGTCGCCCCAGGCGTTGGCCATCATGACCGCGGCGCCGTTCTTGTTCAGCTGGTCGAGGTAGGTCGCGGCCGAGCGCTTCCGGCCCCAGTCGATCATCTCCTGTTCCTTGGACAGGTTGGAGGAGTACAGGTTGTCGAAGATCTCGCGCAGTTCGGGGCTCTCACGGCCGGTGAGGGTGCCGGCGCCGTCCAGTACGGCGGCCGCCTGGATGTGCTGGGTGCGGCCCGAGTAGATGGAGGCGATCAGGTCGGCCCAGCCGCTGAGCGCGGCGACGGCCTTGATCCGCTTGTCGTGTGCGGCGGCGAGCAGGCTGATGCCGGCGCCGTAGGAGACGCCCGCCATGCCGATGTGGCCCGGATCCGCAGGGGTGT
The DNA here is from genome assembly GCF_055657175.1 of Streptomyces sp. NPDC107581. NCBI lineage: Bacteria > Bacillati > Actinomycetota > Actinomycetes > Kitasatosporales > Streptomycetaceae > Streptomyces > Streptomyces sp. NPDC107581. Next base: position 113,231 of record NZ_JBVKBH010000022.1, read on the forward strand.
TGGCGAGAGCCCAGTCGATGACCTTGGAGGCGTCCGCTATGTCCGGCGGACCGGCCACTTCTATCTGGCCGCCGGACTGCCAGAACCCCCGTACGTTGTATGTGAGCACCACATAGCCGGAGTCGGCGAGTTTCTGCGCCTGTGCGAGGTACTCCGCCTGCGGCAGCCCCCAGCTCGTGGGCAGCACGATGAGCGGGTAGCGCTGCGAGCCGTCGGAGCCGGCGGGCGCGACGACGTTCGCCTTCAGTACGGTGCCCCCGTCGCCGGTGATGTCCACGAAGCGGACGGACGGGGCGGCTTGCGCGGCCGGAGCCAGGCCGACGACGGTTCCGGCGATCAGCGCCGCGCACACGGCTCCGACGGCCGAGCTGCGCAGGGTGGTGCGACCGTGTCCCATGGGTCACTCCTCACTGGTTCAAGTTCAAAGTGACCCGACGGTAACCGCGCGACCTTACCGTAAGTAACCCGTCGGTAAGTTACGCACCGGTAAAGATTTCTACGACTGTACGGGCTCGGGTTCCGGCAGCGGCGTCCGTGCCGCCCGCGTCACGTCCGCCACCAGGTCGACCACATCCGGGCCGTACGCCTGCGAGTTGACCACCTTCAGCAGCAGGACGAAGGAGCCGGTGCCGTACTTGCGGGCCAGCCGCTCGTGTTCCCGGGCCAGATAGCGGGTCGCGGCCTGATTGGTTATCGCGCGCTGCCCGCAGAAGAGGAACACCGGGCGGGCGTCCTGCCGTCCGCCCGCGGTCAGCCGGGCCAGGAGCACGTACTCGCTGCGGCCCCGCTCCAAGGGATAGGCCTCCCCGCCGATCCGGAAAGCACCAGGCTCCGGCCCCGCTTCGGCATCGGCGTCCATCTGCACGCCCGGGAGCAGCGAGGGGAGGTGGGCGGCCATCCGGCGGTTGGACACCGGCCCGCCCAGACAGAACTCCGTGCGTTCACCGAACCCCTGCTGGATGGCATCGTGCGCCACGACCTGGGCGTGCGCGTTGCAGTCCTTGATGAGGGCGGCGAGTTCCAGCAGGGCGAACACGTCGTAGCGCATCACCGCGAGGTCCGCCCCGCCCGCGTTGCGGTTGACCACCAGCAGCGACTCCGAATGGTCCGGCAGCCCGAAGAACGTCTGCTTGCGCCGTAGTTTGCGGCGCCACAGACCGGTGCGGGCGATCCAGCCCAGCGAGGCCGAGATCCCGGTCGCCACCAGGCCCAGGACGATGTTGCGCACGTCGTCGTTCATGGCCGCGCATGGTAGCGGGCCCGGGCGACAGGTACGTACCGGTGTTCGATGTGTGACGTTCGTGTGGCGGGCGCCCCAGGCGTACTGTCGGGGGTACGGCAATCTCGTTAGGCTGCGCGGACGGTTCCGACGGGAGGGTTCGGATGGGTCGCTCTGGCACGCGGAAACTGGCGGTTCTGGCGGTCTCGGCCGCCATGGTGTCGGTGGGGGCGGCAGCGCCCCCCGCCGCGACGAGCGGCACGCCCGCGAAGGTTCCGGTGGCCGTCGGCTATGGCGGCGCCGTGGCGAGCGTCGATCCGGACGCCTCCGCCGCCGGCATCGAGGTGCTCAAGAAGGGCGGCAACGCGGTCGACGCGGCCGTCGCCACGGCCGCGGCGCTCGGCGTCACCGAGCCCTACTCGGCCGGCATCGGCGGAGGCGGCTACTTCGTCTACTACGACGCCAAGTCCCGTACCGTGCACACCATCGACGGCCGCGAGACCGCGCCGCTGAGCGCCGACTCGAACCTGTTCGTGGAGAACGGCAAGCCGCTCGCCTTCGCCGACGCCGTCAGCAGCGGTCTGAGCGTCGGCACCCCGGGCACGCCCGCCACCTGGCAGACGGCGCTGGACCAGTGGGGCAGCAGGAACCTCGGCACGGTCCTGAAGCCGGCCGAGCGGATAGCCCGCGACGGCTTCACGGTGGACGACACCTTCCGCTCGCAGACCGCGTCCAACGAGACCCGGTTCCGCTACTTCCCGGACACCGCCAAGCTGTTCCTGCCCGGCGGGCAGCTCCCGGTCGTCGGCTCCACCTTCAAGAACCCCGACCTGGCCCGGACCTACCGGGAGCTGGCCGGAAAGGGCGTCGGCGCGATCTACCACGGCGACCTCGGCCGGGACATCGTCGACACGGTCGACAAGCCGCCGGTGGACCCGGGTTCCGGCTGGAACGCCCGCCCCGGCAAGCTGTCGGACAAGGACCTGGCCGCCTACCACGCCAAGCTCCAAAGGCCCACGGACACCTCGTACCGCGGTCTGAAGGTGTACTCCATCGCCCCCTCCTCCTCGGGCGGCACCACGGTCGGCGAGGCGCTCAACATCCTGGAGAGGACCGACCTTTCCAAGGCGAGCGAGGTGCAGTACCTGCACCACTACATCGAGGCCAGCCGCATCGCCTTCGCCGACCGCGGACGCTGGGTCGGCGACCCCGCCTTCGAGAACGTACCGACGAAGGACCTGCTGTCGCAGCGGTACGCCGACTCGCGCGCGTGTCTCATCACGGACGACGCGGTGCTCACCAGCCCGCTCGCGCCCGGCGATCCGCGCCACCCCCGCGCCTGCGCCGCCGGCGACAAGGCGGCCCCGACGACGTACGAGGGCGAGAACACCACCCACCTCACGGTGGCCGACAAGTGGGGCAACGTCGTCTCCTACACGCTGACCATCGAGCAGACCGGCGGCAGCGCCATGACCGTCCCCGGCCGGGGGTTCCTGCTCAACAACGAGCTGACCGACTTCTCCTTCACCCCTGCCGACCCGGCCGTGCACGACCCGAACCTGCCCGGCCCGGGCAAGCGGCCCCGCTCGTCCATCTCGCCGACCATCGTCCTCGACCGGCACAACAGGCCCGTGGTGGCGCTCGGTTCGCCCGGCGGCGCGACCATCATCACCACCGTGCTGCAGACCCTGACCGGGTTCCTCGACCGGCACCTGCCGCTCGTCGACGCCATCGCAGCACCGCGTGCCAGCCAGCGCAACGCGGCCAAGACCGAACTCGAACCCGCCCTCTACAACAGTGACTTGAGGGGGAAGCTGGAGGCCATCGGCCACTCCTTCTCGCTCAACCCGGAGATCGGGGCGGCCACCGGCGTGCAGCGGCTGCCGGGCGGCAAGTGGCTGGCCGCCGCCGAGAAGGTACGGCGCGGTGGCGGCTCGGCGATGGTGGTGGATCCGACGCCGTGACTGGATCCGGGGCTGTGACCGGGTCCGACGCCGTGGCTGGGTCCGACGCCGTAATGCCGTGTCCCCGCGGCCGTCGTCTCCCCGTGATCGCCGTGTCCCGTCCGGGAACCCCGGCGACCGCCGTGTCCTGTCCGGGAACCCCGGTGCGCGCCGTGCTCCGGACGTCCCGGACGTCCCGGTGACCGTCGTGTCGCGCACGCCGAGCGGCCGTCGCGTCCCGGACGCCCGGCGACCGTCGTATCGCTAGGCCTCCGGGGCTGCGGGCTGGGGTGCCTTCTCGGCTCCGGCGGGCGGCGGTGCTTCCTGCGTACGGAAGTCCAGCCGCCCGCCCTGCACGTCCACCGTGACCCGGCTGCCCGAGGCGATCGTGCCGTCCAGCAGCAGCCGGGAGAGCTGGTTGTCGACCTCCCGCTGGATGGTGCGGCGCAGCGGACGGGCGCCGTACTCGGGCTGGTAGCCGTGCTCGGCCAGCCAGTCGACGGCCGCGTCCGTGAACTCGACCCCGACGTCCTGACCGTCCAGCAGTCTGCGGGTGCGCTCCAGCAAGAGGTCCGTGATCTGGCGCAGCTGCTCGCTCGTCAGCTGCCGGAAGACCACGATCTCGTCGATCCGGTTGAGGAACTCGGGCCGGAAGTGCTCGCGCAGCGGCCGCAGGATCTGCTCGCGCCGCGCCTCCTCGTCGGCGTCCGCGCCGCCCGGCCCGAAGCCGATCCCGGCACCCCGCCGGGTGATGACGTCGGAGCCCAGGTTGCTGGTCATCACGATGACCGTGTTGGTGAAGTCCACCGTGCGGCCCTGGGAGTCGGTGAGGCGGCCGTCGTCCAGGACCTGGAGGAGGATGTTGAAGACGTCCGGGTGGGCCTTCTCCACCTCGTCGAGCAGAAGCAGCGAGTAGGGGTGCCTGCGCACCACCTCGGTCAGCTGGCCGGCCTCCTCGTGACCGACGTACCCGGGCGGGGCACCGACCAGCCGGGAGACCATGTGCCGTTCCTGGTACTCACTCATGTCGAGGCGGACCATGCGGTCCTCGCTGCCGAACAGGGCCTCGGCCAGCGCGCGGGCCAGCTCGGTCTTGCCGACGCCCGTCGGGCCGAGGAAGAGGAAGCTGCCGATGGGCCGGTCGGGGCTGGCGAGCCCGGCGCGGGAGCGCAGCACGGCCTCGGCGACCACGGCGACCGCCTGCTCCTGGCCGACCACCCGCTGGTGCAGATGCTGCTCCAGGCCGAGCAGCCGCTCCTTCTCCTCCTGGGTCAGGCGGCTGACCGGGATGCCAGTCTGCCGGGACACCACCTCGGCGATGGCCTCCGCCGTCACCTCCAGGTTCAGCCCCTCGTCCGCCTCGTCGCCGCCGCTCGCCTCGGCGATCCGCTGCTTCAGCTCGCCGATCCGGTCGCGCAGCCGGGTGGCCTGTTCGTACTGCTCGTCGGCGACCGCCTGGTCCTTGTCCCGGACCAGCTGCTCGACCTCGCGCTCCATCGCGCGTACGTCCGTGCCCTTCGTCCGGGCACCCAGTCGCACCCGCGCGCCCGCCTGGTCGATCAGGTCGATCGCCTTGTCCGGCAGCCGGCGGTCGGTGAGATAGCGGTCGGACAGTTCCACGGCGGCCACCAGCGCCTCGTCGGTGTAGCGGACCTGGTGGTGGGCCTCGTACCGGTCGCGCAGCCCGCGCAGGATCTCGACCGTGTCCTCGGCCGTCGGCTCGGGCACCAGGACCGGCTGGAACCGGCGGGCCAGGGCCGCGTCCTTCTCGATGCGCCGGAACTCCTCCAGCGTGGTCGCGCCCACGATGTGCAGCTCGCCCCGGGCGAGCGCGGGCTTGAGGATGTTGCCCGCGTCCATCGCACCGCCCTCGCCGCCCGAACCGGCGCCGACGACGGTGTGCAGCTCGTCGATGAAGACGATCAGCCGGTCGGAGTGGGCGCGGATCTCCTCCACGATGGTGTTCAGCCGTTCCTCGAAGTCGCCCCGGTAACGGGTGCCCGCGACGACCCCGGTCAGATCCAGGGCGACCACCCGCCGCCCGGCCAGGACGTCCGGCACGTCCCCGTCCGCGATCCGCTCCGCGAGCCCCTCCACGATGGCCGTCTTGCCGACGCCCGCGTCGCCGATCAGCACGGGGTTGTTCTTCCCGCGCCGGGACAGCACCTCGATGGTCTGCTCGATCTCCTCGTCCCGGCCGATGACCGGGTCGACGCGGCCCTGCCGGGCCAGATCGGTCAGATCGCGGCCGTACTTGTCGAGGGTCGGTGTGGAGGTGGGCCGCTGCCGCTCCGGGCGCGTCTGGGTGGACTCCGGGGCCTCCGGCGGCAGGGTGCCCGCCGGGAAGCGGGCCGCGTTCAGGATGTGCCCGGCCGCCGAGTCCGGGTTCGCCGCCAGCGCGCTCAGCACGTGCTCGGGGCCGATGTATCCGGCGCCGCTCGCCCGCGCCATGTCGTGCGCGTCCAGCAGGGCGCGCTTGACGGCCGGGGTGAGGGACAGCGAGGTCGGCGGGGGCGCCTCGCCCGGAGGGTGCTGGACCGGGCCCGAGCGGTCGTCGATCTCGGTCGCGAGCGAGTCCGGGTCCGTGCCGGCCCGGCTCAGCAGGCTCCGGGTGGGCTCTGCCGCGACGGCCGCGCGCAGCAGATGCTGGGTGTCCAGGTCCCGGCTGCCGTGCTCGGCGGCGTACTGGGCGGCCCCTCTGACCAGCTCGCGGGCGGGCTGGCTGAGCAGGCGGCCGATGTCGATGTGGCGGGGGCTCTGTGCTCCGCCGGGGGCGCCGCCGAAGAAGCGGCCCAGGAATTCACCGAAGGGGTCGGGAGGGTAGCCGTCGGTCATGGCGTTCCGTTCCTTTGGTGCTCGTTCATAACACCTTGGCACGGATGCCCGGGGGCGGCACTGCGGGGCGCCCGCGGCACGGAGGCGCCGTGCCGCGGGACGGCTGCGGGACCCGTCGCGGCCGGTCGCGCGGTGGCCCGCAGCCGCCGCGCTGCGGTTGCCCGTGTACCTGGGCGTGCCCGTTCCCGTGCGCCTCAGCGTGTGGTTGCCCGCGTGCGTCAGCCTGCCCTTGCCCGCCTGTCTCAGGCTCGGCGTGCGGTGGCCCGGGTGCCTCGGCGTGCCCTTGCCCGCGTGCCTCAGGCTGTGGTTGCCCGCGTGCGTCAGCCTGCCCTTGCCCCCCTGTCTCAGGCTCAGCGTGCGGCGGCCCGCGTGCCTCAGGGTGCGGTTGCCCTTGTGCGTCAGCCTGTCTCAGCGTGCGGCGGCCCGCGTGCCTCAGGTGGTCTCGCGTGCGGTGAGGATGCGAGGCCCTGATTCCGTGATCGCCACCGTGTGCTCGGCGTGCGCCGCGCGCGAGCCGTCGCTCGTCAGGAGGGTCCAGCCGTCGTCCGCCTCGAAGTAGGCGTCCTTGCCGCTCGCGATCAGCATCGGCTCGATCGCCAGGACCATGCCGTGGCGCAGCGGGATGCCCCGGCCGGGGCGCCCCTCGTTGGGGACCTCCGGGTCCTCGTGCATGCGGCGGCCCACGCCGTGGCCGCCGAAGCCGGAGGGGATGCCGTAGCCGGCCGTCCGGCAGACCCGGCCGACGGCGTGGGCGATGTCGCCGATGCGGTTGCCGACGACGGCCGCCTCGATGCCGGCCGCCAGGGCCCGCTCGGCGGCGTCGATCAGGCGCAGGTCCGCCGGGCGGGGCCGGCCGACCGTGAAGCTGATCGCCGAGTCGCCCGCCCAGCCGTCCAGGGTGGCGCCGCAGTCGGCGGAGACCAGGTCCCCGTCGCGCAGGCGGTAGCGGGTGGGGATGCCGTGCACGATCGCGTCGTTGACCGAGGTGCAGAGCACCGCCGGGAAGGGGGTGGGGGCGAAGGAGGGGCGGTAGCCGAGGAACGGCGAGGACGCCCCGGCCTCGCGCAGCACCTCCCGGGCGACCTCGTCCAGTTCCAGCAGGGAGACGCCGACGTCCGCGGCCCGCCGTACGGCCGTCAGGGCTCGCCCGACGACCTGGCCCGCCGCGTGCATCGCGTCGATCGACGTGTTCGTCTTCAACTCCATCATGCCAATTACTATACCGGTATTTAAATGGGGACCGGTGTGCGGGGTGGTATTAGAATGGGCGCCATGGTGCGGACCCCTCTCACTCCCGAAGAGCACGAACGCGGCGAACGGCTCGGGCAACTGCTGCGCGAGGCCCGCGGCGGGCGGAGCATGGCCGACATCGCGGCCGAGGCGGGCATCTCGGCCGAGACGCTCCGCAAGATCGAGACCGGACGGGCACCGACCCCGGCCTTCTTCACGGTGGCCGCACTGGCCGGCGTGCTCGGGCTGTCCATGGACGAGCTGCTCGCCCGGTGCGCGCCGGCGGTCGTCTGACGGGCACCGGGGGGCGGGGGGCGCGCACGGGTCGGGGGTCCGTGATGAGCTCCTCGCACCCTGCTCGAAAACTGTGCGTAGCAGACCCGTAACACGGCTGGTGTTGCCTACCGATCGGAGTACTGGCGGCCGGGCGGGAGTCGGACGATGGCGGTGGATCAACTCCCCGGACCGGTCGGGGAGTTCGCGAACTACCTGACCGGTCTGCTGGGGCGCCTGGACCAGGGCGGGGGCTGGTGCGGGGTCTTCTGGCAACGCGACCCGGACGGCATGCAGGCCTGTCTCGACGGGAGCGAGGTGCCGCCGTGGGACGTGCTGGAGGCGCTGCTGCAGGACCTCGCGGCGGCGTACGGCCCCGCCGCGGCCGGTGCGGAGAAGGGGCGGGCCCGCTCCCTGCACGCGGCCGCCGTCTCGGCGTACGACACCCGGCCCGGTGCCCGGGACATCCTCGGCGACCGCCTCGACGTCATGATCCGGGAGCAGCGGTACGCCGCCGAGCGCCAGGGCGAACTCGGTCGTCTGCTCACCGCGGCGACCTCCCGCGAGGAGGTCGACGCCCTCCGCCTCGACCTGGCATGGGCCCGGGACGACCACGACAGGGCCGGCGCCCGGTGCACCGAACTCCGCGCGCGGATGGCCGAGTTGGACCGAAGTGCGGTGGTGTTACCGATCCCGGCGGCGGCCCACGGCCCCGCCGCACCCGACAAGCCCCGCAAGCGCCGTCGCGGCAGTGCGCGGTTCGCCGGGATGGCCGAGGACGAGGGGGCGCCGGCCGTCGTACCGCAGGCGGGACCCACCCTCGCGCCGGAGGTGTCCGCCGGTCGGCGTACGCCGCGAGGAGCCCGGTTCGCCGGGGCGGCGGAAGCCGCCGTACCGGTGCGGTCGCCCGCGGCGGAGGCGGACGCCGGGGCGGGGCCGGCCGTCGCCGGTGCCGTCGAGCGGCTGGCGCAGCTGAGGGCGCAGGGGCGCAGCGGTGAGGCGCATGTGCTGCTGGTCGAGATCACGCACTGGCCCGCCGCCCGCTTCCCGCTGCTCGCCGACGGCCTGCACCGCGCCGGGCTGGGCGCCGACTGGGCCACGCTGCTGTGGGAGGCCGCCTCGCTGCCCGCCGAGCGCCTCGTCGCCGCCGCCGACGCCCTGGAGGCGGCCGGGAGGGCCGCGGACGGGCTGCAGATGCTGCGCCAGGGGGTCGCCCGGCCGGCCGCGGAGATCGGCGCCGCCGTGCTCGGGCTGGCCGGCGAGGGCCGCCCGCGGGAGGTGCGCGCCCTGCTGGACGCCTACGTCCGGGTCCGCACCCCCGAGGAGGCCGCACGCAGCGCCGCCGCCGACCCCGGCCGCCTCGTCCCGCTCCTCCTGGAGGCCGCCCGGAGCGTCTCCGAAGAGCGCCACTGGGACCTCGTCCACGCCCTGCGGGTTGCCGGGTTCACCGCCTGACCGGTCGTGCGGATCACCCTAAGGAGTGTGAAACGTGATCGACTCCGCGGGTTAACGACGATGGTCTTGGCAAGGACCTTCATGAGGCTTACGTTCGTCCCTCTACGGGCCGTTTCTACGGGCGTAGAGGCTCGGACGTCGCGTCGAAGGAGCAGCTCATGGCCAACGTCGTACGTGCCGCACTGGTCCAGGCCACCTGGACCGGCGACACCGAGTCCATGGTGGCGAAGCACGAGGAGCACGCCCGCGAGGCGGCCCGTCGGGGCGCACAGGTCATCGGATTCCAGGAAGTCTTCAACGCCCCCTACTTCTGTCAGGTCCAGGAGCCGGAGCACTACCGCTGGGCCGAGCCCGTGCCCGACGGGCCGACCGTCCGCCGGATGCAGGAACTCGCCCGCGAGACCGGCATGGTGATCGTCGTACCGGTCTTCGAGATCGAGCAGTCCGGCTTCTACTACAACACCGCAGCCGTGATCGACGCCGACGGTACCTGCCTCGGCAAGTACCGCAAGCACCACATCCCGCAGGTCAAGGGCTTCTGGGAGAAGTACTACTTCAAGCCGGGAAACCTCGGATGGCCGGTCTTCGACACGGCCGTGGGCAAGGTCGGCGTCTACATCTGCTACGACCGGCACTTCCCGGAGGGGTGGCGCCAACTGGGCCTGAACGGCGCACAGCTGGTCTACAACCCCTCCGCCACCCACCGCGGTCTGTCCGCCCACCTGTGGCAGCTGGAGCAGCCCGCCGCGGCGGTCGCCAACGAGTACTTCATCGCCGCCATCAACCGGGTCGGCCAGGAGGAGTACGGGGACAACGACTTCTACGGCACCTCCTACTTCGTCGACCCGCGCGGGCAGTTCGTCGGCGACACCGCCGGCGACAAGGGCGAGGAACTCCTCGTCCGCGACCTGGACTTCGACCTCATCGAGCAGGTACGGCAGCAGTGGGCCTTCTACCGCGACCGCCGTCCCGACGCCTACGAAGGGCTGGTTCAGCCGTGAACGACCTCTACTCCCGCCACCGCGGCGTCCTGCCCGACTGGCTCGCCCTCTACTACGACGAGCCGCTGGAGATCACCCACGGCGAGGGCCGCCACGTCTGGGACTCCGAAGGCAACAAGTACCTGGACTTCTTCGGCGGCATCCTCACCACCATGACCGCGCACGCCCTGCCCGAGGTGACCAAGGCGGTCAGCGAGCAGGCCGGACGGATCATCCACTCCTCGACCCTCTACCTCAACCGGCCGATGGTCGAGATGGCCGAGCGCGTCGCCCAGGTGAGCGGCATCCCGGACGCCCGGGTCTTCTTCACCACCTCCGGCACCGAGGCCAACGACACCGCCCTGCTGCTCGCCACCGCCCACCGGCGCAGCAACACGGTCCTGGCCATGCGCAACAGCTACCACGGCCGTTCCTTCAGCACCGTCGGCATCACCGGCAACCGCAGTTGGTCCCCGACCTCGCTGTCCCCGCTGCAGACCCTGTACGTCCACGGCGGCGTCCGCACCCGCGGCCCGTACGCCGGGCTGGACGACGCTGCGTTCATCGACGCCTGTGTCGCGGACCTGAAGGACATCCTCGGCCACACCCGGCCGCCGGCCGCGCTGATCGCCGAACCCATCCAGGGCGTAGGCGGCTTCACCTCCCCGCCGGACGGACTGTACGCGGCCTTCCGTGACGTACTGGACGCACACGGGATCCTGTGGATCGCCGACGAGGTGCAGACCGGCTGGGGCCGTACCGGTGAGCACCTCTGGGGCTGGCAGGCACACGCCCGCAGCGGACCGCCGGACATCGTCACCTTCGCCAAGGGCATCGGCAACGGCATGTCCATCGGCGGGGTGATCGCCCGCGCGGAGATCATGAACTGCCTGGACGCCAACAGCATTTCCACCTTCGGCGGCACCCAGATCACCATGGCCGCCGGACTGGCCAACCTCACCTACCTCCTCGAACACGACCTGCAGGGCAACGCCCGGCGCGTCGGCGGCCTGCTCATCGAGCGGCTGCGGTCGGTCGCCGCCCAGCTGCCCGGGGTGCGGGAGGTGCGCGGCCGCGGACTGATGATCGGCATCGAGCTGGCCAGGCCGGGCACGGACGAGGCCGATCCGCAGGCGGCCTCCGCGGTCCTGGAGGCGGCTCGCGAGGGCGGCCTGCTCATCGGCAAGGGGGGCGGCCACAACACCAGCGCCCTGCGCATCGCCCCGCCGCTGTCGCTGACCGTCGCGGAGGCCGAGGAGGGCGCGACGATCCTCGAACGCGCGCTGCGGAGCACGTACTAGGACCCGTCCGGCGGAGGGGCTTGGAACAGGAGCAGCTTGCGGAGCACGTACCAGAGAGCAGGTGCACGGCCATGACCACCACCTCGGAGCCCCGCCGCCCCGGCTGGCAGCCGCTCGAACCCGTCCTCTCCGTGCGCCAGGTGCTGGGCCTGGAGCGGGTGCAGGCCGGAGAGCCCGAGGTGGTGGCCGGAGCCGGTCAGCTCGACCGGCCGGTGCGCTGGGTGCACGTCGCCGAGGCCGCCGACGTCGGTGTGATGCTCAGCGGCGGCGAGATGGTGCTCACCACCGGTGTGCTCCTCGCCGGCGACGAGGCCAAGCAGACCGAGTACATCCAGTCCCTGCACCGGGCGGAGGCCGCGGCCGTGGTCCTCGGTCTCGGGCGGGCGTTCCCCGCGCCGCCCGAGGTGATGCGCCGGGCCGCCGAGCGGTGCGGGCTGCCCCTCGTCGTCCTGCACCGCCCCTTCCCCTTCGCCGAGCTGACGGAGGAGGTCCAGTCCCGGCTGGTACGGCGCAAGTTCGCGGCCGTGAGCCTGTCGGAGACCGTACGCACCGCGCTCACCGGGCTGATCACCGCGGGCGCTCCGCTGCAACGCCTGCTCGACGAGGTCGCCCAGCACAGCGGCTGCCCGGTCGTCGTCACCAACCTCGCCCACCGCGTCCTGGCCACGGCGGGGGAGCGGCCGGCGGTGGACGATGTGCTGCGCGACTGGGAGCGCATCGCCCGGCAGGCCGGCCACAGCGAGGGCGACGGCTGGATCCGCGCCGAGCTGGGCGGCCGCGGAGAGCGGTGGGGCCGGCTGCTGCTGTGCGGATACCGGGGCGACACGGCTACCGGCCGGCTGCTCGCGGACCGGGCCGCCGAGGCACTGGTCCTGCACCGCATGCTGGGCGGCCACTTGGCGCACACCTGGGAGGAGGAGTCCGCGCAGAGCCTGCTGACCGACCTGGTCTCCGGGGTCGTACCGGCCAGGCAGCTGCTGCCCAGGGCACGCGCGGCCGGACTCCCCGTCAACCGGCGGACCTTCGTGCCCCTCGTCGTCCCCGGCGGCCAACCCGCCCGACTGGACCGGGTGCTGCGGATGCTGGGGCTGTCCGGGCTGGTCGCCGAGCTTGCGGACGGTGCCACCGCCGTCCTGCTGAGCCTGCCCCGCGACCAGCAGGCCGAGACGCTGACCGCGCACTTCGCGGCGCGGCTGCGCACCGAGACCGGGGTGCCGGGCACGGTGGTCGCCGCCGCCGATCCGCGCACCGGCTGGGACGAGGTGCCCGCGGGACTGCGCGAGGCACAGCATGTCGCCGACGCCGTGGCCGACTCCTCCGCCGTCCGCGACCTGCCGGCCGTCGTGCGGCTGCGAGACGTGCATCTGCGCGGTCTGATCCGGCTGCTCAGGGACGATCCGCAGGTGCAGTCCTTCGCCGAGCGGGAGCTGGACGGGCTGCTGTGCGGCGCGGACGAGGAGCTGCTGAACGTGCTGCGCACCTATCTGGCGACCGGCCGCAACAAGTCCCGCACCGCCCAGCTCCACCATGTCTCCCGGCCCGCCCTCTACCGCCGTCTGGAGGCGATACAGGGACGGCTGGGCGTCGACCTCGACGACTTCGAACAGGCGGCCTCCGTGCACATCGCGCTCCTCGCGCACGATGCGCAACAGGGGTGAAACATGCCACGACCTGGGAGAACGGCGGTGAAACATGGGCTTGCAGAAGCGTGACACGGTGGCACGCCGAGCGCCCGCAAGCGTGACACGCTGCCACTCAAACGGCCCTCGCGGACTTTCTAGGCTCACCGCACACCGAGCTACCGGAGGTCCCGATGAGCCGAGTGATCCGTGCCGCCCTGTTCCAGACGGCCTGGACCGGCGACAAGGAATCCATGATCCAGGTCCACGAGCAGGCGGCCCGCGACGCGGCCGCCCAGGGTGCCCGGGTCCTGTGCTTCCAGGAGCTGTTCTACGGCCCCTATTTCTGCCAGGTCCAGGACAAGGCCTTCTACGAGTACGCCGAGCAGATCCCGAACGGACCCACCGTCAAGCGCTTCCAGGCGCTCGCGAAGGAACTGGGCATCGTCCTCGTGCTGCCCATGTACGAGGAGGAGCAGCCGGGTGTCCTGTACAACACCGCGGCCGTGATCGACGCGGACGGCTCCTACCTCGGCAAGTACCGCAAGACCCACATCCCGCAGGTGCAGGGGTTCTGGGAGAAGTTCTACTTCCGCCCGGGGAACAGCGGCTGGCCCGTCTTCGAGACCGCCGTCGGGAGGATCGGCGTCTACATCTGCTACGACCGCCACTTCCCCGAGGGCTGGCGGGCGCTCGGCCTCGCCGGCGCCGAGATCGTCTTCAACCCGTCGGCCACCTCTCGCGGCCTGTCCCGCTACCTGTGGCAGCTGGAGCAGCCGGCGGCTGCCGCCGCCAACGAGTACTTCGTGGGCGCGATCAACCGGGTGGGCGTGGAGGACCTCGGCGACAACGACTTCTACGGCACCACGTACTTCGTGGACCCGGAGGCCCAGTTCGTCGGCGAGGTGGCGAGCGACAAGGAGACGGAACTCGTCGTACGCGACCTCGACCTGGCCAAGCTCCGCGAGGTCCGCGACCGCTGGCAGTTCTACCGCGACCGGGCACCGGGGGCGTACGGGCCGCTGACGGCGCCGTAGGGACGCCGGGTCGGACAAGCGCCCCGGAGGGGCGCGGGGAACTGCGCGACCAGCCACACACGACCCGCACATACCCAGGAGAGGCACCATGAGCAGCCGCACCCTCATCCGCGGTGGTCTCGTCATCACCGCGTCCGACGAGATCCACGCCGACGTCCTGGTCGAGGACGGCCGCGTCGCCGCCCTCGCCGCCTCGGGCACACCGGCCGCCGAGGCGTTCACCGCCGAGCGGGTCATCGACGCCGGCGGGAAGTACGTCATCCCGGGCGGCGTCGACGCCCACACCCACATGGAGCTGCCGTTCGGCGGCACCTTCGCCTCCGACACCTTCGAGACCGGCACCCGGGCCGCCGCCTGGGGCGGGACGACCACCATCGTCGACTTCGCGGTGCAGAGCGTCGGCCACACGCTGCGCGAGGGCCTGGACGCCTGGCACGGCAAGGCCGAGGGCAACTGCGCGATCGACTACGCCTTCCACATGATCGTCTCCGATGTGAACCAGGAGACGCTCAAGGAGATGGACCTGCTGGTCGAGGAAGGGGTGACCAGCTTCAAGCAGTTCATGGCCTACCCGGGCGTCTTCTACTCCGACGACGGCCAGATCCTGCGGGCCATGCAGCGCTCCGCCGAGAACGGCGGCCTGATCATGATGCACGCCGAGAACGGCATCGCGATCGACGTCCTGGTCGAGCAGGCCCTGGCCCGCGGCGAGACCGACCCCCGCTACCACGGGGAGGTCCGCAAGGCCCTGCTGGAGGCCGAGGCCACCCATCGCGCCATCCGGCTGGCACAGGTCGCCGGAGCCCCCCTGTACGTCGTCCACGTCTCGGCCATGGAGGCGGTGGCCGAACTGGCGCGGGCGCGTGACGAGGGGCTGAACGTCTTCGGCGAGACCTGCCCGCAGTACCTGTTCCTGTCCACCGACAACCTCGCCGAGCCGGACTTCGAGGGCGCCAAGTACGTGTGCAGCACGCCCCTTCGGCCCCGGGAGCACCAGGCCAGGCTGTGGCAGGGCCTGCGCACCAACGACCTCCAGGTGGTCTCCACGGACCACTGCCCCTTCTGCTTCGTCGGCCAGAAGGAACTGGGCCGCGGCGACTTCTCCAAGATCCCCAACGGTCTGCCCGGCGTCGAGAACCGTATGGACCTGCTCCACCAGGCCGTCGTCGACGGGCACATCTCCCGCCGCCGCTGGATCGAGATCGCCTGCGCCACCCCGGCGCGCATGTTCGGCCTGTACCCGAAGAAGGGCACTATCGCCCCGGGCGCCGACGCCGACATCGTCATCTACGACCCGCACGCCGAGCAGGTCATGTCCGCCGAGACGCACCACATGAACGTCGACTACTCGGCCTACGAGGGCAGGCGGACCACCGGCCGGGTCGAGACCGTGCTCTCGCGCGGCGAACCCGTCATCACCGAGCGGGAGTACACCGGACACGCCGGACACGGCGTCTACACCCCGCGCTCCACGTGTCAGTACCTCAACTAGGAGTGGCGCCCATGGACTTCGGACTCGTCCTGCAGACCGATCCGCCGGCCTCCCGTGTCATCAGCCTGATGAAGCGGGCCGAGCGCAACGGCTTCACCTACGGCTGGACCTTCGACTCCTCCGTGCTGTGGCAGGAGCCGTTCGTCATCTACAGCCAGATCCTCTCCAACACCTCGACGCTGACGGTCGGCCCGATGGTCACCAACCCGGGCACCCGTACCTGGGAGGTCACCGCCTCCACCTTCGCCACCCTCAACGACATGTTCGGCAACCGCACCGTCTGCGGCATCGGCCGCGGCGACTCCGCGATGCGCGTGGCGGGCCGCAAGCCGAACACCCTGGCCCGGATCAGCGAGGCCATGAAGGTCATCCGCGCACTCGGCCGGGGCGAGGAAGCCGACCTCGGCGGCACGGTGGTCAGGTTCCCCTGGATCAAGCCGGGCGCCGAACTCCCCGTGTGGATGGCCGCATACGGCCCGAAGGCACTGAAGATGACCGGCGAGGAGGCCGACGGGTTCATCCTCCAGCTCTCCGACCTCTACCTGACCCGGCACATGGTCAAGGCCGTGAAGGACGCGGCGGCCGCCGCCGGCCGCGACCCGTCCGAGGTCAAGATCTGCGTCGCCGCCCCCGCCTACGTCACCGAGGACGGCTCGCCCGAGGCGCTCGCCCACGCCCGCGAGCAGTGCCGCTGGTTCGGCGGCATGGTCGGCAACCACGTCGCCGACCTGGTCGCCAAGTACGGCGAGCACTCCGGCCAGGTCCCCGACGAACTCACCGAGTACATCAAGGCCCGCCAGGGCTACGACTACGCCCACCACGGGCGCAGCGGCAACCCCGACACCCAGTTCGTGCCCGACGAGATCGTGGACCGGTTCTGTGTGATCGGCCCGGCCGAGCAGCACATCGAGAAGCTGAACGCACTGCGCGAGCTGGGCGTCGACCAGTTCGCCCTGTACGACATGCACGACGCCCAGGAAGCCACCATCGACGCCTACGGCACGAAGGTGATCCCGGCCGTCAACGCCTGACCGCGGCAGACCCGGTTGATCTCCCCCTTCCCGCCGTCCCGGGAAGGGGGGCCAGGGCGCTCGTACCGATCCCGCTACGGGACGCACCCCCCTCGGAGCCACCCGCACGGCCTCTCCCCCCTCCCCGCCCCTCCTTGATTGGCCTGCCCATGACCGACCCCGCTCCCGCCGCCATACCGCCGGCCGCCCAAGTCACCCTCGCCGACGGCCGGGTGGAGATCGCCCCTGGTTCGCCGCAGCCCAGCGGCCCCTACGCCAACGAGGACCTGCTCCCCGTCCCCGTGGCCAAGCGCACCTGGACGACGTACAACTTCTCCGCGCTGTGGGTCGGCATGGCCCACAACACGGCCTCCTGGACCCTCGCGTCCGGGCTGATCGCGGTGGGCATGGACTGGAAGCAGGCCGTCTTCACCATCGCCCTCGCCAACCTGATCGTGCTGGTGCCGATGCTGCTCACCGGGCACGCGGGACCCAAGTACGGCATCCCCTTCCCCGTCTTCGCCCGCGCCTCCTTCGGGGTGCGCGGCGCCAACCTTCCCGCCGTCGTACGGGCGTTGGTGGCATGCGGCTGGTTCGGCATCCAGACCTGGATCGGCGGCGAGGCGATCTACTTCCTCGCCGGCAAGCTCATCGGCGACAGCTGGGCGAACGCCGCGCACATCGGCGGCTACCCCTGGACCATGTGGCTGTCCTTCGGGATCTTCTGGGTGATCCAGGTCGCGATCATCCACCGCGGAATGGAGACCATCCGCCGCTTCGAGAACTGGGCCGCGCCCTTCGTGCTCGTCGGCGCCTTCGTGATGCTGTGGTGGATGAGCAGCAAGGCCGGCGGCGTCGGCCCGCTGTTCGACCAGCCCTCGAAGCTGGGCTGGGACGGCGACTTCTGGAAACTCTTCTGGCCCTCGCTGATGGGCATGATCGGCTTCTGGTCCACGCTGAGCCTGAACATCCCCGACTTCACCCGCTACGGCAAGAGCCAGAAGGCGCAGACCTGGGGCCAGGCCCTCGGCCTGCCGACCACCATGACCCTGTTCGCCTTCCTCTCCGTGCTCGTCACCTCCGGATCGCAGGCGGTCTACGGCAAGCCGGTCTGGGACCCGGTCCAGCTCGCCGCCAAGACCGACAACGTGGTCGGTCTGCTCTACGCCCTGGTCACCGTCCTGGTGGCCACCCTCTCCGTGAACATCGCGGCCAACCTGGTCTCCCCGGCCTTCGACTTCTCCAACGTCGCGCCCCGCAGGATCAGCTTCCGCACCGGCGCCCTGATCACCTCGGTCCTCGCCGTGCTGATCTGCCCGTGGAAGCTGTACTCCGACCCGCAGGGCTACATCTTCACCTGGCTCGGCCTGGTCGGCGGCCTGCTCGGCACGGTCGCGGGCATCCTCGTGGCGGACTACTGGGTCCTGCGCCGCACCCGTCTCTCCCTGGCCGACCTCTACCGCACGGGGGGCCGCTACTGGTACGCGGGCGGATGGAACTGGCGGGCGGTGGTCGCCTTCGTCGCCGGCGGCGTCCTCGCGATCGGCGGCGCCGACTTCCACCCGCTGATCGACGGCCGCCCCCTCCCGGCCCTCGAACCCCTCGCCGACTACGGCTGGGCGGTGGGCCTCGGCACCTCCCTGGTGCTGTACCTGGCGCTGACCCTGCTGACCGGCCGGAAGGAGCGGGCGACGGCGGAGACCGACTGAACGCGGGCCCGCCCCGGCGGCGTCCGCCCGCCGGGGCCCGGCCGTACGCAGTACGGCCGCCGGCCAGGGGGAGCGACGGCCCCGACCGCATACCGCACCCGCGGCACATCCCCCGTGTCTCCTGGTTCCGGCACCCGCCGGCGATCGTCCCCGTCCGAACTGCAGCACCCCAAGATCGGTCCCTCGCCGGGCTGTTGCGATACTCGTGCCTCGTGAAGACGCGACCGTTGCTGCCGTGGACCGCGGCCTGTCTGCTGCTGGCCTCCTGCCATGCGGGGATGGCCACCCCCGGCTCCGCCGAGGAGGGGAGCGGGCCCGCTCCCGCCGCTGAGCGCAGGCCCGCGCCCGACCTGGCCGGCGACAGCCTGGACGGCAAACCCCTGCGGCTGTCCGACTACCGCGGCAAGGTCGTCGTACTCAACGCATGGGCCTCCTGGTGCGGGCCCTGCCGGGCCGAGGCGCCCGAACTCAGCGCGGCCCAGAAGCACCTCGCGGCCAAGGGGGTCCAGGTCCTCGGGCTCAACACCGACACGGATGCCGCCGGCGGCCGGTCCTTCCAGCGCGAGCACCGGCTCGCCTACCCGAGCATCAGCGACCCCTCCGGCCGCCAGATACTGAAGTTCCCCAGGGGCTCGGTGCCGCAGGCCGTGCCCTTCACGGTCATCGTCGACACCCGGGGCAGAATGACGAGCGTCCACCCCGGCACGGTCACCGAGCAGGAACTGCGCGGGCTGGTCCTGCCGCTGACCCGCTCCTGACGAACGGTCAGCCGGATCCGCCGCCCTGCAGGGCGGCGACGGCGGCCTTGGCGGCCTGGATGGCCCCCTTGTTGATCTCGTCGGTGTCCGGAGCCTTCTTGGTGTCGAAGTCGCTGCCGTTGTACGTGACGATCACCAGGGCGTTGGAGACGCGGGCCATCACCACGCCCTCGCGGGTCTGCTGCTTGTCCTCCGTGGTGAGGTTCACGACGGAGTACCCGCCGTCACCGAGCCCCGGCACGGCACCGCCGCCGCCCTTCTCGGCGACACGCTGCTCGTACTCCTTCTTCGCCGCGTCGTCCGAGTCGGCGAGCTCGTACGACACGTCGAGCCAGCGGTAGGCGTAGCCCTGCAGGGCGTTCCAGGAGCAGGTGCGGCGCAGCCTGGTGTCCGTCGAGGGGATCTCCTTGCCCGCCGTCCTGGCCCCGGGCACCAGGGACTTGAGCGTCGCCACGGGCACGCTGGTGCAGGGGGCGGGCGCGGCGGCGTAGGCCTTCGACACCTGAGTGGAGGACGGGGCGGAGGGCGACTGGGTGGGCGTCCCCCGGTCCGGCCGGTGACCGGCGGCCGACGGTTGGGCCGGGCTCGACGTCAGCGCCCAGCCGGCGCAGGCCAGCACGGCGACCGGCGTCAGACGCGCGGTGAGGGCGAGCGGCAGAGGAAGAGAACGCACGGCGCACTTCTCGTGGGGGAGTGGGGTGCGGAAGGGGGTCCGCATGGTGGACGGGGACGCCAGTGTCACATGGCTGTCTGTGGGGCGGAAGGGCCAACTCGCTGTGTGCCCGGTCGGTCACGGCAGTGTGCTCGCTCCGTACTGCTCTGCCCGTTATGTTCCGGTGGCGTGTTCCTCGAGCCAGCGGCGGGCGCCGACTTCGCTGGGGTATTCGCGGACGGTGAGCCAGGCGGCCAGCCAGCCGATGACGTACGCGGCGAACGCCGGCATGACCGGAGCGGCGAGCAGCACGAGCCCGCGACCCAGGGCGATACGGCCCGGGACGCGGCTGTTGTGATCGCGTTTGGCCTGGAGGGTCTGGGCGGGAGTGGGCGGATTCAGCAGGGCCTCGCGGTGGCCCCGGCGCTGTACCACCCAGCCCCATCCCAAGGCCACGACGGCCCCGGCCACCTGCAGCCCGTCGCACACGCCCCGCACGGAGGACGGCAGCAGATCGCGGACCCCCGAGTACAGGCCCAGCGCGAACAGGCAGAACATGGCCATGACGAGAACGATGAAGACGGTCGTACGGGCGCGGCACAACCAGTAGGGGGCGCCGCGCCGGTACCACGTCCGTCCCAGCTTCGGCAGAGCGGGGACGGGGACGGAGAACCCGGGGGCGGGGGCCTCAGAAGATACTCGTGACGCCATGCCAGACATCCTTCACCAGTCGCTTTCCGTCGTCGACGGTCTCCGTGGCGACGTGCTTCGTGCCGGTCAGCACGCCACCGACCACCCCGTGGTCGTGAATGTCCTCGCTCCAGTGCTCGTGGAAGGCGTGATCGATGACGGAGGTCGCGGCGATCACCGTGCCGACACCGACCGCGGCGACGGCGACGGCACCCTCGACGGGCAGGGCCGCCGTGATCGCCGCACCGGCGGCCAGACCACCGACGGCGGCCCCGACGTCGACGGTGACGGAGTGCTGCCAGGACCAGCCCTTGTCGTGGTCGTCCTTCGCCTCGATCAGACCGCAGGCGGCTGCCGCGGCGACGTCCAGGACCGGGATCTCCCGCAGGGCGTCCGGCAGCGCCTCCAGACCCTTGCCCAGGCGCAGCGCGTCGGCGGCGTCCGCCAGCTTGACGTTCAGCGCACGGTCGTAGGGCAGCTTGGTGCTGCCGTTGTCGGCGCGCGCGATGTCCTCCTCCAGCGCGTCCACCTTGGTGACCGCGTCGCGGTAGGCGCTCTTGGCGGGCAGATCACCGGGCATCTTGCGGCCCTGCTGCTGGAACACCTTGCGCTCGGCACGGAGTTGCTTCTTGGCCGCCTGCGCCTCGGCCTTGGCCGCGTCGAGGTGCTTGCGGGCCTCGATGCCCCCCGCCCGGGCGTCCTCGGCGTCATACGCGTACAGGCCGCGCAGCGCGTCGTACAGGGTGACCTTGTCCCCCGGGGACACCGAACCGTCCTTCGACGTCACCTTGTCGTACAACGCCTGCAACTGCTGCGCCGCCACCAGACGCGCGTGCTGGGCGGTGTGCAGCACCTCGTTGCGCGCCTTGGCGTACTCGTTCATCGCCGAGATGGTCTTCTGGTCGTCCGCGCTCGGCGGATCCGCCGTCATGATGGGCTGCGGCGCGCCCTTGGGGTCCGTCGCCACACCCTTGCGGGCCGCGATGTGCTGCGCGTTCTGCAGGGACGTCTCGCACGTGGACAGCGCGTTGGCCAGCGTCTCGAGGATCTCGCCGGCCGCGCTCACCAGTTCGGCGAAGCCGGCGGCGGCCAGCGCGTCCTCGCTCCACTTCGCGCGGAAGGACTCGGCCGCCTCGCCCTTCCAGCTCGCGTCGTCGACCAGCTTGTCCACGGTGCCGCTGAGCGGCTTGACCACGTCGTCGAGCTTGTCCTTGGCGTTCTTGTACGTCTCGGCCATCGTGCGCAGTCCGCCGATGTCGCCGCCGACCCAGCTGTCACCCATCAGTTCTCACCCCATCAGGTCTTCGAAGACACCGTGGACGTCCACGTCGTGCCGGTGGAAGGAGTCCCGCGCGTACGCGACCTTGTCCCCGTGGTCGTCGATCCGGTCGGCCATGCCGATGTGCAGGGAGATGATGAGGTCCGCGATCTCCTTGAGGGCCGAGTCGAGGCCCGCGTCGCCGCCGCTGACCACGGGCGGTGCCACGTCGGGGTGCAGCTTGCGGTAGTCGCCGGCCTGCTCGTGGAACGTCTTCGCCATCGTGGCCAGGTCGTCGTAGACCGCCTTGAAGTCGCTCACCGGCGCACCTCCTGCGCGTAGGCGGCCAGGTCATCCGGCCGCCAGTTGGGTACTCCGGGCGCCACCTGCGGGTCGAGCAGCACGGTGACGCCCTGTTCGCCGACGCCCTCGGCCAGCGGGCCGAGCGAGGCGGCGACCCACGGCTGCGCCTCGCCCAGCGCTTCCACCAGCTTCCGCGGCGTGGTGAACGCGAAGGCCACGGTGCCGTGGGCGGGATGCTCGAACAGCTCGAAGACGACGAAGGGCACGCGCGCGGGGCGGCCGTCCGCGCCGGTCCCGGCGACGGACCTCGGATGCGCCGGGACGCACACCGGCGTGTGGTACGCGGGCACGCCCGGCTTGGGGCGGGGCCGGTCGTCCGAGGGCGGGCCCGCCGGCGGGGCCGCCTCCACGAGGTCCAGCAGATGCGAAGGACGCGGTCCCTGCTCCGTGACGTCTCGTCCCGGCGGGTCCGGCTCCACGAAATCGAGCAGGCGTGAACGTATCGGCGCCCCCACCGCCGTCACCTCTTCCCCGTGGTTGCTGTGGCTGATCGGGCTCGACCACGGTAGCCAGCGGGCGGCGGGGCAAATCCGGCTATGTCGGGGCGGTGACCTGGTCGCACACGGAACTCATACATCCCCTTGGCCGGGGGCAGGGCAGCCCTTGACCCGTTGCTGAACCGGCGCCGTCCGGAATCCGCCGGCTACGGCACTCTCGCCGTCCACTGCGGGGAGCTGAACTTGGTGCGGGCCGGCTCCTCGGCGCGCGCCGGCTCCGCGGCGGTGACCTTTCCGTCCACGAGGCCGTACCGCCCCCGGAACGACTCGATCACCCGCTCGATGACCGCCTCGCGCGGGCGTGGCCACGGGCACGGGCCTGCTCGCCCCGCCGGTACCGCATGTCGCCCGGCGGGGCGCGGGGCTCACGGCACGCGTGCGGTCCACTCGGCGGTGGCGAACTTCGTCCGTACCAGTTCCTCCGCGCGGGCCATCTCTTCCGCCGTGACTTCGCCGGTGGTGAGCCCGTAGCGGTTGCGGAAGGAGGCGATCATGTTCTCGATGACCTGCTCCCGCGCGAGGCCCGTCTGCCGGCGGAGCGGGTCGACGCGCTTCTTCGCGCTCCTGGTCCCCTTGTCGGACAGCTTCTCCCGCCCGATCCGCAGCACCTCGACCATCTTGTCGGCGTCGATGTCGTAGGACATCGTCACGTGATGGAGGACGGCTCCAGGGCCGCCGTCGGGGCCGACCATGCGCTTCTGGGCGGCGCCGGCGATCTTGCCGGCCTCGGTGACGATGTCGTTCAGGGGCTGGTACCAGGCCTTGATGCCCATGTCGCCGAGGGCGCCCAGCACCCAGTCGTCGAGGTAGGCGTAGCTGTCTGCGAAGGAGAGGCCCGAGACCAGGGACTCCGGCACGGACAGGGAGTACGTGATCGTACTCATGGGCTCCACGAACATGGCCCCGCCGCCGGAGACACGGCGAACCACGGTCATCCCGTGCTTCGCGGCCCCTTCGGGGTCCACCTCGTTGCGCAGGGACTGGAAGCTGCCGATCACCACGGCGGGCGAGGCCCACTCCCAGACCCGTAGGGTCGGGGACCGCCGCCCAGCGGCCACCTCGGTGGTGATCACCTCGTCCAGCGCCATGTGCAGGGCCGGTGCCTGCGGCTCCGCGTGCACCAGCCGCCAGTCGTAGTCGCTCCACTCGGTCGCGCGGGCGAGAGCACGCCGGACCGCGATGCCGACGCCCTCCGCTGTCAGCCCGAGCATCACGGTCGACTCCGGCAGCGCCGCCGTGATCCGGGCGGCCAGCCCTGCAGCGTCCGTCGATGAGGGGGAACCCTCAAGGGCTGTGTCGATCGAGAGGATCGCTTCGTCCGGCTCCAGGAAAAAGTCCCCGGCGACTCGCACGTTGCGCAGGACACCTTCCTCGACATCCAGATCCACGACGACCAGCTTGCCGCCGGGCACCTTGTACTCGCCATGCACGGCTTCGATTCCTTCCAGTGCGCGGCGTGTGTCTTGAGCCTGCCGCTCTGACATTCGGACAGATGCGCGCATCTCTCGGATTTCACCTTAATGCTTGCCCGTGGCGAGCGGATACGCAGCCCCAAGGGCACGGGAGGGACGGCCTGGGGTTGCGTCCACGGAGGTGGTGTACGGGTTCGACCTGATCCGGGGGTTTGCTCCGGCGTCGGGATGATGCCCGCACAGATGAACGGCCACCGGCTGATCTTCGAGGTGTCGAAGCCCGAAGGAGATCAGCACGATGACCGCACCCGACAGTCTGCCCCTGCACGCCCTCGCCGAGGACAACCTCGCCGCGGCGAGTCCCGATCTGCTGCGCGCGATGGTCGAGACGTTCGCCGACGCGCTCATGTCCGCGGAGGCCGATGCTCTCTGCGGGGCCGAATACGGGCAGGTGAGCGAGGAGAGAGTCAACCACCGCAACGGCTATCGCCCACGCGGGTGGGACACCCCGGCCGGCACCGTCGAACTCGCCATCCCCAAACTCAGGACGGGCAGTTACTTCCCGCACTGGCTTCTCGAACGCGGCCGACGGGCCGAACAGGCCCTCATCTCGGTGGTGGCCACCGCCTACCTGCTGGGCGTGTCCACCCGTCGTGTCGAGAAACTCGCCGAATCCCTCGGCGTCACCCAGCTGTCCAAGTCCCAGGTCTCCGCGATGGCCGAGCACCTGGACGAGCAGGTCGCCGCGTTTCGCAACCGGCCCCTGGACCAAGGGCCCTACGCGTTCGTCTGGGTCGACGCGCTGACCCAGAAGGTCCGCGAGAGCGGCCGCATCACCACCGTCCACGCGCTGATCGCGGTGGGCGTCAACGCCGACGGGCACCGTGAGATCCTCGGCCTGGACGTCGCCACGGCCGAGGACGGCGCCGGCTGGCTCGCCTTCCTGCGCTCACTCATTGCCCGCCGGCCTGAGCGAGGTCCAACTGGTCGTCTCCGACGCCCATGCCGGCCTGGTCGGCGCGGTCGGCGCGGTCCTTCCCGGCGCCTCCTGGCAGCGCTGCCGCACCCACTGAAGCCGTAAAGAATCAACTTGTCGGAGTGTCGGTTTGCTCGTCCGCGGCCGCGAGGAGATCGGGGGCGGTGCGGTAGCGGGTGGCGGCCGGGG
>NZ_JBVKBH010000023.1:0-111796 GCF_055657175.1 Streptomyces sp. NPDC107581
AGACACTTGGTTGGAGGACCCCGGCCGAGGCATTCAACGAGCAGCTACTCTTGCTCCAACAAGCCAGTGTTGCAACGACCGGTTGAGTCCAGCCAATTTCGGTCCCGGAAGTTCGTTCGGGCGCTCGACCGCCACCGGATGGCCGGATCGATAGGGAGAGTCGGGGCGGCCGGCGACAACGCGGCCATGGAGTCCTTCTTCAGCCTGCTGCAGAAGAACGTCCTCGACCGCCGGAAGTGGGCCACCCGCGAGGAACTGCGGATCGCCATCGTGACCTGGATCGAGCGGACCTACCACCGACGCCGTCGGCAAGCGGCACTCGGCCGGCTGACCCCCGTCGAATACGAGACCGTCATGACCACACCGGCCCTCCAAGCCGCGTGACTGAACCTGTCACCCGAACCTGCACCAGACCCGCGGCGGCAAGGCCACCATCGCCGAGATGCAAGCCGCCATGGGCATCACCTGGACCCACGTCCACGAGGAGCTGACCGAGGCGATCCCGCCCGCCTACACCCGCTGGATCGGCACTGCCTTCCTGACTGCCCGTCAGGAGGTGCTCGCATGACCGACACCGCCACCCTGACCGCTCTCGATCCGACCACCCTCGGCGACCTGCTGCGGGTGGCCTCCGCCCCCGACTTCGACCGCTGGCAACATCAGATCCACCGCACCGGCGGCTGCGCCGACCCCATCCACCTGCGTGGCTGGACGACCCGCATCGACAAGACCACCGGCGAGACCCTCCACCGCTACACCAGTCATGGGGAACCGGGCGGCCGGCTGCGCATCGCCTGCGGCAACCGCCGCGCCTCCCGCTGCCCCTCCTGCGCCTACACCTACGCCGGCGACACCTACCACCTCATCCGCGCCGGGCTCGCCGGGGACGACCGCCGGGACATCCCCGTCGCCGTCCGGGATCACCCCCGCGTCTTTGCCACCCTCACCGCACCCTCGTTCGGCCCGGTCCACAACCGCCCCGACCACGGACACTGTGGCTGCGGCCGTCGCCACCGCGAGGACGATCCCGTCCTTGGCACCGCCCTTGATCCGGACGCTTACGACTACGCCGGTGCGGTGCTATTCAACAACCACGCCGGCGACTTATGGCAGCGCTTCACCAACCGGCTCCGCCGCGAGATCGCCAAGCGCGCCAGCCTCACCCAGCGCGAGCTCTCCGAAGCCTGCCGGGTCTCCTACGGCAAGGTCGCCGAGTTCCAGAAACGTGGCGCCATCCACTTCCACGCCGTGATCCGCCTCGACGGACCCGATGGAGCCGACTCGGCACCGCCCTCCTGGGCGAGCGTCGACCTGCTCACTGATGCCATCCGGGCCGCCGTCCGGCACTCGTACACCAGCCTCCGTGTTCCCGCGATCGGCGACCAACCCGCCCGCACGCTCCGCTGGGGCCGAGAACTCGACATCCGCCCCGTGAAGGCCTTCGGCGACGGCTCCGACCTCACCGAACAGGCCGTCGCCTCCTACGTCGCCAAGTACGCCACCAAAGCCGCCGAGAACACCGGCACCCTCGACCGCCGGATCGGTGAACTCGCCGAACTCGACCGCCACGGCGTTCCCGACCACGCTCGCCGCCTGATCACCGCGTGCTGGGACCTCGACGCGCTGTACCCGGGCCGACGGCTTTGGGCCTGGGCGCACATGCTCGGCTTCCGCGGCCACTTCTCGTCGAAGTCCCGCCGCTATTCCACCACTCTCGGTGCCCTCCGGCAGGTACGCGCCGACTACCGGGCTGCCCAGGAGCGCGAAGCCCTCGGCCTGGACGATCGCGAGCCGGACACCGTCCTCGTCCTGGCCGACTGGCAGTACGCCGGCCACGGCCATACCCCCGGCGAATCGGCCCTCGCCGCGACCATCGCCCGCGACCTCCAGCTCAACCGCGAAACCGCCCGCGAAGCCCTACAAGACCAACTCGTCCAGGAAGGAGCGCTGACGTGAAAGACGAGTTGATGACCGTGCTGGAGGTCTGTACCGAACTCAAGGGCATCTCACGTCGGACCTTCTACCGCTGGCAGGAGCTTGGTCAGGCGCCGCAGGCCTTCAAGTTGCCCAACGGCGAATGGCGCGTGTGGCGCAGTGACTTCAACGCATGGCTGAACGCCCGAGAGAGGGCCACGGCATGAGGTCTCTCGACGTGAAGGTCTGGGGCGTTCGAAAGAGGAACACCAAGAAGTCGTCCTATGACGTCAGATGGACCGTTGCCGGCAACGTGTTCTCCGATCAGTTTCGCACCAAGGGGCTTGCGGACCACTACCGCGCCAAGCTTCTCCGCGCTGCCCGGGACGGCGAAGAGTTCGACACGGTCACCGGGCTGCCCGACTCGATGATCGAAAAGGCCCCTTCGGCCACCTGGTACGCCTTCGCTCTGAAGTACCTCGCCATGAAGTGGCCGCACGCGGCGCCGAACACGCGCAACGGGATCAATGAGTCGCTGACCGCCGTAACCATGGCCCTTCTCGACGATCGTCCGGGGCGGCCGTCCGATGATCTGCTCAGGAAGGCACTGCGCAACTGGGCCTTTGTCCTGCCGGGTCCCGATGATCGCGAATTGCCGACCGAGATCGCGAACACACTGCATTGGGTCGTAAAGGCTTCGCGCCCTCTGTCCGACCTTGGCGACGCTGCTATCGGTCGGGCGGTCCTGGATTCGCTCAAGCTGAAGCTCGACGGGACGGCGGCGGCTGCGGAGACGGTTCGGCGTAAGCGTCGGACGCTCGTCAACGCGCTGCACTACGCGGTGGATCTTGGGGAGTTCAAGGAGAACCCGATCACCGCCATTCGCTGGAAGAAGCCGAAGGTGGCCGGCGAAGTGGATCCCCGCGTAGTCGCCAATCCGGAGCAGGCTCGGTCCCTGTTGACCGCGGTCTCGTACATCGGTGGATACGGCCGGGCGCGTGGTCGTCGACTCGTCGGCTTGTTCGCCTGCATGTACTACGGCGCCTTACGCCCTGCTGAGGCAGTCGGCCTCACCAAAGCAGACCTGAAGCTGCCGGAGACCGGCTGGGGGACGGCCCTGCTGAACCGCACGCGCCCCAGTGTCGGAAAGCAGTGGACGGACTCCGGCGAGACCCACGACGACCGCGGCCTGAAGAACCGGCCGGCCGAAGAGGTGCGGCTCGTGCCCATCCCGCCTCAGCTCGTCGCCATCCTTCGGCAGCACCTCGACACGTTCGGCAGTGCGGAGGACGGGCGACTGTTCACGAACGAACGTGGGGGAGTGGTCGGCTCTTCGACTTACTACCGCGTGTGGCAGGAGGCTCGGGCGCTGGCGCTCCCGCCGGCCGCGGTCGCCTCTCCGCTCGCCGCCCGGCCGTACGACCTCCGACACTCGGCCCTGTCGACCTGGCTTAACTCCGGGGTGGACCCGACCGAGGTTGCCGAACGCGCGGGCAACAGTGTTGAGGTCCTGTTGGGCCGCTATGCCAAATGCATCGATGGACGCCAGGAGATTGCCAACCGCAAGATCGAAGAGTTGTTGCGCGAATACGAGTGATCTCGCACGTGGGCCGTTAGCCCCCAGCCCGCTTCTTGGGCCGGGGGTTTCGTCGTGTCTCGGCCGTGTGCCTTCGGCCGTTGGTTGCTAGTTGCACCTGCCGGGTCGCGTCCCATTTCACGGATGGACGACTGTCGCAGGCGTCCCGTCCAGTTCGTGGTCTACGCATACGCCGTCGGGCTGCCGACCCTCACGATATGGGGGTTTTGGAAGAGGGACCGCGCAGGCTGGGAGGTAGGCAGTCGCGCTGCCTGTACTGCGGCCTGCCGGCGGATCGCATGGCGACGCTGGAGCAGGACTGGGTGTTGCTTGAGCCGGATATGACTCCGCTGGCCCATACGGTTCCGGCGGAGCATCGGTGGATCGAGCTCTCCGACGGTCGGGTAACCGTCTACGGGGTGTGTCCGCCGGATCCGTTTCAACGGTGCCGTATCGAGCACCGGCTGGCCTGCTCGGCGCAACCGCAGCAGGATCTCTGGCCGTGGTTGACGACGGTGCGAGCGGAGAACGGGCGGCGAGTGGAGCGGCAGGCTGACCCGGAGCCGCCAGAGCCCCCGGAGGAATGGCCGGATGCGGGGTAATGGTCGGTTACGGCAGACATGGAGCGAGCTCACCGAGCGGGGAAGGTCAGCCGCAGAACGATCTCGCCGTCGTCGATCTCCCCGGTGGGCTCGAACCCGAACTTCTGGTAGAAGGGCCACGGTTCGCCGTCGCCGGGATCGTAGCTGGTCAGCAGCTCGGTGGCGCCGTCCGCGCGAACCAGGGCGGCGATCTGGGTGAGTGTCTCTCGGCCGATCCCTCGCCTCTGGTGCCGCTTGTCGACGAGGAGGCGCCAGATGAAGTGTCGCCCTTTGTAAGGACCAGCCGGCGGCTTCCACGACAGCATCACGAAGCCGACTGGCTCGTCGCCGATGTACACGGCGCGGTACCAGGGATTGGCCCCCGGCTTCTTTGCCGCCTGCTTGAGCGACTTGGACACGGAGGCGACGAACTGCTTCTGGTTACGTCGGACGCGGAGAGCACGGACGGCATCCCGATTGTCGTCGGTGATCTCCCGCAGGTGCACGCCTGGGGACCTCATGCCACACCCCTTCCTGCACCCGGCTGCTGTGCCAACCGGACCGACGTGAAGAGCCGCCGTCGTGCGTCAGTCCGTTGCGTGCACGCACTATCAAGGACGTCAGGTTGAACGTCTTCGCAGCGTATTCGACACAGTGGATCTGGAGCGGGACTGGCACGCCGGGCTGTGTCCGTTCCGAGGCAGCTGATTTGACCTGGGCAGACGCTCCAAGATCCTGTCCACGAATAGTCCACAGACCGTGTCCTAGGGCCACTCAGGCCTGCATACGCCTGCACATACGCGAAGACCCCGTCCTCAGCGTTCTCGCTGGTGGCGGGGTCTTTGGGCACCTCATGTTGGGTGCCCCCGGCAGGATTCGAACCTGCGCACACGGCTCCGGAGGCCGTTGCTCTATCCCCTGAGCTACGGGGGCGTGTCGGGCGCTTGACTTCTTGTTTGCGGCGACGGGTAGAACCCTAGCAGGTCTTCCGGGGTGATCAGGAACGGGTTTCCCGGGGCATGGGGAGGGCGGGTCCTGCGGCGGGGAGAGGACGGGTCCCCCGGTGGGGGTGGAAGTGGGGAAAACCCGGACGCGGTGGCCGGGGCGGACCTACTCTCGACTTGTGCCAGGCGCATCGGGCCGGGTGCTTGTTGTGGACGACAACAAGGTCATCCGGCAGCTGATCAGGGTCAACCTCGAGCTGGAGGGTCTTGAGGTCGTGACCGCGGCCGATGGTGCCGAGTGTCTGGATGTGGTGCATCAGGTGCGGCCAGATGTCGTGACGCTCGACGTCGTCATGCCCCGCTTGGACGGGCTCCGCACCGCCGCCCGGCTGCGCGCCGATCCCCGCACTCACGACCTTCCCCTCGCCATCATCAGTGCCTGCACCCAGTACGAGGTGGAGACCGGCCTCGACGTCGGCGTCGACGCCTTCCTCGCCAAGCCTTTCGAACCCGCGGAACTCGTCCGGCTCGTCAAGCACCTGATCGAGCGCAGGCCGGAGGGAAGCAGGGGTGGGGAGGGAAAAGGGGACGGTGGTGAGGGGGACGGCGAAGGTGATGAGGAGGACGGCGATGGTGGTGAAGGCGGAGCCGGAGGCGTAGGCGTAGACGGGCGCGGAGGGGGTGGAGTGATCGACAGGGGCCCCGGGGCTGTGTCCGAGGTGGTCGGCCGGATTCCTCGACGGAGATCTGAGGCGGTCGACCGGATTCCCGGTGTGGTGGCCGAGGCCACCGAGGTGCCAGAGGTAACGGACGTAGCAGAGGTGGCCGCGAGGGCCGAAGCGGCCGAAGCGGCCGAAGTGGCAGAGATGACCGACGGCGTCTCCTTCGGCGGGTAGCCGAACCGGGTCGGTCGGCGCCATCAGCCGTCCCGCCCTCCACCTCCATTCCCCCGTTCAGCCGTCCAACTCCTTGTCCCCATAACCCTGTATCGCCGCATCCTCCGTACCGCCGCCCCCTCCGCACCGTCGTTCCCCCCCGTATCGCATCCCCCCGTACCGTCGTTCCCGGGCTGAGCCGCCCCCCGTCCGGGCCCCGCCCCTTCCCACCCGGCCCCGGCCCTCCTCACCCGGCCCCGGCCCTCCTCACCCGGCCCCGGCCCCTCCCGCCCGGCCCCAGCCCTCCTCACTCAGCCCCGCCCCTCCCACTGGCGGCCTCCCCCTCACTCCGCACCTCCGCCCCCCTTCCCTCTCCCACCCCCACCCCCGGTCTTCCCCCGGCAACTCCCGACCTCTCACCTCACCCGTACCTCCGCCCCCGCCTCTCGCACCTCTCCCACCCCGCCCCCAACACAAACCGCCTCGCATACCCACCCCCCTCCTCCCCTACGCTTGTCCCGTGACCCCCGTTGAGCTCTCGTGTGCCGTGCTGTGTGCGGTGCGGTGTGCTGTTGAGCAGGGGGAGCTGAGTGTGACCGTGCCGGAGCGGGTTGTGGTGAGTGAGCCGGGGGCCGGGGGGTGCGGGGACTACGCCACCAATGTCGCCCTGCAGCTCGCCGGGTCCGCCGGGCGGCCGCCCCGGCAGGTGGCGGAGATCCTGCGGCCGCATCTCGTCCGTGCCGAGGGGATCCGGGACGTCGTCGTCACCGGGCCCGGGTTCCTCAACATCAGCCTCGAGGAGCAGGGCGACCTCGTGGCCGGCCTGGTGCGGGACATCCGCGAGCGCGGTGCCGCGTACGGATGCGGTGACGCCCTCGCCGGGCAGGTCGTCGTGTTGCGCGTGCCCTACGAGGCACGCGCCGAGGTCGTCGCCGATGCCGTGGCGCGGATCGTCGCGACTCAGGGCGGGCGGGCCGAGGTCGAGCACGGTGAGCCCGTCAATCTGCGGCCCGTTCCGGCGCCGGAGGATCCCGCGCCGCTCGGGGCCGACGCCGCCCAGTGGGCCCTGCTGCACCCCGCGGCGCACGACAGGCCCCGGATCACCGCCGACCACCTCGTCCAGAGGGAGAGCAACCCGCTGTTCCGAGTGCGGTACGCGCATGCGCGGGTCCGGGCCCTGAGCCGTAACGCCGGGCGCCTCGGATTCGGTGCCGAGCCCGGACCCGTCGCCGTACCGGAAGGGGCGCGTGAGCTGCTCAACGCCCTCGCCGCCCACCCCCGTATCCTCTCCGCGGCCGCCACCCATCGCGCCCCGGACCGGCTTGCCCGGCATCTCGTCACCGTCGCCGATGCCGTCCTGCCGCTGCTGGCCTCCGTGCTTCCGCGCGGCGAGGAGAAACCCTCGGCCGCCCACCGTGCCCGGCTGGCACTCGCCGAAGCCGCCGGGACGGTGCTGGCCGGTGGCCTGTCCCTGCTCGGCATCGACGCACCCGAACATCTCTGAGGGCCGGAGAAGAGACGAAGACATGAGCCCCCGGAGAGAGACAGAGAGTCTGAGAGCAACGTCATGAGCCGTTCCGCGCATCCCGCCGGGCCCCGTCACGCCGATGTCCTTCCCGAGGGGCACTACTCCGCCCCGCCCGCCGACCTCAACACCCTCGACCCGAAGGTGTGGGCCCAGACCGTCGGCCGGGGCGACGACGGTGTCCTGACCGTCGGCGGGATTCCCGCGACCCGGCTCGCCGAGGAGTTCGGCACCCCGGCCTACATCGTCGACGAGGCCGACTTCCGCGCCCGGGCCCGCGCCTGGCGCACCGCCTTCGGGGCCGACGCCGATGTGTTCTACGCCGGCAAGGCCTTCCTGTCCCGCGCCGTCGTGCGGTGGCTGCACGAGGAGGGCCTCAACCTGGACGTGTGCTCGGGCGGGGAGCTGGCCACGGCCCTGTCCGCCGGCATGCCCGCCGAGCGCATCGCCTTCCACGGCAACAACAAGTCCGTCGGGGAGATCACCCGTGCCGTCGAGGCCGGTGTGGGGCGGATCGTCCTCGACTCCTTCCAGGAGATCGTGCGGGTCGCGCACATCGCGCAGTCCCTCGGCAAGCGGCAGAAGGTCCAGATCCGGATCACCGTCGGGGTCGAGGCGCACACGCACGAGTTCATTGCCACCGCCCATGAGGACCAGAAGTTCGGGATCCCGCTGGCCGGGGGACAGGCCGCCGAGGCCGTGCGGCGGGCCCTGCAGCTGGACGGGCTGGAGCTGATCGGGATCCACTCCCACATCGGGTCGCAGATCTTCGACATGTCGGGCTTCGAGGTCGCCGCCCACCGGGTCGTCGGGCTGCTCAAGGACATCAGGGACGAGCACGGGGTCGAGCTGCCCGAGATCGACCTCGGGGGCGGCCTCGGCATCGCCTACACCAGTGACGACGACCCCCGCGAGCCGCACGAGATCGCCAAGGCGCTCGGTGAGATCGTCAGCCGCGAGTGCGACGCCGCCAGGCTGCGGACGCCGCGGATCTCCGTCGAGCCGGGGCGCGCCATCGTCGGCCCCACCGCCTTCACGCTCTACGAGGTCGGCACCGTCAAGCCGCTCGACGGGCTGCGGACCTACGTCTCCGTCGACGGGGGCATGTCCGACAACATCCGGACGGCGCTCTACGACGCCGAGTACAGCGTCGCCCTCGTCTCCCGCGCCTCCGACGCCGAGCCCATGCTCGCCCGTGTCGTCGGCAAGCACTGCGAGAGCGGGGACATCGTGGTGAAGGACGCGTTCCTGCCGGCCGACCTGGCACCCGGTGACCTCATCGCCGTACCGGCCACCGGCGCCTACTGCCGGTCCATGGCCAGCAACTACAACCATGTGCTGCGCCCGCCCGTCGTCGCCGTGCGGGACGGCGAGGCGCGGGTCGTCGTCCGGCGCGAGACGGAGGAGGATCTCCTGCGTCTGGACGTCGGCTGACGCCGTAAACCGCGGGGCGGAAGATCTCCGGTCTTCCGGCCCCGTACAAATGAAATAGATGTCTCACGATCCGGACGAAGGGTAGAAACTCCCGTCCGGTGAGTGAGACTGGTCCAACCGTAGACGGTAAGAGGAAACGAGGTCGGATGATGCGTACGCGTCCGCTGAAGGTGGCGCTGCTGGGCTGTGGAGTGGTCGGCTCAGAGGTGGCGCGCATCATGACGACGCACGCCGACGACCTCGCCGCCAGGATCGGGGCCCCCGTGGAGCTCGCGGGCGTCGCGGTCCGGCGGCCCTCCAAGGTCCGGGACGGCATCGACCCCTCCCTGGTCACCACCGATGCCACCGCCCTCGTCAAGAGCGGAGACATCGACGTGGTGGTCGAGGTCATCGGGGGCATCGAGCCCGCCCGGACCCTCATCACCACCGCCTTCGAGCACGGCGCCTCCGTGGTCTCCGCCAACAAGGCGCTGCTCGCCCAGGACGGTGCCGCCCTGCACGCCGCCGCCGAGGAGCACGGCAAGGACCTCTACTACGAGGCCGCCGTCGCCGGCGCCATCCCGCTGATCCGGCCGCTGCGCGAGTCCCTCGCCGGCGACAAGGTCAACCGCGTCCTGGGCATCGTGAACGGCACCACCAACTTCATCCTCGACAAGATGGACAGCACGGGGGCGGGCTACCAGGAGGCCCTCGACGAGGCCACCGCCCTCGGGTACGCGGAGGCCGACCCGACCGCCGACGTCGAGGCCTTCGACGCGGCCGCCAAGGCCGCCATCCTCGCCGGCATCGCCTTCCACACGCGGGTGCGCCTGGACGACGTCTACCGCGAGGGCATGACCGAGGTCACCGCCGCCGACTTCCGCTCGGCCAAGGAGATGGGCTGCACCATCAAGCTGCTCGCCATCTGCGAGCGCTCCAAGGACGGCGCCTCGGTCACCGCGCGGGTGCATCCCGCCATGATTCCGCTGACCCACCCGCTCGCCTCCGTGCGCGGCGCGTACAACGCCGTCTTCGTGGAGTCGGACGCGGCCGGGCAGCTGATGTTCTACGGCCCCGGCGCCGGCGGTGCGCCCACGGCCTCCGCGGTCCTCGGCGACCTGGTCGCCGTCTGCCGCAACCGGCTCAACGGCGCAACGGGGCCCGGTGAGTCGGCGTACGCAGCCCTGCCCGTCTCGCCGATGGGCGAGGTCGTCACGCGCTACCACATCAGCCTTGACGTCGCGGACAAACCGGGTGTGCTCGCCCAGGTCGCGACCGTCTTCGCCGAGCACGGAGTGTCGATCGACACGGTTCGGCAGCAGGGCAAGGACGGCGAGGCCTCCCTCGTCGTCGTCACCCACCGGGCCTCCGACGCCTCCCTGTCCGGGACCGTCGAGGCGCTGCGCAAGCTCGACACCGTGCGGGGTGTCGCCAGCATCATGCGGGTTGAAGGAGAGTAACCAGCAATGACCCACCAGTGGCGCGGAATCATCGAGGAGTACCGGGACCGGCTGCCGGTTTCCGACACCACGCCGGTCGTGACGCTCCGTGAGGGTGGCACGCCCCTCGTGCCTGCACAGGTGCTCTCCGAGCGCACCGGCTGCGAGGTCCACCTCAAGGTCGAGGGCGCGAACCCGACCGGGTCCTTCAAGGACCGCGGCATGACCATGGCCATCACCAAGGCCAAGGAGGAGGGGGCGAAGGCCGTCATCTGCGCCTCCACCGGCAACACCTCCGCCTCGGCCGCCGCGTACGCGGTGCGTGCGGGCATGGTGTCGGCCGTCCTCGTCCCGCAGGGCAAGATCGCGCTCGGCAAGATGGGCCAGGCGCTCGTGCACGGCGCGAAGATCCTCCAGGTCGACGGCAACTTCGACGACTGCCTCACGCTCGCCCGCGCGCTGAGCGAGAACTACCCGGTGGCGCTGGTCAATTCGGTCAACCCGGTGCGTATCGAGGGCCAGAAGACGGCCGCCTTCGAGATCGTGGACATGCTCGGCGACGCCCCGGACATCCACGTCCTTCCGGTCGGCAACGCGGGCAACATCACGGCCTACTGGAAGGGGTACCGGGAGTACGCCGCCGACGGCATCGCCACCCGGACCCCCCGGATGTGGGGGTTCCAGGCCTCCGGCAGCGCCCCGATCGTGCGCGGCGAGGTGGTCAAGGACCCCTCGACCATCGCCACCGCGATCCGCATCGGCAACCCGGCCTCCTGGCAGTACGCGCTGGCGGCGCGGGACGAGTCCGGCGGCGCCATCGACGAGGTGACGGACCGTGAAATCCTGCGCGCCTACCGGCTGTTGGCCGCACAGGAGGGCGTCTTCGTGGAGCCCGCCTCCGCCGCCTCCGTGGCCGGTCTGCTGAAGGCGGCCGAGCAGGGCAAGGTCGACCCGGGGCAGCGCATCGTGTGCACCGTCACCGGCAACGGCCTGAAGGACCCCGACTGGGCCGTCGCCGGCGCCCCGCAGCCGGTCACCGTCCCGGTCGACGCGGCCACCGCGGCCGAGCGCCTCGGTCTGGCCTGAACCCCGGGGTTCAGGCCTGAGCCCCGAGGTTCCGGCTTGAGCCCTGAGCAGGCCGCTTGAGCCCTGAGCGGCCGGCCTGATCCTTCGGGTTCGGGCCGGACCCTCAAGGGCCCAGGCCGAGCCCGGCCCGGCCGAGCCCGGCCCGGCCGAGCCCGGCCCGGCCGAGCCCGGCCCGGCCGAGCCCGGCCCGGCCGAGCCCGGCCCGGCCCGGCCTGAGCAGAGGCAAACCCCGACGGGATGCACAGGGGGCATACGACACGCATCGTGCGCCTCCTGTGCGCCCTATGTCGCCACAGAACCTTCCTTCGATACGCTGTACTGAACCCGCCCACCGCATATGCCTCCGCGTGTGGCACGGCGCCGCGTCGTCTCCGCGGCCCGACGGGTCTTCGTACATCATCGAATGTCCATCGGATGTCCATCGAGTGTCATTCGACAGTCACGCAGCTCAAGGAGAGTCAACGAGCGATGGCCGGTCCAGCGTTCCGCGCCGCCGCCGTCCGGGTGCGCGTTCCCGCCACCAGCGCCAACCTCGGTCCGGGCTTCGACGCCCTGGGCCTCGCGCTGGGGCTCTACGACGACGTGGTCGTCCGGGTGGCCGACTCCGGGCTGCACATCGACATCGCGGGTGAGGGCGGCGAGACCCTGCCCCGGGACGAGAGTCATCTGCTCGTCCGGTCCCTGCGCACCGCCTTCGACCTGCTGGGCGGGCAGCCCCGCGGCCTGGAGATCGTCTGCGCCAACCGCATTCCGCACGGCCGCGGCCTGGGCTCCTCCTCGGCCGCGATCTGCGCCGGCATCGTCGCCGCCCGCGCGGTGACCATAGGCGGGGAGGCCAGGCTGGACGACGCCGCACTCCTTGAACTGGCCACCGAGATCGAGGGTCACCCGGACAATGTGGCGGCCTGTCTGCTGGGCGGCTTCACTCTCTCCTGGATGGAGGCCGGCGCCGCCCGGGCGATCAGGATGGAGCCGAACGATTCCATCGTTCCGGTGGTTTTCGTGCCCGGAAAGCCGGTCCTGACCGAGACCGCGCGCGGACTGCTCCCGCGCACCGTGCCGCACGTCGACGCGGCCGTCAACGCGGGCCGTGCAGCGCTGCTCGTCGAGGCCCTCACCCGGCGCCCCGAGCTGCTGCTGCCCGCCACCGAGGACCGTCTCCACCAGGAGTACCGCGCCCCGGCCATGCCGGAGAGCGCCGCACTGGTGGAGCGGCTGCGGGCCGACGGGATCCCGGCCGTCATCTCGGGCGCCGGGCCCACCGTCATGGCCCTGTCCGACGCCGGCACCGCCGACAAGGTGGAGGCCCTGGCCGGCGCCGACTGGGCCGCCAACCGGCTGAGTCTCGATGAGCAGGGAGCGAGTGTGCTGCCGCTTGCGAGCTGAGACACGGTTGCCGGATTTGGAGAGGGGGAATGTTTGTTGGATCCGGTAGTGTTAACCTCAAGTCTGCACCCGACCTCACCATGGCGAGGTGCTTCGTGTCCCCGTCCGGGACAGACCTTCTTCCGGGAGCCTCCCGAACCACTCCGTGTTCCATGTGCCGTACCTGGGCAGTACGTCGTATGCGGGCACTGAGCGGAACCACGGGCACGCTCCGGAATCGGTGCTACCACGCCACGTGACACCAGGTGCCACGGCGGCTCGCGGAAGCGCCATCACCAGAAATCTGTTCCGCCGCCTTTGGCGGACCACCGCCCCGGCACGGTTCACAGAGACAGGACCGTATCCGGACAGCACAACCGGTCGCCGAGCCAGACAGGCCGACGTCCGCTCCAGGGAAGGACCCTTCGTGAGCGACACCACCGATCTGATGGGCGCACGTGTCGAGGAGACCGCTGCAGCGCCCGCCACGGACGCCTCCGCGCCTGCCACCGGTGCCGGCTCCCGGCGGCGCCGCGGTACCGGCCTCGAGGGCATGGTGCTGGCCGAGCTGCAGCAGGTTGCCTCGGGCCTCGGCATCAGGGGTACCGCGCGGATGCGCAAGAGCCAGCTGATCGAGGTCATCAAGGAGGCCCAGGCCGGTGGGGGCGCCGCCCCCAAGGCAGAGGCCGCCACCGAGACCAAGCCCAAGCGCCGGGCCACCTCGAAGGCCCGTACGGGCGAGGCCGCCGCCGAGAAGACGGCGGAGAAGGCCGCGGAAGCCCCCGCCGAGAAGGCCGTGGCCCAGCAGCAGATCGAGATCCCCGGCCAGCCGGGTGGCGGCACCGTCCGCGCGAGCGAGGCCGAGCGTGCGGGAGACGACGCGCCGACCGAGCGCCGTCGCCGCCGCGCCACCGCCGAGGCGGGCGCCCCGGCCGCGAGCAGCGCCGAGACCGTCGCCGCCGAAGCCAAGAGCGAGTCCAAGGCCGAGACGTCCGCCCAGCAGCAGGGCGAGGCCCGCGGCGACGCCGGTGACGGCGAGGGCCGTGGCCGCCGCGACCGCCGTGAGCGTGGCCGCGACCGCGACCGTGACCGCCGGGGCAAGGGCGACGAGCAGCAGGGCGGCCAGGGCGGCCAGGGCGGCCAGGGCGGCCAGGGCGGCCAGCGCCAGCAGGGCCAGCAGCAGGGCGGCGGCCGTCAGGACCGTCAGGACCGCCAGCAGCAGCAGGACGACGACGACTTCGAGGGTGGCCGCCGTGGCCGTCGCGGCCGGTACCGCGACCGCCGTGGCCGTCGTGGCCGCGACGAGATCGCCGAGCCGCAGCTGGCCGAGGACGATGTCCTGATCCCCGTCGCGGGCATCCTGGACATCCTGGACAACTACGCCTTCATCCGGACCTCCGGCTACCTGCCGGGTCCGAACGACGTGTACGTCTCCCTCGCCCAGGTCCGCAAGAACGGTCTGCGCAAGGGCGACCACGTCACCGGTGCGGTCCGCCAGCCCAAGGAGGGCGAGCGCCGCGAGAAGTTCAACGCGCTGGTCCGCCTGGACTCCGTCAACGGCATGGCGCCCGAACACGGCCGCGGCCGACCGGAGTTCAACAAGCTGACCCCGCTCTACCCGCAGGACCGGCTCCGCCTGGAGACCGACCCGGGCGTGCTGACCACCCGCATCATCGACCTGGTGTCGCCGATCGGTAAGGGGCAGCGTGGTCTGATCGTGGCCCCGCCGAAGACCGGCAAGACCATGATCATGCAGGCGATCGCCAACGCGATCACCCACAACAACCCCGAGTGCCACCTGATGGTCGTCCTGGTCGACGAGCGTCCGGAAGAGGTCACCGACATGCAGCGGTCGGTCAAGGGCGAGGTCATCTCCTCGACCTTCGACCGTCCGGCCGAGGACCACACCACGGTCGCCGAGCTCGCCATCGAGCGCGCCAAGCGTCTGGTGGAGCTGGGCCACGACGTCGTCGTGCTGCTCGACTCGATCACGCGTCTGGGCCGTGCGTACAACCTGGCCGCGCCGGCCTCCGGCCGCATCCTGTCCGGTGGTGTCGACTCGACCGCCCTGTACCCGCCGAAGCGCTTCTTCGGTGCGGCCCGCAACATCGAGGACGGCGGCTCGCTGACCATCCTCGCCACCGCCCTGGTGGACACCGGGTCCCGCATGGACGAGGTGATCTTCGAGGAGTTCAAGGGCACCGGCAACATGGAGCTCAAGCTCGACCGGAAGCTCGCCGACAAGCGCATCTTCCCGGCGGTGGACGTGGACGCGTCCGGTACCCGTAAGGAAGAGATCCTGCTCGGCAGCGAGGAGCTGGCCGTCGTCTGGAAGCTGCGCCGGGTGCTGCACGCGCTCGACCAGCAGCAGGCGATCGAGCTGCTGCTCGACAAGATGAAGCAGACGAAGTCGAACGGCGAGTTCCTGATGCAGATTCAGAAGACGACGCCTGCTCCGGGCAACGGCGACTAGTAGTCCGAAACGGCCGGTCGGCCGACCGCCGACCGTCGACCGCGGCCTCGTCGTGGTCGCTCCGCCCCCGCGGCGGAGCCGCACATCGAATACAGTCCCGCGCCTCCGGGAGTTTGGGCCGCCCCCCGTCCATATGCGACGGGGGGCGGCCCTTTGTGCTGAGGGGCGGGAAATCGGCAACATCTGCGGCTGCGGCAACATCTGCGGCAAGGGCAAGGGCAAGGGCAAGGGCAAGGGCAAGGGCAAGGGCAAGGGCAAGGGCGAGGGCAAGGGCGAGGGCGAGGCCGGCCTCATCGCGCTCAACAGTGCCCGTACCAACGGCTCTTGACTCGCATGGCGGCACCTTCGGCTCGCGCGTCGCCCCGGTCGACACCGGGCGGAACCAGTACGACAACGAGCGCGACAATGATCACGACAGCCCGGACAGCAAGCCGTACGAGGAACCCGTACGAGGAACCCGTACGAGGAACCCCTACGACATGGTGCGCGGCCCGCAGTCCCGCAGTGGCCCGCAGTGGCCCGCAGTGGCCCGCAGGCCCTCGGCGTGTGCGTGTACGTGTGTGTGCGCTGGACGGCGCGCGAGCCGCCCGGCCGGCGAGATCTATGCCACATGTGTCTCGTTCGGTACCGGCTTCCAGCGGTACGACCTGTTCGGCTGAAATCGCAGGTGAGCGGCAGGATCGTCCCGGTTGGGCGGCTACGCACGGTGCTCATCGCCGCACACGGTGGCAACTCTGCGTTGTGCAACCCTGTGCCGAGTTTCTCCGTCTGACCCGACAGAGCGACGATGGTGCGGTGACAACTCCGCCCGACCCTGAAAGCAGGGGGTAAACGACCGGACGAGTTTGAGGAGTGACGTGTCCGCCCAGAGCACGCCGGAGCCCGGCATACCGGAGCCGACCACCATCGGCACCAGCAGCCGTGGCAAGGGCCGCCGCCGCAAGCCCCGCAGCAAGCGCCGACAGGCCCTGCTCGTCACGGCCTGGACGGCCGCGGGAGTGGTCGTCCTGGGGGGTACGGGCGTCGGATACGTCTACTTCAAGCTCAACGGCAACATCAAGAGCGTCGACATCAACCAGGCGCTCGGTGCCGACCGCCCGTCGAAGGTCGACAACGGCTCGCAGAACATCCTCGTCCTCGGCTCGGACTCGCGCTCCGGCAGCAACAAGAAGCTCGGCGGCGGCACCGACGACGGCAGTGCCCGCTCCGACACGGCGATGATCGTCCACGTCTACAAGGGCCACAAGAAGGCCAGCGTGGTCTCCGTCCCGCGGGACACCCTCATCGACCGCCCCGCCTGCACCGACACCAAGGGCAGCACATACCCGGCGGCGTCGGGCGTGATGTTCAACTCGGCCTACTCCACCGGCGGCGCCGCCTGTGCCGTGAAGACGGTCGAGTCCCTCACCGGCATCCGCATGGACCACTATCTGGAGGTCGACTTCGCCGGCTTCCAGAGGCTCATCGACGACCTCGGCGGGGTCGAGGTCACCACGACCAAGGCCATCGCCGACCCGCAGAGTCACCTCGACCTCAAGGCCGGCACCCACACCCTGGACGGGCAGCAGTCGCTCGGCCTGGTCCGCACCCGGCACGGCGTCGGCGACGGCTCCGACCTGGGCCGCATCCAGCTCCAGCAGGCCTTCATCAAGGCGCTGATCAACCAGGTCAAGGACGTCGGCGTGCTCAGCAACCCCAAGAAGCTGTACGACCTCGCCGACACCGCCACCAAGACCGTCACCACCGACTCCGACCTCGGCTCGGTCAACGCCCTCGCCGACTTCGCGAACGGCCTGAAGGGCATCAGCTCGTCCCACATGAAGATGGTGACGATGCCGGTGCAGTACGACCCCGCCAACCCCAACCGGGTCCTGCTGGAGAAGTCCAAGGCCCGGCTGATCTGGAACGCCCTGAAGAACGACCGCCCGATCCCGGCGTCGGCGACCAGGGGAACGGCCACCGGCGAAGCCAAGGGCGTGGTGACCGGCTGAGGGGAGCGGGGAAACGTGCGACCGGCCGCCGGAGAGGCGCCGGGAAACACATGACCGCCCGCCGCAGAGGCGCCGGGAAACACATGACCGCCCACCGCTGAGTGCGGGCAGCCACACGACCGGCCGCCGCAGAGGCGCGGGCAGCCGCCTGACCGGCCGTGAAGGGC
This sequence comes from Streptomyces sp. NPDC107581, assembly GCF_055657175.1. Lineage (NCBI taxonomy): Bacteria > Bacillati > Actinomycetota > Actinomycetes > Kitasatosporales > Streptomycetaceae > Streptomyces > Streptomyces sp. NPDC107581. Next base: position 17,350 of record NZ_JBVKBH010000023.1, read on the forward strand.
CCGCGGCCGCCCACGGCGGCCTCGTGGCTCCGCCTTCGGCACACCGTTCCGACCGCCCGCAGGAATAGAACAGCCGCACCCCCGGTTTTGGGGGATGGCGCCAGTCCTGGCAGACTGGTACGTCGGCTCCGGTTCACGCTTCCGCATCCCGCGGCGGCGACCCGGCGCCCTCCCGAAATCTAGGAGACACCTTGAAGCGCGACATCCACCCCGAGTACGTCGAGACGCAGGTCAGCTGCACCTGTGGCGCGTCGTTCACCACCCGTAGCACCATCGCGTCCGGCACCATCCGGGCCGAGGTCTGCTCCGAGTGCCACCCGTTCTACACGGGCAAGCAGAAGATCCTCGACACCGGTGGCCGTGTGGCCCGCTTCGAGGCCCGCTTCGGCAAGGCTGCCGCCGGCTCCAAGAAGTAGCGAGCCCGATTTCGCCGGTCCACGGTCACGCCCTCACGGGGGTGTGCCCGGGACCGGCGTTTTTGGTCGCCCGCCAGCCGTTCACCCGCAGTACAGGAGCCGAAAGATGTTCGAGGCCGTCGAGGAACTCGTCGTAGAGCACTCCGACCTGGAGAAGAAGCTCGCCGATCCGTCGGTCCACGCCGACCAGGCGAACGCGCGCAAGCTGAACAAGCGCTACGCCGAGCTGACCCCGATCGTCGCCACGTACCGCTCCTGGAAGCAGTCCGGCGACGACATCGAGACCGCGCGCGAGTTCGCCGCCGACGACCCCGACTTCGCCGCCGAGGTCAAGGAATTCGAGAAGCAGCGCGAGGAGCTGACCGAGAAGCTGCGCCTCCTGCTGGTCCCGCGCGACCCGAGTGACGACAAGGACGTCATTCTGGAGATCAAGGCGGGCGCCGGCGGTGACGAGTCGGCGCTGTTCGCCGGTGACCTGCTGCGGATGTACCTGCGCTATGCGGAGCGGGTCGGCTGGAAGACCGAGATCATCGACGCCACCGAGTCGGAGCTGGGCGGCTACAAGGACGTCCAGGTCGCGGTGAAGACCAAGGGCGGCCAGGGTGCCACGGAGCCCGGCCAGGGTGTGTGGGCGCGGCTGAAGTACGAGGGCGGTGTGCACCGAGTCCAGCGGGTGCCGGCCACCGAGTCCCAGGGCCGTATCCACACCTCCGCCGCCGGTGTCCTCGTGACCCCCGAGGCCGAGGAGGTCGACGTCGAGATCAACCCGAACGACCTGCGCATCGACGTGTACCGGTCCTCCGGCCCCGGCGGCCAGTCGGTCAACACCACCGACTCCGCGGTGCGCATCACGCACCTTCCGACCGGAGTCGTCGCCTCCTGCCAGAACGAGAAGAGCCAGCTGCAGAACAAGGAGCAGGCTCTGCGTATCCTGCGCTCCAGGCTGCTCGCGGCGGCACAGGAGGAGGCCGAGCGGGAGGCCGCCGACGCCCGCCGCAGCCAGGTCCGCACCGTCGACCGCTCCGAGAAGATCCGCACCTACAACTTCCCGGAGAATCGCATCTCGGACCACCGCGTCGGCTTCAAGGCGTACAACCTGGACCAGGTCCTGGACGGCGACCTCGACGCGATGATCCAGGCCTGCGTCGACGCAGACTCTGCGGCGAAGCTGGCGGCCGCGTAAAAGGCACGTACGAGTTACCACGGAGGACTTGCGTGAACCTGCTGCTCGCGGAGGTGGCCCAGGCCACCCAGCGGCTGGCCGACGCCGGCGTGCCCTCGCCGCGCAACGACGCGGAGGAGCTCGCCGCGTTCGTGCACGGCGTGAAGCGGGGCGCGCTGCACTCCGTGAAGGACTCCGACTTCGACGCCCGCTACTGGGAGGTCATCGCCCGGCGCGAGCAGCGCGAGCCGCTGCAGCACATCACCGGGCGGGCCTACTTCCGGTATCTGGAGCTGCAGGTCGGGCCGGGCGTCTTCGTGCCCCGGCCCGAGACCGAGTCCGTGGTCGGCTGGGCCATAGACGCGGTGCGCGCCATGGACGTCGTCGAGCCGTGCATCGTCGATCTGTGCACCGGCTCCGGCGCCATCGCGCTGGCCCTCGCCCAGGAGGTCCCGCGCTCCCGGGTGCACGCCGTGGAGCTGTCCGAGGACGCCCTGGTGTGGACCCGTAAGAACGTGGCGGGGTCCAGGGTCGACCTGCGCCAGGGCGACGCCCTGACCGCCTTCCCCGACCTGGACGGCCAGGTCGACCTGGTCATCTCCAACCCGCCGTACATCCCGCTCACCGAGTGGGAGTACGTCGCCCCGGAGGCCCGTGACTATGACCCGGAGCTGGCGTTGTTCTCCGGCGAGGACGGCCTCGACCTGATCCGGGGCATCGAGCGCACCGCGCACCGCCTGCTGCGCCCCGGCGGCGTCGTGGTCATCGAGCACGCCGACACCCAGGGCGGCCAGGTGCCGTGGATCTTCACCGAGGAGCGGGGCTGGGCCGACGCGGCCGACCACCCCGACCTCAACAACCGCCCCCGGTTCGCGACCGCCCGCAAGGCGCTGCCGTGAGCACCCCGACGACCCACACCCCGCAGTACGTGTACGAGGAGGCCAGCTAGATGGCACGGCGATACGACACCAACGACGCGACCGACCGCGCGACGGGTCTGCGCGAGGCCGCGTCCGCCGTCCGCCGGGGCGAGCTGGTGGTGCTGCCGACCGACACGGTGTACGGCATCGGCGCCGACGCGTTCTCCTCGGAGGCCGTCGCCGATCTGCTCGCCGCCAAGGGCCGGGGCCGCAACATGCCCACTCCTGTCCTCATCGGCTCGCCGAACACGCTGCACGGCCTCGTCACGGACTTCTCCGAGCTGGCCTGGGAACTGGTCGACGCGTTCTGGCCGGGCGCCCTCACGCTGGTCGCCAGGCACCAGCCGTCCCTGCAGTGGGACCTGGGTGACACCCGTGGCACGGTTGCCGTGCGCATGCCATTGCACCCGGTCGCCATCGAGCTGCTCACCGAGGTCGGCCCCATGGCCGTGTCGTCGGCGAACCTCACCGGCCACCCGGCACCGGAGGACTGCGACGCCGCCCAGCAGATGCTCGGCGACTCCGTCTCCGTCTACCTCGACGGCGGCCCGACCCCCGGCATCGTGCCGTCGTCCATCGTGGACGTCTCCGGTCCGGTGCCGGTGCTGCTGCGCGAGGGCGCCATCTCCCCGGACGAGCTGCGGAAGGTCGTACCCGACCTCGAGGTGGCGAATTGACGGCCCCTGAGGCGGGGCGTGGAATAGGCATCGGGGAACGGGCGGCGGAGCAGACGACGACGTTCGGGTTTCCGCGCGACACGTTCCGCATCCTGCACGTCAGCACCGGCAACGTGTGCCGCTCACCCATCACCGAGCGGCTGACCCGGCATTTCGTGATGGAGCGGCTCGGTGCGCTCGGCGGCGGGCTGATCGTGGAGAGCGCGGGCACCTGGGGCCACGAGGGCGCGCCCATGGAGGCCAACGCGGAGACCGTGCTGGCCGAGTTCGGCGCGGACGCCTCCGGCTTCGTCGGCAGGGAACTGCTCGACGAGCACGTGATCATGGCCGACCTGGTGCTGACGGCCACGCGCGACCACCGGGCCCAGGTGATCTCGATGGGGCACTCGGCGGGGCTGCGGACGTTCACGCTGAAGGAGTTCACCCGTCTGGTCCGTGCGATAGATCCGGCCACCCTGCCGCCGCTGGAGGACGGTGTGGTCACGCGAGCGCGCGCGCTCGTCCGTGCGGCCGCGGCGCTGCGCGGATGGCTGCTGGCGCCCACCGCCGAGGCCGACGAGGTGTACGACCCCTACGGGGCACCGCTGCCGTTCTTCCGGTCGGTCGGCGACGAGATACACGAGGCGCTGGACCCGGTGGTCACGGCGCTCACCGGCGTACCCGCACGGGCCTGACCACCGCGCACCCCACCCGCCCCGGGCCTACATTGGACCTACGTCACCGCGGCGAGTGAGCCGACGGGGCGCGCCGGTGCCGTGCGGGCGAACGCGCGGAGGTCCGGAGGGCCGGACACGATCGCCCGCCCGGACCGGCCGAGGCGCCCCGGAGGGGATCCGCCGTCACACACGACCGCCCGGAGCCCGTCATGTCGGTCACACCCGTCCTAGAGACCGATGTCCTGCGGCGGCAGGACCCGGAGCTGGCCGAGATCCTGCAGGGGGAACTGGCGCGGCAGTCGACGACGCTGCAGCTGATCGCGGCCGAGAACTTCACCTCGCCGGCCGTCCTCGCCGTCCTCGGTTCGGCGCTCGCCAACAAGTACGCCGAGGGCTACCCCGGCGCCCGGCACCACGGCGGCTGTGAGCTGGTCGACGTCGCCGAACGGCTCGCGATCGAGCGGGCCAGGGCGCTCTTCGGAGCGGAACACGCCAACGTCCAGGCCCACTCGGGCTCGTCGGCCGTGCTGGCCGCCTACGCCGCGCTGCTGCGCCCCGGTGACACCGTCCTCGCCCTCGGGCTGCCGCACGGCGGTCACCTCACCCATGGCTCGCCCGCGAACTTCTCCGGCCGCTGGTTCGACTTCGTCGGGTACGGGGTCGACGCCGAGACCGGGCTCGTCGACCACGACCAGGTGCGCCACCTGGCCCGCAACCACCGGCCCAAGGCGATCGTGTGCGGTTCCATCGCCTACCCCCGCCATTTCGACTACGCCTTCTTCCGCGAGGTCGCCGACGAGGTCGGGGCCTATCTGATCGCCGACGCCGCGCATCCGATCGGCCTGGTGGCCGGGGGAGCGGCGCCCAGCCCGGTGCCGTACGCGGACGTGGTGTGCGCCACCACCCACAAGGTGCTGCGCGGTCCGCGCGGAGGGATGATCCTGTGCGGGAGCGAGCTGGCCGAGCGCGTGGACCGGGCGGTCTTCCCGTTCACCCAGGGCGGCGCCCAGATGCACACCATCGCCGCCAAGGCGGTCGCGTTCGGCGAGGCGGCAACGCCGGCGTTCGGCGCGTACGCCCATCAGGTGGTCGCCAATGCCCGGGTCCTCGCGGGTCATCTGGGAGCCGAGGGGCTCGCGGTCACCACCGGCGGCACGGACACCCACCTGATCACCGCGGACCCGGCCCCGCTCGGTGTGGACGGCCGCAGCGCGCGCGGCCGGCTCGCCGCCGCCGGGATCGTCCTGGACTGCTGTGTGCTGCCGCACGGCGACGGCCGCGGGCTGCGCCTGGGCACGGCAGCGGTGACCACCCAGGGCATGCGGGAGCCGGAGATGGTCAGGATCGCGGCCCTGCTGGCCTCCGTCCTGCGGGGCGCGACGGAACCGGCCGGGGCCAGGGAAGAGGTGCGCGAGCTGACCGGTAGATTTCCGCCGTATCCCGGCTGAGCGGGGGTAGGCGCACGTCCGTGGATCCGGGATCCGGCACCCGTGCACAGCCACCCGTGCAACCATCGTCGCTACCCGGAAGTCCTCACCCATATGCGTCCCTCGCTAGGGTGTGGGGCTGTGATGGCCAGCGAGACCTGTGGGGAAGCCCGTGCGTGAATACCTGCTGACGCTCTGCATCACGGCCGCGGTGACGTATCTGCTGACAGGGCCGGTACGTAAGTTCGCGATCGTGGCCGGAGCCATGCCGGAGATCCGGGCACGTGATGTGCACCGGGAACCCACTCCGCGCCTCGGCGGGATCGCGATGTTCTTCGGCCTGTGCGCCGGCCTGCTGGTCGCTGATCACCTCAACAACCTCAACGAGGTGTTCGCCAAGTCCAACGAGCCGCGGGCGCTGCTCTCCGGGGCCGCCCTGATCTGGCTGATCGGTGTCCTGGACGACAAGTTCGAGATCGACGCGCTGATCAAGCTGGGCGGTCAGATGATCGCCGCGGGCGTCATGGTCATGCAGGGTCTGACGATCCTGTGGCTGCCCATCCCGGGCGTCGGCAACGTGGCGCTGACCCAGTGGCAGGGCACGCTGCTGACGGTGGCGCTCGTCGTCATCACGATCAACGCGGTGAACTTCGTGGACGGCCTGGACGGTCTCGCGGCGGGCATGGTGTGCATCGCGGCGGGCGCGTTCTTCCTGTACGCGTACCGGATCTGGTACTCGTACGGCATCGAGGCCGCCGCCCCGGCCACGCTGTTCGCGGCGATCCTGATGGGCATGTGCCTGGGCTTCCTGCCGCACAACATGCACCCCGCGCGGATCTTCATGGGCGACTCGGGCTCGATGCTGATCGGCCTCGTCCTGGCGGCCGGCGCGATCTCGATCACGGGTCAGCTGGACCCGGACGCGCTGGCCCTGTTCACGGGCTCGGAGAAGGCGGCGGTGCACCAGACGGTGCCCGTGTACATCCCGCTGCTGCTGCCGCTGACGATCATCGCGGTGCCGGCCGCCGACCTGGTGCTGGCCATCGTGCGCCGCACCTGGCGCGGGCAGTCGCCGTTCGCCGCGGACCGCGGCCACCTGCACCACCGGCTCCTGGAGATCGGCCACTCGCACAGCCGGGCCGTGCTGATCATGTACTTCTGGTCGGCGCTGATCGGCTTCGGTGCCCTGGCGTACTCGGTGAACTCGGCGTCGATGTGGATCGGGCTCGGCGTGGTCTTCCTCAGCGCGATCGGCCTGGTCCTGCTGCTGCTCCCGCGCTTCACGCCCCGTGTGCCGGCCTGGGCGCAGCGGTTCGTGCCGCCGCGCTACCGCAGGCGCCGCCCGGCCGCCGACGAACTGCCGGCCGGGGCCGCCGCCGGGAGCGCTGCCTGCGCGCCCGGGACGGACGCGGAGCGGCCCCCGGTCACGGCCGGTATGACGGGCGTCAACGGGGCGACGGCCCTTGGCCCCCGTTCGCGTATCGGCAAGGCCACAAGGTAAGAATCTGACTAGAGCATTGCCAACTCGTGGGGGAGCAAAGTCCCCTAATACCAGACAAGTGGGCTCGGTTTTTGCACAGACGGGCACTGTCACTCTCATGTGTGACAGCAAGCACACTTAGCAGGTAAAGACCTCATCAAATAGTTTGTGATACGGTTCACGAGAACCCCGGATAGAGCCGACGGACCGTAGTGCGACGGTCCATTGGCGTGAGGTCTCGATCACTCAGCCCGGGACTACGCTCGTCCATGACGACACCCTGCCCCCCTGCGAAAGCGGAGTTGCCGCCATGCCGTCCAATGACGTCCGGATCCTGGCCCAGGCCGCCGTACCCACGGCTGTCGTCGGCGCGCTTGCCGCCGTCGTCAGCGGCGTGGTCGCGGGCGGCAAGGGGGCGATCGGGGCGCTCGTCGCGACGCTGATCGTGATCCTGTTCATGGGGCTGGGCCTCTACGTTCTGCAGCGCACCGCCAAATCGCTTCCGCACTTGTTCCAAGCCATGGGGCTGATGCTCTACACGGCGCAGATCCTGCTGCTGTTCGTGTTCGTGGCCGTGTTCAAGCACACCACGCTGTTCAACCCCAAGGCCTTCGCGCTCACGCTCGTCGCCGGCACCCTCGCCTGGATCGCCGCGCAGACGCGGGCGCACATGAAGTCCAAGATCCTCTACGTCGAACCCGATTCGACCGACTCCTCGCACGACGACAGGTCCCACAAGTCGGGGCACTCGTCGTGAGAGGTAGGGCCGGGATAAAGACACATGAGAGATCCTGCTATCGTCCGGTGCCAACTGCGGCATCGCGGGCGCGGGCATCCGAGCTGACGCCTGCTCAATCGCGAGGCGAGATGCCCCCCAGCCGCCCCACCATCCGTAACACCAGTCCCGTGCCGAACTGCGGCCTCACGCCGCGCCGACACCACGAGGTTGCCGTACCTATGCGCCACGCTGAAGGAGCCCGCGGTGAGTGCTGACCCGACGCAGACGCTCGCTTTCGACTCGAGCTGCCACCTGTTCGACGGGTGTGGCTTCGACAACGTCGCTCCGGGCCTGCACTCGTTCCTCTTCGAGCCGCTCTGGGGTAACGCAGACGGCAACGGCCTCTACTTCAACAAGCCGATGCTGCTGGCCCTGCTGGGCTCCATCATCGTGGTGGGCTTCTTCTGGGCCGCGTTCGCCAAGCCCAAGGTCGTCCCGGGCAAGCTCCAGATGATCGCCGAGGCGGGTTACGACTTCGTCCGTACCGGCATCGTCTACCAGACGCTCGGCAAGCGCGAGGGCGAGAAGTACGTCCCGCTGGCCGTGTCGCTGTTCTTCTTCATCTGGATGATGAACCTCTGGTCGATCATTCCGCTCGCCCAGTTCCCGGTGACGTCGATCATCGCGTACCCGATCGTGCTCGCCGTGATCGTCTACATCACCTGGGTCGCGCTGACGTTCAAGCGCCAGGGCTTCGTCGGCTTCTTCAAGAACGTCACCGGCTACGACAAGTCGCTGGGAGCGGTTCTGCCGCTGTCGATGACCATCGAGTTCTTCTCGAACCTGCTGGTCCGCCCGTTCACGCACGCGGTGCGACTCTTCGCGAACATGTTCGCCGGTCACACCCTGCTGGTGCTGTTCACGGTGGCCAGCTGGTACATGCTCAACGGCATCGGCATCGCGTACTCGGCCGTCTCGTTCGTCATGGTCATCGTCATGACGGCCTTCGAGCTCTTCATCCAGGCTGTTCAGGCGTACGTGTTCGTCCTCCTGACCTGCACCTTCATCCAGGGCGCGCTCGCCGAGCACCACTGAGCCCCGCTCCTCACCTCACCTACGGACCACCGGTGGCCAACCCCCACCGGTCACTGAAAGAGAAGGAAGAACCGGCATGTCCGCTCTCCAGTCCCTTGCCGCCGGCGTCGAAGGCAACATCGGCTCCATCGGGTACGGCCTCGCTGCGATCGGCCCGGGCGTCGGCGTCGGCATCATCTTCGGTAACGGCACCCAGGCCCTGGCCCGCCAGCCCGAGGCGGCCGGTCTGATCCGTGCCAACCAGATCCTCGGCTTCGCGTTCTGTGAGGCGCTGGCCCTGATCGGCCTCGTCATGCCGTTCGTCTACTAAGACGAACGTCAGCGACAGCCCCATTCGACGAAAGGCACTGAGATGACCCACGCATGGGTTCAGTTTGCGGCGGAGAAGGAGAACCCTCTCATTCCGCCGTGGCCGGAGCTCGTCATCGGCCTGATCGCCTTCGTCATCGTCTTCGGCTTCCTCGCGAAGAAGCTTCTTCCGACCATCAACAAGGTCCTGGAAGAGCGTCGCGAGGCCATCGAGGGCGGTATCGAGAAGGCCGAGGCCGCGCAGACCGAGGCCCAGAGCGTCCTTGAGCAGTACAAGGCCCAGCTCGCCGAAGCCCGGCACGAGGCCGCGCGCCTGCGCCAGGAGGCGCAGGAGCAGGGTGCCGAGCTCATCGCCGAGATGCGGGCCGAGGGCCAGCGTCAGCGCGAGGAGATCGTCACCGCCGGTCACACCCAGATCGTGGCCGACCGCAACGCCGCCGCTCAGGCACTGCGCCAGGACGTCGGCAGGCTCGCCACCGAACTGGCCGGCAAGCTCGTCGGCGAGTCCCTCGAGGACCACGCCCGCCAGAGCCGTGTGATCGACCGCTTCCTCGACGAGCTCGAGGAGAAGGCCGAGGCCACGCGATGAACGGAGCGAGCCGCGAGGCCCTGGCAGCCGCACGTGAGCGTCTCGACGCGCTGACGGACTCCACGTCCGTGGACGCCGCGCAGCTCGCGGACGAGCTGGCGGCCGTCACCGCGCTGCTCGACCGCGAGGCCGGCCTGCGCCGGGTTCTCACCGACCCGGCGCAGCCCGGAGAGGCCAAGGCGGAACTGGTCCAGCGCCTGATCGGTGGCCAGGTCAGCGGTACCGCCGCCGACCTGGTGTCCGGGATGGCCCGCGCCCGCTGGTCGCAGTCCCGCGACCTGGTCGACGCGCTGGAGGAGCTGGCGGACGTCGCCGACCTCACCGCCGCGGAGAAGACGGGCACGCTGGACGACGTGGAGGACGAGCTGTTCCGGTTCGGCCGGATCGTCTCCTCCAGCACCGAGCTGCGCGCCGCGCTCACCGACCGCGCCGCCGGCGCCCCGGCCAAGACCGAGCTGCTGCACCGGCTGCTCGGCGGGCGGGCCAAGCCGGCCACCGAGCGTCTGGTGACGCGCCTCGTCACCGCGCCGCGGGGACGTAGCCTGGAAGCGGGACTGGAGTCCCTGTCCAAGCTCGCCGCCGAGCGCCGTGACCGGGTCGTCGCCATCGTGACCTCGGCGGTGCCGCTGAGCGACACGCAGAAGCAGCGCCTCGGCGCGGCTCTCGCGACGCTCTACGGCCGCCGGATGCACCTCAACCTGGACGTGGACCCCGAGGTCCTCGGCGGGATCCGGGTGCAGGTCGGCGACGAAGTCATCAACGGTTCCCTCGCGGACCGGCTGGACGAGGCCGCTCGCCGCATGGCGAGCTGAGCAACGCTCGGTAATCGAAAAAAGCATTACGTACTTACGACGGCCCTGGTTGGGCCGTGCAGAGGATTCACCTCCTAATGGGGGGAGTCCCCATCCCCCCAAGTGAAACTTCGGGCCCAACAAGGAGAGCAGGGAACCCAGATGGCGGAGCTCACGATCCGGCCGGAGGAGATCCGGGACGCGCTGGAGAACTTCGTCCAGTCGTACAAGCCGGACGCGGCCTCGCGCGAGGAGGTCGGTACGGTCACCCTTGCCGGCGACGGCATCGCGAAGGTCGAGGGCCTGCCCTCGGCCATGGCCAACGAACTGCTGAAGTTCGAGGACGGCACCCTCGGCCTCGCGCTCAACCTGGAAGAGCGCGAGATCGGCGCCATCGTCCTCGGTGAGTTCAGCGGCATCGAGGAGGGTCAGCCGGTGCAGCGCACCGGTGAGGTGCTCTCCGTCGCGGTCGGCGAGGGCTACCTCGGCCGCGTCGTCGACCCGCTCGGCAACCCGATCGACGGCCTCGGCGAGATCGAGACGTCCGGCCGTCGTGCGCTGGAGCTGCAGGCCCCCACGGTCATGCAGCGCAAGTCGGTGCACGAGCCGATGGAGACGGGCTACAAGGCCGTCGACGCGATGACCCCGATCGGCCGCGGTCAGCGTCAGCTGATCATCGGTGACCGTCAGACCGGCAAGACCGCCCTGGCCGTCGACACGATCATCAACCAGCGTGACAACTGGCGCACCGGCGACCCGAAGAAGCAGGTCCGCTGCATCTACGTCGCCATCGGCCAGAAGGGCTCCACCATCGCCGGCGTGCGCCGCTCGCTGGAGGAGAACGGTGCCCTGGAGTACACGACCATCGTCGCCGCCCCGGCGTCCGACCCGGCCGGCTTCAAGTACCTGGCGCCGTACACCGGTTCGGCCATCGGCCAGCAGTGGATGTACGAGGGCAAGCACGTCCTGATCATCTTCGACGACCTGTCGAAGCAGGCCGACGCCTACCGCGCCGTGTCCCTGCTGCTGCGCCGCCCGCCGGGCCGTGAGGCCTACCCGGGTGACGTCTTCTACCTGCACTCCCGTCTGCTGGAGCGCTGCGCCAAGCTCTCCGACGACATGGGCGCCGGCTCGATGACCGGTCTGCCGATCGTCGAGACCAAGGCCAACGACGTCTCGGCGTTCATCCCGACCAACGTCATCTCCATCACCGACGGCCAGTGCTTCCTGGAGTCGGACCTGTTCAACGCCGGTCAGCGCCCCGCGCTGAACGTCGGTATCTCCGTCTCCCGAGTCGGTGGTTCCGCGCAGCACAAGGCGATGCGCCAGGTCTCCGGCCGCCTCCGTGTGGACCTCGCCCAGTTCCGTGAGCTGGAGGCGTTCGCCGCCTTCGGTTCCGACCTGGACGCGGCCTCCAAGGCGCAGCTGGAGCGCGGTTCGCGCATGGTCGAGCTGCTGAAGCAGAACCAGTACCAGCCGATGGCCACCGAGGACCAGGTCGTCTCCGTCTGGGCCGGCACCAACGGCCGCATGGACGACGTCCCGGTCGTCGACATCCGTCGCTTCGAGAAGGAACTGATCGACTTCCTGCACCGGAAGCACCAGGGCCTGATGACCTCCATCAAGGAGGGCGCCAAGATGTCGAACGACACCATCCAGGCGATCGACGATGCGGTGGCCGAGTTCAAGAAGCAGTTCGAGACCTCGGACGGCAAGCTGCTCGGCGAGGACACTCCTGCCGCTGCCGCCAAGTGACGTAAGGAAGGGACCTGACTCATGGGAGCTCAGCTCCGGGTCTACAAGCGTCGCATCCGATCCGTCAGCGCGACCAAGAAGATCACCAAGGCGATGGAGATGATCGCCGCCTCGCGCGTCGTCAAGGCGCAGCGCAAGGTGGCGGCCTCCACGCCGTACGCGACCGAGCTCACGCGCGCGGTCACGGCGGTCGGTACGGGTTCGAACACCAAGCACCCGCTCACCACGGAGGCGCAGAACCCGACCCGTGCCGCGGTCCTGCTCCTCACGAGCGACCGCGGTCTGGCCGGCGCCTTCAACTCCAACGCCATCAAGGCGGCGGAGCAGCTGACCGCGCGTCTGGAGGGCGAGGGCAAGCAGGTCGACACGTTCATCGTCGGCCGGCGTGGTGTCGCCCACTACAACTTCCGTGAGCGCAAGATCGCGGACTCGTGGACCGGCTTCACCGACGAGCCGTCGTACGCGGACGCCAAGAAGGTCGCGGCGCCCCTGATCGAGGCCATCGAGAAGGACACGGCCGACGGCGGTGTGGACGAACTCCACATCGTCTTCACCGAGTTCGTCTCGATGATGACGCAGACGGCGCTCGACGCCCGGCTGCTGCCGCTGCGCCTCGAAGAGGTCGCCAAGGAGGCCGCCCCCCAGGGGGAGATCCTCCCGCTGTACGACTTCGAGCCGTCGGCGGAGGACGTCCTCGACGCCCTGCTGCCGCGCTACGTGGAAAGCCGTATCTACAACGCGCTGCTCCAGTCGGCCGCTTCGAAGCACGCCGCCACGCGGCGCGCGATGAAGTCGGCCACCGACAACGCGGGCGAGCTGATCAACACGCTCTCCCGTCTTGCCAATGCGGCCCGCCAGGCCGAAATCACCCAGGAAATCAGCGAGATCGTCGGTGGCGCGAGCGCCCTGGCCGACGCGACCGCGGGGAGTGACCGATAATGACCACCACTGTTGAGACCGCGACGGCTACGGGCCGCGTCGCCCGGGTCATCGGCCCGGTCGTCGACGTGGAGTTCCCCGTCGACGCGATGCCGGACATCTACAACGCCCTTCACGTCGAGGTGGCCGACCCGGCCAACGCCGGCGAGAAGAAGACGCTGACCCTGGAGGTCGCCCAGCACCTGGGTGACGGCCTGGTCCGCACCATCTCCATGCAGCCCACCGACGGTCTGGTCCGCCAGGCCGCGGTCACCGACACCGGCGACTCCATCACGGTGCCCGTCGGCGACTTCACCAAGGGCAAGGTGTTCAACACCCTCGGTGAGGTGCTGAACGTCGACGAGCAGTACGACGGCGAGCGCTGGGGCATCCACCGCAAGGCCCCGAACTTCGACGAGCTCGAGTCGAAGACCGAGATGTTCGAGACCGGCGTCAAGGTCATCGACCTGCTGACCCCGTACGTCAAGGGCGGCAAGATCGGTCTGTTCGGCGGTGCCGGCGTCGGCAAGACGGTGCTCATCCAGGAGATGATCTACCGTGTCGCCAACAACCACGACGGTGTCTCCGTGTTCGCCGGTGTCGGCGAGCGCACTCGTGAGGGCAACGACCTCATCGAGGAAATGAGCGACTCGGGCGTCATCGACAAGACCGCGCTGGTCTTCGGTCAGATGGACGAGCCCCCGGGCACCCGTCTGCGCGTCGCGCTGGCCGGCCTCACCATGGCCGAGTACTTCCGTGACGTCCAGAAGCAGGACGTGCTGTTCTTCATCGACAACATCTTCCGCTTCACGCAGGCCGGTTCCGAGGTCTCCACGCTGCTCGGCCGCATGCCGTCCGCGGTGGGCTACCAGCCGAACCTGGCCGACGAGATGGGTCTCCTCCAGGAGCGCATCACCTCGACCCGTGGTCACTCGATCACCTCGATGCAGGCGATCTACGTCCCCGCGGACGACCTGACCGACCCGGCCCCGGCCACCACGTTCGCCCACCTCGACGCGACGACGGTTCTCTCCCGTCCGATCTCCGAGAAGGGCATCTACCCGGCCGTGGACCCGCTGGACTCCACGTCCCGGATCCTCGACCCGCGCTACATCGCCGCGGATCACTACAACGCGGCCATGCGCGTGAAGAACATCCTGCAGAAGTACAAGGACCTGCAGGACATCATCGCGATCCTCGGTATCGACGAGCTGGGCGAGGAGGACAAGCTCGTCGTCCACCGTGCCCGTCGCGTGGAGCGCTTCCTGTCCCAGAACACCCACGTCGCCAAGCAGTTCACCGGCGTGGACGGTTCGGACGTGCCGCTCGACGAGTCGATCGCCGCGTTCAACTCGATCTGCGACGGTGAGTACGACCACTTCCCCGAGCAGGCGTTCTTCATGTGCGGTGGCATCGAGGACCTCAAGGCCAACGCCAAGGAGCTGGGCGTCTCCTGAGCCCCGTGCTCGTGCGAGGGGGCGGGCGCGTCCCGTCCCCTCGCTCACGCCCTCTAGAATTGACCCCAACACCCGGCACTACCGCCGGGTGGTGACCCGAGGAGCCACTCTTGGCTGCTGAGCTGCACGTCGAGCTGGTCGCTGCCGACCGCCAGGTCTGGTCCGGCGAGGCCACCCTGGTCGTCGCGCGCACCACGTCCGGCGACATCGGCGTCATGCCCGGTCACCAGCCGCTGCTCGGTGTGCTGGAGTCGGGCCCGGTGACCATCCGTACGAGTGAAGGTGGAACGGTCGTCGCTGCGGTGCACGGCGGTTTCATCTCGTTCGCGGACAACAAGCTGTCCCTGCTGGCCGAGGTCGCCGAGCTGTCGGACGAGATCGATGTCCAGCGCGAGGAGCGTGAGCTCGAGCGCGCGAAGGCGGACGACGACGCGGAGGCCGAGCGCCGCGCGGATGTCCGTCTGCGGGCGGCGACCGCGGCGCGTTGATCCACCGCGCCGTGTGATGACGTCACTCAGCCGCGGCCGGCCCGGAGCAATCCGGTGCCGGTCGCGGCTGAGCCAGATGTGGACGTCTTTTCCGTTTCATTACCCAGTTTCGGATTCAATTCCATTGCCTAGGAGACGAGGAGGTCGGTGCCGATGGTCCTCGCTCTGACTGTGTGCGGGATCGTGGTCGCGCTCGTGGTGGTGGGACTGTTCCTGTTCGGCCTGCGCCGCAGACTCATCCAGCGTTCGGGCGGCACTTTCGACTGTTCCCTGCGCTGGGACGTGGCCGAGAAACCGGACGCCAACGGCAAGGGCTGGAGCTACGGCGTCGCCCGCTACAACGGCGACCGCATCGAGTGGTACCGGGTCTTCTCCTACGCCCCCCGCCCGCGCCGGGTCCTGGAGCGCTCGCAGATCGAGGTGGCCGGCCGCCGGCTGCCCGAGGGCGAGGAGGAACTGGCGCTGCTCTCCGACGCGGTGGTCCTCGCCTGCATCCACCGGGGCACGCGCCTCGAACTCGCGATGAGCGAGGACGCGCTGACCGGTTTCCTCGCGTGGCTGGAGGCTGCGCCACCCGGACAGCGAGTGAACGTGGCGTAGCCACATCCACTCGCTGCGTGGGGGTCCCCCGGGCGGAACCCGGGGGAGCGTCAACGTCGCCTAGGGGGCCGTCACTCTGCGAACGGCCTTACGACAGTCCGCTGTTGATGGCGCTCACCAGCTCGCCGTTTCCGGTGTCTCCGCTGAACTCCCAGAAGAACGCTCCGCCGAGCCCCTGGGTCCTGGCCCACGCCATCTTTCCGGCGATGGTGGCGGGGGTGTCGTACGACCACCAGTTGCTGCCGCAGTGGGCGTACGCCGTGCCCGCGACGGTGCCGGTGGCCGGGCAGGACGTCTTGAGCACCTTGTAGTCCTCGATGCCCTGCTCATAGGTGCCGGCCGCGGGGCCGGTGGCCGTGCCGCCCGGGGCGTCCTGGGTGACGCCGGTCCAGCCGCGGCCGTAGAAGCCGATGCCGATGAGCAGCTTGCTCGCGGGGACGCCGATCGCCTTGTACTTGGCCATCGCGTCGGCCGTGTCCCAGCCGGCCTTCGGGATGCCGGAGTACGAGGTGAGCGGGGAGTGCGGGGCGGTGGGGCCCTGCGCGTCCCAGGCACCGAAGAAGTCGTACGACATCACGTTGTACCAGTCGACGGACTGGGCGGCACCCGCGTAGTCGGCGGCCTCGATCTTGCCGCCGGCGGAGCCGTCGGCCGTCACGGCCGCGGTGACCAGGGCGGAGGAGCCGAACTTCGCCCGCAGTGCGGCCATCACGTTCTTGAAGGCCGCCGCCCCGCTGGTGTCGCAGGACAGACCGCAGGCGTTCGGGTACTCCCAGTCGATGTCGATGCCGTCGAAGACATCGGCCCAGCGCGGGTCCTTGACCAGGTTGTAGCAGGACTGGGCGAAGGCCGTCGGGTTGGCCGCCGCCTGCCCGAAGCCGCCGGACCAGGTCCAGCCGCCGAAGGACCACAGCACCTTGATGTTCGGGTACTTGGCCTTCAGCTCGCGCAGCTGGTTGAAGTTGCCGCGCAGCGGCTGGTCCCAGGTGTCGGCCACGCCGCTCACCGACTGGTCGGCGGTGAACGCCTTGTCGTAGTCGGCGTAGGAGTCGCCGATCGCGCACTGGCCGTTGGTCACGTTGCCGAAGGCGTAGTTGATGTGCGTGATCTTCGCGGCGGAGCCGGACGTCACCAGGTTCTTGACGTTGTAGTTGCGGCCGTAGATGCCCCACTCGGTGAAGTAGCCGAGCTTGACCTTGCCGCCGGTGGGCGGGGGAGTGGTGCCGCCGCCGGTGGTGTGCACGGCGACCGCGCCGCTGACCGGTCCGGTCTGGTCTGCGGTGTCCCGGGCCTGCACGGTGTAGGAGTAGTCGGTGCCGGCGCTGAGTCCGGTGTCCGTGTACGACGTCGCCGTCACAGTGGAGACGACCTTGCCGTCGCGCAGCACGTCGTAGTTCTTGACGCCCTTGTCGTCGGTGGCCGCGCTCCAGCTGAGCTTCACCGAGGTGTCGGTGACGGAGGAGGCGGCCGGGGTCCCGGGGGCGGAGGGAGCCGCGTCGCCGGGAACCGTGGTGCCGTCACAGCTGTCGCCGTTGAGCTTGCAGTTGGACGGGGAGCCGGAACCGGCGCCGTTGAAGCCGAAGGTGACGGAGGCACCGGGGGCCAGGGTGCCGTTGTAGGACTTGTTCTTGGCCGTCCAGTGGGTGCCGGAGCTGGTGACGTCGGCGTCCCAGGCGGAGGTGACGGACGTGCCGGAGGGGTAGTCCCACTCCACGGTCCAGGAGCTGATGGAGGTGGTACCGGTGTTCTTGACGGTCCACTGGGCGCCGAAGCCGGTGCCCCAGTCCTGGGTCTTGGCGTAGGTGGCGGTGGCCGACGAGGAGTCCGCCGCGGCCTGCGCGGGACTCGTGAGGCCGGCCAGGCCGGCCAGCGGGAGCAACAGGGTCGCGAACCCTGCCGCGGCTCTGTGTCTGAAGCGCATGCTGCGCCTCCCTCTTTTATGGGGTTGTCCCTTTGGGGGTGTCCGGGGCATGACTGAGCCTTCACGCCCACGGTGCCGCGAGAATAGAAAGGTCTGGACCACAGGTCAATAGGTCTGGACCACTCTGGGACCGCGTTCCCGGTGCCTCCTCAGATCCCCAACTCCTGTGCCAGCACGGCCGCTTGGACCCTGCTGCGTAGCTCCAGCTTGTTCAGGAGGCGGCTGACGTGCGTCTTCACGGTCCCCTCCGCCATCTCCAGCCGTCCGGCGATCTCGGCGTTGGAGAGCCCCTCGCCGATGCAGGACAGCACCTCGCGCTCGCGCCGGGTCAGCGGCTCCAGTACGGCCGGATCGGTGCCCGGCCGGCGCGCCGGACCGGCCGCGAACTCCGCGATCAGCCGCCGGGTGACGGCCGGCGCGACGATCCCCTCTCCGCGCGCCACCGTCCGCACCGCCTCCAGCAGGTCCCTCGCGTCCGTGTTCTTCAGCAGGAACCCGGACGCCCCCGCCCGCAGCGCCCCGAACACGTACTCGTCCAGATCGAAGGTGGTCAGCACGAGAACGTCCGCAAGGTGTTCCGCGACGATCTGCCGGGTCGCCGACACCCCGTCCAGGCGCGGCATCTGCACATCCATCAGCACGAGATCCGGCCGCAGCTCCCGGGCCAGCTCCACCGCCCGCTCGCCGTCCGCCGCCTCCCCGGCCACCTCGATGTCGGGCGCGCTGTTCAGGATCAGGACCAGGCCTGCGCGGACGGCGGACTGGTCCTCGGCGACGAGGACCCGTACGGCGGGGCTCATTCGGGGTCTCCTTCGGTGAGCGGAAGCATGGCGTGCACGGCCCAGCGGCCGTCGTCGGGTCCGGCCGTGAAGCTGCCGCCGAGCAGCGCGGTCCGCTCCCGCATCCCGGCCAGCCCGTGGCCGGAACCCGGCGCGCGCGGGCGGTCTCCGGGCCGGTAGGGGCTGGTCACCCGGACGTGCAGACTGTCGCTGCGCCGCTGGAGGGAGACATGGACGTGTCCCTCGGCCGCGTGCTTGAGGGCGTTGGTCAGCGACTCCTGCACGATCCGGTAGGCGGCCAGTTCGATCGGGGTGGGCACGTGGCCGTGGCCGGCGTCGAGACGGATGTCGAGGCCGTTGGTGCGAAAGCCCCCGATCAGGGCGTCCAGGCCGTCGAGGGTGGGGGCGGCGGCCGGTTCGCGGTCGCCGGCGCTGTCCCGCAGGATGCCGATCAGGCGGCGCATCTCGGACAGCCCCTCGACGCTGTTCTCGCGAATGACGGAAAGGGCGTCCCGAGAGGTCTGCGGATCGCCGATGGACAGCGCGGCGGTGGAGTGAATGGCGATCGCCGACAGATGATTGGCGACCAGATCGTGCAACTCCCTTGCCATCCGCGCCCGTTCGGCGGTGACCGCTTGTGCGCGGTCCATCTCGGCCAGCAGCGCGGTCTGTTCGGCGCGCAGCCGGGCCGCCTCGGCCTCGTCGCGGTGGTTGCGCACCACCCAGCCGGTCGCCGCCGGTGCGAGGGCGACCACACCGACGCCCACGCCGATCAGCAGGCCCTGCGGATCGCGCCAGAGCGCGGCGGGCACGACCCCGCCGAGGACCGTCAGCAGCGCGGTGAGCACGGGGATACGGCGGGCGGAGGCGGGGCTGCCGTACAGGACCGCGGCGTACATCAGGTCGGTGTACAGCACGACGGTGACGACGTTTCCCAGGGTCACCGTGTCCAGGACCAGCGCGGCCGTGCCGATCAGCAGTCCGGCCCGGGGCCGGATGCGGCGCAGTGGCTCGCACGCGGCGGTCACGGCCAGCGGCAGCAGCGGAGCCCAGGGCGCCTGCCACAGGGCGAGGCTGTCCGAGGCCACGCGCGGGTGGATCCCGAGCGCCCACAGCACCACCCCGCCGACCAGCCCGCCCAGGGCGATGCGCAGGTCGTCACGGTGGGGGCGGGGGAGTGCGCGGGCCATGACCCCATCCAACACGCCCGCCACAGCGCCCGCCTGCTTCCTGGGAAGGGTCCCCGACTGCACCTTTCGCTTACGGCGAGTTCGCCCGCGATGACGACGAAACCGGGCGGACCGGCGGCCAGCCTGGAGGGGTGACGGGAAGGAGTGAGCCGTGATCGTCGGATTGATCATCGCCTGTGAGGTGGCGTTCTGGGTGCTGCTGGCCGCCGGGCTGGCCTTCCGGTACGCGTTCCGGATGCCCCGCCTGGGACTGGCCCTGCTGCTGTGCGAGCCGCTGCTGGAGGTCGTGCTGTTCGCCGTGACCGCGGTCGACCTCAAGAACGGCGCGGATCCCGACGGGCGGCACGGCCTGGCCGCGGTCTACATCGGCTTCACCGTCGGTCTCGGTCACTCCACGATCAAGTGGGTCGACGCCCGGGTCGCCCACCGCTTCGCCGGCGGGCCGCCGCCGGTCGGGCCCCCGAAGTACGGCACGGCGCGCGCCGTCCACGAGTGGAGGACCGCGGGCCGCTGGGTCCTGGCCGCGGTCGTCGCCATGGCCCTGTTGCAGGGCGCGATCTGGTACGTCGGGGGCGACGCCGGCACCGGCCCGCTGCGGGCGTGGCAGCAGGGAATGGTGTGGGTGATCGGCATCAACGTGGTCATCGCCGCCAGTTACACGCTGTTCCCGAAGCGGGAGCCCCGGGGCGGGGCCGGTGGAAAACCGCTCGCCAGGGCCACGCGCACCGGGCGATCATTCCGGCGATGACACGCACCGATACGCCTCCCGCCCGGGACGAGCGCACCCAGCTGACCACCTTCCTCGACTACGTCCGCGCCACCGCGCGGGCCAAGTGCGAGGAGCTCCGCGACGAGGACGCCCGCAAGGCCCTCCTGCCCGGCTCGCCGCTGATGACCCTGAGCGGGCTGATCAGCCATCTGCGGTGGGTCGAGTACTACTGGTTCCGGGTCGTCTTCCTCGGCGAGGAGGACGAGGGCCCCTGGACCGAGGAGGACCCCGACCGCGAGATGCGCATCGCCGTCGACATCCCGCTGTCCCGGCTGCTCGACGAGTACGCCGAGCACTCCGCCCGCCACAACGAGCTGGTCGCCGCGCACGGCCTGGACACCAAGGCGCAGCGCAAGCGCGACGACGGCAGCGCGGTCGACCTGCGCTGGATCCTGCTGCACCTCATCGAGGAGACGGCCCGGCACAACGGCCACCTCGACATCCTGCGCGAGATGACCGACGGCCGCACCGGCGCCTAGCCGGAACCGGAGGGCGGGGGCTCGGCGCTCCCCGCCCTCCGCACCGGCGCTTTGCCGGAACCGGAGGACGGGGGCCCGGCGCTCCCCGCCCTCCGCACCGGCGCTTTGCCGGAACCGGAAGACGGGGGGCTCAGCGTTCCCCGCCCGGCACCCACAGCACGTCGCCCGTGCTCCCGTTCGCCGTCCTGGCCAGGATGAACAGCAGGTCGGAGAGGCGGTTCAGGTAGGTCGCGGTGAGCGGGTTCATGTGCTCGCCGTGCACCTCCAGGGCCGCCCAGGTGGAGCGCTCGGCCCGGCGGACCACCGTGCAGGCCTGGTGGAGCAGGGCCGCGCCGGGCGTGCCGCCGGGCAGGATGAAGGAGCGCAGCTTCTCCAGCCGCTCGTTGAAGCGGTCGCAGTCCGCCTCCAGCTTGTCGACGTAGAACTGCTCCACCCTGAGCGGCGGGAACTGCGGGTCCTGCACCACCGGCGTCGACAGGTCCGCGCCCACGTCGAACAGGTCGTTCTGGACGCGGGTGAGGACCGTGACGACCTCGTCGTCCAGTCCGCCCAGCGCGATGGCGGTGCCGATCACCGCATTGGCCTCGTTGGTGTCCGCGTACGCGGAGATCCTGAGGTCGGTCTTGGCGACCCGGCTCATGTCGCCGAGGGCGGTGGTGCCCTGGTCGCCGGTCCTGGTGTAGATGCGCGTCAGATTGACCATACGGCCAGCGTAGTTACGCCCCGGCCGTCCGGAACACGCGTGTGCCCACCGTCACGGCCAGGGCGGCGAAGCCCACGGCCACGAGCGAGCCGTACAGCATGTGCGCGCCGGCGTACCGGCCCACGTACGCGTCCCGCATCGCGTCCACCAGATAGCGGAACGGGACGAAGTGCGAGAGGACGTCCAGCCAGGCGGGCGCGAGGCTCATCGGGAGCATCAGGCCGGACAGCAGCATCGACGGCATCGACACCGCGTTGATCAGCGGTCCGAACTCCTGCGGGGTGCGGACCTTCATCGCCGTCGCGTACGACAGCGAGGCGAGCGAGAGGGTGAGCAGGGCGACGAACACGAACCCGATGAGGATGCCCGGCAGGGGCGCGCGCAGTCCCATCGCCACCGCCGCGAGCACCAGCAGCACCGCCTGGAACACGAAGACCGTGGCGTCCCGCAGCACCCGGCCGAGGAGGAGGGCGAGGCGGCTGACGGGGGTGACGCGCATCCGCTCCACCACCCCCTGGGCGTTCTCCATGATGACCGTGAAGCCCGCGAACACCGCTCCGAACAGGCCGAGTTGGAGCAACAGCCCGGGAACCAGGACCTGCCAGGAACTGCCCTGCGCACCCAGCGGCAGATGGGTCAGGAGCGGTCCGAACAAGAGGAGGTACAGAAGCGGCATCAGCACGCCGAAGAGCAGCGCGAAGCGGGAGCGCAGCGACTGGCGGAGGTAGCGGCCGTAGATGAGCGCGATGTCGTGAAGGAGCATGGGGCGGGTCCTATACGGCGACGGGGGCGGCGTCGGCCGGGGCGGGGCCGCGGCCGGTGATGGCGAGGAAGGTGTCCTGGAGGGTGGCGTCGATCGAGCCGCCGTGTTCCAGCTTGAGCGCGCCCGGGGTGCCGTCGGCCACGACCACGCCGTGGTCGACGATCACCAGCCGGTCGGCGAGGGCGTCGGCCTCGTCCAGGTAGTGGGTGGTCAGGAAGACGGTCGTGCCGTACTCGTCGCGCAGCCGGCGGACTAGATCCCACAGGTCGGCGCGGCTGCCCGGGTCCAGGCCGGTCGTCGGTTCGTCCAGGAACAGCACCTTCGGGCGGTGGGTGAGCGCCATCGCGATGTCCAGACGGCGGCGCTGGCCGCCGGAGAGGGCGGCCGTCTTCCGGTCGAGCAGTGCGGTCAGGCCCAGGTCCCGGGCCAGTTCCTCGGCCCGCCGGAATGCCGCGGACTTCGGCAGGCGGTACATCCGGCCCTGGGTGACCAGTTCCTCCCGGACGGTGATCTGCGGGTCCACCCCGCCGGACTGGGCCACGTAGCCCGAGGCCCGGCGCACGCCTGCCGGGTCGGTCGCCAGGTCGTGCCCGGCGACGGTGGCCGCGCCGCCGGTGGGCCTCAGCAGCGTGGTGAGCATGCGCAGGGTGGTCGTCTTGCCGGCGCCGTTGGGGCCGAGGAAGCCGAGGATCTCGCCCTCGCGGACGGTGAGGTCGATGCACCGTACGGCCTCCACGGGGCCTGATTTCGTCTGGAAGGTGCGGGCCAGTCCGGCCGCGCTGATGACTGCTGCCATGCCCACAGAAAAACAGAGATGCTGAAATTTTGCAACGACCCCAAGTTTTCAGCGGGCCCAGCAAAGTTAGGATGCGGGCATGGCTGAGGGGCTCAGGGAGCGGAAGAAGCGGCAGACCAGGCAGTACATCTCGGACGTCGCCACCGGGTTGTTCATCGAACGCGGATTCGATGCCGTGACCGTCGCGGAGATCGCCGAGGCCGCGAACGTCTCCGTCAACACCGTCTACAACTACTTCCCCGCCAAGGAGGACCTCTTCTTCGACCGCTCCGCGGGCATGGTCGACCGGCTCGCCCGCTGGGTGCGGGGCCGTCGCGACGGTGAGTCCGCGATCGGGGCGGTCCTGCGCGAGCTGCGCGAGGAGCTGGAGTCGGTCTCCCCGCGGGTCGGCCTGATCGCCGGATATGCGAGCTTCATGCGGGTTGTCGAGGAGGCCCCCGCGCTGCGCTCCCGGCTGTGGGCGATCGCACAGGAGGTGCAGGCCAACCTGGAGCTGACCCTGCGCGAGCAGACCGGCGCGGCGGACGACGACGATCTGCCACATCTGATGGCTGGTCAGATCGGCTGGGTGCACAGTACGGTCATGGCGGTCATCTCACGCGAGATGGTCAAGGGGCGCGAACCGCGCGAAGTGTCACGAGAGGTGCTCGTCCTCCTCGATGACATCGAGGACCTGTTGAGCGAAAAGGTCCTCAACTACGCCGTCCGTGGCGCCCCCTGACCCCTGCCGGTGTGATGTCCGTCAATTGAGACGTGACGCGCGTTACTTACCGGTCACACAGCGGCTCCGGAGCGCTATGGTCCGCCGAAGAGGCAGACGTCAACAGCGTTCAGGGAGTCGGAGTGGCAGGGAAGCTCGCCGTCATCGGGGCCGGTCTCATGGGATCCGGTATCGCCCAGGTCGCCGCACAGGCCGGCTGGGACGTCGTTCTGCGTGACGTCACCGACGAGGCACTCAAGCGGGGCACCGACGGCATCAAGGCTTCGTACGACAAGTTCGTGAGCAAGGGCAAGCTGGAGGCGCACGACGCCGAGGCCGCCCTCGGCCGTATCACCGCGACCACCGACCTGGACGCCGCCGCCGACGCCGACATCGTCGTCGAGGCCGTCTTCGAGAAGCTTGAGGTCAAGCACGAGATCTTCCGCACGCTCGACAAGATCGTGCGCGAGGACGCCGTGCTCGCCTCCAACACCTCCGCCATTCCGATCACCAAGATCGCGGCGGCCACCGAGCACCCCGAGCGGGTCGTGGGCGTGCACTTCTTCTCGCCGGTGCCGATGATGCAGCTCGTCGAGCTCGTCCGCGGCTACAAGACCAGCGACGAAGCCCTCGCCACCGCACGGCAGTTCGCCGAGTCCGTCGGCAAGACCTGCATCGTCGTCAACCGCGACGTGGCCGGCTTCGTCACGACCCGTCTCATCTCGGCCCTGGTGGTCGAGGCGACCAAGCTGTACGAGTCCGGTGTCGCCACGGCCGAGGACATCGACCTCGCCTGCAAGCTGGGCTTCGGCCACGCCATGGGCCCGCTGGCCACCGCGGACCTGACCGGCGTGGACATCCTGCTGCACGCCACCAGCAACATCTACACCGAGTCGCAGGACGAGAAGTTCGCCCCGCCGGAGCTGATGCGCCGGATGGTGGACGCCGGTGACATCGGACGCAAGAGCGGGCAGGGCTTCTACAAGCACTGATCCGTCGACAACCGCAAACGCCCCCGGAGTATCACTCCCGGGGGTGAATTCGGTATCGGTTCGCTTACAAACAGCAACCGTACTGCCACCCAGGCAGTCAGACGTTGCACAGCACCGTCATGGAGAACGCCACCGCACTCAACGGGGAGCGCATATGCACATCAGGGGCGACCACGCCGAGCTGGTCGTCGGGGGCCGCCTCGACGTCCGCAGCGCGGCGGACGCCCGTACGGCCCTGCACTCGGCGGTCGACCACGGAGTCGGCGACCTGGTGCTCGACCTGTCCGAACTGGACTCCTGGGACGCCACCGGACTCGGGGTGATCATGGGAGCCCACCGGCGGGCCGGCCGCTGCGGTCGCCGCCTGGTGCTGCGCGACGTCCCGCCGCAGATGCAGCGCCTCCTGGTGGCCACCCGGCTGCACCGCATCCTCGCCATCGAAGGCGGCATCGGGGCGGAGTCGGTGCCCCGCGTGTGACGGGGCGACCGGGGTGTGCAGCGGGCGACGGACGAGACCCGGACGCAGCCGCCGAACCGCACGTCGGGGGCAATCCTCACCGGACTGTGACGTCTCGGACCGCGCGGCACCCCGCCCTGTCGTAGATACTGTGCGAAGGTTTAGGGTTCGGTCGCCCGCTGCCACATCACCCTCGAGCGGGCCCGGACCAGAAGCGACAGCGCGGTGTGCAGCAGGCCGGGAGGGGCCGGTATCTAAGGGCACACGACGCTTTTGGGGGGCTTGAACCTATGGACCCGATCACTCCGGGACCCGAGGACCACGGCCAGGCTCCGAGCCGACGCCCGCCCCGGGAATCCCTCACCTCCGACTTCGGCCAGAGCACACCCGGGCCCGCCCGTACGGCGCGCCTCGTCTCCGGCGACTTCCTGCTGACCGTCAACCCCGTCGACGGCAGCGAGATAGAGCCCTGCCCGCCCTTCGAACGGCCGGGCCGCCCCCGCAAGCGCACCGCCGCCGAGCGCGCCGAGACCGAGCGCGCCGCCCGGCCGCCCGTACCGCCCGGCCCGGCGCAGCCCGCGCTCTCCCTCCTGGAACGCCAGGACGAGCGCGAACGCCTGGTCCGGCTGCTCGCCCGCGGCCGCTCCGTGCGGCTCACCGGCCCCGGCGGCTCCGGCCGCACCGCGCTCCTCGACCTCGTCGCCGAGGACTGCTTCGACCTCGCCCCCGACGGCGTGGTCCGGCTCACCGGCTTCCGCCGCACGGCCGCCGACCTCCTCCACGACCTCTTCCACGCCGTTTACGACGCCCCCCGGTACCGGCCGGACCGGGACCAGCTGCTCGAACTGGTCGGCGAGATCGGTGCCGTCGTGGTCGTGGACGACCTGGAGATCGGCGGCGCCGCCCTGGACGAGCTGCTCGCCGCCACCCCCGAGTGCGCCTTCCTGCTCGGCGCCACCCCGGACGTCCCCGCGCCCTCCGCCGACTGCGACGCCGAGGAGGTCTTCCTCACCGGCCTGGACCGCGCGTCCGGCGTGGAGATCCTGGAGCGGACCATCGGCCGTGTCCTCACCGAGGACGAGGCCAACTGGGCGGGCGACCTGTGGTTCGAGTCCGAGGGGCTGCCCCTGCGGTTCGTGCAGGCCGGCGCCCTGCTCCGGCAACGCGACGAGGTGCGGGCCAGCACCGGGGCGGTGGACGAGTACGGCGTCTTCGAGGACGTGCGCCCGCCCGTCGGGGAACCCTTGGACGCGGCCGCGGCCGCGGCGGAAAGCGTCCCGCTGCCCTCCCTCGGCGAGGCGGCCGCGCCCGCCCCGCTGCTGGCGTCCCGGCTCAGCGCCTGCGCCCGCGCGACCCTCCGCTTCGCGGTCGCCCTCGGCGGCGAGGTGCCGCACCAGGCGCATCTGCCCGCGCTGGTCGGCGACACCCACGCGGATGCCGCGCTCGGTGAACTCGCCGGCTGCGGACTGGTCTCCCCGGTCGGCTCCCGCTACCGCCTCGCGGCCGGAGTGCACGCCCAGCTGGAGGCCGCCGGCTACGGCTCCGACGCCGTCGCCCAGGCGCTCGCCGCGGCCGAGCACTACGCCTGGTGGGCCGGCCACCCCTCGGTCTCCCCCGAGCGGGTGTGCGCCGAGGCCGACGCGGTCCTCGCCGCGCTCGCGGTGGCGGTGACGGCCACGGCGCCCTCCGCCGAGGGCGAGGAGAGCTGTGCCGTACGGCTCGCGCGCACGGCCGCGCCCGCCCTCGCCGCAGCCCAGCACTGGAGTGGCTGGGAACGGGCGCTGCGCTCCGGCGCGGAGGCCTCCCGGCTGTCCGGAGAGGTCTCCGAACAAGCCTACTTCCACCATGAGTTGGGCATCCTCGCGCTGTGCGGCGGACAGCTCGACCGGGCCCGCGCCGAGCTGGAGGCGTCCGGCGGGCTGCGCGGGGCGCTCGCCGACAAGCGGGGCGCCGTCGCCGGGCGCCGTGCGCTGGCGCTGGTCGCCGACCTCGCGGGCGATGCGGCCGCACCGATGGTGGGCGAGGAGGTGCCGGACGCCCGCCACGAGGAGTCGGCACTGCCTCCCGGCGGCGTGCCCGTGCCCTATCCGCCGCTGTACGGCCCCGCCGACGACACCCTGGTCACCCATCGGCCCCCGGCCGCCAAGCCCCTGGGCGGCATCCGCCGGATGGCCCGCCGCAACATGGTCGCGGCCGGCTCCGGGGCCCTGCTGGCCGCGGTCCTCGGCACGGTCGTCACGCTCGGCATGACCTCCGACCAGAACGCGGGCAAGAACCCGGCCGGCACGGTCGACGTGCCGGCCGCGAGCCCGGGCGCGGACGACGGCATCCTGGGCGCTGACCCCAATCAGGACGACGGCGCGGGCACCGGCACCCGCCCGAGCACCGGCACGGCCACCGCCACACCCACGAACCCCGGCCCCGACGGCACCTACGGCACGTCGGACGATCCGACGCCGCCCGCCGGCACGCCGTCGTCCCGTCCGAGTGACACGAAGGGTTCGGGCAGCGGGAGCACGAGTCCCACGCCGTCGAGGTCGCAGACGACGAAGCCGGGCGGATCCCCGTCCCCGAGCAAGTCGACCCCGTCGGGCAGCCCGTCCCCGACCAAGTCGAGCCCGTCGGGCACCCCGAGCACCACGCCGACGCCCTCGGACACCACCCCGTCGACCACCGACACGGCCGGCGGCCCGGCGTCGAGCGGTTCGTCGAGCGCCTCGGGGAGCGCTTCGGGGAGCGGCAGCCCGGGGTCGGTGATCTGAGGCCGTCCGCGTACGGCAGGAGGGCGGGTCCGCTTCCGGACCCGCCCTCACGCTCGTGCCGGCACACTGCTCAGAACAGCCGAAGTTTGTCGTCCTCGATGCCGCGAAGGGCGTCGTAGTCCAGGATCTGGCAGTTGATGCCGCGGTCCGTGGCGAGGACCCGGGCCTGGGGCTTGATCTCCTGGGCGGCGAAGATGCCGCGGACCGGGGCGAGGTGCGGGTCGCGGTTGAGCAGTTCGAGATAGCGGGTCAGCTGCTCCACACCGTCGATCTCGCCGCGCCGCTTGATCTCGATGGCGACGGTCCCGCCCTCCGCGTCCCGGCAGAGGATGTCCACCGGGCCGATCGCCGTCATGTACTCGCGGCGGATCAGGGTGTAGCCGTCGCCGAGTGTCTCGATCCGGTCGGCGAGCAGTTCCTGGAGGTGTGCTTCCACGCCGTCCTTGATCAGACCGGGATCCACGCCGAGTTCGTGCGAGGAGTCATGGAGGATCTCCTCCATCGTGATGATCAGTTTCTCGCCCGCCTTGTTGACGACGGTCCACACGCCCTCGTCGTCGCCCGTGCCCTCCTTCAACGTGCAGGGCGGCGACATCCAGTTGAGGGGCTTGTAGGCCCGGTCGTCCGCGTGGATGGAGACGCTGCCGTCCGCCTTGACCAGGATCAGTCGGGGCGCCGAGGGCAGGTGGGCGGTGAGCCGGCCGGCGTAGTCGACCGAGCAGCGGGCAATGACGAGACGCATGGTCGGCAACGCTACTCGACACCCACGGGTGGACGCGATTCGCCCTCGTCCCGTCCGTCCCCGCCGGCCTCGGGCGTCCGTGGAGCCATCCCATTTATCCCTGGAAACTCTTGTTCATCCCTGGCCGATTGTGCGCCTAAAGGGACCGTTCCATATACGCATTCTGCTGGTGCGGTCACCGACGGTTGCCTACCGTAGGGAACGGGAGGTCGTGATGTGTGTACAGAGCGTGTTCGGTATCGCGAACTCCGCCATCTGTCCGGCAACCCCTGTTCATCGGGGGTGCGAGAGGAGAACCCATGTCGCTCGACGTCTCACCGGCCCTACTCGAACAGGCCGAGCGAGGCGAGGTCGACGAAGCAGCATTCGTCGACTGCGTCCGGACCTCCCTGCCCTATGCGTGGGAGATGATCAGCTCTCTGGTGGCCCAGCTGAAGGTGGACGGCGGACCCTTCGCCGACAACCAGACGCCCCCGCCGGACGAGCAGGCACGCGGTCAGCTGCTGCGAGCGCTCGCGAGTGACGCCATCCGCGGCGCGCTGCAGCGGCACTTCGGTGTGCGGCTGGCCTTCCAGAACTGCCACCGGGTGGCGGTGTTCCCCCAGGACGCCTCGGTGGACGAGACGCTGGCCCGCTTCACCTCGGCGCGCAACCAGTTGCTGAACCAGTCGCCGGAGCTTCGGGACTGCTGACGCGCGGCACGCATGCCGCCCGGGCAGCGAGCCGCTTGCTTGCCGCTCCACCCCGCGGGAGGTGCAATCAGTACTGGGGCGGCAAGCCCCCATGCGAACAGGGGAGTCGGCGGCCCGTCAGCGCAGCTGCGGCAGCACCTCGGCACCCAGGCGCCGCAGGTTCTCCTCCGTCGCCGCCAGGTCGCCCGAGCCCTCGACGAGCAGGGCGAAGCGGGAGATGCCGGTGCGCTCCGACGTGGCCGCGAGCCGGTCGGCGCACAGCCGTGGGGTGCCCACCGGGTGCAGCCCGCAGAGCAGTTCGGTGTAGGCGAGCGGGTCGCGCATCGTGCGGGCCCGGCCGTCGACGGTCACATGGGCCTCCAGGCCCTGTTTGAGCCAGCCCGGCATCGCCTTCAGCAGGGTCTCCGCCGCGTCGGTGCGCCGGTCCGCGATCTGGCAGACCCCGGCGGAGACATGGGCCGCGCCGGCGATCTCCTCGGGCGGCCGGCCCGCGGCCCGTGCGAACTGCCGCCACAGGGCGACCATCTCGGCCTTTTCCTCGTCCCCGACGTGCATGCCGAGCAGCATCGGCAGTCCGCGCTCCGCGGCCAGCCGCACGCTCGCCGGGGAGGTGCAGGCGACGACGACCTCCGGCCCCGGGGTCTCCGTCAGCGCTTCCGAGGGGCGGGGCACGACGGGCACCTCGCGGAAGGAGAACCGTTCACCCGCGGCCGAGACGGACGGTTCGCGCAGCCAGCGCACCAGCAGATCGAGTGATTCCGGGAACCCGTGCTCGTACGCGCCGATGCCGGCGCCGAACACCTCCAGGTCCACCCATGGCCCGCCGCGCCCGACGCCCAGCGTGAACCGCCCGCCGCTCGTCAGATGCAGCAGCGCGGCCTGCTCGCCGAGGGCGACCGGGTGCGCGGTGGGCAGTACGCTGACCGCCGTGCCGACCCGGATGCGCCGGGTACGGCCGAGCAGTAAGGCGGCCAGGGTGACCGCGGACGGACATGTGCCGTACGGCACGAAGTGGTGCTCGGCCAGCCACACCGTGTCCAGCCCGGCCTCCTCGGCGACCTCCGCCGAGCGGACCGCCCGGTACAGGGCTTCCCCGGGGCCCTGTCCCGGGAACTGGGCCGCCAGCACAAAACTTCCTACGCGCATCGCTTTTCCTGCTTCCTTGGCTCCTGACCCGGAGCTCCCCCACCCGCATAACCGTCTGACACGTGCCGAGGACACGGCCTGGCGGGGAGATTTGCGGATTGTCTGCAGAATGGGCCGCCCCGAGGGGGGACTTGTGCGGGTTGGTGCGCTCCGGGTACCCCTGCGCGTGCCGCGTACGCTGGATACGGCCCGTGCTTCCTGTATAGCCCCGAGAGGTGTCCCGTGTCCCCGCGCCGCAACCGACCGAACGCAGCCGGATCCTCCGGGCAGGGCCCCGAGGGCGACCGGACCGGCCGGTACGGCGGCTGGCAGTCCACCGAGAGCTGGCAGGGCGAGGAGTGGAGCGTGCGCCATGTCGCGGGGGCGAGCACCGAGGGCAAGACCTACCGCTGCCCCGGGTGCGACCAGCTGATCCCCGCCGGCGTCCCGCACGTGGTGGCCTGGCCGGAGCACGCGGGCGTCGACGACCGCCGCCACTGGCACAAGGCCTGCTGGAACGCGAAGGACCGCCGCACCACCCGGGTGCAGCGGTCCCGCAACGCGCCGAGGTTCTGAGTTACACGTCCCGGCTCTGCAGCAGCGCGTAGGCGCCGGCATACGCGGCCGCCGTCACGCCCAGAATGATCCACAGCGGGTCCCAGCCCGTCGGGCCGGACTGGCTCAGGGTGTTGTCGTAGAAGACGCCCATCTGGCTCGGGATCGAGTACTGGAACAGCGCCTTCTGCACCGACTCCAGCGACGAGCCGTTCATGAAGAGCGCGATCACCAGCGGGGCGAGCACCGCGCCGATCATGATCGTGATGGCGCCCGCCGAGTGCCGGATGATCGAGCCGACGAGCAGCGAGAGCAGCCCGAGCAGAGCGATGTAGAGGCTGATGCCGAGCGTGGCCTTCAGCCACTCCTGGGCGGACGGGGAGCCCGCGCCGTGGCCGTCGAGCATCGCCGTCTGCGCGATCGCCACGAACGACGAGGTGACCAGCGTCACTGCGAAGGCGAGGCCGAAGAAGACGATCGACTTGGCGGCCAGCACCCGGGCCCGGCTGGGGCACGCGGTCATCGTCGTACGGATCATGCCCGTGCCGTACTCGGACGCCGTGGTCAGCACGCCGAGCGTGATGATGCACATCATGCCGATCAGCAGGCCGAAGAAGCCGAGGGACAGCGGGCTGCCGTTGGACCCCTCGTCGGAGCTGTTGCGGACCGCCACGCCGGCCAGCAGGCCGATGCCGACCACGAGCACGGTGAAGACGCCGAGCGTCCAGATCGTCGAACGCACCGACTTGATCTTCGTCCACTCGGAGGTCAGCGCGTGTCCGAGGTGGGTGCGCACGACCGGGATCGGTGAGCTGTAGCCGGCGTACGGCCCGCCGGGCGCCGGGGCTGCGGGAGCGGCTGCGGGTGCCTGCGGCATCGGGGGCTGATGGGTGCTCATCGGGCGTCCTCGGGCTGGGTCGTGCCGGCGGCGGGGGCCGGGGGAGCGGGCTGGGACGGCTGGGCCGCCGGGGCTGCGGGAGCGGCCGCCGCAGCCTGCTCCTGGGGCGCCGGGGGCGCCTGGGGCGGCGTCTGGGGTGCCTGGGGGGCCTGCGGGGCGGGTGCGGCGTACGGGTTGGGCGCCCCCGCGCCGGGAGCGCCGTACGCGGCGCCGGGAGCACCGCCGTACGGCCCCGAGGCCGGCGCCGGCATCGTGAACGGCCGGCCGCCCGGCTGGGGCGGCGGCGGGGCGTACCAGCCCGGCTGGCCCTGGCCGGGGACCGGCATGGGCGGCTGGGCGCCCGGCGGCAGGGGCTGCTGGAGGCCCGCCTTCTGGTCGATGGTCGAGCGGTAGTCGACGGCGCCCTGCGTCATCCGCATGTACGCCTCCTCCAGCGAGGCCTGGTGTGGCGACAGCTCCCACAGCCGTACGTCCGCCTCGTGGGCGAGATCGCTGATGCGGGGCAGCGGCAGCCCGGTCACGCGCAGCGCGCCGTCCTGCTCGGGCAGCACATGGCCGCCCGCCTCGGTCAGTGCGGAGGTCAGCTTCTCGCGCAGCTGGGGCTCGGTGTCGGGGGTGCGCACGCGCGCGAAGTCGGCGGAGTTGGCCGAGATGAAGTCCGTCACGCTCATGTCGGCGAGCAGCTGGCCGCGCCCGATCACGATGAGGTGGTCGGCGGTCAGCGCCATCTCGCTCATCAGGTGCGAGGAGACGAAGACCGTACGGCCCTCGGCCGCGAGGGCCTTCATCAGGTTGCGGACCCAGAGGATGCCCTCGGGGTCGAGGCCGTTGACCGGCTCGTCGAAGAGCAGCACCTGGGGGTCGCCGAGCAGCGCGGCGGCGATGCCGAGGCGCTGGCCCATGCCGAGCGAGAAGCCCTTGGAGCGCTTTTTCGCCACTTCCTGGAGGCCGACGACGCCGAGCACCTCGTCCACCCGCCGGGCCGGGATGCCCGACAGCTGGGCCAGGCTCAGCAGGTGGTTGCGGGCGGCCCGGCCGCCGTGCACGGCCTTGGCGTCGAGCAGCGCGCCGACCTGACGGGGAGCGTTGGGCAGCTTGCGGTACGGGTAGCCGCCGATGGTCACCGTGCCGGACGTGGGGTTGTCCAGCCCGAGGATCATCCGCATGGTCGTCGACTTGCCCGAGCCGTTCGGCCCGAGGAAGCCGGTCACGGACCCCGGTCGTACCTGGAAGGAAAGGTTGTACACGGCGGTCTTGTCGCCGTAGCGCTTCGTCAGGCCTACAGCCTCGATCATGCTCCGCACCCATCGAAAGGTTCAGGACAGCGGGGCACACGCCCCCCGTAAGGGTTAGGAGGATATCCGGGCGCTGACGGTTCCGCCCAAAAGAAAGTAAAGCCCGGGCAATGCGAAGTCACGGCCGCGTCTCACTGTGCGTCCCGGCGCTTGAGCAGAAGGTATCCGCCGGCGACCGCGGCGACCACCCACAGCGCCATGATCCCGAGCCCGCCCCAGGGGCCGTAGGGCGTGTCGTCGCCGATCCGCGGCACCACCTGCATGATCCGGCTGCCGGCCTGGTCGGGCAGGAATCGGCCGATCTTCTTCGTGGCGTCCACGTTGCCGAGGATGTTGGAGATCAGGAAGAAGAACGGCATCAGGATGCCGAGCGACAGCATCGGCGAACGCAGCATCGTGGCGACGCCCATGGAGAACATCGCGATGAGGGCCATGTACAGCCCGCCGCCGATGACCGCGCGCAGCACCCCGGGCTCACCGATCCGGGTGCCGAGGGGGCCGAGCATCGCCTGGCCGAGGAAGAACGCGGCGAAGCCGGTGACCATGCCGACGGCCAGCGCGAGCGCGGTGGCCACGGCGATCTTGCTGAACAGGAAGGTGCCGCGCTGGGGCACCGCGGCCAGCGAGACGCGGATCATGCCGGTGCTGTACTCGTTCGACACGACGAGCACCCCGAACACGATCATGGCGAGCTGGCCGAGCGTCATGCCCGCGAAGCTGACGACGGTGGGGTCGAAGGAGATCCGCTCCCGCACGGACAGGGAGTCGTACTGACTCCTCGACAGTGCGGAGATGAGCATGCCGAGGGCGAGGGTGACCACCACGGCCAGCGACAGCGTCCACACCGTGGACGCAACAGACCGGATCTTGGTCCACTCGGACCGGATGACCTGCACGGCCGCCATGGTTCAGGCCCCCTTCCAGCCGGCGCCCCAGCCCTGCTGGACGGGAGCCGGCCCGGTGTGCGCGTGGTACTCCACCGACTGAGCCGTCAGCTGCATGAACGCCTCCTCCAGCGAGGCCTGCTGCGGGCTCAGCTCGTGCAGCACGATCCCGTGCCGCGCGGCCAGCTCCCCGATCCGCTCGGCCTTGCCGCCCTCCACCTCCAGCGCGCCGCTGCCCGCCTCGACCACGGTGATCCCGGCCTCGTGCAGCACGTCCGTCAGCCGCTCGCGCTGCGGAGAACGGATCCGTACATAACCGCGCGCATGCTCCCGGATGAAGCCGGCCATGGAGGTGTCGGCCAGCAGCCGCCCCTGCCCGATGACCACCAGGTGATCGGCGGTCAGCGCCATCTCGCTCATCAGATGGCTCGACACGAACACGGTCCGGCCCTGCGCGGCCAGAGATTTCATCAGGTTCCGGATCCAGTGGATGCCCTCGGGATCGAGGCCGTTGACCGGTTCGTCGAACATCAGGATCCGCGGGTCGCCGAGGAGCGCGGCGGCGATGCCGAGCCGCTGGCCCATGCCGTACGAGAACCCCTTGGCCTTCTTCTTCGCCACGGCGGTCAGCCCGACGGCGTCCAGCACCTCGGCCACCCGCCGGTCCGGGATCCCGTTGCTCTGCGCGAGGCACAGCAGATGGTTGTAGGCGGTGCGCCCCCCGTGCACGTCCTTCGCGTCCAGCAGCGCCCCGATGTACGTCAGCGGGTCCCGCAGCTGGTCGTAGTGCCTGCCGTCGATCCGGACATCGCCTGCGGTGGGCCGGTCGAGTCCGAGGATCATCCGCATGGTGGTGGACTTCCCGGCACCGTTGGGCCCGAGGAATCCGGTCACGATGCCGGGCCTGACGGAGAAGGTGAGGCCGTCGACCGCCGTCTTTTCGCCGTACCGCTTGGTCAGCCCCTCCAGCTCGATCATGCGGCCACGCTAAGACGGGCTCCGGGCGGCTGCCACTTGGGCGGCCGGGGCGGGGAACAACCGTGCTGACCCGGACCCGTCCGGGCGGCTGTGCTCCAGCCCTCGTGACCGGCTTGATCGGCCTGGGGCGGTGCCGGGGGCGCCGGAGAACCGAAATCGCCGGGGGCGCCGATGGTTGAGGACGACAGACCGCGCAAGGGACAGGGCGCGGTGGTGGCGGGGACGGCGGTCGTGGCGGCCGCGGCGGCCGCGGCGGCGGTCGGACTGGCGGTGGAGCTCCACCTGCTGGGGTGGACGTCCATCCCGGGCGGCTCCTGCGGCGGCCGCCTGGGGTGGACGTCCATCCCGGGCGGCTCCTGCAGCGGCCGGTACAGTCCCTGCCCGGACGGCACCACGCCCACCCTCCTGCTGGCGTTCCTGCTGACCTTCACCGGCCTCCCCGCCCTGACGGGCGCCATCGGGTGGGTTCGTGAGCCGGCGGCCCGGCAAGGTCCTCGGCAGCGGACGGGTGATCACCCTGGACAACGCCACCGGCAGGCAGCGCGGCAGCCTGGACCTGCCCCTCGAGAGCCCCGCCGACACGGTCATGGTGCTCTCGGCCGACCCCTTCACCCTCCTGCTGAAGGAGAGCGACACGCGCGGTGTCGCGGCCGTCCCGGTCTACCCCGACCACGGCGGCGACCCGGTGCAGACCCCCCTCAGCGGCGACGACGAGGACCTCACACGGCTGCCGAACACCTACGACACCTTCTTCACCGCGCGCCCCGCGCTGTGGGCGACCGTCAGCGGGGACACGCTCGTCGTCGCCACCACCGGGTCCGGCGCCTCCTCGCCCGCCCGCGTCTCGGGCTACGCGCTGCGCGACGGCCGCCGCCTCTTCCACGCCGACCCGGGCGACGTCTCCGCGCTGGCGCCCGCCGGCCGCGACCGGGTGGCCGTGCTCGGGAACAGCCGGCTGTGGACGCTCGACACGGCGAACGGGCACCGCATCGGCGAGCACGACGGGACGACGGTGCGCACGGACCGCTACGTGGCCGGCGGCCGGCTGCTGCGCGCCGGCGACACCTGGGTCGTCGTCAACGGCGACGGCACGGACGATCCGCCGGTGCTGGGCCTGCGGTAACGCACCCGCGCACACGGAAAGGGGCGGCGGGACCGAGTCCCGCCGCCCCCCTCGACCCGTCGGTCGACTACCGGGACTGCTGCGCCGGAACGCCCCGGGAGATCGGCTCGTCCTCGGCGGGGGAGCCGGCCGCGGCCACCGCGGCACCGGTCAGCGTGGCGAGCATCTCGCGGACGTTCGTCAGCTGGGCGTTGATGCTGTCGCGGCGGTTGGTGAGGGCCGCGAGCTCGCGCTCGGATTCCGAGCGGATGCGGTCGGCCTTGGCGTTGGCGTCGGCCACGATGTCCTCGGCCTGGCGCTGGGCCGTCTCCACCGTCTGGCGGGCACGGCGCTCGGCGTCCGTGCGCAGCTTCTCCGCCTCCAGGCGCAGCTGCTCGGCACGGTGCTCGATCTCGGCCAGACGCTTCTCGGCCTTCTGCTGACGCGAGGCCAGGTCGCGCTCGGACTGCTCGCGGCGCTTGGCCAGGTTCGTCTCGAAGTCCGCGGCGGCCTGCGCGGCCTTGGCGCGGGTCTCCTCGAAGAGGGCGTCCGCCTCCTCGCGCTTGGACTGCGCGTCCTTCTGGGCCTCGGCACGCAGCTGCGAGGCGTCACTCTTGGCCTTCTCGACGATCCGGACGCCCTCGTCCTCGGCCTTGGACTTGCGCTCCGCAGCGAACGATTCTGCGTCGTTGCGCAC
The DNA here is from genome assembly GCF_055657175.1 of Streptomyces sp. NPDC107581. Lineage (NCBI taxonomy): Bacteria > Bacillati > Actinomycetota > Actinomycetes > Kitasatosporales > Streptomycetaceae > Streptomyces > Streptomyces sp. NPDC107581. The sequence continues at coordinate 54,087 of NZ_JBVKBH010000023.1, forward strand.
CTGCTGGGCCGCGGACTCGGCGAGCTCGCGGTGCTGCTCGGCCGCGCGCCTGGCCTCCTCGCGCAGATCCTTGGCCTCTTCCTCGGCGAGGCGCAGGATCTTCTCGACACGCGCACCGAGACCGGCGTACGACGGCTCGGCGTCGGTCACCTGGGCCTGGGCGTTCTGCGTCTCGAGGTGGAGCTCCTCAATGCGCTTTTCCAGAGCGGTGATGCGGGTGAGAGCGCTGTCACGGTCGGAGACGAGCTTGGAGATCCGTTCGTCCACCTGAGCGCGGTCGTACCCACGCCGCACAAGCTCGAAGCCGTAGGGGGAAGTGTCGCTCATGGGGTTCCTGTCGAATGAGACCGGTGAGGTGATAGGGGGAATCCTAGGGGCCGAAGCGGTGTGTCATCGAGCGGATACGTGTTTGATCTGGAGAATGACACCTCTTTTGAGTGGCTGACCGTCGGACGGCTTGCCAAATAGTGGGCCAAAGCCCCCCAGGAGACACGGAATCGGCCCTCCTACGCTAGCCGTCCGACGACTTGCCACCCGATCGGGGGGCGCCCACGATCGCGCTCGCCTTGACTCCGCCGTCCTTGCCGGACGTCGGGGCCTCGAAGGACTCCAACGCCTCCAGGACGTCCTGGACACGGGAGATCTCGGCGTTGATGTCCTCGCGCCGGCGCACCAGGATCTCCAGCTCGCGCTTGCCCTCCTCGACCGTGCGCCGGGCCTCGCGGATCGCCTCGGCCTTCAGCTCCTCGGCCTCCTTGACCAGCGTGGCCTTCTTCTGCTCGGCCTCCTTGAGCAGCCCCTCCGCCTTCTTGACGGCGGCGATACGCACCTTGCCCGCCTCGGAGCCGGCATCGGACACCAGGTCCTTGGCCTTCGCCTCCGCCTTGGCCAGCTGCTCCTCGGCGGCCTTGATGAGCGCGTCGCAGCGGTCGCCGGTGGACTTCATCGTCTCGGACGCCTCGCGCCGGGCCCGCTCGTGCAGCTCCTCGATCTCGGAGGTGATGCGGTCGCGCAGCTCCTCCGCGCGCTCCCTTATGGCGGTCGCGTCGCGGCGGGCGCCGACCAGCAGCTCGTCCGCGTCCGTACGGGCCTTCTCCACCAGCGAGTTGCCCTCGACGGTCGACTCGGAGACGATCCGCTCGGCCTCGCTGCGGGCCGCGCCCACCATCGTGTCGGCCTGCGACTCCGCGTCCGCGGTGGCCTTCAGCGCCTGCTGCTGTGCCTCGGTGAGCAGCTTGTCGGCCTCGGCCGCGGTCTCCGTGATGAGCGTGTCGACCTGCTCGGCCGCCTCCGAACGCCGCTTGTTGGCGTCCTTGCGGGCCTCGTCGAGCGTCTGCTCGGCCTCCTCGCGCGCGGAATTGACGAGCCGCTCGGCCTCCGCCTGCGCGTCCGCCCTGACCCGCTCGGCCTCGCCGCGCAGCCGCTCGGCGTGCTGCTGCGCGGAGCCGACCGTCTCGGCGGCCTCGGCGCGCAGCCGCTCGGCGTCGCCGGTGGCGTCCGCGATGAGCTGCTCGGCACCCGCCAGCGCCTCGGCACGGACCCGGTCGGCCTCGGCGACCGTCTCCGTCTGGAGCCGCTCGGCCTCGCTGCGCGCCTCGGTGATGAGGGTGTCCGCCTGGGTCGCCGCGTCCGAGCGGATGCGGTTGGCGTCCTCGCGGGCGTCCGCCCGGGTGCGGGCCGACGCCTGGTCGGCCTCGGCCAGCGCGTCCGACGCCTCGGTGCGGACCCGCTGGGCGTACTCGGCCGTGTCCGAGCGCAGCCGCTCGGACTCCGAGATCGCCTCGGCGACCGTACGCTCGGCGAGCGCCTTGGCGGCCTCGGCCTCCTCGTTCGACTCCCGCCGGATGCGCGAGGCGTCCTCGCTCGCCCGCTCCCGCTCGGCGTAGGCGTCGGCGCGGACCCGGTCCGCCTCCTCCTCGGCCTCCCGGCGGGTACGGTCCGCCGCGTGCTCGGCGGCCGAGCGCAGCCCGGTGATCTCCTCCTGCGCCTGCTCGTGCAGCCCGGCGACCGAGTCCCGTACCTGCTGGGCGTGCTGCTCGGCGGCGGACACCATCTCGGTGGCGCGCCGGTCGGCCTCCTCGACCAGCCGGACCGCCTCGGCCTGCGCGTCCTCCACCCGCTTGCGCGCCGAGGCCAGCAGCTCCTCGCTCTGCTCGCGGGCCCGCTCGCGCTCCTGGTCGGCCTCGGTCCGCGCGGCACCGAGCAGTTCCTCGGCCTCGCGGCGGCGCCGGGCCGCCTCCTCCTGTGCGGCGGCCAGCGTCTCGGACGCCTCGGCGCCCAGCCGCTCGGCGGCGGCCTGCGCCTCGGCGCGCACCCGGTCGGCGGTGTCCTGGGCCTCCGCCTTGAGCCGCTCGGCCTCGGCCGCGGCCTCCGAGCGCAGCCGGACGGCGAGGGCCTCGCCCTCGGCGCGCGAGGCGGACGCGTCGGCCGCGGCCTCCGTGCGCACCCGCTCGGCCTCGGCCTCGGCCTGCTGCTGGAGCGTGCGGATCCGCTCGGCGGACTCGGCCCGCAGCCGCTCGGACTCCTCGGTGGCCTCCCGGCGGATCCGGGCCGCCTCCTCGCGGGCGTCGGCGAGCGCCTGCTCGGCCGCCGCCAGCCGCTCCTGGGCCTCGGTCTGCAGCCGGGCCAGTTCCCCGGCGGCCTCGGCATGGCGCGCCTCGACCGCCCGTTCGGTCTCCTCACGCAGCTCACGCGCGGCCTGCTCGGCGTCCGACGTGATCGACTCGGCCTGCTCGGCGGCCTCGGCGCGGTGCCGCTCGGCCTCCTTGCGGGTGCGCTCCAGGGTCTCCTCGGCCTGCCGGCGCAGCGTGGTGGCCCGCTCGATGGCCTCGGTACGGACCTTCTCGCTGTCCGTCGTCGCGCTCTTGCGCAGCTCGTCGGCGTCCGCCTTGGCCTTGGCCAGCAGCTCCTCGGCGGACTTGGCCGCCTCCTCGATCTGCGCCACCGCCTCGCGGCGGGCCTCGGCACGGATCGACTCGCCCTCGGCGACCGCGTCGGAGCGCAGCTGCTCGGCCTCGCCGCGCAGCCGGCGGGCCTCCTCCTGCAGCTCGACCGTCTTGGCGCGGTACTCCTTGGTGTCGTCCTTCGCCGCGCCCTTGAGCTGCTCGGCGATGTCGTGCGCCTCGGCGCGCAGCCGGTCCGCCTCGGCCTCGGCCTCGGTGCGGATCCGCTCGGCCTCCTCGGCGGCGGCCTTGGTGGTGTTCTTCGCCTCCTGCGACGCCTTGTTCAGGACGTCCTCGGCGGTCTTGGCCGCCTTGGAGAGCTGGGTCGCGCTCTCCTCGGCGGTGACCGTGCGGGCCTTCTCCGAGGCCTCCGCGACGATCTTCTCGGCCTCGGCACGCGCGTCGGCGACCAGCTGCTCGGCCTCGGACTTGGTGTTCTCGGCCTCCTTGGTGGCCTCCTCGACCAGCCGGGCGACCTGCTCCTTGGCGGTGCGCGTACGGGTCTCGTTGGCGGCCTCGGCGCTCGACAGCGCCTTGGCGGCGGCCTGCTCGGCCTCGGTGACCAGCTTCTCGGCCTCGGACTGCGCCTTGCGCAGCGCCTCCTCGGCCTGCGCCATGCGCTCCTCGGCGCCCCGGCTCAGCTCGGCGGCCTGCCGGCGGGCGGCGTCCGACTCCGAGGCGGTGCTGGTGCGCAGCTGCTCGGCGTGGTCGGTGGCCTCCTGGGCCTGGGTGGAGGCGGCGTTCAGCAGCCGTTCGGCGTCGGTGCGGGCGCGGCGCAGGATCTGGTCGGCCTCCGCGCGGGCCGCCTCGGCGTCGCTCTGCAGCCGGTCCCGGGCCTCCCGGGTCAGCCGCTCGGCCTCCGCGCGGGCGGCGGCCATCGACTGCTCCGACTCGGCGCGGGACTCGTCCAGCAGCCTGCGCGCCTGGGACTCCGTGCGGGCACGCAGCTGCTCGGCCCACGCCACGTTCTCGTTGACGTGCGACTCGACGGTCTGCCGGCGCTCGGCCAGCTCCTGGTCCAGCTGCTGGCGGCGGGTGACCGCCTCCTGGTGCAGCTCGGCCTGGAGACGAGCGGCCTGCTCGGCGTGTTCCTGCAGGATGCGCTGGGTCTGCGCGCGGGCCTGGCTCAGCTCCCGCTCGGCGTCCTGGCGCAGCTGGTCGGCCTGAATCTGGGCATTGCGCAGCAACTGCTCGGCCTGATAGCCGATGTCACCGCCGTCGTAGGCGGGCCGGGTCATCAGGGTGCGGCGCGCCTCGTGCAGCTTGGCGCGCAGCACCTCGACCTGGTAGCCGAGGTCCTCGGCGTGCTGGATCGCCTTTTCCCGCTCGGTCTTCAGCCGCTTCATCTCGGCCTCGAACCGAGAGAGGTGGTCGACGTCAGCCGCCGGCTCTCGCTCCTGGCTCTCGTAGCCCCGCACTGCGCGGTCCCATCCGTCCCCTGGTCGCAAGCTTCTCCAACGAGCTCCGTCCATCCGCCGAACGGGGCCCCCGGGGAATGGTGTCAGATCAACGGTGGAGCACGGGCTGCTGCCCCGACGCTCGTCCCCCGAAACCCGGACCCCGGCATGCGGCCACCCGGCGTTGCGAGGGCGACCGCCCCCAACCCTACCGGCCCATATGTACGGGGGTCAGTGCTCGGGCGACTCAACAGGGGCCGAAGTGACCAGTTCTGTCAGCACGCCGTGGCAATCCTTGGGGTGCAGGAAGGTGATCCGCGACCCCATGGAGCCGATCCGTGGCTCCTCGTACAGAACGCGTACGCCCTTGTCGCGGATGTCTGCAGCGTCCCCGTCCACATCCGCCGTACCGAAAGCGATGTGGTGGACGCCCTCCCCGTTCTTCGCCATCCACTTGCCGACCGCCGAGTCCTCCCGGGTCGGCTCCAGCAGCTGGAGGTAGGAGGCGCCGCCGTCGGACGTCTCGTTGATCTTGAGCATGGCCTCGCGCACGCCCTGCTCCTCGTTGACCTCGGTGTGGAACACCTCGAAGCCGTACGTGGCCCGGTAGAACTCGATGGTGGCGTCCAGGTCGCGACAGGCGATCCCGATGTGGTCGATTCGCGTCAGCATGGATTCAGTGCAGCGCTCCTGAGATGGTTACGCAACGTGCGCGCGATCACACCGAAGGGCCGATGACGCGTGAAGTACCGGTCAGTACATTCGAAGTAAACCCTCGTTCACTCCTCGGCTGTGCAGGCCGGTAAGGGGATCGCAGCTCATGTCTTCTGGAACTTCCGGTTCGACCAGCTCGGTGATCGTCGCGGGCGCGCGCACGCCCATGGGACGGCTGCTGGGCTCGCTGAAGTCCTTCTCCGGAGCCGACCTCGGCGGCTTCGCGATCAAGGCCGCCCTCGACCGTGCGGGGATCGGCGGCGACCAGGTGCAGTACGTGATCATGGGCCAGGTGCTCCAGGCCGGGGCGGGGCAGATCCCGGCCCGCCAGGCCGCGGTCAAGGCCGGCATCCCGATGAGCGTCCCGGCGCTCACCATCAACAAGGTGTGCCTGTCCGGCCTGGACGCGATCGCGCTGGCGGACCAGCTGATCCGGGCCGGCGAGTTCGACATCGTCGTGGCCGGCGGCCAGGAGTCCATGACCAACGCCCCCCACCTGCTGCCGAAGTCCCGCGAGGGCTTCAAGTACGGCGCGGTGGAGATGCTCGACGCGATGGCCTACGACGGCCTGACCGACTCCTTCGAGGGCATCGCCATGGGCGAGTCGACGGAGAAGCACAACACGCGCCTCGGCATCCGGCGCCCCGAGCAGGACGAGATCGCCGCGCTGTCCCACCAGCGTGCCGCCGCCGCGCAGAAGAACGGCATCTTCGAGGCCGAGATCACCCCGGTCGAGATCCCGCAGCGCAAGGGCGAGCCCGTCGTCTTCAGCAAGGACGAGGGCATCCGCGGCGACACCACCGCGGAGTCGCTGGGCAGGCTGCGGCCGGCCTTCACCAAGGACGGCACGATCACGGCCGGCACCTCCTCGCAGATCTCGGACGGTGCGGCGGCCGTGGTCGTGATGAGCAAGGCCAAGGCCGAGGAGCTGGGCCTGGAGTGGCTCGCCGAGATCGGCGCGCACGGCAACGTGGCCGGCCCGGACAACTCCCTGCAGTCCCAGCCGTCCAACGCGATCCAGCACGCCCTGAAGAAGGAGGGCCTGGGGGTCGCCGACCTCGACCTCATCGAGATCAACGAGGCCTTCGCCGCGGTTGCCGTGCAGTCAATGAAGGACCTCGGGGTTTCCACGGAAAAGGTGAACGTCAACGGTGGCGCCATCGCCCTGGGTCACCCGATCGGCATGTCCGGCGCGCGTCTCGTGCTCCACCTGGCGCTGGAGCTCAAGCGCCGGGGCGGCGGGGTCGGCGCGGCCGCGCTGTGCGGTGGCGGCGGCCAGGGTGACGCGCTCATCGTGCGGGTACCGAAGGCCTGAGTCCCCGTGCGCCGGGGCCCCGCAAGCCTGGGCCCCGGCGCACCCGGATCCTCTGAAGCGCCCGAGTTCTCTGTACGTCGGTGAAGTGAACGGAGCTGTTTGATGCAGGACGTCTCCTCTCTGGTGGCCCAGGCCAGGGAAGGCCGGCCGAGGGCCGTGGCCCGGCTGATCTCCCTGGTGGAGGGGGCGTCCCCGCAGCTCAGGGAGGTCATGGCGGCGCTGGCCCCGCTGACCGGCAACGCCTATGTGGTCGGTCTGACCGGCTCGCCCGGCGTCGGCAAGTCCACCTCCACCTCCGCCCTCGTCACCGCCTACCGCAAGCAGGGCAGGCGGGTCGGCGTCCTGGCCGTCGACCCGTCGTCGCCGTTCTCCGGCGGCGCCCTGCTCGGCGACCGGGTCCGCATGTCGGACCACGCCTCCGACCCCGGCGTCTACATCCGCTCCATGGCCACGCGCGGCCACCTCGGCGGCCTGGCCTGGTCCGCGCCCCAGGCGATCCGCGTGCTGGACGCGGCCGGCTGCGACGTGATCCTGGTGGAGACCGTCGGCGTCGGACAGTCGGAGGTGGAGATCGCCTCCCAGGCCGACACCTCGGTGGTCCTGCTGGCCCCCGGCATGGGGGACGGCATCCAGGCGGCGAAGGCCGGCATCCTGGAGATCGGCGACGTGTACGTCGTCAACAAGGCGGACCGGGACGGTGCCGACGCCACGGCGCGCGAACTGAACCACATGCTGGGCCTCGGCGAGGCCCGCGGCCCCGGGGACTGGCGTCCGCCCATCGTCAAGACGGTCGCGGCCCGCGCCGAGGGCATCGACGAGGTCGTCGAAGCCCTGGAGAAGCACCGCGCATGGATGGAGGAGCACGGCGTCCTCGCCGAGCGCCGCCTGGCCCGCGCCTCCCGCGAGGTCGAGACCATCGCGGTCACGGCCCTGCGCGAACGCATCGGCGACCTGCACGGCGACCGCCACCTCGGCGCCCTCGCGGAACGCATCGTGGCGGGCGAACTGGACCCCTACCGCGCCGCGGACGAACTGGTGGCCGGCCTCACGGAGGGCTGAGTGCGGCCCGTCCGGCAAATGCGGTGGCCGACTCCGGCCGCTCGTTGCTAATTTGATCCGCATGTTCCTCTCCCTGGCATAGAGCGCACACCCGCGCCCGCGTACGCAGCCGACGCACGGACGTCGGCCGGCGCGGCGCTCCGGTGTCCCCTCTTCCTGCCTTCTTCCTGAGGAACCCCGCGATGTCCGCACCCACCTCGCCCTCCCCTGCCCTGCCCTCGCGGCCCTCGTACGCCGCCGTCCTGCGCGTCCCGTACGCACGCCGCACCTTCACCGCCGCGCTGACGGCACGCCTGTCCTACGGGACGGTGTCGCTCGCGATGCTGCTCTCCGTCACCCGGGCCACCGGGTCCTACGCCGTCTCCGGTGTCGTGATGTCCCTGTTCGGCACCGCGACGGTCGGCCTCATGCCCCTGCGGGCGTCCCTCATCGACCGGTACGGCCCGCGCCGCGCCCTGTTCCCGATGGCCACCGTCTACGGCGGCCTGCTGTGCGTCCTGGCCGCCCTGACCTGGGGTCCCGGTGCGCCGGCGGCGGCCATCGCCACGACCGCCGCCCTGGCCGGCGCCTGCGCGCCCCCGCTGGGCCCCACGATGCGCGCCCTGTGGTCCGAACTGGCCGCCGACCGGCACATGCTGCAGCGCGCCTACAGCCTGGACGGAGTCGCCGAGGAACTGCTGTACGTCTCCGGTCCGGCCCTGGTCGGCGTGCTCGTGGGCTTCGCGCCGCCCGCCTCGGGCATCCTGCTCAGCGCCCTGCTGATCGTCTCCGGCACGGGTGCGTTCGTCATGTCGCCGGCGATGACCGGCCCCCGGCCCGCACCCCGCAGGGAGCGGCTCGGGGGCGTCCGCGGCCTGCTGTCCCCGGTGGCCGTGGCCGCGGGGGTGGGTCTGGCCCTCAGCGGCATCGACCTGCTGGTGATGGCCTTCGCCGCCGAGCGGTCGCACGACACGGCTCCGGTGCCGTGGGTTCTGGGTGCGCTCTCGGTGGGCAGTGCGGTGGGCGGCCTGGTCAACGGGGCGGTCGACTGGCACCGGCCCGCCCGGGTGCGGCTGGCCGCCTTCGCGGCGGGCCTCGGCCTGGTGACCGCCGCCGCAGGACTCGCACCCGGCCTGTGGACGCTCACGGCGGCCATGGCCTGTGCGGGAGCCTTCATCGGCCCTGCACTGACGACGGCGTATCTGCTGGCCGAGGAGACGGCTCCGGAGGGCTCCCGCACCCAGGCCGGGGCCTGGGTGAACGCCGCGGTGAACGCGGGCAGTTCGGCGGGCGCACTCGCCACGGGGCTGATCATCGGCCGGCTGCCCCTGGAGGCGTGCTTCGCCCTCGCGGGAGGGACCGCGCTCGCAGGCGCCCTGCCGGCGGGCCGGCCCGCCGGCCGGCCGGCCCGCCGGCCGGCCGGGGCTCTCAGCGGGCCTCAGGGACGCCCCCGCTGCCCCCTCAGATGATCGGCGATCGGCTTGAGGGCCTTGTCCAGCTCGGTCAACGCCTCCGGGGAGAGCAGATCGATGAAGTGCCGTCGCACCGATGCCACATGGTGCGGTGCGACCTTCTTCATCGTCTCCAGCCCGTGATCGGTCAGCACCGCGTAGAGGCCTCGCCGGTCCGACTCGCAGTTCTCCCGGCGCACCAGATTGGCGTTCTCCATCCGCGTGATCTGGTGCGAGAGCCGGCTCTTGGACTGCAGGGTCGCCGAGGCCAGATCGCTCATCCGCATCCGGACGTCGTCCGACTCGGACAGATTTACGAGGATCTCGTAGTCGTTCATCGTCAGGCCGAACGGCTGCAGATCCTTTTCGAGCTGGTACGTCAACAGCCTGTTGACCTCCAGGTGGGTGCGCCAGGCGCACTGCTCCGCATCGGTCAGCCAGCGCGTGGCCGTCTCGGTCTCCATGAATGAAGTCTACCTAAGAAGTTGAATGACGAACTACTTCGGGTGGTGTGACAGTGCGCACGCGTTCGACGTCACACTCCGCAGACTACCGCTCACAGCCCGAAGCGACGCTGGAGGTCCCCCAGCTGTCCGGGAAGGCGCGGTGCCCCCGACGATTGCGGACCGTGTCCGCCCGGTGCCGCTGCGCCACCGCCGGGCACCCCCGGCTGAGCCGGAACGGCGCCCGCTGTTGGTTCGACCATGAGGGTCTCGCTGGACTGCAGCAGGACCGTCCCGGCGCCCACGAACTCGAACTGGTGCTCCTCGCCGGAAACCCCGCCGAGGCCTGTCATCGCACGTAGACCGCCCAGGACACCCGTCAGGTACCCGTGGTCGTAGTGATGACAGGGTGACGGGCAGTCGGCCCACCCGACCAGCGCCTGCGGGTCCACCCGGATCGGAGGTTCCAGGAACACCACCGGACCGTTAGATGCGGCCACAAACTTTCCGGTTCCGATAAGGGTCAGAAAACCCGGCACGATCGATTGCTTGAGCGCGAGACTTGGCTGAAAAGCGAGCAGATTGCCCGCGCGAATGGTCAAGTTCCCGTCGTCCAGGTCGTAGGAATTGACGTCGAAGGCCCGGTCGGCCAGCAGCATCTTGCCCGAGCCCGCCGCCACGACCCAGTCGCTCGCGTGCAGAGGCGAATGGAACGAGGTGCGGACAAGTCGGTCGAGTCGCCCGTGCCCGATGCCGTTGAACTCGATCGCCCCGTAGTAGGCGATCATCTTCCCCTTCTGCAGGAACCACTGCCCGCTCTTGAGCTCGACGCAGAACGTGTACTTGTTCACGTTGTCGTCGGCGGGGAGCGTCATCGGGTCGTGCACCACCGGGCCGCCGGGGGTTCCGTACGCGCTCACAACTTCTCCTCCGAGGCCTGGACGTACACCGTGCCGCTGCCGCTCAGCTCCAGCTGGAACGCCTCGCCCGAGCCGCGGCCCACCATGTCGCGCCAGCCGAGCGCGGTGGACAGCTTGTTGCGCACCTCGCCGTGGTGGGCGACGTACGCCTGCGGGTCCACATGGACCGGGCGCTGCGGGGTGATCGGGATCTCGAAGACGCCGCCGTGCGCCATCACGGCCACCGACCCGTGGCCCTGCAGGGTCGTGGTGAACAGTCCCTGCCCGGTGACCTGCCCCCGCACCAGGCCCATGACCCCGCCCTGCGAGCCCATGAACATCGTGCCCTGCCGGAGGGTGCCCTCGAAGGCGAGCAGCCGATCGGCCTCGACGTAGAGGGTGTCGCCGGAGAGGCTGATGACGTGCACATGGTGGCCGCCGTGCCCGAAGAAGACGGTGCCGCTGCCCTCGACGGTCATCAGCGGGGTCGCCTCGCCGGCCACCCGCCGCCCGAGCATGGACACCAGGCCGCCCTGGCCGCCCTGGACGTTGGGCGTGAAGGACACGTCCCCCCGGTGGGCGAGCATCGCCCCGCGCTGGCTGAACAGCCGCTGCCCGGGCAGCACGGTCGCCTCGACCATCTTGGAGTTGATCTCCCGGAAGCTCATCTCACAGGTCCCCCGCGATCGTGTTCCGCTCGCTCGGCTGCACATAGACCAGCCCGTCGCCCTCGAAGCGGATCTGGAAGGCCTCGCCGCCGCCCTCCCCGAAGAACGTGCGGAAGGTCACACCGGACTGGAAGGACTGCCGTACGTTCCCCTGGTGGGCGATGTACGCCCCCGGGTCGACGATCAGCGGGTACTGCGGGCTGACCCGGAGCACCACGGCCGGCCCGTCCGACATGACGGCGGCCTGCCCGTGCCCCTCGACCGTCGTGGTGAACAGTCCGTTGCCCTGCGAGGCGCCGCGCAGCCCCGTGAACGTCGTGCCCGTTCTCAGTCCCGCGTCGGTCGCGAGGAGGTTGCTCGACTCGACGTAGAGCTTGTCCCCCTGGAGCTGTACGAGATTGATCTCCGAGGCGCGGTCCGCGAACCAGCAGGTCCCCTGTCCTCTCACCTCCATCACCGTCATCTGCTCGCCGGTGAGCCGCCGGGTCACCATCCCGCGCAGGCCCTCGCCGCCGCCCGTCAGCTTCTTGAAGGCCATCTGTCCGTCGTACGCGACCATCGAGCCGTTCTTCGCCTTCACGGCGTCCCCGGTCATGTCGACGGCGAGGACCTTGCTCCCCTGGAGCCGGAACATCGCCACGCAAGCGAAAGTAGCGGTGACGCGGGTGGGCGGAACAGGGCCCGTGGGTGGAGAGCGACCCTGAGCGCACCCCTACGGGCGTCGTTTGCCACAATGGGCAAACGTTTGTGCTTCCGTTCACAAAGCGGATCACGCAGTGGATCACGAAGCGACCGCGCCCTCAGCGGCTCTCCCACCGAAGGTGACCTGTGGACCTCAAGACAGCCTCCGCCATCCGCCGACTCCGCCTGGTCTCCGTGCCGGAGGGCATCTCCTGGATCGTGCTCGCGGCCTGCACGATCATCAAGTACACGGTGGCCTCGGGATTCAACGCCGCTCCGGTGATGGGCCCGATCCACGGCGTGCTGTTCATCCTCTACGTGATCTTCTGGCTGGACGCCTGGAACCGCACGAAGTGGAGCAAGGGGACGGGCGCCCTCTACTTCGCCTACTCGATCATCCCCGGCGGCGGCTTCATCGCCGAACGGCGTCTGCGCCGCGAGGCCGAGGCCGCCGTCATCGCCGCCCGGGCGCGCAAGGAAGGTGTCGTGAACGCATGATCGTCGCCTTCTCCGTGACGCCCCTGGGGGTCGGCGAGGACGTGGGGGAGTATGTCGCCGACGCCGTCCGCGTGGTCCGCGACTCCGGCCTGCCGCACCGCACCGACGCCATGTTCACCTCCGTCGAGGGGGAGTGGGACGAGGTCATGGACGTCGTCAAGCGGGCGGTCGCCGCCGTCGAGGAGCGCGCCCCGCGCGTGTCCCTCGTCCTCAAGGCCGACATCCGGCCCGGCGTGACCGACGGGCTCACCTCGAAGGTGGAGACCGTCGAGCGGCACCTGGCGGGCTAGGACCGCTCCGGCGGACCGGGCCGGACAGGCCCCGGCACCGACGCCCGACCCCAACCCCGGCCCGCGTGGCCGGGGTTGTCTCGTACGTGCGTTTGAGCGGTCGCTCAAAAGGAGTGTATTTTCCCCTCACACGGTTTGAGCGGTCGCTCAAACGCTGCTTGGACGTGGGGGAACACCATGGGTCTCTACATAGAGACGCGTATCCGCGCCGACCTGGACGACCTCTGGGCCCGCACCCAGGACCCCGCCCACCGTCGGCGCTGGGACCTGCGGTGCAGGGAGATGGAGTACCTCCCGCGCGCGGAGAGCGGGCCGCAGCGCTTCCGGTACGCCGCGCGCGTCCTGCCGTTCCTCGGCGTTCTGGGCACCGGAGTCGCCGCGAGCGAGAAGGAACGCCCCGACGGCACCCGCACCTCCGCCCTGCGCTTCGCCTGCCCGCACCCGCTCTCGCCGCTCGCCGAGGGCAGCGGCTACTGGCGCTACGTGCCCGAGGCGCACGGCATCCGCTTCCTGGCCGGCTACGACTACCGCCCCCGCTGGGGCGCCTTCGGTGCGGTCGCCGACCGGCTGGTGTTCCGGCCGCTGACGGGCTGGGCGACCGCCTGGTCCTTCGACCGGCTGCGGCTGTGGCTGGAGCGGGGCATCACCCCCGAGCGGGCCCTGGCCAACTGGCTGACCGAGCTGGTGGTCCGCGCGCTGGTGCTCACCGCGTGCTGTGCCGGTCTGGGTCTGGAGCCCGTCGTCCGCGTCTTCGGCGAGTTCGCGGCCGCCGTGGCCTATCTGTGCCCGCTGCTGCTGATGGTCGCGATGTCGCTCGCCCTCCTCAAGGCGCCGCTCGCCTGCACCCCGGCCGCCCGCCGCTGTCTGCGCGCCCCGGTCACCCAGGTGTGCCCGCCGCGTGTCCTGCGCACCCTGGAGAAGCACGGATGACCGCGACGACGCCGGAGGAGGCGCGCGTATGAGCGCGGAGCGGGGGAAGGCCCAGGAGGCGCGGGGGACGGCCCAGGAGACCAAGACCAAGCTCCTGGAGGGCGCCCTGCGCACGCTCACCGAGCAGGGCATCGCCAAGACGTCGGCCCGTACGGTCGCCTCGGCGGCCGGGGTCAACCAGGCGCTCGTCTTCTACCACTTCGGATCGGTGGACGAACTGCTCGCGGCCGCCTGCGGCTACGGTGCCGAGCAGGCCGTGGCCAGGTACCGCACCCGGCTCGCCGCCGTCGGCTCCCTGTCCGAACTCCTCGCCGTCGGCCGCGAGATCCACGAGCAGGAACGGGCCGGCGGCCATGTGGCCCTGCTCGGCCAGCTGCTGGCCGGCGCGCAGACCCATGCCGCCCTGGGCCCGGCCGCCGCCGCCGGGCTCGACCTGTGGATCGCCGAGATCGAGCGGGTGCTGCGGCGGGTGCTCGCGGCGACACCCCTGGGGGAGAGCGCCGACCCGGCGGGCCTGGCACGCGCCGTCGCCGCCTCCTTCGTCGGTATCGAGCTGTACGAGGGCGTCGACGAGGCCGGCGCCCGCGCGGCCCTGGACGCCCTCGAACAGCTCGGCGCGCTGGTCGCGGCCCTGGAGGAACTGGGGCCGGTCGCCCAGCGCGCGGTCCGCCACCGGCTGCGCCGCACCGGCGGGGGTGCGCCGTAGGGGTGCGGGTCTTCGCCCGGGCGCCGGTCCGTCGCGGCCGGTCGCGCGGTTCCCCGCGGCCCCTTCGGGGCGCTCAGCCCCCCGACGCCATGGCCATTCCCAGCGGCGTCCGCTCGTACAGGACCTGGTGGCCGTAGCGCCGTGCGGTCAGCAGGCCCGCGTCCCGCAGGACCGTCAGGTGCGCCGACACCGACGAGGGGGCGAGCCGCAGGCGGTGGGCGAGGGCGGTGGTGGCCGCGGGCTCGTCCAGCGCGGCCAGTACGGCGGCGCGGTTGGGGCCGAGCAGCCGAACGAGGGTCTGCGGGGTCCGGTCCGCGGGCTCGGCCCAGAGCCCGGCGATGCCCCGGGCGGGGTAGACGACCGTGGGCTGCCACGGGGGCTCGAAGCCCGTGATCACATCGGGCCAGGAGAACACGCTCGGCATCAGCACCAGCCCCTGGCCGCCGAGGTCGCGCGCGTACTCGCCGTGCAGCGGCAGCGTCAGCGTCCGGCCGTTCCAGGACAGCCGCGCATCGAGCTCCGGCAGCAGCGTGCCGAGTCCCACCTCGGCCAGCCGGCGGGAGTGGAAGGCCACGTCCGCCTCCAGCAGCGTCCGCAGCCGGGGCCACTCCGGCTCGATCAGCACCCGCCAGGCCTCCTGCAGCGCGTCCGCCAGCTCCCGCACCATCCGCGCCGGATCCGCGAGCCATGCCCGGCCCTGCGCGGACTCGAGGGCGCCCGGGGTGCAGGCGAGCGAGCGGGCGGTGTCGGCCCGCGCCGCGTCCGGATCGGCCCCGCGCACGGCCGCGATCTCCTCCTCGAAGGTGGCCGCGGGACCGATCGGCGGCGGGCCGAGCCAGTCGGGGGAGTGGCCCCGCCGGGGCATCAGCAGCCACAGCGGTGCCGGATCCAGCCGGGCCGCGGCCGCACGCATCCGCCGCAGCCAGGGCACGTGATACCCGTGCCGGTCGGGCCGCTTCAGCGTGCGCACCGCCTCATGCGTCTCCCACAGCGGTGACACGGCGAACCGGCAGCGCAGAAAGTCGTCCTCTCCGAAGCGGAGACGCGAGGCCACGGCACCCCCTCGGCCGGACAGGGGCTCACCGAGCCCGGAACGTCGGCCGCAACATTCGGCCCGGGCCGAAACTCTACGACGCCGGTCCCGGGTGCGGGCACGCTGCGCGGCATGTCCGCATCGTCCGAGGCCGCGGGGACCACCCGCGCCGGATACGGCCGCGTCCTGGCCGTACCCGAGTTCCGGGCCGTCTTCGCCGCCCACATCCTGTCCATGCTCGGCGTGATCGTCAGTGAGATCGCGCTGTCCGTCCTCGTCTACGACCTGACCCGATCGCCCCTGATGAGCGCCCTCACGTTCGCGCTCGGCTTCCTGCCCTACGCCCTCGGCGGCACCCTGCTCGCCCCGGTCGCGGACCGCTTCCCGGCCCGGCGGGTCCTGGTCGGCTGCGACCTGGTGTGCGCCGGGTGCGTGGCGCTGATGGCGGCTCCGGGCGCGGCCATGGCCGCCCTGCTCGCGCTGCGCTGCTGTCTCGCCGCCGTCGCCCCGGTCTTCTCCGGCACCCGGACGGCGACCCTCGCGGACGTCCTGGGCGACGGCGAGCCGTTCGTGCTGGGCCGCTCCCTGCTGCGGATCGTCGCGCAGAGCGCCCTGCTCGTCGGGTACGGCCTCGGCGGCCTGCTCCTCACCGCCGTCAGCCCCCGTCACGCGCTGCTGATCACCGTCGCCACCTTCCTCGGCTCGGCCGCCCTGCTGCGCTTCGGCACCCGCCGCCGCCCCGCGCGCGCCCGGCGGCCGGGGGAGCCCCAGCCCGGCGCCCGCCGCCTCTTCGCCGACCGGCGCATCCGCGTACTGCTCCTCCTCTTCTGGGTGCCCGCGATGTTCTCCGTCGTCCCCGAGGCACTGGCCGCGCCCTACGCCGGCACGCTCGGCGTCGGAAGCACCGGCCTGGGGCTGCTGATGTGCGCGCTGCCCGTCGGCACGGTGGCCGGCGAGCTGTACGCCGGGGCTCGGCTCGGCCCCGCGACACGGGAGCGGATCGCGCTGCCGCTGCTCTGCCTGACCCTGGTGCCCTACCTCGGCTACGCGCTCCACCCCGGCCTGGGGTCCTCCCTGATGCTTCTGCTGCTGTCCGGGGCGGGATCGGCGTACACGCTGGGTCTGGACCAGTGGTTCGTGCGGGCGGTGCCCGAGGAACTGCGCGGGCGGGCCATGACCGTGCTCAGCGCGGGGCTGATGACGATCCAGGGCGTCGGCATGACGCTGGCGGGGGTCGCGGCCCAGGTCATGGGGGTGCGGGCGGCCGTCACGGGGGCCGGGGCGCTCGGCGTGCTGTGCTGCGGCGGGCTCGCGCTGGCCTGCCGGGTGACCGAAAGCCGAGACGGGGCTGACCGCGATATGACCGGCCGGTAGGGTCTGATGACGTGCCCAAGCCTCTCAGCCTTCCCTTCGACCCCATCGCCCGTGCCGACGAGCTCTGGAAACAGCGCTGGGGAAGCGTGCCCTCGATGGCCGCGATCACCTCGATCATGCGGGCGCAGCAGATCCTGCTGTCCGAGGTCGACGCGGTCGTCAAGCCGTACGGCCTGACCTTCGCGCGCTACGAGGCGCTGGTGCTGCTCACCTTCTCCAAGGCCGGCGAGCTGCCGATGTCCAAGATCGGCGAGCGGCTGATGGTGCACCCCACCTCCGTGACGAACACGGTGGACCGGCTGGTGAAGTCCGGGCTGGTGGCCAAGCGCCCCAACCCCAACGACGGCCGCGGCACCCTCGCCGTCATCACCGACAAGGGCCGCGAGGTGGTCGACTCGGC
Source organism: Streptomyces sp. NPDC107581 (assembly GCF_055657175.1). Taxonomy (NCBI): domain Bacteria; kingdom Bacillati; phylum Actinomycetota; class Actinomycetes; order Kitasatosporales; family Streptomycetaceae; genus Streptomyces; species Streptomyces sp. NPDC107581. The sequence continues at coordinate 70,866 of NZ_JBVKBH010000023.1, forward strand.
CACCCGCGACCTGATGGCGATGGACTTCGGGCTCGGCGTGTACGACGCCGAGGAGTGCGCGGAGATCTTCGCGATGCTCCGTCCGCTGCGGATCGCGGCGCACGACTTCGACGAGGACTGACCCGGGGCAAGATCTCCCGGAACGGACGGTTACGCTCGACCGCATGAAGAAGAGCGTGCTGACCCGCTACCGCGTTTTGGCCTATGTCACCGGTGTCCTGCTGGTCCTGCTGTGCCTGAGCATGATCGCGAAGTACGGGCTGGACGTCGACGGTGCCGCCGACGTCACCCGGGTCGTCGCCATCGCGCACGGCTGGCTGTATGTCGTCTACCTGGTCTTCGCCTTCGACCTGGGCTCCAAGGCGAAGTGGCCGGTCGGCAAGCAGCTGTGGGTGCTGCTGGCGGGGACGATCCCGACCGCCGCCTTCTTCGTCGAGCGGAAGATCAGCCGCGAGCTCGCGGGCCGGGTCGCCGACCCGGCCCCGGCCGTCGCCAAGGCGTAGTTCCACCGCGCTTCCACCGCGCTTCCACCGCGCTTCCACCGCGCTTCCACCGCGCTTCCACCGCGCTTCCACCGCGCTTCCACCGCCGTACGGCACCCGTACGGCGGTTGCCCATCGACATTTACTAGGACGTCCAAGTAAATTCAAGGGTATGGACGCTCACGCCATCGAGGAGGGCCGCCGCCGCTGGCAGGCCCGATACGACGCCGCGCGCAAGCGCGACGCAGACTTCACCACGCTCTCCGGCGATCCCGTGGAGCCGGTGTACGGGCCCCGGCCCGGGGACACGTACGAGGGATTCGAGCGGATCGGCTGGCCGGGCGAGTACCCCTACACGCGCGGGCTCCATCCGACCGGCTACCGCGGGCGCACCTGGACGATCCGGCAGTTCGCCGGGTTCGGGAACGCCGAGCAGACCAACGAGCGGTACAAGATGATCCTCGCCGCCGGCGGCGGGGGCCTGTCCGTGGCGTTCGACATGCCGACGCTCATGGGCCGCGACTCCGACGACCCGCGCTCGCTCGGCGAGGTCGGGCACTGCGGGGTGGCCATCGACTCCGCCGCCGACATGGAGGTCCTGTTCAAGGACATCCCGCTCGGGGACGTCACGACCTCCATGACCATCAGCGGGCCCGCCGTGCCCGTCTTCTGCATGTACCTGGTCGCCGCCGAGCGGCAGGGCGTGGACCCGGCGGTCCTCAACGGCACCCTGCAGACCGACATCTTCAAGGAGTACATCGCCCAGAAGGAGTGGCTCTTCCAGCCCGAGCCGCACCTGCGCCTCATCGGCGACCTCATGGAGCACTGTGCGGCCGGCATCCCCGCCTACAAGCCGCTGTCCGTCTCCGGCTACCACATCCGCGAGGCCGGGGCGACGGCCGCGCAGGAGCTGGCGTACACACTCGCGGACGGGTTCGGGTACGTCGAGCTGGGGCTGTCGCGCGGTCTGGACGTGGAGGTGTTCGCGCCCGGGCTGTCCTTCTTCTTCGACGCGCACGTCGACTTCTTCGAGGAGATCGCCAAGTTCCGGGCGGCCCGGCGCATCTGGGCCCGCTGGATGCGGGACGTGTACGGCGCGCAGAGCGAGAAGGCGCAGTGGCTGCGCTTCCACACGCAGACCGCGGGCGTCTCCCTGACCGCGCAGCAGCCGTACAACAACGTGGTGCGTACGGCCGTGGAGGCGCTCGCCGCCGTCCTCGGCGGCACCAACTCCCTGCACACCAACGCCCTGGACGAGACCCTCGCGCTGCCGAGCGAGCAGGCGGCGGAGATCGCGCTGCGCACGCAGCAGGTGCTCATGGAGGAGACCGGGGTCGGCAACGTGGCCGATCCGCTGGGCGGTTCCTGGTACGTCGAGCAGCTGACGGACCGGATCGAGGCGGACGCGGAGAAGATCTTCGAGCAGATCAAGGAGCGCGGGCTTCGGGCGTACCCCGACGGGCGGCACCCGATCGGGCCGGTCACCTCCGGGATCCTGCGCGGGATCGAGGACGGCTGGTTCACCGGGGAGATCGCGGAGTCCGCCTTCCGCTACCAGCGGTCGCTGGAGAAGGGCGAGAAGCGGGTCGTGGGCGTCAACGTCCACACCGGGTCCGTGACCGGGGACCTGGAGATCCTGCGGGTCAGCCACGAGGTCGAGCGGGAACAGGTGCGGGTGCTCGCCGAGCGCAAGGCCGGACGGGACGAGGGCGCCGTGCGTGCGGCGCTGGACGACATGCTCGCCGCGGCGCGCGACGGATCCAACATGATCGGCCCGATGCTCGACGCCGTCCGGGCGGAGGCCACCCTGGGCGAGATCTGCGGCGTGCTGCGGGACGAGTGGGGGGTGTACACGGAGCCGGCCGGCTTCTGAGCCCGGTGGACGCAGGGGGGCCGTGACCGACGAGTGGGTACCGGCCCCCCCGCCGGGGAGACGGACCCGGGTCCGCGTCCGGGTGGTGCGGCTCAGTCCTCCGCGGCGCCCCTGAGGCCCAGCAGCAGCACCCGCGTGAAGTCGTGCACCCACTGCTCGTCCGCGGGCTTGCCGCTCACCAGGGTGCGGTGGACGACCGCTCCCGCCACCATGTCGAAGATCAGGTCCACCGTGCGGGCGGCCTCCCCCCGGTCCGGTTCCGGCGGGAGTTCGCCGCGGTGCTGCGCCCGCGCGCGGCCCTCCAGGACCAGGCACATCTGCCGCTCCACGATCGACGCACGGATGCGCTCGCGCAGCGCGTCGTCGCGGGTCGACTCCGCCACCACCGCCATCAGACCGCTCTTGGCCTCCGGGCGCGCCAGGATCGCCGCGAACTGCAGCACCACGCCCTCGATGTCGGCGCCCAGACTGCCGCGGTCGGGCAGTTCCAGCTCGTCGAAGAGCTCGGCGACCGCGTCCACCACCAGCTCGTGCTTGCCGGCCCAGCGGCGGTAGAGCGTCGTCTTTGCAACCCCGGCCCGCGTCGCCACGTCTCCCAGGGTGAGCCTGGACCAGCCCAGTTCCACCAGCGCCTGGCGCGTGGCCGCCAGGATCGCGGCGTCCGCGGCTGCGCTGCGCGGGCGTCCGGTACGGCTGGCGGGGGTGCGGCTCTGCATCCCACGACCATAACCGGCCGTTCCCGTGGCGTCGTGAGAGAGATCACCGGGGTGTGGTGTCGCGGGAGCCCCGCATGGCATTACGCTACGGGTCGTAGCGAAATCTCGTGAGAGACGTACACGAGCGACTGCCACCGGCGTGGGGTGGGGACCCCGGCGCCATCCACACCGCTTTTTCCTTCATGCACGGGATCGGGGGAGGATAGACGCATGCAGCCACGGAACATGTCCATGAGCGGCGTCGTCGACCTCGCCGCGGTCAAGGCGGCCCAGGAGGCCAAGACCAAGGCCGAGCAGGTGCGCGCCGAAGCCGCCCGACAGGGCGGCGCGGGGGCCGTATCCCCGGCCGATCTCGTCATCGACGTCGATGAGGCGGGATTCGAGCGCGACGTCCTGCAGCGCTCCGCCGAAGTGCCCGTCGTCATCGACTTCTGGGCCGAGTGGTGTCAGCCCTGCAAGCAGCTGAGCCCGGTCCTGGAGCGACTGGCCGTCGAGTACGACGGCCGCTTCCTGCTCGCCAAGATCGACGTCGACGCCAACCAGATGTTGATGCAGCAGTTCGGGGTGCAGGGGATCCCGGCCGTCTTCGCGGTCGTCGCGGGGCAGGCGCTGCCGCTCTTCCAGGGGGCCGCCGGCGAACAGCAGATCCGCCAGACCCTGGACCAGCTGGTGCAGGTCGCCGAGGAGCGCTTCGGCCTGACCGGCCTGACCGTCGACCCGGACGCGCAGCCGGGCGGTGGCGGCGCGCAGCAGCCGGCGCCGGCCGCCGGACCGTACGACGCCCTGCTGGAGGCCGCCGTCCAGGCGCTGGACGCGGGAGACCTGGGCGGCGCCGTCCAGGCCTACCAGAACGTACTGAGCGACGACCCGGGCAACACGGAGGCCAAGCTCGGCCTCGCGCAGGCGGAGTTGCTCCAGCGGGTGCAGGGCATGGACCCGCAGCAGGTGCGCAAGGAGGCGGCCGAGAAGCCGGCCGACACCGCCGCGCAGATCGCCGCCGCCGACCTCGACCTGGTGGGCGGTCATGTCGAGGACGCCTTCGGGCGGCTCATCGAGACCGTGCGGCGCACGGCGGGTGACGACCGGGACGCGGTGCGGCGCCGGCTGCTGGAGCTGTTCGAGGTCGTGGGCCCCGAGGACCCGCGGGTGATCGGGGCGCGCCGGGCGCTGGCGCGGGCGTTGTTCTGACCAGTTACTAAACGCCACGGCTTGTGATGCCGGGGTGAAAGATTTGCCGACGAGACGTCATGGCGGCCGCGCTTTACCAAATCTTGGTAATCGCGGCTGCTGTTACTCGGAGTAAATCAGAGCCGTTGATCTGTCTGGTTTCGTCCAGGGATCAACGGCTTTGCTCTGCCCTTTGTTGCCACCGAGGGTGGCCCCCCGAGACCTCTGGGTCGTTGTTCGGTTATCCGGCCGTTACTAGCCAGTAACGAACCCCCTTGTGCCCAGGGCGAGAATGCACCACGATCGGCGACGCTCGGTCCATTCCCGTACCCCGACAGCCGGTCGGGTCACAGGAGACTCTGGGTCCCCACCGAGCAGAGCCGGCGGCAGTGGCGCCGTCTCTTGGGCAGGGGGGTCTTCGTCGTACGACGAAGCCTGTCCGGAAGGTTGTGCGTGATGCGTGTCAGGCGCGACCAGTGGTTGTCGCTCGGGGGTGATCGCCGGTGATTCGGGCGCGGTTCGCGCCTCCGAGTACGGGCGCTCTCCTTCCCGAGGACGTAGCACTTCTCCCATCCCTGCCCGGCTGAGCCGCCGACTGGGGCGAGTCCGGGCCAGGAGATGTACGTCCGAGAAGGAGGAAATATGGAGTCCCAGGTGCGTGGCGGGACCAGATGGAAGCGGTTCGCTGTGGTCATGGTGCCCAGCGTCGCCGCGACGGCCGCGATAGGTGTCGCCCTGGCCCAGGGCGCTCTCGCTGCTTCGTTCAGTGTTTCGGGCCAGCAGTTCAAGGTCACCGCCGACGAGCTGCACGGCTTTGGTTTCGCTCAGTACGGCGCGATCGACAACGGCTACACGCTCGACGGGAAGAAGACGGCTCACCCCGTCGCCGTCTCGTCGTTCAATGACGCCACGATCACCAACATGTGCCAGTCCGTGGTCACCCCGGACGTGCCGTTCTTCGGCTCGATCACCCTCCGCCTGGAGGCCGGTGGTGCGGGTCACGACGCGGTCCAGGCCCACAACATCTACATCGATGTTGACGACCTGCAGGCCGACGCGACCTTCAAGAACATCGACATCGGTGTGGCCGCCAAGGACGCCAGCAAGGGTCCGGGCATGAAGGGCAACGGCGAGCAGGCCAACCCGTACGGCTTCGCGCAGCAGGCCGACGAGGCCACGCTGACCGGGGTGCGGCAGACGGCGTGGGCGACCACCGCCGGCACCTTCAAGCTCAGCGGTCTGCACATGTCGCTGCACAAGGGCGACGGCAAGGGAATCGAGTGCTACTAGGCACTCGGTGATGGGCGGGGGAGCCGACGGCGCCCCCGCCCGTTCCACCTTCTGGCCGCGCCTTCACACGCGGCACACATCACCACCACAGCAACGCCGTACCAGGGAGCTGTTTTCCATGAGCGCCGAGACTTCTGCCGACCCCGGCCAGTTCACCCGCCGGAGGCTGCAGTTCCGCGCCTGGCGGGGCACCCGTCCGTTCTGGGCCGGTCTGTACGTCCTGCTCAGCGGTCTTCCGATCATGTACTTCCCGTACTTCCATCTCCAGCTCGGTCACCTGACGCTGGCCATGGCGACCACTGCCGGGGCGGGATCCCTGATCATCGGCGTGCTGCTCATCGTCCTGGGCGTCAGCCTCTGGTTCCAGAAGCACGTGCGGACCTTCGCGGGTGTGGCCGCGATCCTGCTGGCGCTGGTGTCCCTCCCCGTGTCCAACTTCGGCGGCTTCATCATGGGCTTCCTGCTCGCCCTCGTCGGCGGAGCGATGGCCGTGGCCTGGGTGCCGGGCGGGCCGCCCCAGCCGGAGCCGCCGGCCCATGCCGGACCGGGCGAGGGCGCTGCCCCCGAGGCCGCGCCGCTGCCCGAGCAGCGCGCGGACGGGGTGAACGCGACGAACGACCTGTCAGGAACGAGCCCGGCCAACGGGGCGAACGGGAGGCACAGTGCCGGCTGACGAGGTGGCCCACGGGACCGATGTGGACGGGTCCCGTGCGAGAATCGGGCCCCGCCACGCGGCACCCAGGAAGCCGCTGTTCACCAGGTTTCACATGCCGGCCGGCAAAGCGATCGCGTCCGTGGCGATGCCCACGGCGGTCCTGATGGGGATGGGGTTCACATCGAGCCTCGCCCTTGCCGACAACGGCGGCTCGTCGACGGCCAACAGCCAGAAGGCCGCGGAGTACAAGGACTGCGTCAAGGCGCTGGACGGCTCCAAGAACGACAAGAACGACAAGGATGACAAGGACGACTCGGCCTCGCCGTCGCCGTCCGCGAGCGAATCCACGGGCACGGCCACGCCGAGCCCCACGGCCTCCGCCGACGGGAAGGACGGCAAGGACGCCAAGGACACCACCGGCTCGGGCAAGACCTCTTCGTCGGATTCAGGTTCCGGTGACGAGGCCACGCCGAAGCCGACGCCGTCCTCGGGCTCCGGTTCGGGATCGGGCTCCGGCAGCGGCGACACCGCCGCACCGGCCCCCTCCGCGAGCCAGAGCAGCGGTGGCGGCCTGCTGGACACCATCGGCGACACCCTCGGTGGCATCGGCGACGTCCTCACCGGCGGAAAGAAGGACTCCGGCACGTCCGCGAGCCCGACGCCGTCGGCTTCCTCGTCGTCCCCGTCGTCGGGTACGTCGACCTCCGGCAAGTCCGGCTCCCCGGACACGACCGGGGTCTCCGACACCGTCAAGAAGGCCACGGACACCGTCAAGGACACGGCCGGCAAGGTCACGGACACCGTGAAGGACACCACCGACACGGTGTCCAAGACGGCCCAGGACGCCACCAAGGCGGTCAAGGACGCGGCCGGGTCGGCCACGCCCAGCCCGTCGGCGAGCTCCACGACGTCCGCGGACGACTGCCCGGCGGCCACCGACGACGAGAGCGGCGTCGACAACAAGGTGCCGGTGGCGGACGACCCCTGGTACCTGAACGCCAGCTCGCTGCTGCTGAAGGGCGCCGACTACCAGGGCGTCGTCGAGGTGAAGACGGCCGACGGCACCAAGAAGAAGGTGCTGAAGTACGTCATCTCGGACGGCACGGACATCGGTGACCTGCACCAGACCGTGAACGACAAGCTGTCGGGCAAGACCTACCACGTGCAGGCGGCCGCCGGCTCGACGTCCACGATCCGCAACGGTGACACCGTGATGTACACCGAGAGCATCTCGGGCAACCTGTTCGGCCTGATCCCGGTGACGTTCAGCCCGGACAGCCCGCCCCCGCTCAACATCCCGCTGATCTACTTCACCCATGTGAAGGTGGTCCAGGCAGCCCAGTTCGGCGGCACCCTGCACGTGCCCGGCATGCACGTGTACACCACCGACTGAGCGGCCGCACAAGCCCGTTCGGGAGCCGCACAGACTGAGGGCGCCCCCTGCTTCCAGGGGGCGCCCTCAGCGCCGTACAGAGCCCTTGCGGGGGTGGTCAGCCGGTCTGGCCGCCCAGGTGGTGCACCCGGACCATGTTGGTGGTGCCGGGGACGCCGGGGGGTGAGCCGGCCGTGATGATCACCGTGTCACCGGGGCTGAAGCGGCCCAGATTGGCCAGCTCCTGGTCGACCATGTCCACCATCTCGTCGGTGCTGTTGACGAACGGCACCACGTGCGGCTCCACGCCCCAGCTGAGGGTCAGCTGGTTGCGGGTGCCCTCGTCGGTGGTGAAGGCGAGGATCGGCTGGGACGCGCGGTAGCGGGACAGGCGCCGGGCGGTGTCGCCGGACTGGGTGAAGGCGATCAGGCCCCTGCCGCCGAGGAAGTCGGCGATCTCGCAGGCCGCACGCGCGACCGAACCACCCTGCGTCCGCGGCTTCTTGCCGGGGACGAGCGGCTGCAGGCCCTTGGAGAGCAGCTCCTGCTCGGCCGCGGTGACGATCTTCGACATCGTCTTGACGGTCTCGACCGGGTACGCGCCCACGCTCGACTCCGCCGACAGCATGACCGCGTCCGCGCCGTCCAGGATCGCGTTGGCCACGTCGGAGGCCTCGGCGCGGGTCGGCCGCGAGTTGGTGATCATCGACTCCATCATCTGGGTCGCCACGATCACCGGCTTGGCGTTGCGACGGCACAGCTCGATCAGCCGCTTCTGCACCATGGGGACCTTCTCGAGCGGGTACTCGACCGCGAGGTCACCGCGGGCCACCATGACGGCGTCGAACGCCGCGACGACGTCCTCCATGTTCTCGACCGCCTGCGGCTTCTCGACCTTGGCGATCACCGGGACCCGGCGGCCCTCCTCGTCCATCACGCGGTGGACGTCCTGCACGTCCTTGGCGTCCCGGACGAAGGACAGCGCGACCATGTCGCAGCCCATGCGGAGGGCGAAGCGGAGGTCCTCCACGTCCTTCTCGGACAGCGCCGGGACGTTGACCGCGGTGCCGGGCAGGTTGATGCCCTTGTGGTCGGAGACGACACCGCCCTCGATGACGATCGTCTTCACCCGCGGGCCGTCGACGTCCAGGACCTTCAGCTCGACGTTGCCGTCGTTGATCAGGACCTGGTCACCGCGCGAGACGTCGCCCGGCAGCCCCTTGTACGTCGTACCGCAGATCTGCTTGTCACCCGGAACGTCCTCGGTCGTGATGACGAACTCGTCACCGCGCTCCAGCTCGACCGGACCCTCGGCGAAGGTCTCCAGGCGGATCTTCGGGCCCTGCAGGTCGGCGAGGACACCGATGGCCCGGCCGGTCTCCTTCGACGCGGCCCGGACGCGGTCGTACCGCGCCTGGTGCTCGGCGTGGGTGCCGTGGCTGAAGTTGAACCGGGCCACATTCATGCCGGCCTCGATCATCGAGACGAGCATCTCGTGGGAGTCGACCGCGGGGCCGAGAGTACAGACGATTTTCGAACGGCGCATGGAGCGATCCTATCGGTTTGTTTCGCTGCGGAATATTCCGTCTGGCGGAAGATACAAATGGGCGGGCATGCGCTCAGGCGTGTTACTGCGGTGTATTGTTCGGCTCCCACGCGGCGGAGCCGCATATTGTCACTGCTTGACCAGTGCGTAGGTCTGTGCGGCGATCTCCAGTTCCTCGTCGGTCGGCACCACCGCGACCGCCACTCGCGCGGATTTCGGCGAGATCAGCCGCGGCTCACCACTGCGTACGGCGTTCAGCTCGCTGTCGACCGCAAGCCCGAGCCCCTCCAGGCCCGCGATCGCAGCCTCCCGCACCGGCGCCGCGTTCTCGCCGACCCCGGCCGTGAACGCGACCGCGTCCACCCGGCCGAGCACCGCGCAATAGGCGCCGATGTACTTCTTGAGCCGGTGAATGTAAATGTCGAAGGCGAGCCGGGCCTCTTCGTCGCCCTCGTCGATCCGGCGGCGGATCTCCCGCATGTCATTGTCCCCGCACAGGCCGAACAGACCGCTCCTCTTGTTGAGAAGAGTGTCGATCTCGTCCATGGACATTCCGCCAACACGTGCCAAATGGAAGATGACCGCCGGATCCAGGTCGCCGGAGCGCGTCCCCATCACGAGCCCCTCCAGCGGCGTCAGCCCCATGGAGGTGTCCACGCACCGGCCCTTCTCGACGGCCGACGCCGAGGCGCCGTTGCCGAGGTGCAGCACGATCACGTTCACCTCGGAGGGGTCCTTGCCCAGCAGCCGCGCGGTCTCGCGGGAGACGTACGCGTGCGAGGTGCCGTGGAAGCCGTAGCGGCGGATGCGGTGCCGGTCCGCGATCTTCGGATCGATCGCGTAGCGCGCCGCGGACTCCGGCATGGTCGTGTGGAACGCCGTGTCGAAGACGGCGACCTGGGGCAGGTCGGGGCGCAGCGCCTGCGCGGTGCGGATGCCGGTGAGATTGGCCGGGTTGTGCAGCGGTGCGACGGGGATCAGCCGCTCGATCTCGGCGAGCACCTCGTCGTCGATGACCGTGGGCTCGGTGAAGAACATGCCGCCGTGCACCACCCGGTGGCCGATCGCGGCCAGTTCCGGCGAGTCCAGGCCCAGGCCGTCCCGGGCCAGCTCCTCGGCGAGGGCCTTCAGCGCCGCGTCGTGGTCGGCGATCGGGCCGGTGTGCTCCCGGACGGCGCCCGTGGCGACACAGGTGTGCTTGAGCCGCGAGGTCTGCTCGCCGATGCGCTCGACCAGCCCCACCGCCAGCCGGCCGCTGTCCCGCATGTCCAGCAGCTGGTACTTCACCGACGAGGAGCCGGAGTTCAGGACGAGGACACGGGTGGGGGAGGTCACTGCTCGGACGCCTTCTCGTGGAGGTTCTGGGCCTGGATCGCCGTGATGGCGACGGTGGTCACGATGTCCTGGACGAGTGCGCCCCGGGACAGGTCGTTGACCGGCTTGCGCAGGCCCTGCAGGACCGGGCCGACGGCGATCGCGCCGGCCGAGCGCTGCACGGCCTTGTAGGTGTTGTTGCCGGTGTTGAGGTCGGGGAAGATCAGCACGCTGGCCTGTCCGGCGACCTCGGAGCCGGGGAGCTTGGTCGCGGCGACGGAGGGCTCCACGGCCGCGTCGTACTGGATCGGCCCCTCGATCTTCAGATCGGGCCGCCGTGAGCGGGCCAGCTCGGTCGCCTCGCGCACCTTGTCGACATCGGCGCCGGAGCCCGAGGTGCCGGTGGAGTACGACAGCATCGCGATCCGCGGCTCCACGCCGAACTGCGCGGCGGTGCCCGCCGACTGGACGGCGATGTCCGCCAGCTGCTGGGCGTTCGGGTCCGGGTTGACCGCGCAGTCGCCGTACACCAGCACCTTGTCGGCCAGGCACATGAAGAAGACGGAGGAGACGATCGAGGAGTCCGGCTTTGTCCTGATGATCTCGAAGGCGGGCCGGACGGTGGCCGCCGTGGAGTGCACCGAGCCCGACACCATGCCGTCGGCCAGGCCCTCCTGGACCATCAGGGTGCCGAAGTAGTTCACGTCGGAGACGACGTCGTAGGCCAGCTCCACCGTCACGCCCTTGTGGGCGCGCAGCCGGGCGTACTGCTCGGCGAAGGAGTCGCGCAGCTCGGAGGTGGCCGGGTCGATCAGCCGGCTGTCGCCGAGGTCGATGCCCAGGTCGGCGGCCTTCTTGCGGATCTGGTCGACCGGGCCCAGCAGGGTCAGGTCGCACACCCCGCGCCGCAGCAGCACCTCGGCCGCGTGCAGCACCCGCTCCTCGGTGCCCTCCGGGAGAACGACCCTCCGCTTGTCCGAGCGGGCCTGTTCGAGCAGCTTGTGCTCGAACATCATCGGGGTGACCCGGTCGCTGCTCGGCGCCGAGACCCGGCGGGCCAGGTCGGCGGTGTCGGTGTACCGCTCGAACAGGCCGAGCGCGGTCTCCGCCTTGCGCGGGGTGGCCGCCGTCATCTTCCCCTCCATGGCGAAGAGCTGCTCGGCGGTCGGGAAGCTGGTGCCGGAGACCGAGATCACCGGGGTGCCGGGGGCGAGGCGGGCGGCCAGCGTGAGGATCTCCTCGCGCGGTATCTCGTTCAGGGTCAGCAGCACGCCGGCTATCGGCGGGGTGCCGGCGCTGTGCGCGGCCAGCGAGCCGACGACCAGGTCGGCGCGGTCGCCCGGGGTCACGACCAGGCAGCCCGGGGTCAGGGCGCCCAGGAAGTTCGGCAGCATCGCCCCGCCGAAGACGAAGCCCAGCGCGTCCCGCGCGAGCCCGGAGTCGTCGCCGAGCAGCACCTTGGCGTCGAGGGCCTGGGCGATCTGGGCCACGGTCGGCGCCGACAGCGCGGGTTCGTCGGGCACCACGTACGTGGGCACCGGCAGCCGGTTGGCGAGCCGCTCGGCGATCTCGTCGCGGTCCTCGCGGGCCACCCGGTTGGCGAACATGGCCAGCACGTCGCAGCCCAGCCCGTCGTAGGCCCGGTAGGCGTTGCGCGTCTCGGCCAGCACGGACTCCGCCGGCTGCCTGCGGCCTCCCACCACCGGGATCACGGAGGCGCCGAACTCGTTGGCGAGACGGGCGTTCAGGGACAGCTCGTCCGGCAGCTGGGTGTCGGCGAAGTCGGTGCCGAGGACGAGGACGACGTCGTAGTCCCGGGCCACCAGGTGGAAGCGGTCGACCAGCGTGGAGACCAGCTCGTCCGTGCCCTGTTCGGCCTGGAGCGCGGACGCCTCGTGGTAGTCCATGCCGTACACGGTCGCCGGATCCTGGGAGAGGCGGTACCGCGCCCGCAGCAGCTCGAACAGGCGATCGGGGCTGTGGTGCACGAGTGGGCGGAACACGCCCACCCGGTCGACCTGCCGGGTCAGGAGTTCCATGACTCCCAGCTCGACGACCTGGCGGCCGTCGCCGCGGTCGATCCCGGTCACGTACACGCTGCGCGTCACGTGTGCACTCCGTTCCCTGTGGCTCGTCGGTGATGTCTCGTCTACGGCATAAAAATCGCCCACCAAGGTGAGCAGGACCCTCTTGACAATACCCCCGATGCCGGATAAGGCGCCCGTCAAGATTTCACCGCTCCGGCGGACGTGAAACAATCGGCACTGGCTCACCGGCACCGACAGCGAGCAGGAGACACAGCACGATGCGCATCGGAGTTCTCACCGCAGGCGGCGACTGCCCCGGCCTGAACGCCGTGATCCGGTCGGTCGTGCACCGGGCGGTGGCGCAGTACGGCGACGAGGTCATCGGCTTCGAGGACGGCTACCGGGGTCTGCTCGACCGCCACTACCGCTCCCTCGACCTGGACGGGGTCAGCGGCATCCTGGCCCGCGGCGGCACCATCCTCGGCTCCTCCCGCCTGGAGCGCGACCGGCTGCGCGAGGCCTGCGAGGGCGCCGCCGACATGGTCGAGGAGTTCGGCATCGACGCGCTGATCCCGATCGGCGGCGAGGGCACCCTGACCGCGGCCCGCATGCTCTCCGACGCCGGCCTGCCGGTCGTCGGCGTCCCCAAGACCATCGACAACGACATCTCCTCCACCGACCGCACCTTCGGCTTCGACACCGCGGTCGGCGTCGCCACCGAGGCCATGGACCGCCTGAAGACCACGGCCGAGTCCCACCAGCGGGTGATGGTCGTCGAGGTCATGGGCCGGCACGCCGGCTGGATCGCCCTGGAGTCCGGCATGTCCGCCGGCGCCCACGGCATCTGCCTGCCCGAGCGTCCCTTCGACCCCGCCGACCTGGTCAAGATGGTCGAGGAGCGCTTCTCCCGCGGCAAGAAGTTCGCCGTCATCTGCGTCGCCGAGGGCGCCCACCCCGCCGAGGGCACCATGGACTACGGCAAGGGCGAGATCGACCAGTACGGCCACGAGCGCTTCCAGGGCATCGGCACCGCGCTCGCCTACGAGCTGGAGCGGCGCCTCGGCAAGGAGGCCAAGCCGGTCATCCTCGGCCACGTCCAGCGCGGCGGCGTCCCGACCGCCTACGACCGCGTCCTCGCCACCCGCTTCGGCTGGCACGCCGTCGAGGCCGCACACCGCGGCGACTTCGGCAAGATGACCGCCCTGCGCGGCACCGACGTCCGCATGGTCCCGCTCGCCGAGGCGGTCACCGAGCTGAAGACGGTGCCGAAGGACCGCATGGACGAGGCGGAGTCGGTCTTCTAGCCCTTCCCGGTCTCGACCGCGGTCCAGAAGTTCTCGACGATCCGGTCCAGGAAGTCCCGGCCGGAGGCACTGGCGTTGCTGTTGCCGCCGCCCCAGCTGAGGGTGGCGGCCATGTGCCCCTGGTAGTCCTCGTGCAGCTCCTGCAGCACCGCCTCCAGGACAGCCCGGTCCACGGGCGCGACCTTCGCCACCGGGCGCACATAGGCCTGCCAGCGGGTGGTCACCGCGCTGTGCAGCAGCTCGGCCAGCTTCGTCTCGCGGCCCGTCACGGTCACGAAGTCGGGCAGGGACAGCTGGAGCACCTCCGCGAGCGCGGCCGACTGGCGTTCGTTGCCGCGCCACGCCCCGCTCTCCTCCATCCGCACATACCCGGCCAGGTCCAGGCCGACGGCACGGGCCACGTCCTCCGGTGCGATCCCCCGCGCGACCCGGTGCTCGCGCAGGGTCCGGGGCCTGCCGATCAGCTCACCCGGAGAGCACCACAGCACCCCGGCGAGGGCGGTGAGTTCGGCATTGCCCGGGGAGGCGATCCCGCGCTCCCAGGCGATCACCAGGTCGGGCGTGACGTATGACAGCCCGTACGAGGCCCTCATGCCGTAGGCGACATGTTCGGGACCCATGCCGAGGGCGGCGCGGAGCCTGCGGGCGGCCGGGGCGTTGAACGGGGGAGCCGAGGGGTTCGGCTGGGCTGGGGGTTGGCGCACCCCGCACAAGGTAGAGGTGCGCCGGGGCGGTGACTACGGGCCGTTTCGCCAGGATCACTAATTGTAGGAACGTACAGTTCCGGCCGTTCGGTACGTTCCGGCCGTTCGGTAGGTAACGGACGGATCACCACTGCCCGTCATCCCTTGACCGCGCCGCCCAGCGCGAAGCCGCCCCCCAGCCGCCGCGCCACCAGTACGTACAACAGGATCACCGGCGTCGAGTAGATCACGGAGAACGCGGCGAGCTGTCCGTACGCCACCATGCCCCGGTTGCCGAAGAACTCGTTGATGCTGACCGAGGCCGGCATCCGGTCCGGTGTGAGCAGCAGCATGAAGGGGACGAAGAAGTTCCCCCACATCATCACGAACGAGAAGACGGTGACGACGGCGAGGCCCGGCCCCATCAGCGGCAGCACGATCCGCACCAGGGACTGCAGCGACGACGCCCCGTCCGTCCAGGCCGCCTCCTCCAGCTCCTTCGGCACTCCGTCCATGAAGTTCTTCATCAGCCAGATGGCGAAGGGGAGCTGGGACGCGGCGAAGAAGAAGACCGTCCCCTGCAGGGTGTCGATCAGGTTCACCCGGACGAACAACGCGTACACGGGCACCATGATCGCGGTGATCGGCAGGCTCGTCGCGAACAGGATCGTCAGCAGGAACGGCCGGTTGAGCCGGGACCGGAACCGGGACAGGGGATAGGCGGCGAGGGCCGCGCAGACGACGGTCAGCGCGGTGGCTCCGCCGCACAGGATCAGGCTGTTGAGCAGCGGGGTGTAGACGATGTCCGGGGTGAGGACCGCGTCGAAGTTGCCGAGGGTGAGCCCGTCGGGCATCTTGACCTTCAGGTCGGCGTGCGGGTCCAGGGAGGACAGCACCACCCAGGCCAGGGGCAGCGCGAAAGCGAGCGCGACGGCGATCAGCCCGGCGTCGGCGGCGAGGCGGCGCGAGCGCTGTTGTCGGGGCATGGCCGGTCCTACACCTCCGTGCGCAGCAGACGCAGATAGACGACCGAGAACAGGGAGCCGACCAGCAGCAGGAGCAGGGCGACGGCGGTGCCGTACCCGATCATGCTGTTCTGGAAGGCCTGTTCGTACATGTACAGCGGCAGGGTCTGGCTCCTGTCACCCGGCCCGCCCCTGGTCATCACCCAGATCAGCCCGAACACGGAGAGCGTCTGCAGGGTGTTGAGCATGAGGTTGGTGCCGATGGACCGGCGGATCATCGGCAGGGTGATGTGCCACATCCGCCGCCATCCGCCCGCCCCGTCCACCTCGGCAGCCTCCGTGATCTCGCTCGGTATCTCGTCGAGGGCGGCGGAGTAGACGAGCATCGAGAACGCCGTACCGCGCCAGACGTTGGCGAAGGAGACGGCGAGGATGGGCAGGGTGAACAGCCAGTTCTGGCGCGGGAGATGAAGCCAGTCCAGGATGGCGTTCAGGGTCCCCTCGCGCCGGAAGAAGGCGTACAGCAGAAATCCCGCGACGACCTCCGGCAGCACCCAGGCGGTGATCACCACCCCGCCGGTGACGGTGCGCACGGGCTTGGAGGCGCGCTGCATCAGCGCCGCGAGCGCGAGTCCCAGGGTGTTCTGCCCGACGAGCGAGGACAGCACGGTGAACACCAGGGTCAGCTGGACCGCGTTGCGGAACGCGTCGTCCCGGAAGGCCCTGCGGAAGTTGGCGAAGCCTACGTAGGACGAGTGCGCCTGGCCGGTGAGCTGGAGGTCGGTGAAGGCGATGCAGACGCAGTAGACGATGGGGCCGGCGAGGAAGAGGAGCAGGAGGACGAGGGCGGGGGTGAGGGGGAGGGCGCGGGCGATCCGCCGGTGGAGCCTCACTTGCGGATCACTTGGCCGTCGGTGACGTCCTTGAGCGAGGCGTCGTAGCCGCTCGCCGCCTTCTCGACCGACTGATCACCGGTGGTCACCCCCTCCATGGCCTCCTGGACGGCGGTCGACACCTTCGGGTACGCGGGGTAGGCGGGCCGGTAGTGCGTGCTCGCGACCAGATCGGTGAAGAACCTGATGCCGGGCTGGGCGGTGGCGTACGCGGGGTCGGCCGCCACGTCCTTGCGCACGGCGATACCGGAGTTGGCGATGTACCACGCGCGGGCGTTGTCCTTCGTCTGCAGGGTCCTGATGAAGTCGAAGGCGAGGCCGGGACGGGCCGCCTTGGCCGGCACGGCCCAGGTCCAGCCGCCGGACATGCTCACCTTGCCCGGGGCCTGGCCGTGCTGGGTCGGCATGTAGGCGAGACCGAGCTGCCTGGACCAGTCCTTCCACTCGTGCCCGCTGCCCGGCAGCCAGGCCTGCGGGAGCCAGGAGCCGTCGAGGTCGATGCCGAGCTTGCCCTGGGGGAGCAGCTCGCCGTTGACGGTGGTGGCGAAGTTGGGGTCGAGGGCGTCGGAGACGTCCGGGCCGAGCTTCTCCTTGTACACGCTCTCGACGAAGCCCAGCGCGTCCTCGAAGCCCTGGCTCCCGGCGATCCACTTCTTGCTGCCGCTGTCGTACAGGGGGTCCGTCGTCCCGTCGCCGGTGCCGTACAGGAGCATTTCGAACCCCTGCATGGTGGCCCGCTCACCCGCGGGCTTGCCGGTGTAGACGTTGATCGGGGTGACGCCGGGGACCTTCTGCTTGATGGTCCGGGCGGCGGCGAGGACGTCGTCCCAGGTCCTGGGCTGCCAGTCGGCGGGCAGACCGGCCTTCTCGAAGACGCGCCTGTCGAACCACAGGCCCCGGGTGTCGGTACCGTCCGGGACGCCGTACGTCTTTCCGTCCGCGCCCTTCGCCGCGTCCTTGGCGGTGTCGATGAACTGCTGCCAGTCCGGCCACTTGGCCAGGTACGGGTCCAGGGGCTTCAAGTACCCGCTGGTGATGTCGGAGTTGACGAGGAACGTGTCCTCGTAGACCAGGTCCGGGGCGGTCCTCGGGGAGCGGAGCATCTGCTGGAGCTTGGTGTAGTACTCCGAGTCCGGGGCCTTGATGGGAACGAACTCCACCTTCTTGCCCGGGTACTTCTTCTCGAACTGCTTCTTGATGCCGGCCAGGTAGGTGTCCATCACCTTGACGGAGTTGTCGGTCGACTGCTTGTACGAGACCTTGAGGGTGTTCGGGCTGCTGCCGGAGCCGTTGCCGCAGCCGGTGAGGGCGGTGGCGGCAAGGGCGGCGGTGAGGAGGGTGGTGAGGGCGGCGGTGGGGCGCACGGGCATGACCTCCTGCGGGCGCACTGCGTGGTGGCGCGGGGATGGCTGCCGTGTGAACGTAAGAGCGGTGGTCTAGTCAGGTCAATGAGTCTGCGGCGGATTGAGCGCCGGAGGCCCTGTGGAGCGGCATCGGCGCGGGTGAACGCCGGCCGCCCCGAGGCGGGCGTCGGTGGCCGCGGGCCGCGCGCGCCCGGCGCGCGGCCCGTATCACTGTCCCTTCACCCAGCGGTACTGCAACTCCGGCCGGCCCACCGTCCCGTACTGCGGACTCCGGGCCGCCCGGCCGGCGTCCACCAGGTGTTCCAGATAGCGGCGAGCCGTGATGCGCGAGATGCCGACCGCCTCGGCGACGCCGGTCGCGGTGAGGCCGACCGGGCTGTCCCGCAGGGCCAGGGTGACCCGCTCCAGCGTCGGCGCGCTCAGCCCCTTCGGGAGCGCCGCGGGCCCCGGCGCGCGCAGGGAGGCCAGGGCCCGGTCCACCTCGTCCTGGCCGCTCGCCTCGCCCGCGGCCGCGTGGAACTCGGCGTACCGCACCAGGCGGTCCCGCAGCGTCGCGAACGTGAACGGCTTCAGGACGTACTGGACGACCCCCAGCGAGACCCCTTCGCGGACCACGGCCAGGTCCCGTGCCGACGTCACCGCTATCACGTCCGCGTGATGTCCCGCCGCCCGCAGGGAGCGCGCGAACTGCAGCCCGTGCACATCCGGCAGGTGCAGGTCCAGCAGCAGGAGATCCACGGCCGTACGGTCCAGGATCCGGCGGGCCTCCGCGCCCGTGTGCGCCTTGCCGACCGCCACGAATCCCGGTACCCGGCCGACATAGAGCACATGGGCGTCGGCGGCCACCGGATCGTCCTCCACCACCAGGACCCGGATGGGCTGCGTGTCCGTCATGCCTCGCCCCCCGGTGCCGGGGCGGGCCCGACCGCCGTGCGCAGCGGCAACCGCACCTCGAAGACCGCTCCGTCGGCCCCGTCCTCGTCGGACTCCGCCACCGTCAGGGTCCCGTGCAGCCGGGTGACCGCCTGCCGGACCAGGGCCAGGCCCAGGCCGCGCCCGCCGGGCCCGGCCGGCTTCGTCGAGAACCCCCGCTGGAACACCAGGTCCGCATGGGCCGGGTCGACCCCCGGCCCGGTGTCCGCCACCCGCAGCACCAGTTCGCGGCCCGACGCGTACGCCGTCACGGTGACCCGCGCTCCCGCGCTGCCCTGCGCCGCGTCCACCGCGTTGTCGATCAGATTGCCGAAGACCGTCACCAGGTCCCGCGCCGACAGCTCCGGCGGGAGCACGCCGTCGTCCAGCCGGCTCTCCGCCGACACCACCAGCTCCACGCCCCGCTCGTTGGCCTGCGCCGTCTTGCCCAGCAGCAGCGCGGCCAGCACCGGTTCGCTGACCGCCGCCACCACCCGGTCGGTCAGCGTCTGGGCCAGCTCCAGTTCCGCCGTCGCGAACTCCACCGCCTCCTCGGCCCGGCCCAGCTCGATCAGCGAGACCACCGTGTGCAGCCGGTTGGCGGCCTCGTGCGCCTGGGAGCGCAGGGCCTGGGTGAAACCCCGCTCCGAATCCAACTCGCCCATCAGGGACTGGAGTTCGGTGACGTCGCGGAGGGTGGCCACGGTGCCGCGGCGCTCGCCCCCCGACACCGGTGAGGTGTTCACCACCAGCACCCGGGACGCGGTCAGATGCACCTCGTCCACGCGTGGCTGCGAGGACAGCAGCGCCCCGGTCAGCGGGGCCGGCAGGCCGAGGTCAGCGACCGAGGCGCCGACCACGTCCTCCTCCTCGCCCACCCCCAGCAGCTCCCGGCCGCCGTCGTTGATCAGCGCCACCCTGTACCGGCCGTCCAGCATCAGCAGTCCCTCGCGGACCGCGTGCAGCGCGGCCTGGTGGTAGTCGTGCATCCGGCTCAGCTCGCTCGCGTTCATGCCGTGGGTGTGCCGGCGCAGCCGGGCGTTGATCACGTAGGTGCCGACCGCGCCCAGCAGCAGGGCTCCGCCCGCGACCGCGAACAGCGCCGTGACCTGGTCCTGGACCCGTTCGCTGATCGCCTCGACCTTGATCCCGGCGCTGACCAGGCCGATGATCCGGCCGTTGTCCGTCACCGGGGTGACCGCGCGGACCGAGGGGCCGAGCGTGCCGGTGTAGGTCTCGGTGAAGGTGTGGCCGTGCTGGGCGGGGCCGATGCGGCCGAGGAAGGGTTTGCCGATCTGCTTCTGGTCGGGGTGGGTCCAGCGGATGCCGTCCGGGTTCATGATCGTGACGAAGTCGACGTTCGTGTCCCGCATGACCTGCATCGCGTAGGGCTCCAGGTCCCTGGTCGGATCGGGTGTGCGGATGGCCGAGCGGACCGAGGGCGCGTCCGCGATCGAGCGGGCCACCGCCGTCACCTGGCGGACCGCGGCGTCCTCGGCCTGCCGCTGGTCGCTGACGTAGGTGAACAGCGCGTACCCGGCCACGACCACCGCTATCAGCACGGCCTGCATGGCGAAGAGCTGCCCGGCCAGGCTGCGGGGGCGGGCGAGGGACGGGAGGCGCATGCCAGCAGTGTGCCTCCCGGGCCGGGCATGAACTAAATGAACGGAAGGGTGACCGCCCTCACAGACCGGGAGATAGTCACGGCATCCCCCACAACGCCCGGACGTGAGCCGCACGCCGGTGATGCCGACGAAGACGTCAAGGAGGGCAGCCGTGGCCGCCAGTTCCCCCGATACGGCACCTGCCGCACCCCGTGTGAAACGGGACCGTACCCACTACCTGTACATCGCCGTGATCGTCGCGGTGGTGCTCGGTATCGCCGTGGGGCTCATCTGGCCCGATGCGGGCGTCGAGCTGAAGCCGCTGGGCACCGGCTTCGTGAACCTGATCAAGATGATGATCTCGCCGATCATCTTCTGCACGATCGTGCTCGGCATCGGCTCCGTGCGCAAGGCCGCCAAGGTCGGTGCGGTCGGCGGCATCGCCCTCGGCTACTTCCTCGTGATGTCGCTCGTCGCCCTCGCCATCGGGCTCGTCGTCGGCAATGTGCTGCACCCGGGCGACGGGCTGCACCTGACCGATGCGCTCAGGCAGACCGGACACGCGCAGGTGTCCAGCGACGCGCTGCCCCCCGTCGACTTCGTGCTGTCGATCATCCCGACCACGTTCGTGTCCGCCTTCACCGAGGGCCAGGTCCTGCAGACCCTGCTGGTCGCCCTGCTCGCCGGGTTCGCGCTCCAGGCGATGGGTCCGGCCGGGCAGCCGGTGCTGCGCGGCATCGAGCACATCCAGCGGCTGGTCTTCCGCATCCTGTCCATGGTCATGTGGGCGGCGCCGCTCGGTGCCTTCGGCGCGATCGCGGCCGTCACCGGCTCGGCGGGCCTGGACGCGCTGAAGAGCCTCGCGGTACTGATGCTCGGCTTCTACGTGACCTGTTTCCTGTTCGTCTTCGTCGTGCTCGGCGCGGTGCTGCGGATCGTCGCCGGACTGAACATCCTCTCGCTGTGCAAGTACCTCGCCCGCGAGTTCCTGCTGATCCTGTCCACCTCCTCCTCGGAGTCCGCGCTGCCGCGGCTCATCGCGAAGATGGAGCACCTGGGCGTCAGCAAGCCCGTCGTCGGCATCACCGTGCCGACCGGTTACTCCTTCAACCTCGACGGCACCATGATCTACATGACCATGGCCTCGCTCTACATCGCGGACGCCCTGGGCACGCCGATGTCCGTCGGCGAGCAGATCCCGCTGCTGCTCTTCCTGCTGCTGGCCTCCAAGGGCGCGGCGGGCGTCAGCGGTGCGGGTCTCGCCACGCTGGCCGGCGGTCTGCAGTCGCACAAGCCCGCGCTGGTCGACGGCGTCGGCCTGATCGTCGGCATCGACCGCTTCATGAGCGAGGCGCGTGCGCTGACGAACTTCGCGGGCAACGCCGTGGCCACCGTGCTGGTCGGCACCTGGACCAAGGAGATCGACAAGGCGCGGGTGCGGCAGGTCCTGGCCGGGGAGCTGCCGTTCGACGAGACGACACTGTTGGATGAGGGTGCCGCTTCCCCGGAGGCTCCGGAGAAGGAGTTGGCCAAGGCGTGAGCGCTCCGCTGGGCGGGCCGGTTCGGTGACCACCGGCCGGTTCGGTGACCGCGGGCCGGTTCGGTGACCGCGGGCCGGTTCGGTGACCACCGGCCGGTTCGGTGACCGCGGGCCGGTTCGGCAACTGCGAGACGGTTCGGTGACAACGGGCCGGTTCGGTGACCGCGGGCCGGTTCGGTGACCACCGGCCGGTTCGGCAACTGCGAGACGGTTCGGTGACCGCGATCCGGTTCGGTGACCACCGGCCGGTTCGGTGACCGTGAGCCGGTGGGGGCCGGTCGCGCGGTTCCCCGCGCCCCCTATGGGGCGCGAAGCGCCCCGATGCTCCGGACGTCCGGCCCCGCCTGAACCCGGGCCGGGCGTCCGGCACCACCGCCGGGCGGCCGAGTCTCCCCGCTTGTGCTCAGCCGCCCGGCTTCGCGCTCACCCTGGCCACCAGTTCGGTGGCCGCGGAGGCGGGTACGCCCGCCGCGGTCAGGACCGTGACCGTGGCCGAGCGGCCCGCCTCCGCCGCTGTCACCAGGCCGTCGTTCACCGCCTCCATCACCGCGAACAGCATCTGCTCGTGCACGTACGCGAGGGCCGGGGCGGGCAGCGGGGAGCTGAAGACGCCGTCGTCCAGGCCGCGTTGCAGCAGCCGTACCTTGTTCTCGCGCAGCGGCGCGAGCCGTTCGCGGATGCCCTGCACGGTGACCGTGCGCTGGGCGAGGGCGACCAGCAGCCGATAGCGGTCGGCGATCTCCCAGATCGCGAGCACCGACCGGGCCACCGCCTCCGCCGGGTCCGCGACCGCCTCGCGGGCGCCCGCGTCCGCGGCCGCGAGCGATGCCACCGCCCCGTCGACGAGCGTGCTGATCAGCGCCTCGCGGCTCGGGAAGTGCCCGTACACCGTCCGCCGTACGACCCCCGCGGCGCGCGCGATCTGGTCCATGGAGGCGTCGGGGTCGCGCAGCAGCTCGGCAAGGGCGACGTCGAGGATGCGGCGCCGGTTGGCGTCGGCGCGGCTGGTGTTACCCGTGGTCATGACCGTCATTCTGCACGCCTCCTCCTGTGCGCCCCTCGATTTGCACAGTACCGTGCAACGGCGTACATTGCACAGTGCTGTGCAATTGCACGGTGTTGTGCAAGAACTCGTCGCGCATTGAGGAAGGCGATCCCTGCCATGCGACTCGTCATGAACGAACCGGTCGAAAGGATGGACCGCCCCTACGCCCGGCGCTGGTGGGCGCTCCTCGTGCTCTGTCTGAGCCTGCTGGTCATCGTGATGGCCAACACCGCCCTCACGGTCGCGGCGCCCGACATGACCCGGGACCTCGGGCTCTCCAGCTCCGACCTGCAGTGGGTGATCGACGGCTACACCGTCCCCTACGCGGCCCTGATGCTGCTGCTCGGCGCGATCGGCGACAAGTACAGCCGGCGCGGGGCGCTCCTCCTGGGCCTCGTGGTCTTCGGGGCCGGGGCCGTCTCGGGCTACCTCGCCGACAGCGCCACGGCGGTCATCGCGGCCCGTGCCGTGATGGGCGTCGGCGCCGCGCTGATCATGCCCGCCACGCTCTCCCTGCTCGCCGCGACCTTCCCGCGCGCCGAGCGCGCCAAGGCCATCACCCTGTGGACCGCCACCGCGGGCCTCGCCATCGCCGCCGGACCGGTCGTCGCGGGCGCCCTGCTGCGCGACCACGGCTGGTCCTCGACCTTCCTGATCAACGTGCCCGTCGCGGCCGTCGCGATCGTCGCCGCCCTGGTCCTCGTACCGCCGTCCAAGGCCGGGCACCACGACCGCATCGACTACGTCGGCGGTCTGCTGTCCGTGGTGTGGACCGGCTCGCTGATCTACATGATCATCGAGGGTCCGCACTTCGGCTGGGGCGTCAAGGCCGTCTCCGCCGCCGTCGTCGCGGGCGCGGGCCTGGTCGCCTTCGTCGTCTGGGAGCTGCGCCACCCCCGTCCGATCCTGGACGTGCGCCGCTTCACCGACCGCCGGTTCGCGGGCTCCAACCTCGCCGTCGCCCTGTTCTTCCTGGCCGTCTTCGGCGCCTTCTACTACCTCACCCAGCACCTGCAGTTCGTCCTCGGCTACGACGCGCTGGAGACCGGCGTGCGCATGCTGCCGCTGGCCGGCGCGGTCTTCGTCGGCTCGGCCCTCACCGGCTGGCTCACCCCGCGCGTCGGCATGAAGCTCACCGTCACCGCGGGCATGGTCGGCGGCACCACCGCGCTCGCCCTGCTGACCCGCGTGGACGCGGCCTCGACGTACGCCGACTTCCTGGCCCCCCTGATCATCCTCGGCCTGGCCATCGGCCTCGCGCTCTCGCCCTGCACCGACGCGATCATGGGCGCCTTCCCCGAGTCCGAACTCGGCGTCGGCGGCGCCGTCAACGACACCTCGCTGGAGCTGGGCGGCTCGCTCGGCATCGCGATCCTCGGCTCGCTGCTCGCCACCTCCTACGGCAACCACCTCACCGACGCCACCGCGGGCAGCAAGCTCCCCGCGAGCGCCCTGGAGACGGCCCAGGACTCGGTCGGCGCCGGGTACGCGGTCGCGCAGGGCATCGGCGACAAGGCGCACCAGGCGGCCGCACGGGCCGCGCAGGCGGGCGACCCGCAGCAGGCCGCGCAGCTCAAGCAGCAGGCCGCCCAGCTCGCCTCCGGCGCCCGGCAGATGGCGGACGCGGTCGGCTCCGCCTTCTCCGACGCGGTCGCCCACACCAGCCTGGTCGGCGCGGTGATCCTGGGCATCGGCACGGTCCTGGTGGCCGTCCTGCTGCCGCGCCGCGAGGCGCCCGCACCGGAGGCGGCGACGGAGGAGAGGGAACTGGCCGACAGCGCCGCCGGCTGACCCCTTGCGGCCTCCTCCCGGCCTCATCCACTAGCGTGCCGTCCGGAACCGGAACGGCACGCTCGTGCGTGTTCCCGAACGAAGCATGGAGGCACGGGGGATGAAGATCGACTGGGACCGGCGGACCTGCGCGCGCAAGGGTCATGTGACCTACGCGCCGGACGATTCCCGGCTGCGGGAACGGCTGCACGCACAGACCGCGCTCGGGGACGCCTGGCGCTGCCTGCGCTGCGGCGACTTCGCGCTGGGTGAGCCGCACGGCGCGGGACCGGCGGCGGACGCCCCGCTGGTGCCGCGCGGGAAGGTGCTCAGGGACCTGTTCATCCTGCGCTTCCTGGCCGTCGAGCGGGCCGTGCGCGGCGTGTTCATCGTCCTGGTCGCGGTGGCGGTCTGGAAGTTCAGCAACAGCCAGGACGCGGTACGCCGCCTCTTCAACCAGAACCTGGACGTCTTCCGCCCCGTCTTCAAGCACTTCCACTACGACCTCGACCACTCGCCGGTCGTCGGCTCCATCCAGAAGGCGTTCGGCTACAAGCACTCCACGCTGATGCTGGTGGCGGCCCTGCTGCTGGCGTACGCGGTCATCGAACTGGTCGAGGCGGTCGGCCTCTGGTACGCCAAGCGCTGGGCGGAGTACCTGACGGTGATCGCCACCGCCGCCTTCCTGCCGCTGGAGATCTACGAACTCACCGAGAAGGTCAGCTACCTGAAGATCGCGACCCTGGTCCTCAACATCCTCGCGGTCCTCTACATCGCCGTCGCCAAGCGCCTGTTCGGCCTGCGCGGCGGCCGCAGGGCCTTCGAGGAGGAGCGGCACAGCGCCTCCCTGCTGGAGGTCGAGGAGTCGGCCGGGGTGACCGTCTAGCCCGCAGGCCGGGCCCGTGGTCTTCCCCCAATCCCTTTGACCCGCCCCCGCGTTCGCCCTCAGGCTTGAGCCGCGACGTGACCGGTCGAACGCAGGGAGGCGGACGTGGGGAAGGCGGACACGGGGGACGCGGACATGGGCGACGCGGGCACGGGGGACGCGGACACGGGGGAGCCCGGGGTGGGGGTGCCCGGGCTCGGGGAGCCGGGCGGAGTGGAGATCATGAGCTCGTCCGAGTACGAGCGCACGTACGGGGCGGGGCGGGACCCGTCTCCGCTCTCGATCGAGCAGATCAACGACCTGTTCCACCAGTTCCTCATGGCGGTCGCCCGGCCCAGGCGGACGGAGCGGGACTCCGGCCGCGACCTCACCGAGCGGCTGCGGGACCACCTGGGCTCGGCCCCCACGGACCGCCCGGTGGTGAAGGCCGCCTACCCGTCCTACGACCTGCCCAACGTCCACCTCGCCCTGGAGCGCTGGTTCGCCGCCGAGGGCCGCTCCTACGAGCTGGTCGGCATGCGGGGCGCCCAGCACCACGGCGAACTCACCCTCGGCGACATCCTCGAAGCCGCAGACCGCTACGACCGCTTCGTGATCGGCGCGGTCGACTACGCCCACCTGCCGGTCTCACCGGACGAGGAACTGGCCTGCGTCTCCTGCGGGTTCTACCTCGGCACGGACGGCGGGGAACGGTTCGCGGTGCTGCTGCGCGGCCCGGCCGACGAATACGGGCGCAACAAGGTGGAGATCGAGGTCCTGGCCCAGGAGAAGACGTTCGCGGACCGGCTGCTCGCCGAGATCGACGCCCTCGTGCGCGAGCACAACATCTTCCGCGGCCAGGTGCTCTCCTTCGAGGGCTCCGAGTTCGGGCACGGCCTCGGCCCGTTCCGCTTCCACCGGCGTCCCGGCATCACCCGGGAGGACATCGTCCTCCCGGCGGGCCTGCTGGAGCGGGTGGAACGCCAGGTGGTGGGCGTGGCCAGGCGCCGCGAACAGCTCCGCGCGGCCGGCCAGCACCTGCGCCGCGGCCTCCTCCTCTACGGCCCCCCGGGCACCGGCAAGACCCACACGATCCGCTATCTGCTCTCCCACCTCCCGGAGTTCACGGCGGTCATCCTCTCCGGCACCGGCATCGAGGCCATCGGCCCCGCCTGTGCGCTCGCCCGGATGCTCCAGCCCGCGCTCGTCGTCCTCGAGGACTGCGACCTGATCGCCGAGGCCCGGGAGCACGGCGGCGGCGAGCAGCCCCTGCTCTTCCAGGTGCTGAACGAGATGGACGGCCTGGGGGACGACGCCGACGTGGCTTTCCTGCTCACCACCAACCGCGCCGACCTCCTTGAACCGGCCCTGGCCCAGCGCCCCGGCCGGGTCGACCTGGCCGTCGAGATCCCCCTCCCCGACGCCGAGGGCCGCGCCCGCCTCCTCTCCCTCTACGCCGCCGGACTCGGCCTCGGCAAGGAGGTCGCCGACGAGGCGGTGACCCGCACGGAGGGCACGACGGCGTCCTTCACCAGGGAACTCGTCCGCCGCTCGGTCCTGATCGCGGCGGAACGCGAGTCCCCGCACACGGAGCCGGAGGACATCCGAGCCGCCCTGGACGAACTCCTCTCCGACCGCGACGCACTGACGCGACGGCTGCTCGGGGTGCGGGGGGACGGGGAGGATGTCGAGGACCGCGGGCGGCCCATGATTTGATCTTGGGAGACCAGTCCTTCACGACAGAAAACGGGGAACATGCGGAAGACGGCTGCAAGCGCGGTGGTGTTCGTTGCCACGGCGGCGCTTCTGGCGGGGTGCGGAAGTGGCGGAGACACGGACAGGCCCACGCGGGCCGGGGGCGGCAAGGCGCATGCGTCGAAGAGCGCCGCTCCGACGACCGGGGCGGACGGGGCCACCCACACAGTGACCCTGCAGGTGGCCGGTACCGGCACCACCCAGGTCATGTACAACGCGGGCAGCAGCAGTGGCTACGGGAACCAGAAGCTCCCCTGGACCAGGACGGAGAAGGTCGAACTCACCCAGGCCGAGCAGAAGGTGGGCTACCTGGTGTCGGTCGTCCCCGGCTCGGTCAAGGGCGCAGACGGGATGCTGAAGGCCGCCCCCTGCGCGATCAAGGTCGACGGCAAACGGGTGGCCGACAACAACGGGGGCAAGGACTCCAAGCCCTGCGAGTACAAGATCAGGTAGCTGCTGCCTCGCGGGCCGGACATGCTGTGCGGCTGCAGGGCAGGCATGCGCAGCAGCCGGCCTGCGACCCTCTCCGACCACCTCAGGAACGGTCCGGGCGCCGTCGGTCCGCACTGACCGCAGGAGCCGGGGGAAGGGCCTTCCCGTCGTACGACCACGGCTCATCGCAGCTCATCGGTGCTCGTCGGGGGCCTGCAGGGGCCGTGTCGTGGGACCCGCTGGGCGACCCCGCCGACCGCACCCCGGTCACCGGCCGTCGGTGCGGTGCTCCCTTCGTGCGGATACCGGGACACGGGCGTCGGGTCCGTCCTACTCTGGGAGCGATCGCGGGCGGTTGTGCGGGAAACGGCCGGAAGGGCCGTCCGGCAGCGCGGCGCGGGGAACATGAGGGGGGCCTCATACATGGAGCTACGTGTCAGGGTTGCGCGCGCCCATCTGCCGGGCGACGGCGCAGGCGGTCCGGGGAGCGACACCGAGGGCTGGACGGAGGCGTTCGCCGACTGGATCACCGAGGACCGCCGGCTGGCCCGGTCGGCCGGCACGAGCATGCGGCGGGAGCGCGTATCGCCCGGTGACGGGGGGATGTCGGCAGACCTGGTGGCCTGGATCGGCCTGGCGGTCGCCTCGGGCTCGTTCCTCACCGACCTGATCGCGCTGTTCGGCGACTTCCGCGCCGCACTGCCCCGGCGCGAGCGAACGGCCGCACGGCTGATCGTGGAGCACGGCGGGACCCGTGTGATCGTCGAGGACGGAACCCCGGAGGACGCCGCTCGCGTCGCGCGGGCACTGGGGGCCGCGCCCGCGGACGCCGACGAGGTACGGGCACTGGGCGCCGCGCCCGCGGTTGCCGACGAGCCGGTCCGTGTCTCCGAGGTTGCGTACGAGGAGACCCGTACGTCCGCGGATGCCGAGGGGGCGACCCGTACGCCCGGGGCCGCCGACGGGACACCCCGTACGTCCGTGGCGCCGAGAGCCGCCGGCACCGCACCGGACGCGACGAGAGAGTCCCTGGGGGAGGACGGCCGCCGTGGCGCTTCCTGACCCGAGGCGCAGTCGCGCCGTCCTCATCGGCGTGCACGACTTCCGGCAGCTCGATCCCCTGCCCGGCATCGAGGCCGGGGTCGCCAGACTGGCCAAGCTGCTGCGCGACCCCAAGGTCTGGGGCCTGCCCCGGCGCCATGTCACCGTGCTCGGCCCGCAGGCCTCCGCCAACGACATCCTCAAGGCGGTCCGCGACGCCGGTCAGGCGACGACCGACACCCTCCTCGTCTACTTCGCGGGGCACGGGCTGCGGGACCGCAGCAGCGAACAGCTGTACCTGGCGCTGGCCGACGCCGACGAGGACCACCTGGAGATCGGGACGCTGCCGTATCAGGCGTTACGTCGCGTGGTCGGCCAGGCGGGGTACCGCGCGCGCCGGCGCATCACACTGCTGGACTGCTGCTACAGCGGCCTCGCCATCAGCATGAGCGGCTCCGCGGCCGTCATGGACCGCCACAGTCTGGCGCGTCTGCTGGGCGAGCCGGAGAACGCGGAAGCCGGCAACGGCAACGGCAACGGCAACTTCAACGGCAGCGGCAGCGGCAACGGCAACTTCAACGGCAGCGGCGATGCCAACGCCAACGGCAATACCAACTCCAACACCAACACCAACTCCAACACCAACTCCAACACCAACGGCAGCGGCAGCGGCGACACCGACACCGACACCGACTTCGGCAGTTGTGTGCTGACCTCGGCGCCCCGGACGGAACGCTCGTTCACACCGCCCCACGGCTACCCGGACTTCACCGGCGAGCTGATCGACGTCCTGGAGCGCGGCATCCCCGAGGCGGGGCCGACGCTGAGCGTCTACAGCATCTGGCAGCAGGTCCGTCTGCGGCTCCAGCGACGGGGCCGTCCCCTGCCCCAGCAGTTCGGTCACAATGCCGCGGCCCGTGAACCATGGGTGCACAACCGCGCCCACGTCCCGCCGCGTCCCGAACCGTCCCGGCCCGCCGCCCCCGCCGCTGCCACTCCGCACATCTCTGTTCCGCCGGCCGAAGCGACGAAAGAGCGTCCCGGCCCGCCGCCGCCCGAGTCCCGGCCTCGTCGACCACCCGCACACCACACCCCTGAACCCCGGCCCGCCAAGAACAGCAAGACGGCACCGAGAACGCCACACACGGAAACGGCGGACCGCCCGCGCATGGTGGATCAGCCACAGACAGCGCATCGGCCGAAACGGGCGGACCGGCCGAAACCAGCGGTCCCGGCACTCCCGGTCGTGGACATCACCCCGAAGGACCCGGCCCCGCCCGGCGACGACGCGCCGCCCGCCGCCGGCCGGCCCAGGCTCCTCACCCGGCGGCGGGCGCTGTCCGTCGGTGCCGGACTGGTCCTGGCCGGCGGCGGTGGGGTCACCGCGGCCGTGCTGCTCAAGGACGACCCGCCGTCCCGCCCCTCGCACGCGGCCGGAGGCGGGGCCGCCACCCCGAAGGCTTCCACCCCGAAGGCTTCCACCAAGGCCGTTCGGCCGAGCACCTCCGCGCCGGTGTCGCCCACCCCGCAGCCCTTCAGCCCCTGGAAGGTCGACACCGGCGGCTGGACGTTCTCCTCACCCGCCGTCGTCGACGGCGTCGTCTACTTCGGCAACAACGCCAGCCTCGTCCTCGCGCTCGACGCCGCGACGGGCGACGAGAAGTGGCGGTACACCGCCGGTGACTCCGTGCTGTCCTCACCGGTGGTGGCGGACGGAGTCCTCTACATCGGCAGTCTCGACAACCACCTCCACGCCATAGACATCACAACCGGCAGGCGCAAGTGGGCGTTTCCCACCAAGGACGGCATCGAGGGCGATCCCGTGGTGGCCGACGGAACGGTGTTCGTGGGATGCCTGGACAAGAACGTCTACGCGATCGACACGGCGACCGGGCACAAGAAATGGTCCTTCCGGACCGGCAAAGCCGTGTGGTCCACTCCCGCCGTGGCCGAAGGAACCGTCTACGTCGGCAGCAACGACAAGAACCTCTACGCGCTCGACGCCGCCACCGGACGGCGCAAGTGGGTGTTCGCGACCGGCGACCTGATCGCCGTACGGCCCTGTGTGAAGGCCGGGGTGGTGTACTTCGCAAGCTCGGACAACCATCTGTACGCGCTGCACGCCGCCACGGGAACGGAGAAGTGGCGGTTCAACATCGGGGGTACGGCGGACTCGTCGCCCACGGTGTCGGACGGCGTGGTCTACATCGGCAGCGACGACTACAACCTCTACGCCGTGCACAGCGACTCGGGGAAGCGGAAGTGGTACTTCTCCACGCGGTTCATGGTGGCGTCCACGCCGGCCGTCTCGGACGGCATGGTGTTCTTCGGAAGCTACGACCAGAACATCTACGGGGTCGACGCGGCGAGCGGCGAGAAGAAGTGGTCGCACGCCACCGACGGGCAGATCAGCTCATCCCCGGCGGTGGCGGACGGCGCCCTCTACATAGGCGTCCACAGCGACAGCTTCTACGCCCTCAAGGCGTCCGACGGCACGGGCCCCGCATGAGCCCCGGTCCCGGCCGGGGCGCCGGTCTCATACGGTCCGCGCGGCCTCCGACAGCCGTCTCCTCTGCTCCTCGGTCAGCTCCAGTTCCGCCGCCCCGGCCGAATCCCTGATGGTCTCCGGGCGGCTCGCGCCGGGGATCGGGAGCACGGTGGGGGAGAGGGACAGCAGCCAGGCGAGGCACACCTGCTGGGAACTCACCCCGTGCTCCCGGGCCACCTCGTGGAACACGGCGTACCGCGTGTCCGCCGACCGTCCCGAGGGGCCGTCCAGCGAGCTGCGGGAGATGCCGCCGAGGGGGCTCCACGGCAGGAACGCCAGGCCGAGTCCGGCGCACAGACGCAGCTGCGGGTCGCTGTCGCGGGCCTCGGGGGAGTAGCGGTTCTGCACGGAGACCAGGCGGTCGCCGAGGACGGCGCGGGCCTGCCGTATCTGGTCCGTGTCCACGTTGGAGAGGCCGGCCAGCCGGATCGTGCCCTCGTCCAGCAGTTCGCGCAGCGCGCCGACGGACTCCTCGAAGGGCACGTCCGGGTCGGGCTTGTGCAGCTGGTACAGGCCGATCGCCTCGACGCCCAGCCGTCTGCGGGAGGCCTCGGCGGCCGCCTTGAGATGCCGGGGCGAGCCCGACACCGTCCAGCTGCCGTCGGCCGGCCGGCCCCGGCCGCCCTTGGTGGCCACCAGCACGCCGTCGGTGTCACCGCCGTAGGCGGCGAGCGCGCGGGCGAGGAGGAGTTCGTTGTGACCGGGGTCCTGCCCGGGCAGATGGTAGGAGTCGGCCGTGTCCAGCAGGGTCACGCCGGCGTCCAGGGCCGCGTGCACCGTGGCCAGGGCGCGTGCCTCGTCCGGCCGGCCCTCGATCGACAGCGGCATGGCCCCGAGCCCGATCGCGCTCACCTTCAGTCCGCCGAGGGTGCGGTAGCGCATGTCAGTCGTCCTTTCCGAATGTTCCGGGTGTTGCAGACGTTGCAGATGTTGCAGATGTTCCCGGAGTTTCGGCTGTTCCGGGAGTTCCGGGAGTTCCGGCTGTTCCGGCTGTTCCGGCTGCTCCGAGTGTCTCGGCGACGGCCTGCGGCAGCCACTGCCGTGCGTGGCCGAAGGTGAAACCGAGCTTCGTGGCACGGGAGTTGTCCATGCCGTAGCGGCGGCGGAAGGCGAAGGGGGAGACCTCGGCGGATCCCGTGGTCTCGAACACCGCCCTGCCCTCCGGGAGCCGGGCCGCCACCGCCGCGCACAGCTCGTCCAGCGTGAGCAGGCCGTGGGAGGCCGCGTTCACCGGGCCCGTGAAGTCCTCGCCCGCCGCCCAGAACAGGAAGTCCGCGATCTCCTCGACGTGGATGTACGTCGCCGGGTGCGGGACGGGCGGTACGGCTATGGGGGCACCGGTGCGGATGCGGTGGGCGTAGTGGTGGAGGCGTCCCGTGAAGTCGTCGTCGCCGCCCAGCACATGGGCCACCCGGACCGACACGAACGGGAGGCCGTCCGGGCCGGGCGCCGTGAACACCGCCTCCGCCTGCCGTTTGCCCTCGCCGTAGTGGGCGTCGAGGAACTCCGGTTCGTCCCAGGCGAGTTCCAGGTCCACGGCGACCGCGGCCGGGTCCACCGCGCTCTCGGGCACCGGCGCCGCCGAGTCCTCGTGCTCGTACACCTCCACCGTCGAGGTCATCACATAGCGGCGGGTGCGCCCCGCGAGGACGCGGCGGGCGACGGCCGCCTGGCGCGGGGTGTAGCAGACCTGGTCGAGGACGACGTCGAAGACGCGGGTGCCGATCGCCTCCGCCAGGGCCTGCTCGTCGTTCCGGTCGGCCACCAGGTGCACCGCGCCCTCGGGCGGGGCCGCCGAGCCCCGGTTCAGGACCGTGACCCGGTCACCGCTCGCCAGCAGCCGGGCGATCAGCCGTTTGCCGAAATAGCGGTTGCCGCCGATCACCAGTACCTCTCGTGCCTTTCGCATGATCATAATTCTCCGGGCGTCACATCCGTTCCTGAAGGGGGAGACATGGGAGATACGGTCACCGCACCGAAAGAACAACGGCATCTGCGGGCCGTCGCCGACGAAACACCAGTGGCCTTCGACGCGGTGGACCGGCAGATCCTGCAGCTGCTGCAGACCGACGGGCGGATCAAGCTCAGCGAGCTGGGGCGGCGGGTCAGCCTGAGCCCGGCGGCCGTCGCGGAGCGGGTGCGCCGGCTGGAGGCGGCGGGCGTGGTCGAGGGGTACGGCGCCCAGGTCGCACCCGCCCGGCTCGGCTACGGCATCCAGGCCTTCATCCGGGTGAACCCGCACGGCGGCTACACCCTCAAGCACCCGCGGACCCTGGAACTGCTCGACCGGCCGGAGATCAGCGAGGTGCACCACGTGGTCGGCGAGGACTGCTGGATCCTCAAGGTCGCCGTCGCCGACACCGGGCACCTGGAGGAGATCCTG
Source organism: Streptomyces sp. NPDC107581 (assembly GCF_055657175.1). Lineage (NCBI taxonomy): Bacteria > Bacillati > Actinomycetota > Actinomycetes > Kitasatosporales > Streptomycetaceae > Streptomyces > Streptomyces sp. NPDC107581. The sequence goes on from NZ_JBVKBH010000023.1 coordinate 104,412, forward strand.
GAGCAGACCTCGGCGCTGGGCCGTACGACGACCTCGATCGTGCTGTCCTCGCCGGTGCGCCGCAAGCCGCTGCTGCCGCCCGTCTTGCCTTGACGCCGACGTCAACGCGTACGGTCGAGGACATGCGAATCGGCGAGCTGGCCGCACGGGCCGGGACCACCACCCGCACCCTGCGCTACTACGAGGCACGGGGGCTGCTGCCCGCCCGGCGCGACGACAAGGGACACCGCACGTACGACGAGGGCGACGTCAGGCTGCTCCGGCAGATCCGGACGCTGCAGGACTTCGGGTTCGACCTGGAGGAGACGCGGCCGTTCGTGGAGTGCCTGCGGGCCGGGCACCCGGAGGGCGACTCCTGCCCGGCCTCCCTCGTCGTCTACCGGCGCAAGCTGGACGAGCTGGACGCGCTCGTCGGGCAGCTCCGGGCCGTGCGGGAGACCGTCGCGGGGCAGCTGGAGCGGGCGGAGCGGGCCCTGGACGAGCTGGCCGCCGAGGCGCAGGTTCCGGGGGGTCCGGAACCCGTGTGCGAGCTGGGAGGGCTGACACGGTGAGTGTGACGAGCGGACTGGCCGAGGTGACGGACGCGGATTTCGCGGCGGAGGTGATCGGCGCGGACCTTCCGGTCCTGGTGCAGTTCACGGCCGACTGGTGCGGTCCGTGCCGGCAGCTGGCGCCGGTGCTGAAGGACATCGCCTTCGAGGAGGGCGACCGGCTGAAGATCGTCCAGCTGGACGTGGACCGCAATCCGGAGACGACGGTCTCCTACGGCGTGCTGTCCACGCCGACCCTCATGGTCTTCCGGGACGGTGAGCCGGTGAAGTCGATGGTGGGCGCGCGTCCCAAGCGGCGGCTGCTGGAGGAGCTGTCCGACGTGCTGTAGGCGAGGCCGCCCGCAGTCGCGGAGCCGCCGGCGACTGCGGATCGCCCATCAAAAAATCCCCCGAGCAATTGCGCTCGGGGGATTTCTGTGCGTATATTCAATGGTTCGCAACTTGAATTCAGATGAGTTGCGGAGAAGTTCAGTAGGCACAGTATATCCGGGCGGGAGCGGAATTGTCAAACACCGAATTTCCGGACGATGAATTGCGCCACGAGCAGGAATTCATCGACGGACTGTACGCGCGCGTGGACGTGCTGCGCGGCGAGGCCGAGACCTCGGTCGGGGACGCGCTCGCCCAGAGTGACAAGCCCATGCAGGCACGACTGGAGCGGGACATCCTGGTCGGCGAGCGCTCGGGGCTGCTCGCCGCGCTGAACGCCGTGGACGGCTCGCTCTGCTTCGGCCGGATCGACCTCGCCGACGGCGCCGTCCACCACATCGGCCGGATCGGGCTGCGCCGGGACGACGCCCAGCGCACCCCGGTCCTCATCGACTGGCGGGCCGACGTCGCCCGCCCCTTCTACCTGGCCACCGGGCACACCCCGATGGGCCTGCGCCGCCGCCGGCACATCGCCACCCAGGGCCGCGCCGTCACCTCCCTGCACGACGAGATCCTCGACCTCGGCGACGCCACCCGCACCGGCCACGAGGACCACAACGGTGACGCCGTCCTGCTGGCCTCGCTGAATTCGGCGCGCACCGGCCGCATGAGCGACATCGTGCAGACCATCCAGGCCGACCAGGACCGCATCATCCGGGCGCCGCACCGCGGGGTGCTGGTCGTCGAGGGCGGCCCCGGCACCGGCAAGACCGCGGTGGCGCTGCACCGGGCCGCCTACCTCCTCTACGAGTACCGGGAGCTGCTGGCCCGGCGTGCCGTGCTCATCGTCGGACCCAACCCGGCCTTCCTCGGCTACATCGGCGAGGTGCTGCCCTCCCTGGGCGAGACCGGGGTGCTGCTGGCCACGGTCGGGGAACTGTTCCCCGGCGTGCGGGCCACCGCCGTCGACACCCCCGAGGCGGCCGCCGTGAAGGGCCGCGCCGGCATGGCCGAGGTGCTCGCCGCCGTCGTACGCGACCGGCAGGCCCTGCCCGACCCGGTCGTCGCGATCAAGCACGACCGCGAGGTGCTGATGCTCGACGACGGTCTGGCCGGCGTCGCGCGCGAGCGCACCCGGGCCGCCAAGCTGCCGCACAACGCGGCTCGCGAGTACTTCGAGGGCCACATCCTCAACACGCTCACCGACCTGTATGCCGAGCGGGTGGGCACCGACCCGTACGACGGCAGCAGCCTGCTGGACGCCTCCGACCTCACCCAGATCCGCGACGAACTCGCCGAGAACCCCGAAGTGTGGTCCGCCATCGACCAGTTGTGGCCCCGGATCACCCCGCGGCGGCTGGTCGCCGACTTCCTCGCCGAACCGGACGGCTACCTTCCCGAGGCGGACGCCGACGCGGTCCGCCGCCCGGTGACCCGGGCCTGGACCGTCGCGGACGTGCCCCTGCTGGACGAGGCGGCCGAACTCCTCGGCGAGGACGACCGGCTGGCGCGGGCCCGCGCCGAGCGCGAACGGGAGACCCAGGTCGCCTACGCGCAGGGCGTGCTGGACGTGTCGTACGCCTCCCGCACCTACGAGTTCGAGGACAAGGAGGACGGTGACCCGGACGGCTCCGAGGTGCTGTCCGCCCACGACATCATCGACGCCGAACGGTTCGCCGAGCGGCACGAGGAGGCCGACCACCGCAGCGCCGCCGAGCGGGCCGCGGCCGACCGGAGCTGGGCGTTCGGCCACATCATCGTGGACGAGGCGCAGGAGCTGTCGCCGATGGCCTGGCGGCTGCTGATGCGGCGCAGCCCGACCCGCTCGATGACCCTGGTCGGCGACCCGGCACAGACCGCCGAGGCGGCCGGCGTCGGCTCCTGGGCGGACATCCTCGCCCCGTACGTCGAGGACCGCTGGGAGCACAACCGGCTCGGCGTCAACTACCGCACCCCGTCCGAGATCATGGACCTGGCCGCGGCCGTGGTCCGCGCCGAGCACCCGGACTTCGAACCGCCGAGTTCGGTGCGCTCGACGGGGGTGCGGCCCTGGGTGCGGCAGGCGGCCGACGACCTGCCCGGCGCGGTCGCCGAGGCCGTCGCCGAACTCACCCCCGCCGAGGGCCGGCTCGCGGTCATCGCCCCGCGCGACCTGCACCGCCGGCTGGCGGCCCGGCTCGACGGGGTCACGGCCGGCGACGAGCCCGACCTGACCCGCACCGTCGTCCTCCTCGACCCCCGCCAGTCCAAGGGCCTGGAGTTCGACTCGGTGCTGGTGGTGGAGCCGGGCCGGTACGGCACGAGCGACCTGTACGTGGCCCTGACCCGGGCCACGCAGCGGCTGGGCGTGCTGTACACCGGCCCCCTGCCCGACGCGCTCAAGCAGGCCGCAGCCACACCGTAGCCAGCGGCGGCAGCGTCAGCCGGATGCTCGCGGGGCGGCCATGGGCCCCCTGCGGCTCCGGCTTGACCGGGTCGGGGTGGACGACGTCGCTGCCGCCGTAGCGGGCCGCGTCGGTGTTCAGCACCTCCAGCCAGGCCGGGACGTCCGCGGGGACGCCGATGCGGTAGTCGTGGCGGACCACCGGGGACAGGTGGGAGACGGCCAGCAGCGGATTGCCGCCGGCGTCCTGGCGCAGGAACGCGAAGACGTTGTCGTCCGCCGCGTCGCCCGTGATCCACTGGAAGCCCGCCGGGTCGGTGTCGCGCTGCCACAGGGCCGGAGTGCTGCGGTAGCCGGCGTTCAGGTCGCGGACCAGGTCCCGGACGCCGCGGTGGTCGGCCTCGGCGCCGTAGGACGGGTCGAGCAGCCACCAGTCCGGGCCGTGCGCCTCGGACCACTCGGCGCCCTGGGCGAACTCCTGCCCCATGAAGAGCAGTTGCTTGCCGGGGTGGGCCCACATGAAGCCGAGATAGGCGCGCAGGTCGGCCCGCTGCTGCCACCAGTCGCCCGGCATCTTCGAGACCAGGGCCCGTTTGCCGTGCACGACCTCGTCGTGGGAGATGGGCAGGACGTAGTTCTCGCTGTACGCGTACACCATCGAGAAGGTCATCTCGTGGTGGTGGTACCTGCGGTGGACCGGCTCGTGCCGGATGTACTCCAGCGAGTCGTGCATCCAGCCCATGTTCCACTTCAGGCCGAAGCCGAGACCGCCGAAGCCGCTGGGCCCCCTGTGGTGGGTGGGGCGCGTGACGCCGTCCCAGGCGGTGGACTCCTCGGCGATGGTCACCACTCCCGGGCAGCGCCGGTAGACGGTGGCGTTCATCTCCTGCAGGAAGGCCACCGCGTCCAGGTTCTCCCGGCCGCCGTGCTCGTTCGGCGACCACTGGCCCGGCTCGCGCGAGTAGTCGAGGTAGAGCATGGATGCGACGGCGTCCACGCGCAGTCCGTCGATGTGGAACTCCTCGCACCAGTACACGGCGTTGGCCACCAGGAAGTTGCGCACCTCACGGCGGCCGAAGTCGAACTCCAGGGTGCCCCAGTCGGGATGGGCGGCCCGCAGCGGATCGTGGTGCTCGTACAGCGGGCGCCCGTCGAACTCGGCCAGCGCCCAGTCGTCGCGCGGGAAGTGCGCGGGGACCCAGTCCATCAGCACGCCGATGCCGGCCCGGTGCAGCCGGTCCACCAGGTACTTGAAGTCGTCCGGGGTGCCGAGGCGCGCCGTCGGGGCGTAGAAGCCGGTGACCTGGTAGCCCCAGGAGCCGCCGAAGGGGTGCTCGGCGACCGGCATCAGCTCCACATGGGTGAAGCCCATCTCCCTTACGTACGCGGGGAGTTGATCGGCCAGTTGGCGGTACGTCAGGCCCGGCCGCCAGGACGCCAGGTGGACCTCGTAGACGGAACACGGCGCCTCGTGCACGGGAGTGTCGCCGCGGTGCGCCAGCCACTCGGCGTCGCCCCACTCGTGCCGCGAGGCGTGCACGATCGAGGAGGTGGCGGGCGGGACCTCCGTGCGGCGGGCCAGCGGATCGGCACGCAGGGTGCGCGAGCCGTCCGGGCGGGTGATCTCGAACTTGTACAGCTCGCCCTCGCCGATGCCCGGCACGAACAGCTCCCACACCCCCGAGGAGCCGAGCGAGCGCATCGGGTGTCCGGTCGCGTCCCAGAAGGTGAAGCTCCCCGCGACCCGCACGCCCCGCGCGTTCGGCGCCCACACCGCGAAGCGGGTGCCGGCCACACCCTGGTGGGTCAGGACATGCGCACCGAGCACCCGCCACAGCTGCTCGTGCCGGCCCTCACCGATCAGGTGCAGGTCCAGTTCGCCGAGCGTGGGCAGGAAGCGGTAGGCGTCCTCGCACTCGTGGACGGTGCCGTCGTAGGTCACCAGCAGCCGGTAGGCGGGGACCTCGGAGAGCGGGAGCAGGCCGGAGAAGAAGCCCTCGCCGTCGTCGTGCAGCTGAGCCCGCAGATCGCCCAGGACCACGCCGACCGCCTGCGCGTGCGGGCGCAGCACCCGGAAGGCGACCCCGCCGGGGACCGGGTGGGCGCCGAGCACGGAGTGCGGATCGTGATGGGTGCCCTCGCGCAGACGCGCACGGTCCGCGGCGGGCACCGCGGGGGAGGCGGCGACCCCCTGCCGCGGCACCTTCTCGGGCACCTTCGCCTTCCGGGGAACCTCCTGTGCCGGCACCTTCTCGGGCACCTTCGCCTTCCGGGGAACCTCCTGTGCCGGCACCTTCTCGGCGGCGGACTTCTTCTTGACCGGGGTGTCCTTCTTGGCCGCGGATTCCTTCTTGGCCTTGGGGGTCACGAACGAGCCTCCTGGTCGGGCAGGGAGAGGCGGTGCACCGCAGTCAGCGGTACCGGCAGCCAGTCGGGGCGGTGGCGGGCCTCGTAGACCACCTCGTAGACCGCCTTGTCGGTCTCATAGGCGCGCAGCAGCACAGGATCGGTACGCGGGTCGCGGCCGGAGACCTCGGCGTACCCGGAGCAGTAGGCGGCCCGGCAGCCGTGTGCCCACTCCGGCGCGGGCGGGCTCGCCGAACGGGCGGCGTAGTCGAAGGAGCGCAGCATCCCGGCGATGTCCCGCACCGCGGGCTGCGGCATCCGCCGCTCGGCCAGCGGCCGAGCCGGCTCGCCCTCGAAGTCGATCAGCGACCATGCGCCGGACGGCGAGCGCAGGCACTGCCCGAGGTGCAGATCGCCGTGGATGCGCTGGGCGGTCCAGGTACGGCCCTCGGCCGCCAGGCCCCCCAGCGCGGTGAAGGCGGAACGCAGCCCGCTCTCGTACGGCCGCAGCGCGGGCACCGCCTGCACGGCCGCCTCCAGCCGCTCGGTCATGCCGTCCACCAGCAGCCGCAACTGGGCCTGGCCCAGCGTCACCGTGGGCAGGGCCTGGGCGAGGACGGTGTGCACCTCGGCGGTGGCCCGGCCCAGCGCCCGGGCCTCGGCGACGAAGTCCTCCCCCTTGGCCAGCTCGCGCAGCGCCAGCTCCCAGCCGTCACTCGCACCGCTCACGAACGGCTGGAGCACGGCCAGGGTGTACGACTGCCCGTCCAGCTCGGCGCCGAGCCAGGCCGTCGGGGCGGGCACCCGGGCGCAGCCCTCGCGGGCCAGGGCGAGCGGTATCTCCAGATCGGGGTTGACGCCGGGCACGATGCGGCGCAACAGCTTCAGGATGAACGTATCGCCGTAGACCACCGAGGAGTTGGACTGCTCGGCCGTCATCAGCCGGGCCACCAGTCCGTCCCGGATCTCCTGGTCCTGGTCCCGTTCGAAACGGAGCCCGCCGATGCGTGCCCGGGTGCGCAGGGCCTCCAGGAGCACTTCGGCGGGCCGGGGGTCGTACAGGGCCTCGTACACCGTGCGTCCGGCGAGCGGCCCCTGGGTCACATGTCCGATCAGCGCGGGCGCCAGCCGGGGCGGCAGCACCTCGCGCACTCCTATCAGCAGCTGGTAGCAGTCCCCGGGATGCGCCGGCGCGCCCAGGACGGGTGGCTGGTGGACGAGCAGGAGCAGGTGGTACAGGCCCAGCCGGCCCTCGCAGGGCAGCAGTTCGGTGGCCGCCACCGGGGTGAACCCGGTGACCGGACGTCCCTTGCCCGCGAACCAGCGCTGCCTCGGCAGCCAGTCGCGCAACAGGGGTTCGAGCGAAGTGAGGAGGTGACCGGTCGTACGCGTGCTGTCGGAAGGGGTGACCGTATCCGCCATGGGCGTCACGTCCTTTCCCCGGATCGTCGGGGTGTTACTGATGCGTGCCCGGGGTGGGACGGCCAAAACCGCCCCACCGCCGGGGCTCTAGGCCACGTCCCGGCGCAGCCGGAACCAGTAGAAGCCGTGCCCCGCCAGGGTCAGCAGGTACGGCAGCTCGCCGATCGCGGGGAACCGCACCCCGCCGAACAGCTCGACCGGGTGCCGCCCGGTGAACCGCCGCAGATCGAGTTCCGTGGGCTGTGCGAAGCGGGAGAAGTTGTGCACGCACAGGACCAGGTCGTCCTCGTACTCGCGCAGGAAGGCGATGACGG
>NZ_JBVKBH010000024.1:0-95467 GCF_055657175.1 Streptomyces sp. NPDC107581
GGGTCGTACGCCGGCAGGATCGCACCACCCGGGATACCGAACACCGTCTCAGCGCCGACCTCCTCGAGGGAGCGGATGAGGGACTGCGCACCCGTGACGTGCTCGACGGGGGCGGACTGCTGTCCTCCGGATCGGGGCCGCGGCTGCGGATGGGCCCCGGTGGCCTGCTCGGTCATCGGCATTCTCTTCTCGATGCTGAGGGTTTTTGCGAGGTTTATGCGGATTTCAAGCGCTGCACGAAAGGCACTCGTGCAACAAAAAACCCCTCGTGCCGTAGGGCAAGCGAGGGGAGCGCGCCGGTGAGGTCGCTGGGGATTCCGGATCGTCCTCCGGTGGGTCCCAGCTCAGCCGACGCGCTGTCCAAGTACGAGAATTCGGGTGCGCATGGCACTGACCCTCCCCCCGGCACGCACCACGTGTCAAGTGGGTGGGACGGGAGTCTCAATATGTGAACGAAGGGCACTGCGACCTCCGAAGACGGCGGGCACCCCTCCGGTGTACACCCCCGCGGCCCTTTCCACAGCTCGGTCACCTCCGGGGCGTCGCAGTCGGTGTCGAGGCCACGACCGTGCTCAGCCCGTCGGGCCTCCGCGCGGTCGCACCCTCGACGCCCACGCGCCCCTGCGGCTCTCTCGCACTGCCCGCGAACGCCGGCTCGGCCGGCGCGTGCGGGACGGGATAGTGGCCGGATCCGAGCGCCCGCCGCAGCCGGTACTCGTCCAGCGGCCCCGCGAACGCCATGCCCTGTCCGTGGGTACAGCCCATCGCGCGCAGCGCGACGACCTGTTCCGGCAGGTCCACGCCCTCGGCCACGGACTGGAGCCCGAGATCGCCGGCGATGCGCAGCAGCCCACTGGTGATCTTGTGCAGCCGTGCGGACTCCACGACGCCCTCGACCAGGCTGCGGTCGAGTTTCAGGATGTCGACGGGGAGCTTCCTGAGGGCCGTGATCGCCGCGTAGCCGCTGCCGAAGGCGTCCAGCGCGATCCGCACCCCGAGCCGGCTGAGCACGGTCAGACGCCGCTCCAGCTCGTCCAGCGAGGCCCTGGGGTCGGTGTCGGACAGTTCCAGCACCAGCGCGCCGGGCGGCAGCGCCTGCCGGGTCAGCAGTGCCTCCACGGAGCCCAGCGGCATCGAGCGGTCCAGCAGCCGCCGGGCACTCAGCCGGACGGCCACCGGCACCACGCTTCCGGCGGCGGCCCGCTCGGCGGCCTGTTCCACCGCCTCCTGGAGGATCCAGCGGTCCAGCTCCGCGGTCTTGTCGCCGTCCTCGGCCACCCGCAGGAACTCGGCCGGGGTGAACAGCACCCCCTGGGAGGAACGCCAGCGCGCCTGCGCGGAGACCGATGTGATCCGGCCGTTCTCCAGACAGACCACCGGCTGGTGCAGCAGCGCGAACTCACCGTCGTGCAGCGCGGCGCGCAACCGCGTGGCCAGCTCCGCCTTGCGTACGACGTCCTGCTGCATCTGCGGCTTGTACAGCTCGACGCGGCCCTTCCCGGCCGCCTTCGCCCGGTACATCGCGAGGTCGGCGTTGCGCAGCAGCTCGCCCGCGCCGAGGCCCTGCTCGGCGAAGGCGACACCGATGGAGGCGTTGACCCGGACATCGTTGCCGTCGATGGCGTACGGCTGGGAGAGGGTCACCCTGAGGCGGTCGGCGAGCTCCAGGATGTTCCGCTCCCGGGCGGCACGGTCACGGGTGCCGTCCCCGGCGATCAGGGCCGCGAACTCGTCGCCGCCGAGCCGGGAGGCGGTGTCCCCCTGCCGGACGGCGTCCTGGAGCCGGCGGGCGGCCTGGACGAGCAGCTCGTCCCCGGCCTGGTGCCCGATCGTGTCGTTGACGGCCTTGAAGCCGTCCAGGTCGATGAAGAGCACGGCCGTGCCGCGCAGGGCGGCGCCCCGGTCGGTGGCCCGGCGGCCGGACAGGGCCTGCTGGACGCGCCGGGTGAACAGCGCGCGGTTGGGCAGGTCGGTGAGCGGGTCGTGCTCGGCGTTGTGCTGCAACTGGGCCTGCAGCCGGACTCTCTCGGTGACGTCCCGGCTGTTGAAGATCAGGCCGCCGTGGTGCCGGTTGACGGTGGACTCGACGTTGAGCCAGCCGCCCGCACCGGAGCGGAACCGGCACTCGATGCGTGTGGTGGCCTCCTCCAGCGGGTTGGCGGCGAGGAAGCGGCGCACCTCGTGCACCACGCAGCCCAGGTCCTCCGGATGGATGAGCGCGGCCAGTTCGGTGCCCACCAGATCCTCGGCGGGCCGTCCGTAGACCCCGGCGGCGGCCGGGGAGACGTACCGCAGGATGCCGTTGGGCGCGGCGATCATGATGACGTCGCTGGAGCCCTGCACCAGGGAGCGGAAGTGGTTCTCCTTCTGCGCCAGTTCCTGGGTGAGGGTGATGTTGTCGAGCAGCATGATGCCCTGGCGCATGACGAGCGCCAGCACGACGCCCCCCGCGGTGATCAGCACGACGTGGTCGGGCCTGCGGCCGTTGAGGACGTTGTACAGGATGCCCAGGGTGCACACGGCGGCGGCGAGGTACGGGGTGAGGGCGGCGAGCGAACCGGTGAGCGGCCGGCCGGCCGGGTAGCGGCCGTGCTCGCCTCCGGGGGTGGGCGCGGGCGCCGGCGGGTGGCCCGTGCCGCGCTGTCCGGGCACGTGTTCGTGGATCACGCGCGTGTGCCCGTCCGGTACGTGCCGTTCGGCGTCCCGCGCTCCGGGGCGCAACGGAGCGGCCCAGGGGGCGTAGGCGAGCAGCAGCGACCCGGCGAACCAGCCCGCGTCCAGCAACTGTCCGGAGCGGTAGCTGCTGTGCAGGAGCGGTGAGGTGAACAGCGCGTCGCACATCACGGTGAGGGCGAGCGCGCCGATCGCGGTGTTGACCGCCGTGCGGTTGCCCGGGGAGCGGCGGAAGTGCAGCGCGAGCACCATGCTGACGAGCGCGATGTCGAGCAGCGGGTACGCCAGCGACAGCGCGGTGTGCGCCACGCTCGGTCCGTCGAACCGGGCCGCCTGTGCGAGCGCGAGGCTCCACGACAGGGTGAGCAGGGAACCGCCGATCAGCCAGGCGTCCAGGCCCAGGCAGATCCAGCCCGCCCTGGTCACCGGCCGCTTGGCGAGGACCAGCAGACCCACGATGGCGGGCGGCGCGAAGCACAGGAAGAACAGGTCGGCGTAGCTCGGGCTGGGCACGCTCCGCCCCAGGACGACCTCGTACCACCCCCAGACCGCGTTGCCCAGGGCCGCCATCGCCGAGGAGAGCGCGAACAGCAGCCAGGCCGGCCGGAAGCGGACCCGCGGGTTGCGGGCGTAGAGGAAGCAGGAGACGGCGGCGGCACCCGCCGCGGCACTGAGGCCGAAGTCGCCCATGATCAGCGCGATGCGGCCCGAGCCCCAGTTGACGGTGGATCCGATGGCGTAGGCCCCGCAGACCAGGGCGAGGAGCAGTTGATGGACCAGCCGCGACCCGTCGCCGACGGCCGGCGGACGGGGCGGCAGCGGCGCCCCCGGCGGATACGGTGCGCGCACCGCGCCGCTCAGGGCGCTCGTCACGGTCGTCACGGAGGGCGGCGCATTCACCGCGGCCTCCCGGTCGCTCCCGGGTCCCGCGGGTCCCGGTGCGCATGCCTGCGGCGGCCGCCCGGCCTGCGGTGGTGGCTGTGATGGTTCGTGTGGTGGTCGCGTCTGCGCGCGGTCGTGCGCCAGGGTCGCCGTCGGCGGCTCCGCCGCGTCGGATCGTTCGTCCATAGGCCGTGCATCGCCCGTCGCCCCCCTCACAAATCTGCAATGTCCATCCCCGGCGCCGAACATCAGCGGCGCAGCCCCTGTCGGGGACGATACACCAGGATCGTCACTCAGGGACATAGCCTCTCTACGCTCCGTGACGACCAGCGGTGATGCGGGTACGGCCCGCATCCGAAAGGTTGCGGAGGGTGCCGGAAGCGGATTACGTCCCGATCTCTCCCGGCATCTGCGCTCCGCCCTCTCCTGTCGTAACGATCACGTTCCGCAGCGGTTCGTGGTTCACGTACCGGTTCAGCTGATCGGTCAGCAGGCGCTTGGCGCGCGGCAGGAAAGCCGAGGTGGGGCCGCCCACATGCGGGCTGATCAGCAGGCCGGGCGCCTGCCACAGGGGATGTCCCGACGGCAGCGGCTCGGGATCCGTCACATCCAGCGCCGCGGTGATGCGTCCGCTCTCCAGCTCGGCGAGCAGCGCCTTGGTGTCGACCACGGGTCCGCGGGCGACATTGACGAGCAGCGCTCCGTCCTTCATCCGCCCCAGGAAACCCGCGTTCACCAGGCCCCTGGTCGCCTCGGTCAAGGGCGTGCAGAGGATCACGACATCGGCGTCCGGAAGCAGAGAAGGCAAATCGGTGAGCGGGTGCACGGGACCGCGCGCCGTGGTGCGCCCTGAGCGCGCGACGCGCGCCACCCGCGCGAGTTCAAAAGGTGCGAGCCGGTCCTCGACGGCGGCCCCGATGGCGCCGTAGCCGACGATGAGGGCGGTCCGGTCGGCGAGCGCGGGACGGAACCCGCCAAGCCACTCGCCCCGGTCCTGGGCCCGCACGAAGTCGGGGATGCCGCGCAGGGAGGCGAGGATCAGCGTCAGCGCCAGCTCGGCGGTGCTCGCCTCGTGGACCCCGCGCGCGTTGCACAGGCGCACCCCCGGGGGCAGGTACTTCAGACTCGGCTGCACATGGTCGATGCCGGCCGTCAGCGTCTGTACGACCCGCACCGCGCCCATACCGGGCATCGGGCGCACGCTCACGTCGGCCGGCTTCATGTACGGCACGACGTAGAAGGCGCAGTCACCCGGGTCGCCGGGGAACTCCTCGCCGCCGTCCCAGAACAGGTACCGGGGCCCCTCGGGGAGCCCCTCGATCTCCTGCGGCACGATGGGCAGCCATATGTCTGCGGTCATGACAGGAGGCTATGTCAGGCGACCGCTGCGCAGAGGTTAGGTTGGGGCCCAGGAGAGGGAGGTTCACGAGCAGGTGGAGCGCAGGACGATCGGCGCGGGGGGACTCGCGGTGGGGGCCGTCGGACTCGGGTGCATGCCGATGAGCTGGGCGTACAGCGGGTCGCGGCAGCGGGGCGACGAGTCGCTCAGAACCGTGCACCGGGCGCTGGACCTGGGCTCGACCCTCCTGGACACGGCGGACATGTACGGCCCGTTCACCAATGAGCTGCTGCTGGGGCGGGTGCTGAAGGAGCGGCGCGCGGACGCCTTCGTGTCGACGAAGGCGGGGCTGCTCGTGGGCGAGCAGCACATCGTGGCCAACGGGCGTCCGGGCTATGTGAAGCGGGCCTGCGACGCCTCGCTGCGGCGTCTGCAGACGGACGTGATCGACCTCTACCAGCTGCACCGCGCCGACCCCGAGGTCCCGATCGAGGAGACGTGGGGGGCGATGGCCGAGCTGGTGCGGGCCGGGAAGGTGCGGGCGCTGGGGCTGTGCGCGATGGGCGCGCGCGCCGGGCGCCGCTCCGGGACCCGCCTGTACGACACGACGCTGGGCCGGCTCCAGCGGGTGCAGCAGGTCTTCCCGGTCAGCGCGGTGCAGGCGGAGCTGTCGGTGTGGTCGCCGGAGGCGCTGGAGGCGCTGCTGCCCTGGTGCGCGGCCCGGGGCGTGGGCTTCCTGGCCGCGATGCCCCTGGGCAACGGCTTCCTGACCGGCACGCTGACCCCCGGGGAGGGCTTCGAGCCGGACGACGTCCGTGCCCGCCATCCCCGCTTCACGGCCGAGATGATGGCGGCCAACCAGCCGATCGTCGCCGGCCTGCGCCGTGTCGCCGGCCGGCACGGCGAGGACGTCACCGCGGCCCAGGTGGCCCTGGCCTGGGTGCTCGCCCAGGGCCGTCATGTGATCGCGCTGCCCGGCACCAAGCAGAGGCGCTGGGCCGAGGAGAACGCGGCGGCGGCCGCGCTGCGGCTGACCCGGCAGGACCTGGCGGAGCTGTCCCGGCTGCCGAGGGCGCAGGTGTCCTGGGACTGAGACGCCGCGGCCGCGGCGGACGGGCTCGCGCGACCCTCGTTACGGACAGGTTCGCGCGATCCTCACCGCGAACGGGCCCGCGCCATCCTCGTCGCACACACGCTCGCGCGACCCTCACCGCGAACGGGCCCGCGCCATCCTCGTCGCACACACGCTCGCGCGACCCTCACCGCGAACGGGCCCACGCAATCCTCGTCGCACACACGCTCGCGCGACCCTCGTTACGGACGGGCTCGCGCGACCCTCGTCGCGGACGGGTTCGCACGGTCCGTCCTCGCAAAGCGGGAACCCGGGCGGGGCGAGCAGTGTATGAGAGGGAGAACCTGCCGCTGGATCACCGCCTCAGCACCGCCCCGGAGGGACCATGATCGTGCACCGTCGAGCTGTGACGGCCGTGCTGGCCGCGACCGCGCTCCTGCTGACGGCGGGGTGCTCCTCGGGCGGCGGGGGATCGCCGGCCGGCCCGGGGACCGCGTCATCGGGCTCGGCCCCCTCCGCGCGGGCCGGCGAGCCGGCCGCGCCGACGAAGGGGTCGGTCAAGGTGCTGCGCACGGTGGCCGAGGGCCTGAAGACCCCGTGGGGCCTGGCCGCTCTGCCGGGCGACGGGCTGCTGGTGTCCTCCCGTGACGACGGCACGATCACCCGGATCGACGCGACGACGGGCAGGAAGACCGAGCTGGGCAGGGTCTCCGGGGTCTCCCCGGCCGGCGAGGGCGGACTTCTGGGCATCGCCCTGTCGCCCGACTACGCGTCGGACCACATGGTCTACGCCTACTTCACCTCCGCCTCGGACAACCGCATCGTCCGGATGCTGTACGACGGGCAGAAGCCGGCGGGCGAGCAACTGGGCGCCCCCGACACGGTCTTCAAGGGCATTCCCAAGGGGAACATCCACAACGGCGGCCGTATCGCCTTCGGCCCGGACGGGATGCTCTACGCGGGCACGGGCGAGAGCGGCGAGCGGGGCCTGGCCCAGGACAAGGGGTCCCTGGGCGGCAAGATCCTGCGGATGACCCCGGAGGGCGAGCCGGCCCCCGGCAACCCGTTCCCCGACTCCCCCGTGTACTCCTACGGCCACCGGAACGTGCAGGGCCTGGCCTGGGACACCAGGCAGCGCCTGTTCGCCTCCGAGTTCGGCCAGGACACCTGGGACGAGCTGAACGCGATCGTGCCGGGCGGCAACTACGGCTGGCCGCGGGCCGAGGGCAGGTCGTCCGGCACCGGCTTCCGCGATCCGATCGCCCAGTGGCACACCGACGACGCGTCCCCGAGCGGTATCGCCTACGTCAAAGGCGTGATCTGGATGGCCGGTCTGAAGGGTCAGCGCCTGTGGCGCATCCCCCTGCGGGGCACCAGGGCCTCGGCAGCCCCCCAGTCCTTCCTCGGCGGCGAGTACGGCCGCCTGCGCACGGTGGCTCCGGCGGGCGGCGACAAGGTGTGGCTGGTCACGAGCAACACGGACGGCCGGGGTACGCCGAAGGAGGGAGACGACCGGGTGCTGGAGCTGGAGGTGAAGTAGCCCCCGTGGCTCACTCGCCGTCCCCGCCCCGCTCGCCGTCCGCGCCCTCGTCGTCCATGCCTCACTCGCAGTCCGTGCCTCACTCGCAGTCCGTGGCCCGCTGCTCGTCGTCCGCGGGTTCCGTCTCGGCGGGCGGCGGATCGGGCAGGCGTACGACGACCTTTCCCGAGGCGAGATCTATGGGCCCGCGGCCGGGGTCGGCGTCCCCGACGTCCTCCCGGGTCAGTTCCAGGCGGTTCTCCTCGTCGTGGGTGTGCTTGCGGCCTGGCGCGAACAGTTCCTCGAAGGCGTTGAACACGGCTGCTCCCCCTTGCCGGTTTCCTCCAGCGTACGGGCGGGGCCCCCGTAGGGGCGGCGAGCGGACCGGCCGGGGCGCAACGGCCGCCGCTGCGCCACCGCTGCCGCCTCGCCGCCGCGGGCGGCGGGTGTCCCGGACACGCGTAAGGGGCCTCGGGGACTCCATGAGGGGTTCATGGAGTCCCCGAGGCCCCTGGGGACCTGGGGTTTCCTCAGCCGGTCGAGGGCAGGGCGAGCAGTGCGTCGGAGTACTTCAGGACGGCCAGGAGCAGGCCGATGGCACCGAGCGAGACGCCCGCCCAGGCGACGGACTTGATCCAGACGGCCTGCGGGCGGCCGGGAGCGCCGAACGCGGGCCGGGCGAGCACGACCGCACCGGTGATCAGTGCGACCAGCGCGAACAGGCCGGCCCACAGCGCGGTGGTGTGCCAGGCGTCGCCGTAGACCTCCTTGACCTGCGTGGCGACGCTCGCGCTGGACGAGGTCCTGAGCTGGCCGACGAGGGTCTCGCGGGCGGCGGCGACCGTCCCGATCCAGCCGCCGCTGAGCGAGACGAGGCCCAGTGCGGCGGAGACGACCGCGGCGGCGCCCTGGCCGACCCCGGAGGGACCCTTCTCCTGAGGCGCTTCGGGCTCCCCGGGCTCAGCGGACGCCTCGTGCTCCTCGGGCTCCCGGCCGTCCTCGTTGTCCCCGGTGGCCCCGGTAGCCCCGTTGTCCCCGGTAGCCCCGTTGTCCCCGGTAGCCCCGTTGTCCCCGGTAGCCCCGGTGCCCTCGGTGCCCTCGGCCGGCTTCCCGGCCGGTTCCGCGCCGTCGGTCCCGGTGCCGTTCGCGGCGTCCGCGGCGGCGGCCTCCCCCTCCTGCGGTGCCCGCTCGTCGTCGGTCTTGGTCACGTCCTCTGTCTTCGTTGCCATGCCGGGCACCGTACGGACGGAGTCTGAGAGGTCTCTTAATGATCGTCGCGTGCGCCGCACGCGCGTGCCGCACGCCAGTCGGGGGCAAGCACCGCCCAGATCTCGGTGTCCGTGCGCACACCGCGGTACGGGTAGTTCTCCCGCAGGACGCCCTCGCGGGTCATGCCGAGGCGCCTGGCCACGTTGAGGCTGCCCTCGTTCGCGGAGGACGCGTGCCACTCCACGCGGTGCATGCCCCGCTCGTCGAACGCCCAGTCCAGCAGCGTCCGCATGCCGCGGGTGACCAGGCCGCGCCCGGCCGCCGCCGGTTCCAGCCAGCAGCCGGCCTCGCAGACCCCGCTCGGGGTGTCCCAGACACGGAACAGCAGGCCGCCCGCCAGCTTTCCGTCCAGCCAGATGCCGTGCAGGCTGCCCGCGTCGGCGGCCCGCTTGTCCGCGTACGACGCGAGGTAGGCGCGGGCGGCCTCCAGGTCGGTCACCACGTCCGGCAGCCCGATGTGCCGGCCGATGAAGTCCCGTCCGCGGTCGATGTTGGCGAGGAATTCCGCAGCGTGCCAGACCTCCAGAGGCCGCAGTTCGGCACCGCCGTCACCCAGGGATATCGCGTACA
Organism: Streptomyces sp. NPDC107581; assembly: GCF_055657175.1. Lineage (NCBI taxonomy): Bacteria > Bacillati > Actinomycetota > Actinomycetes > Kitasatosporales > Streptomycetaceae > Streptomyces > Streptomyces sp. NPDC107581. The sequence goes on from NZ_JBVKBH010000024.1 coordinate 9,325, forward strand.
TCGCGCCGCTGCTCCTTCCGCAGTTCCGCCATCGTGACCTCGCCGAGCTTCTCATGGGCGGCCCGGCACTCGGGCGGCTCGATGCTGATACGGGGCAGCCGGCGCTCCAGCCATGCGGGCAGCCACCAGTTGGCGGCGCCGAGCAGATGCATCAGGGCAGGCACGAGCAGGGTGCGCAGCACGAAGGCGTCGAGGGCCACGGCGGAGGCGAGCGCGATGCCGAACATGGCGATCACGCGGTCGCCGCTGAGCACGAAGGCCAGGAACACCGAGATCATGATGACCGCGGCCGAGTTGATCACCCTGCTGGTCTCGGCGAGGCCGACCCGCACGGCCCGCCGGTTGTCGCCGGTCTCCAGCCACTCCTCGTACATCCGGCTGACCAGGAAGACCTGGTAGTCCATGGAGAGTCCGAAGAGGACCGAGACCATGATCACGGGCAGGAAGGGCTCGATGGGCCCCGCGCGGCCGAGGCCGAGCAGTTCGCTGCCCCAGCCCCACTGGAAGACGGCGACGACGATGCCGAAGGCGGCGGCGACCGCCGCGATGTTCATCGCGCCCGCCTTCAGCGGGATGCCGAGCGAGCGGAAGGCCACCAGCAGCAGGAGACAGCCGAGCCCGATGACCACGCCGATGAACGACGGCAGTTTGCCGACGATCACCTCGGCGAAGTCGTCGTAGCTCGCCGTGACCCCGCCGACGCGCACGTCCAGGGAGGTGCCGGTCTCCGCGCGCGGGAGCACGTCACCGCGCAGCCGGTCGACGAGGTCGCTCGTCCGCTGCGACTGGGGCGCGGAATCGGGGACGACGGTCAGGTACGCGGTGTCACCACCGGCGTCGTAGGTGACGGGCGTGACGGAGGCGACGCCCCGGGTGGCGCGCAGGGTGGTGTCGAGGCTGTCCAGGGCGAGCCTGTCGGCGCCGCCGTCGACGCGCGTCACCAGGGTCAGCGGGCCGTTCACTCCGGGCCCGAAGCCCTGGGCGAGGAGGTCGTAGGCCTGCCGTGTGGTGGACGAGCGGGGGTCGTTGCCCTGGTCGGAGGTGCCGAGGCGGAGGGAGAGCGTGGGCAGCGCGAGCACGGCGACGACGGCGGCGGCCAGGAGGCCGAGCAGTTTGGGATGCCGCTCGACGAACGCCGACCAGCGGGCGGCGAGGCCGGTGGGCAGCTCCGGCTGCGGTCCGTGCTCGGCGAGCCGGCGCCGCTCCCTGTGGCTGAGGGCGCGCGGTCCGATCCAGGACAGCAGGGCGGGCAGCAGGGTGACGGAGGCCGCGACGGTGAGCACCACCGTCAAGGAGGCGGCGACGGCGACGCCGTCGAGGAAGCCCAGTCGCAGGATGAGCATGCCCAGCAGGGCTATGCAGACGGTCGCACCCGCGAAGACGACCGCGCGTCCCGTGGTGGCCACGGCGTTCACGGCGGCCTCGCCGACGCCCAGGCCGCGTTTCAGACCGCGCCGGTGCCGGGTCACGATGAAGAGGGCGTAGTCGATGCCGACGCCGAGCCCGATCAGCATCCCGAGCATGGGCGCGAAGTCCGCGACGGCCATGGCGTGTCCGAGCAGGCCGGTGCCGGCGTACGCCGTGCCCACGCCGACCAGTGCGGTGGCGATCGGCAGCAGGGAGGCGGCGAGCGAGCCGAAGGCGAGGAGGAGCACGACGGCGGCGACGACCACACCGACCACCTCGGCGGTATGGCCCCGGGCGGACCGGGTGAGCCCGATGGCGCTGCCGCCCGACTCCACCCTGAGGCCGTCCCGTTCGGCGGCCACGGCGATGCGTACGACGGCCTCGGCCTCGGACTTCTTGATGTCCTCGGCCGGCTCGGTGAAGGTGACGGTGGCGTAGGCCGTACGACCGTCGGCGCTGATCCGGTGGGCGCCCTGCCGGCCGTACGGACCGGCCACGGAGGCCACCGCGGGCAGGCCGGCGATCCGGTCGAGGGCGCGGGTCATGGTCCGCTCGACGCCGGGCGCGCGGACGGTGCCGGACGCGGTGTGCCAGACGACGGTGTCGCTGTCGCCGGACAGGGCCGGGAAGCCCGACTTGAGCAGCTGCGTGGCGTGACCGGATTCGGTGCCGGAGACCTCGTAGTCGTTCGAGTACGACGAACCGGCGACCGCGGCGGCCGCGCTGACCCCGCCGAAGGCGAGGAGCCACAGCAGGACGGCGACCAGGCGATGCCGGACACACCAACGGGCGAGGGCTGCCACGGACGTGCTCCCAGAGGACTATGTGTTGATCTTTGGCCGGGAACGATCGTCCATCGACTGAACAGCCCGCAAAGAACGCATGAGCAATCGAAGGACACTCTTGCAGGCGAATGTGATCGTTTGCCCCGTTCCCGGGTCCCTGCACACGAGTGGGAGGCAGGTCACAGGACAGCAGGGCGAACTCTGTCACCCTGGCGGCCACTTCAGTCGAACTGGTCTCCGAGAGCCATGACCATCGTCCCGGCGATCAGCAGCCACAAGGCCCGGCGGGTATGGCCACGCAAGCCGAGGAACGCGGCGAACGCGCACACGGCGGCACCGAGGGCGTAGGCGGCGGGGACGAGAGCGGGTGCGGAGCCGGTGAGCCGCAGCAGCGCGGCGGCCAGTCCGGCGAGGGTCAGCAGGGCCCCGGTGCCGACGGCGGTCCAGCGGGCCCGGCGGGCGTCTCCGACGTGGTCCTCCGGGTCTTCGTCCTCCGGGTCCTCGCCCTCCGGGTCTTCGTCCTCCGGGTCCTCGCCCGTCAACTGCCCGTCCGGCAAGCGCCCGCCCGGCAAGCGCCCGTCCGGCAGGTGCGTGGCTGCCGGGTGCCCGTCGGCCGGATCCTCGTTCGCCGGGTCCTCGTCCGCCGGGTGCCCGTCCGCCGGGCTCTGCGCTTCGGGTATGGCAGGTTCGGTGCCGGAATCGGTACGTCCACTCATCCGGGCGAGGGTAGCGCCTCCGGCCCGGAAGACCCGGTGCGGGGCCAGTGCCCCTGGCCGCCGCCCGGGCCCGTGAAGTGCGGCGGACAGGCGTACGGCCCCAAAGGCGTGGGCCTGCGGCGTGCCGCGGACAGGCGTACGGCCCCGGAAGGCACTGCCTCCGGGGCCGTACGGGCGGGGGGCTCAGCCCTCGCTCATGCCCAGCTTCTCCAGGATCAGTTCCTTGACGCGGCCCGCGTCGGCCTGACCCCGGGTCGCCTTCATGACCGCGCCGACCAGCGCGCCGGCCGCGGCCACCTTGCCACCGCGGATCTTGTCGGCGATGCCCGGGTTGCCGGCGATGGCCTCGTCGACGGCCGTGCCGAGGGCCGAGTCGTCGGAGACCACCTTGAGACCGCGCTTGTCGACGACCTCGTCCGGGGTGCCCTCGCCCGCGAGAACGCCCTCGATGACCTGGCGGGCCAGCTTGTCGTTCAGATCGCCGGAGTTCACCAGCTCGGTGACCCGGGCGACCTGCTGCGGCGTGATGGCCAGCTCGTCCAGCGACTTGCCCGACTCGTTGGCGCTGCGCGCCAGTTCGCCCATCCACCACTTGCGGGCGGAGGCCGCGTCGGCACCGGCGTCGATCGTGGCGACGATCGGGTCCAGCGCGCCGGCGTTGAGGATCGCCTGCATGTCGGTGGCCGAGATGCCCCACTCCGCGAGCAGGCGGGTGCGGCGGGCCAGCGGCATCTCCGGCAGCGCGGTGCGGATCTCCTCGACCCACGCGCGCGTGGGCGCCACGGGGACGAGGTCGGGCTCCGGGAAGTACCGGTAGTCCTCGGCCTCCTCCTTCACGCGGCCCGAGGTCGTGGACCCCGTGTCCTCGTGGAAGTGGCGGGTCTCCTGGATGATCGTCCCGCCGCTGCCGAGTACGGCCGCGTGCCGCTGGATCTCGAAGCGGGCCGCGCGCTCCACGGAACGCAGCGAGTTGACGTTCTTCGTCTCCGAGCGGGTGCCGAACTTCTCGGTGCCGTTCGGGCGCAGCGACAGGTTCACGTCGCAGCGCATCTGGCCCATCTCCATGCGGGCCTCGGAGACACCGAGGGCACGGATGACCTCGCGCAGCTCACGGACGTACGCCTTCGCCACCTCGGGGGCGCGCTCGCCGGCGCCGACGATCGGCTTGGTGACGATCTCGATGAGCGGGATGCCCGCGCGGTTGTAGTCCAGCAGGGAGTGGGACGCGCCGTGGATACGGCCGGTGGCGCCGCCGACGTGCGTCGACTTGCCGGTGTCCTCCTCCATGTGGGCGCGCTCGATGTCCACGCGGAAGGTCTCGCCGTCCTCCAGCTGTACGTCGAGGTAGCCGTTGAAGGCGATCGGCTCGTCGTACTGGGAGGTCTGGAAGTTCTTCGGCATGTCCGGATAGAAGTAGTTCTTCCGGGCGAAGCGGCACCACTCGGCGATCTCGCAGTTCAGCGCGAGACCGATCTTGATGGCGGACTCGACTCCGGTCGCGTTGACGACCGGGAGCGCGCCGGGCAGGCCGAGGCAGACCGGACAGGTCTGCGAGTTGGGCTCGGCGCCCAGCTCGGTCGAACACCCGCAGAACATCTTGGTCTTGGTGCCGAGTTCGACATGGACCTCAAGGCCCATGACGGGGTCGTACGACGCCAGTGCGTCCTCGTACGACACCAGGTCGATCGTGGTGGTCACGGTGAAAACTTCCCTCTCAGCCCAGCAGGACGTCGTCGTCGCCCAGCCGCTTCAGCTCGCGGTAGAGGATGGCGAGGCCGGTGACGATCGCGACGGCGGACACGGTGGCGTCGATCAGACGCAGGGTGTCGTGCTCGGCGCGCGCCTTCTTGATCTGCTTGGCCACACCGAACGCGCCGAACGCGGTCCCGGCCATCGACAGGTACGTGCCGGACTTCGACTTCTTGAAGCCCTTGGCCTTGTTCAGTGCACTCACAGTGACGGAGCCTCCTCGAGCAGCGGGTGCCCCCACTTTTCCACGAAGGCGGCCTCGACGGCGGCGCCGACCTTGTACAGCCGGTCGTCCTTCAGCGCGGGGGCGATGATCTGCAGGCCCACCGGGAGGTTGTCCTCCGGGGCGAGACCGCAGGGCAGTGACATGGCCGCGTTGCCCGCCAGGTTGGTCGGGATGGTGCACAGGTCGGCCAGGTACATCGCCATCGGGTCGTCCGCGCGCTCGCCGATCGCGAAGGCGGTGGTCGGGGTCGTCGGGGAGACGATCACGTCGACCTGCTCGAAAGCCTTCTCGAAGTCGCGCGTGATGAGCGTGCGGACCTTCTGCGCGGAGCCGTAGTAGGCGTCGTAGTAGCCGCTCGACAGGGCGTAGGTGCCGAGCATGATGCGGCGCTTGACCTCGGGGCCGAAGCCGGCCTCGCGGGTCAGGGAGGTGACCTCCTCGGCCGAGTGGCTGCCGTCGTCGCCGGTGCGCCGGCCGTACCGCAGGCCGTCGAAGCGGGCGAGGTTGGAGGAGCACTCGGAGGGGGCGATCAGGTAGTACGCCGACAGGGCGAGGTCGAAGGACGGGCAGTCCAGCTCGACGATCTCGGCGCCCAGCTCCTTGAGCAGCGCGACGGACTCGTCGAAGCGCTGGATGACACCGGCCTGGTAGCCCTCGCCGCGGAACTGCTTGACCACGCCGACCCGCATGCCCTCGACGCTGCCGTTGCGCGCGGCCTCGACCACCGGCGGGACGGGGGCGTCGATGGAGGTGGAGTCGAGCGGGTCGTGCCCGGCGATGACCTCGTGCAGGAGCGCCGCGTCCAGGACCGTACGGGCGCAGGGGCCGCCCTGGTCGAGAGAGGACGAGAACGCCACCATGCCGAAGCGGGAGACCGCGCCGTAGGTCGGCTTCACGCCGACCGTGCCGGTGACGGCGGCCGGCTGGCGGATGGAGCCGCCGGTGTCGGTGCCGATGGCGAGCGGCGCCTGGAAGGAGGCCAGCGCGGCGGAGGAACCGCCACCCGAGCCACCGGGGATCCTGGTGAGGTCCCAGGGGTTGCCGGTCGGGCCGTAGGCGCTGTTCTCGGTGGAGGACCCCATGGCGAACTCGTCCATGTTGGTCTTGCCGAGGATGACCACGTCGGCGGCCTTCAGCCGCTTGGTGAGCGTCGCGTCGTACGGCGGGATCCAGCCTTCGAGGATCTTCGAGCCGACGGTCGTGGGTACGCCCTCGGTGGTGAAGATGTCCTTGAGTGCGAGCGGGACGCCGGCCAGCGGGCCGAGCTTCTCGCCGCGGGCCCGCTTCTCGTCGACGGCGCGGGCCTGCGCGAGCGCGCCCTCGCGGTCGACGTGCAGGAAGGCGTGGACCTTCTCGTCCACGGCCTCGATGCGGGCGAGGTGGGCCTCGGTCACCTCGACGGCCGTCAGCTCGCCGGAGGCGATCTTCTCGGCGGTCTCGGCGGCCGTGAGCTTGATGATGTCCGTCATGGTCAGTCCTCCCCCAGGATCTGCGGCACCTTGAAACGCTGCTGCTCCTGGGCCGGGGCGCCGGAGAGCGCCTGCTCGGGGGTGAGCGAGGGACGGACCTCGTCCGCGCGCATGACGTTCGTCAGCGGCAGCGGGTGGGAGGTCGGCGGTACGTCTTGGTCGGCGACCTCGCTGACGCGGGCGACCGCGCCGATGATGTCGTCCAGCTGTCCCGCGAAGTGGTCGAGTTCTTCGGGCTTCAGCTCCAGACGCGCCAGCCGGGCGAGGTGGGCGACCTCCTCGCGCGTGATGCCAGGCATGCAGCGATCCTCTGGGGTGAGTGTGAGTGCTTTGAGCCCAATCCTATGGGGCGGGCCCCGGTGCCCGTGAAACGGTTTGCCGGGACCCCGCGCGTCAGTGGCGTCGGGCGTCCCACACCGCGCTCTTCAGGAAGTGGTTGTCGTACAGCTCCTGCACCTCCAGCAGGCTCTCCGGCGGGACCTCGCCGAGGGCGACGCGCCGGAGGTGGCGGAAGTATGCGAAGCGCTCGACGCCCGGTGCGAGGACGATGAGCAGGTCGGCGTCGGCGCCGGGTACGGCGGCGAATGCGTGCGGTCTGCCGGGCGGGACGACGACGAGGTCACCGGGGCCCGCGGTGACGACGTCCTCGCCGGAGAGGATGTCGGCGGCTCCGTCCAGCAGGAAGAACATCTCGGCGGAGTTGTCGTGCCGGTGCGGCTTGGCGCCGTCGGCGCCCGCCGTGAGGGTGACGCGCTGGGTGGACAGGGCGCCGCCGGTCCGGCTGCTGTCGGCCAGCAGCCGCATGGTGGTGGGTGCGCGGCCGACGACCTCGGCCTCGGCCTCCCGGACGATCACGGTCTCGTCGAACTTCGGTACGAACATCGACATGACGCTTCCCCTGTGAGCGATCGGGTGATCAGACGGCGAACAGCAGGGCCGCACTGATCAGTACAACGACCGCGGTGGCGAAGTGGATCCCGTAGGCCACGGCCTTTGCACCGCCGTTGCGCAGGACTATCAGCGTGTCGAAGAGCGGCACCAGTGCCACGCAGAGCATGAACAGCGCCTCGGCACGGGCACCGTCGAAGGCCAGCAGGGCGAGGCCCATCAGGCCGAGCGTGCCGTCCCTGAGGCCCTTGACCGAGAGGTAGGCACGGGCGTCGCCGTCCGGCCGGGCCGGGACGCCGTAGCCGGCGGCGGCGGAGGCGGGCTGGAACAGGAAGCGGTACCCGAGGAACACGCAGAACAGGTCGAGTACGACGGCCAGGGTGTACGCGGTGACGGTCATGTCTCTCTCCTTGCTAGCAGCGCTAGGGACATGAGCGAAGCTAGCAGAGCGTCGACAGATTGGCTAGCGATGCTAGAATCACGGTCATGTCGATCCAGACGCGCCGGGAGCGCGAACGAGCGGAACGCGAGCGGCTGATCGTCACGGCCGCGCGGGAGCTGGCCGAGGCGGAGGGCTGGGACGCGGTGACCACCCGCCGGCTGGCCGCCGAGATCGAGTACAGCCAGCCCGTCCTCTACAGCCACTTCAAGGGCAAGGACGCGATCATGGCGGCGGTCGCGGTCCAGGGCTGCGCCGACCTGGCGGTCGAGCTGCGGCGGGCGCGCACGGCGGCGCCGGGCACGCGGGAGGCGCTGACGGCGGTGGCGGAGACGTACACGTCCTTCGCGCGGCGGCGGCCGGCCCTCTACGACGCGATGTTCACCCACCTGGTGGATCTGCCGTTCGCCACCGAGGAGGCCCCGGCACCGTTGAAGGAGGCGTTCGGCGAGCTGTTCTCCGTCGTGGAGCCGATCGCGGCCGAGGGCGACGATCCCGGCCTGCTGACGGAGACGTTCTGGGCGGGCCTGCACGGCTTGGCGACGCTGATGAGAAGCGGACGCCTTCCGGCGGAGGCGCACGAGCGCCGGCTGGCGCTCCTGATCGGACACTTCGCGGGGAACTGACACCCCGTATCCGCCGACGGCGGCCGGCCCCGCGGGATCGGCCCCGGGGAGAAAGGTGAAAGGGACGGGATCGGCCACGGGGAAAGGGAAAGGGGGCACCGCCGCTCCAGCCGCGCCGCACGGGCACGCGGCCGCTGCGGCCGCAGCACCCGGACCGCCCGAGGCCGCCGGCGGCGATCGGCCCCCACGGGAAGGGGCAGGTCTTCGGCCGAGTCGAACGGGCGGGCCGGCGGGAAGAACTACTCGGCGGCCGGCAGCGCAGCCCGCGGGCGCTGCCATCCGCGGGAGCCCCGCGCCCGCAGCCACGCCGTCGTCTCCTCGGGCGGCATCGCCGCGGCGACCAGCCACCCCTGGACCGCGTCACAGCCGAGGTCGCGCAGCCGCTCCCAGGTCTCGTCGTCCTCCACGCCCTCGGCCACGACCAGGAGCCCGAGCGAGTGCGCCAGATCCACGGTGCAGCGCACGATCTCCGCGTCCTCGTTGTCCACGGCCAGCCGGGCCACGAAGGAACGGTCGATCTTCAGCTCGCTCACCGGCAGCCGGCGCAGATGCACCAGCGAGGAGTACCCGGTGCCGAAGTCGTCGAGGGACATCTTCACGCCGTGCCCGGTGAGTCCGGCGAGGGTGTCGGCGGCCCGCTGCGGATCCTCCAGCAGCACATGCTCGGTTATCTCCAGCTGGAGCGCCCCCGCGGGGACTCCGTGCCGGGCCAGGCGCGCGGCGACCGAGCCCGCGAAGCCGGGGGTGTGCACATCGCGCGGGGAGACGTTGACCGCCACCGGCACCCGCAGCCCCTGCGCCCGCCACCGGGCGACCTGCGCGAGCGCGGTCTCCAGCACATACTCGGTCAGATGGGGCATCAGCCCCGAGGATTCGGCGATCGCTATGAACTCGTCCGGCGGCACCTTCCCGCGCTCGGGATGCACCCAGCGCACCAGCGCCTCGAGGCCGGCGACCTGTCCGTCGAAGCGGACCTTGGGCTGGTAGTGCAGCTGCACCTCGTGCGCGTCCAGGGCCCGGCGCAGATCGCCCAGCAGGCCCAGCCGGTCCGGGGTGTTGGAGTCCCGCTTGGACTCGTAGACCTCGACGCCCGTACGGTCCCGCTTCGCCTGGTACATCGCCACGTCCGCCCGCCGCAGCAGCCCCTCGGCGTCCAGGGCGTGGTCGGGGAAGACGGCGACGCCCGCGCTGGCCTCCAGGACGAGGGTGAGTCCGTCCAGGTCGAGCGGCGAGCTGAGGGCGGCGACGAGGCCGCGGGCGACGCGCGTGGCCGACGTGGTGGAGTCGGCGACGGGGAGTAAGACGGCGAACTCGTCACCGCCGAGCCGGGCGGCCTCCGCGCCCCGCGGCAGGGCGAGCCGGAGCCGGTCGGCTATCTGCAACAGCAGCCGGTCACCGGCGAGATGACCGAGGGTGTCGTTCACCGACCGGAATCGGTCGAGGTCGATCAGCATGAGGGCGGTGCGCGCGCCTATCCGCTCCGCGTCGTCGAGGGCGGTCCAGATGCGCTCCAGCAGCCACTGCCGGTTGGGCAGTCCGGTCAGCGGGTCGCGCAGCTGCTCCTCGGCACGGGCCCGGGCCATCCACAGCGTGGAGTCGAGGGCGACCAGCGGGATGGCGAACAGCGGCAGCAGCACCGGCTGGGCGTCGGCGACCACGCACACGAGCGGCGCGATCCCGAGCAGCGCGACGGCGACCAGACCCTGCCTGACCAGGGCGGTGCGGGCGATGGTGGGCAGCCCCCCGCCGCGCGGGGCGTGCAGGTACCACAGCAGGCCGCGGCTCACCGCGAGGTAGGCGGCCGCCACGAGGACCACCTCGGGGACCGTGGCGATGCTCCAGCTGTCCGGCCGCCAGGGCTGCTCGACGCTCGGCACCCGCCCGAAGGAGCCGAGCACCAGGGCGCCGACGCTGATCCCCAGGATGTCCACGGCACCGTGCAGCAGGCCCTGCCGCCAGCGGTGCCGCCTGGCTATGCCGACCAGGACGACGACGGTGAGACTGACCATCCAGGCGGGCACCCAGCCGAACAGCAGCAGGACGGCGAGGGTGAGGGCGGCGCCGGAGCCGGTGCCGCCCCACCAGCGGGCCCGGCCGAGCATCACGAGATGGCCGACGATGATGCCGGTGAGCACGGCCAGCGACCAGCCGGCCGTGCCGCCCGGGAAGAGCGCGTGGTTGCCGGTGAAGGCGCGGTAGAAGCCCGCGCCCAGGGCGAATCCGGCGGCGGCCACGACGGCCGCGGGCAGTGCGGGCCAGGACACGTGCCGTTCGGAGTCCGCGTCGGACAGCGCGGGCGCGGGCTCGATGGCCAGTGGGATCGTGGGGTGTGTCTCGGACGCGGTGCCCGGTCCTGCCTGGCGGGTCCGGGTGCCCGTGCGCTCGGCGCCCCGCCCGGTCCACCGGCTTCCCCGCCACGCGCCCGCACGGCGGCGCAGGCGCGGCCGTACGTCCGGGGCGGCGCTCTCGGTCGGTTCCATTCCCGTCCCTCTCACAGCCGGCGGTGCCCACGCCTCGCGGCCCGATGCCCGACAACCATCGGCGTCCGCGTTGGAAAACCCTTCCCCGTGCCCTCGGCGAGCAGGGGAATGCCCCAACCGCAGCTGGGCACGGCAGGCGCACACCTCAACAGTAGGCCGCAGAAGGCTTTCTCGGGCAGCGGTCGTCGACGGTTGCCCGAATGCGCCCGGGCCACCCGTATGCATCTGATATGCGCCGATCGGGTGGCCTTCAACCGCTACTCCCCGGTCGGAAGCGCGACTTCGGCCGCCGCGTCGGGGCCCTGCTCCAGAAGGACGCCGAAACCGTCCTCGTTCAGAACCGGAACCTTGAGCTGCATGGCCTTGTCGTACTTCGATCCCGGGCTGTCGCCCACGACGACAAATGAAGTCTTCTTCGATACAGAACCGGTCACCTTGGCACCGCGGGTCTGCAGCGCCTCCTTGGCCCCGTCGCGGGTGAAGTTCTCCAGCGTGCCGGTGACGACGACGGTGAGTCCCTCCAGCGGGCGCGGCCCTTCGTCCTCGCCGGAGGACTGGTCCTCCAGCGGGACTCCGGCGGCCTTCCACTTTCGGATGATCTCGCGGTGCCAGTCCTCGGCGAACCACTCCTTGAGAGCGGCGGCGATGATGGGCCCCACCCCGTCGGTGTTCGCCAGTTCCGCCTCGTCGGCCTGTTCGATGCGGTCGATCGAGCGGAACTCGCGCGCGAGGGCCTGCGCGGCCACCGGCCCGACGTGCCGGATGGACAGACCGTTGAGGAACCGGGCGAGCGGCCGCTCCTTGGCCGCCTCGATGTACTCCAGCAGCGCGAGGGTGTTCTTCTTCGGCTCGCCCTTCTGATTGGCGAAGACCGTGACGACCTTCTCCTCGCCGGTCTTGGGGTCCCGCTTGGGCAGACCGCTGTCCGGGTCGAGGACATGGGCCTTGATGGGCAGCAGCTTCTCCACCGTCAGGTCGAACAGGTCGCCCTCGTCCACCAGCGGCGGCTCGGCCGGCTCCAGCGGGCGGGTGAGCGCGGCCGCGGCCACCGCGCCGAAGTGCTCGATGTCCAGGCACTCACGGCCCGCGAGGTAGGAGACACGCTCGCGCAACTGGGCCGGGCAGGTACGCGCGTTGGGGCAGCGGAGGTCGATGTCGCCCTCCTTCATGGGCCGCAGGGCGGTGCCGCACTCCGGGCACTCGCCCGGCATCACGAACTCCCGCTCGCTGCCGTCGCGCAGGTCCACCACCGGGCCGAGGATCTCCGGGATGACGTCACCCGCCTTGCGGATGACCACGGTGTCGCCGATGAGCACGCCCTTGGCCTTGACGACCTCCTGGTTGTGCAGGGTGGCGAACTCGACCTCGCTGCCGGCCACCGTGACCGGCTCGACCTGGGCGTACGGCGTGACGCGACCGGTGCGCCCGACACCCACCTTGATGTCGATGAGCTTGGTGTTGACCTCTTCCGGCGCGTACTTGTAGGCGATCGCCCAGCGCGGGGCCCGCGCGGTGGAGCCGAGACGGCCCTGGAGGCGGATCTCGTCCAGCTTGACGACGACGCCGTCGATCTCGTGCTCCACGGAGTGGCGGTTCTCGCCGTAGTGGGCGATGAACGCGCGCACCCCGTCGAGGTCGTCGACCACGCGGTTGTGCCGGGAGGTGGGCAGGCCCCAGGTCTTCAGCAGGTCGTAGGCCTGGGAGAGACGGGTCATGCCCGAGAAGCCCTCCAGGGCGCCGATGCCGTGGACCACCATGTGCAGCGGGCGGGTGGCGGTGACGCGCGGGTCCTTCTGGCGCAGCGAACCGGCGGCCGCGTTGCGGGGGTTGGCGAAGGGCTTGTCACCGGCCGCGACCAGGCGGGCGTTCAGCTCCTCGAACTTCTCCATCGGGAAGTAGACCTCGCCGCGGATCTCCACGAGGTCGGGGACGTCGTCGCCGTGCAGACGGTCCGGGATCTCCGCGATCGTGCGGACGTTCGGGGTGATGTCCTCGCCGGTGCGGCCGTCGCCCCGGGTCGCCGCGCGCGTGAGGCGTCCGTGCTCGTAGGTGAGGTTGACGGCGAGGCCGTCGACCTTGAGCTCGCACAGGAAGTGGTACTCCTGCTCGCCCAGCTCCCTGGCGATGCGGTCGGCCCAGGCGGCCAGGTCGTCGTCGTTGAAGGTGTTGTCGAGCGAGAGCATCCGCTGGCGGTGCTCGACCGCCGTGAACTCCGTCTCGTACGACCCCGCGACCTTCTGGGTCGGCGAGTCCGGCGTGCGCAGCTCCGGATACTCCTCCTCCAGCGCCTCCAGCGTCTTCAGAAGCTTGTCGAACTCCGCGTCGCTGATGACGGGAGCGTCCTTCACGTAGTACCGGAAGCGGTGCTCCTCGATCTGCTCAGCGAGCTGCGCGTGCCTCTCACGTGCCTCGGCGGGCACTGCCGTCTCCGCCTGCTGCTTGTCGCCGGCCACCGTGTCGTCCTCCCGTTACTCTGGGTTGTCCGCGAGGGATCTCGCCGCCTGGACGCAGTGGGCGAGCACCTGGCGTGCGTAGGCGGGGGAAGCACCCGCGAGACCGCACGCCGGGGTGACCGTGACCGCCTCCGCGAGCAGCCCGGGATGCAGCCCCAGCCTGCGCCACAGCGTCCTGACACCCATGACGCTACCGGCAGGGTCTGACAACGGGCCGTCCGTGCCCGGTGCGACACCGGCGAAGAGGCGGGTGCCCCCTTCCACGGCCTCACCGATGGTGTCGTCGTCACGCTCGGTGAGGAGGGAGAAGTCGAAGGAGACGGCCGCCGCGCCGGCCCGGCGCAGGAGGGCGAAGGGCACGTCCGGGGCGCAGGAGTGGACGGCCACGGGTCCGCCGTCGTGCACGCCGATGACGTCCCGCAGGACGGACTCCACGAGCTGCCGGTCCACGGCCCGGTGCGCGCGGTAGCCGCTGGCGGTACGGACCTGTCCGCGCAGCACGGCGGTGAGGGAGGGCTCGTCGAGCTGGAGGACGAGCCGGGCGCCGGGGATCCGCCGCCGGACCTCGGCGAGGTGGAGCCGCAGTCCCTCGGTGAGGGAGGCGGCGAGGTCACGGCAGGCGCCGGGGTCGGAGAGGGCGGCCTCGCCGTTCTTCAGCTCCAGGGCGGCGGCCAGCGTCCAGGGGCCGACCGCCTGCACCTTGAGGTCGCCCTCGTAGCCCTGGGTGAACTCCTCCAGGGCGTCGAGGTCCTCCCCCAGCCAGGACCGCGCCCGCTTGGTGTCCCGCCCCGGCCGGTCCCCGATCCGCCAGCCGCTGGGCTCCACGCGCGCGTACAGCTCGACGAGCATTCCGGCGGTACGGCCGATCATGTCGGCGCCGGGGCCGCGGGCGGGCAGCTCGGCCAGATACGGAAAGTCCTCGAAGCTGCCGGTGACGGTCTTGGCCGCCTCCCGCGCGTCCCCGCCGGGCATGGACCCCACACCGGTGGCTCCCGGGAACCTGAACTCGCTGTTCTCACTCACCCCGGCAGGGTATGCCGTACCCGCCCCAGGGAGCCCCGCCCCCGGACCCCGGCCCATGCCCACCGGCCACCCACCCGGCCGGCGGGAAAGCGGGGGCCGGCGCCGCTCACCGCCCCGGCCGCACCATGAGGTCGTTGACCTCTGCGTCCCCCGGCAGGTCCAGGGACATCAGGATCGTCGTCGCCACCGACTCCGGGTCGATCCACCTGCCCGGGTCGTAGTCCTTGCCCTCCTGCTGGTGGACCTTGGCCTGCATGGGGCTGGCGGTGCGGCCGGGGTAGACGGACGTGACGCGGACGCCGTTGCCGTGCTCCTCCTGGCGCAGGGAGTCGGCCAGGGCCTTCAGGCCGTGCTTGGAGGCGGCGTACGCGGACCAGCCGGCGTGGGCGGTGAGTCCGGCACCGGAGTTGACGAAGATCACATGGCCGTGGGCGACGCGGAGCTGGGGCAGGAAGTGCCGGGTCAGCTCGGCGGGAGCGATCAGGTTGACGTTGAGCTGGTGGCGCCAGGACTTCGGGGTCAGCTCGCCGACCTCGCCGAGGTCCACCACTCCGGCGATGTGGAGCAGCGAGTCGACCCGCTCCGGGAGCGTCTGGTGCGAGAAGGCCCAGGAGAGCTTGTCGGGGTCGGAGAGGTCGCCGACCAGGGTGCGCGCCCCGGGGAACCCGGCCGCCAGTTCCTTCGCGCGGCCCGCGTCGCGCGCGTGCAGGACGAGTTCGTCCCCGCGCGCGTGCAGACGGCGGGCGACGGCCGCGCCGATGCCGGAACCGGCCCCGGTGATCACATGAGTAGCCATGCGAGCCATGCTCGCATCAGCGCGACGGCAGTGACTTCTCGAGGTGGGCGAGTGCGTCGGCCGGCTCCGCGGCGAAGAGCATCAGCTCGGACAGCGGACGCGGCAGGAAGCCCTCGTCCTCCATGCGGCGGAACTGCTCCTCGAGGCCGTCGTAGAAGCCCGCCGTGTTCAGCAGCACCACCGGCTTGTCGGTGCGGCCGTGCTTCTTCAGCTCCAGGATCTCGGTGGCTTCGTCCAGCGTCCCGGTCCCGCCCACCATGATCACCACGGCGTCGGCCTTCTCCAGGAGCAGCTTCTTGCGCTCGGCGAGGTCGGCCGCGATGACCATCTCGTCGGCGCCGGGCCGCGCCTTCGTCGCCAGGAAGCCGACGGAGACCCCGAGCAGCCTGCCGCCCGCCTCCTGCACACCGTCGGCGACGACCTTCATCAGCCCGACGTTGGAACCGCCCCACACCAGCGTGTGCCCGCCCTTGCCGAGCAGCTTCGCGAACTCGCGCGCGGGGCGCGTGTACCGCTCGTCGAGGTCGGCCGCGGACAGGAAGACGCAGATATTCATGTCCCCCACCGTACGCGGGAAGAACTCCGGGCCCGCAGGCGCTGTTCCAGCATGACCCGTGGACACACCATCACCATCGAGAAGAGCGAGCGGCACGTGCGCGTGGTGCACGGCGACCAGGTGCTCGCGGAGACCGACCGCCCCCTCGTGCTGCGCGAGACGGGCTCTCCGGTGCGGTACTACATCCCCGCCGAGGACGTCCGCCTCGACCTGCTGACCCCGTCGGACACGCACACGGTGTGCCCCTTCAAGGGCACCGCGTCCTACTGGTCGCTGCCGGACGCGCCCGACCTGGTCTGGGCGTACCCGGACCCGAAGGCGGACGTGGCGGAGATCAGGGATCACTTCTGCTTCTACGACGTCGACGTGTCGTGACCGATGAGTCCGGCGCCGTGCGGCAGTCTGCACGGGCATGGACAAGAAGACGACTTCGCGCGACGGCACCGCCCTCGCGTACCGAGTGATCGGCCGGGGGCCGACGGTGATCCTGGTGAGCGGCGCGATGTCCACCGGAGGCACCGTGACGCCCCTGGCGCACCGGCTCGCCGACCACTGCACGGCCGTCGTCTACGACCGCCGGGGCCGCGGCGAGAGCGGCGACACGGCGCCGTACGCGGTGGCGCGTGAGGTGGAGGACCTGGCCGCGCTGATCGACGCGGTGGGCGGCCGGGCGGCGCTGTTCGGGGTCTCCTCGGGCGGGGCACTGGTGCTGGAGGCGGCGGCGAGCGGTCTTCCGGTCCGTCAGGCCGCCGTGTACGAGGCGCCGTTCGCGGACTTCCTGGACGGCGGCGCCGCGCGGGAGGCCGCGTACAAGGAGAACCTGGCCAAGGCGCTCGCCGAGGGCCGGCGCGGGGACGCGGTGGAGCTGTTCCTGCGTCTGACCGGCCTGGGCGAGGAGATGATCCGGGGCGCCCGCCAGTCGCCCATGTGGGCCGGCATGGAGGCCGTCGCCCCGAGTCTTGCGTACGACGACGCCGTCATGGGCGACGGTCTGCTGCCCCGGGAGCGACTGGCCGCGATCGCCGTGCCCGTTCTGGTGGTCGCGGGCGGGGCGAGCCCGGAGTGGATGCGCACGGCGAACCGCGCCGTGGCCGACGCGGTGCCGCAGAGCACCTACCGGGTGCTGGAGGGGCAGACGCACATGGCGGAGCCGGACGTGCTCGCCCCCGTGCTCGTCGAGTTCCTCACCGGGTGACCCGGCCCGGACGGCATGCCTCGCCGAGTGGCCCGGCCCGGGCGACGTGACCCGGCGGGTGGCCCGGCTGCCCCGCCGGGCGACTCGACTGCCGCGCCGGGCGGCCCGGCTGCCTCACCGGGTGACTCGGCCGGCTGCCGCGCCGGGCGGCCCGGCTCAGGCGGTCAGACCGCCGTTGCCGTCACGCGCGTGGTCGACGCGATCGTCGCCGAGCCCACCACGCGCGTGCCGTCGTAGAGCACGATCGCCTGGCCGGGGGCGACGCCGCGGACCGGCTCGGCGAAGGTGACGCGCAGCCCGCCGTCGACCGGCTCCGCCGTGACCTCGGTCTCGCCTCCGTGGGCGCGCAGCTGCGCGGTGTAGGTGCCCGGACCGGACGGTGCGGTGCCGCACCAGCGCGGCTTGATCGCCGTCAGGGCGTTGACGTCCAGGGCGGCGGCCGGGCCGACGGTCACCGTGTTGGTCACCGGGGAGATGTCGAGGACGTAGCGTGGCTTGCCGTCGTCGGCCGGGGTGCCGATGCGCAGGCCCTTGCGCTGGCCGATGGTGAAGCCGTAGGCGCCCTCGTGCGTGCCCAGCCTGGCGCCGGACTCGTCGACGATGTCGCCCTCCGCCTTGCCGAGCCGCTGGGCCAGGAAGCCCTGGGTGTCGCCGTCGGCGATGAAGCAGATGTCGTGCGAGTCGGGCTTCTTGGCCACGGCCAGGCCCCTGCGCTCGGCCTCCGCGCGGATCTCGTCCTTGGTGGTGACCGTGTCGCCGAGCGGGAACAGCGCGTGCGCGAGCTGCCTCTCGTCCAGAACGCCGAGCACGTACGACTGGTCCTTGGCCATGTCGGAGGCGCGGTGCAGCTCGCGGGAGCCGTCCTCGCCCACGATCACCTTGGCGTAGTGGCCGGTGCAGACCGCGTCGAAGCCGAGTGCCAGCGCCTTGTCCAGCAGCGCGGCGAACTTGATCTTCTCGTTGCAGCGCAGGCACGGGTTGGGGGTGCGGCCGGCCTCGTACTCGGCGATGAAGTCCTCGACCACGTCCTCGCGGAAGCGGTCGGCGAGGTCCCAGACGTAGAACGGGATGCCGATGACGTCGGCCGCGCGGCGGGCGTCACGCGAGTCCTCGATGGTGCAACAGCCCCGCGCGCCGGTGCGGAAGGACTGCGGGTTCGCGGAGAGCGCGAGGTGGACGCCGGTCACGTCGTGGCCCGCCTCGGCCGCGCGGGCGGCGGCGACGGCGGAGTCCACGCCGCCCGACATGGCGGCGAGGACGCGGAGGGGGCGGGGGCGCTGCGGGGTGTCAGTCATAGCCCTTCCAGGGTACGGGGGCGCGGGAACCGGAACCGCCGGATATCCGTTGACGATCGCATGGGGGCGACGAGCGGGCGGACGGCAGGGGCGGCGGGCGGGGACGCGGACCGGCGGCTGGGGCGGCGGGCCCTGCTGGTCGGCGGGGCCGCGGCCGCCGTGGGCACGGCCGTGCTGGCCCGGCAGGAGCTGTCCCGTCTGTGGTGGCGGCTGCCGGGGGTGGACAGACCGCGGGTGGCGGGGGCGGTCGACTTCCGTGGGGCGCGGTGGTTGGCGGCCTCACCGGCGAACTACCGGCGGGCGGACCGGCCGGACGACTACGCGGTGGACCGGGTGGTCGTCCATGTCACGCAGGGCGGCTACGGCAGCGCGGTGAAGGCCTTCCAGGACCCTGCGCACGGGGCGGCGGCGCACTACATCGTGCGCAGGGACGGCCGGATCACCCAGCTGGTCCGCGAGCTGGACGTGGCCTTCCACGCGGGCAACCGGGGGTACAACGAGCGCAGCGTCGGCATCGAGCACGAGGGCTTCGTGGAGGATCCCTCGTCCTTCACGGACGCGATGTACACGGCCTCGGCGCGGCTGACGGCCGCGATCTGCGGGCGCTACGACTTCTCCGCCGACCGGGAGCACGTCATCGGGCATGTGCAGGTGCCGGGCACGGACCACACCGACCCCGGGCCGCACTGGGACTGGGTGCGATACATGAGGCTGGTGCGGCAGATGAGCAGAGTCGGGGCATAACGGTACAAAGAATCATGATTCAGCACATGCCGTAACGCAGCGGACGTTCTATGCTGGAAGTCGCCTACGGGACGAGTGAGGGAGTTCGACCGGAGTAGCCGACTTTGGCGAGAGGCACACGGCTTCCGCTGGGGCCGACGTCGACGGTCGGACTGAGAGGCCGGAAGGTCGCATGTACTGGACTGGAAGGCGACCCCCAGTCACCTGATCCGGACAATACCGGCGAAGGGAACCCGTCTCGTAGGTTCTTTGTGCGCCCGCCCCGCTCCGGGCACCGGGCTCCGTGTCGCCACGCTTCGTGCGCTTGTGCCGGCACCGGGCTCAGGTGACCCGGGCTCCGTTTTTGCGGGCGCCGGTGCCGTGCGTACGACGCGTCAGGTCGCTTCCGGCGCTCAGCTGAGGCCCGCCGCGCGGGCCCGCTCCACCGCCGGTCCGATGGCCTTGGTGACCGCCTCGACGTCCGCCTCCGTGGAGCTGTGGCCGAGGGAGAAGCGCAGGGTGCCCCGGGCCAGGTCCGGGTCCGTGCCGGTGGCGAGCAGGACATGGCTGGGCTGCGCGACGCCGGCCGTGCAGGCGGAGCCGGTGGAGCACTCGATGCCCTGGGCGTCCAGCAGGAGCAGCAGGGAATCGCCCTCGCAGCCGGGGAAGGTGAAGTGCGCGTTGGCCGGGAGCCGTCCCCCGGGCGCCGGGTCACCACCGAGGATCGCGTCCGGTACGGCCGTACGGACGGCGGCGATCAGCCGGTCCCGCAGGGCCCCGATCTCGCGGGCGAACCACTCGCGCCGCTCGGCGGCGAGCCGGCCGGCCACCGCGAAGGAGGCGACGGCGGGGACGTCGAGGGTGCCGGAGCGTACGTGTCGCTCCTGGCCGCCGCCGTGCAGGACGGGTACGGGGGTGTACTCGCGGCCGAGCAGGAGCGCGCCGATGCCGTACGGGCCGCCCACCTTGTGCCCGGACACCGTCATCGCGGCGAGGCCGGAAGCGCCGAAGTCGACCGGGAGCTGGCCGAACGCCTGGACCGCGTCGGCGTGCAGGGGGACGCCGAACTCGCCTGCGGCTTCGGCCAGTTCATGGACCGGCAGTACCGTGCCGATCTCGTTGTTGGCCCACATCACGGTGGCCAGGGCGACGTCGTCGGGGTTGCGGGCGATGGCTTCGCGCAGCGCCTCGGGGTGGACCCTGCCGTAGGAGTCGACGGGGAGGTACTCGACGGTGGCGCCCTCGTGTTCGCCGAGCCAGTGCACGGCGTCGAGCACGGCGTGGTGCTCGACGGGGCTGGCCAGAACGCGGGTGCGGGCCGGGTCGGCGTCACGGCGGGACCAGTACAGGCCCTTCACCGCGAGGTTGTCGGCCTCGGTGCCGCCCGAGGTGAGGACGACCTCGCTGGGGCGGGCGCCCAGCGCCTCCGCGAGGGTTTCGCGGGACTCCTCGACCGTACGGCGGGCCCGGCGGCCTGAGGCGTGCAGGGAGGACGCGTTGCCGGTGATGCTCAGCTGGGCGGTCAGTGCCTCCGCCGCCTCCGGGAGCATCGGGGTCGTTGCGGCGTGGTCGAGGTAAGCCATGGTGCCGCCGATTCTACGGGGCCCCTGCGGGCGGGCTCGGGCCGCGTATCCCTGTCGGGCCCGGCCGTGCGCGCCGTGCGTGGACCGCTCCCGGGGTCGGTGGCGGCATACCCGGCGCCGCGGGCCGCGCCCACCCGTTCCGCCGTGCGGAACGACTGCCCACGGCGGGGGCGGGAGCCGGAGCGGGAGCGAGACCGAGTGATTGCTGACCGACTGCCCAGGGCGGGGGCGGGAGCCGGAGCGAGGCCGAGTGGTCGCTGACCGACCGCCCACGGCGAGGGCGGGAGTGGGGGTGGGAGCGAGGCCGAGAGCGGGGCCGGCCGTGTGCCCACGGTGAGAGCAGGGGTGGGAGCTGACCGGGCGCCCACGGCGGGGGCGGGCGTTGGCCGGATGCCCACGGTGAGAGCTGATCGGCCGCCCACGGCGAGCGCGGGCGTCGGCCGGGTGACCACGGCGGGAGTGGGGCCCGGGGTGGGGGCGGGAGGGTGCGTGGCCGTACCCCGTCGTCCTCGGGGCGTTGCCGGCGTCAGGTGGTCACGGGCGGCGGGGCCAGAGGCCGGTCAGGGGCCGGTCAGAGGCTCCACGACACCGTGTGGGACATCTGCATGGCGATCACCAGGACCGCCAGGTCGGCCACGCCCAGGCCCAGGCCCAGGTATGCGCGGCCACGGCGGGACGTGCCGCGCCAGAGGGCGACGGCGGCCAGGGCGATGGCGATGGGGCCGAGGAAGAGGTTGAGGACGAGCAGGCCGAGGAGGCCGAGGATGAAGGACGCCACGGCCATGCCGTCGGTGTCCCGCGCGCGCGGGGGCGTGTCGGTGCGGCCTGCGGCCGGTGCGGTGAGTTGCATGGTGCTCAGCTCCTGGAAGTCGTTACGGACGGTCAGTTGGCCGAGGTGCGGCGACGGCGGCCGTGACGCTCACGGATCGCGAAGATGCCGAGCCAGACGGCGATGACGGCGGCGACGGCGGCGGTGACGCCCAGCGGCGCGTGGGCCACGGTGCCCAGCACGACACCGAGCAGCATGAGTGCGGCGACGAAGAACAGCATGGGATCAGATCCCCCCTCCGGGATACCTCGAGTGATACCTGGCGCGAAGGCCCGACGTGAAGGCCTGGCGTGAAGCTTCGGTGAACAGTTGTAGTAACACTTGTTCACTGACTTAGAGTCTAGCGCGTCCCGCGGCTTTCAAATTCCAGAGAACAGTTGTTAACTGGATGACATGAGTCACACCCTCGGCATCCGGCAGGCCCAGAAGCAGAAGACCCGGCAGGCGTTCCTGGACGCGGCCCTCGCGCTGCTGGAGGAGCAGAGTCTGAGCAGTCTGGGCCTGCGCGAGGTCACCCGTGCCGTCGGTGTCGCCCCGACCGCCTTCTACCGGCACTTCCGCTCCACCGCCGACCTCGGGGTGGCCCTGGTCGACGAGGCACTGGGCAGCCTGCACCCGATGGTGCGCACGACGGTGTCCACGGCGGGCGACAGCGAGGAACGCATCGCGCGTGCCATCGAGCTGATCGCGCACCACGTGGACGCCCACCCCGCCCATGTGCGCTTCATCGCCCGCGAGCGCCATGGCGGGGTCCAGCCGGTGCGCGAGGCCATCCGGGACCAACTGGCCCGGTTCGCCGAGGAGGTGAAGGCCGAGCTGGCCAAGGATCCGCAGGCCGAGGGCTGGAACGACGACGACGTGCTGATGCTCGCGCACCTCTACGTCGACCAGATGCTCATCACCGCCTCCCTCTTCCTTGAGGCGCTGGAGGCCCCGCAGGGCGAGGGCGAGCGGGAGCGGGTCACCCAGCTCGCCACCCGGCAGATGCGGCTCATCACCATCGGCCGCCGGCACTGGCTGGACTGACCCTCCCCCGCCCCCACCCGCCCCGACGCTCCCTTCCGACCAGTGCCGCCCGGTCGGCCCGCCGAGCCCGCTCTCCGCCCGGTCGCCCCCGCCCGGTCAGCCCCGCCGGGCCCGCCCTCCGCCCGCCCCGCGGGCTTCCGCCCGGTACAGAGCCGTGACCGAACGGGCCGCCCGGACCAGTTCCGCACGCGCCTCGGGCGGGTCCAGGATCTCCACCTGGTCGGAGAACACGAGCAGTTGGCGCACCGCGCGCAGGGCCGGGTACGACAGCCGGGCGGTGACCCGGTCGCTCTCGCCGTCGTCGTCCGGCGGCCCGGTCAGCTGCGCGGCGGCGATGCGCCGGAACATGTCGAGGGCCTCGCGCCGCACCTGTACCGTGACCTCGGTCGCGTCCTGCGCCCGCTCCTCCACCTGCCGGCGCAGCACCTCCCAGACGTCGGCGAGTTCCACACCGGCCCGGCGCCGCACCGGCTCGTCCAGTACCCGGGCCGAGCGCACCCGGTCGGCCCGGAAGAGCCGGGGCCCGCCGCGCCGGTCGGCGACCAGGTACCAGATCCCGGCCTTGGCGACCAGACCGTAGGGATCCACGGTGTACGTCCGCGGCTCCTGCTCCCCGCTGTGCCGGTAGCGCAGCTTCAGCCGCCGGTCCTGGAACACCGCGTCCTGGAGCACCTGGAGGTCGACGGCCTGTTGCGGGCCGCCCCGCCAGCGGGTGGCGTCGACCAGGATGCGGCGGCTGGTGACCTCGGCGGCGGGCCGGTGCGGCGCAGGCAGGGCCGCCATCACCTTGCGCAGGGCCGAGCCGAGCGCCGCGTCGAGGCCGAGCGCGGCATGGGCACCCTGGGCGGCGAGGATGAACAGGGCGCGGGACTCGTCGGCGGTCAGGCCGGTGACGTCGGTGCGGAATCCGGCGAGGAGTTCGATGCCGCCGTGCCGGCCGCGCTCGGCGTACACGGGGACGCCGGAGGCCGACAGCGCCTCGATGTCCCGGTAGATCGTGCGGACCGACACCTCGAGCCGCCCGGCGAGTTCGTGCGCGGGCACCCGGCCCCGGGTCTGCAGGAGCAGCAGGATCGACAGCAGCCGGCCGGACTTCACGCCCCCAGGGTCCCGCCCCACCGGACCCCGACGCAAATGCTGACGGATTCTGTCAGGTTATCGGCGCATCCTCTGCTCGTACCCGCCAACGGAGAGGCAGACCATGACCACCACCGGCTTCATCGACCCGCGCCCCGTCTACACCCGCGCCACCGAGCAGGCGGCCGCGCTCATCGGGGCGGTGCGCCCCGAGCAGCTCGACGGCCCCACGCCCTGTACCGAGTTCGACGTACGCACCCTGCTGAGCCACATCGTCGGGGGCACCCGGCGGATCGCCGTGGTCGGCGAGGGCGGCGACGGACTCGCGGTGCATCCCTTCGCCGAGGGCGTCGGGGACGACGGCTGGGCGGCGGCCTACGAAGAGGTGCGGGTACGGGTCCTGAAGGCCTGGGAGCCCGACGAGCGGATGACGAGCCCGGTGCGGGTGCCCTGGGGCGAGGCGCTGCCCGGCCACGCGGCGCTCTCCGGCTACGTCATGGAGCTCGTGACGCACACCTGGGACCTGGCCGAGGCCGTCGGCCACCCGCACGGCCTCGACCCGGAGCCGGCCGAGTTCGCGCTCGCCACCGCCCGCCAGGTGCTGCCGGACTCCCGCCCCCGCGACGCGCAGACCCCCTTCGACGCCCGCCGGGAGGCACCCGAAGGGGCGGGGGTCTACGAGCGGTTGGCGGCCTGGACGGGCCGGGCGCCGTTCAGCCGCGGCTGAACCGGGCGAGCTGGCGGGACTGGGCGACCAGACGGTCCTCGCTGTCCCAGACCTCGGCGTCCTCCTCCAGGAAGCCGCCGGCCAGGTTGCGGGTGGTGATCGACACCCGCAGCGGGCCGGGGGCCGGGCGCCGGCGGACATGGGCGGTCAGCTCGACCGTGGGCACCCAGCCCTTGAGACCGATCTCGAAAGCGGTGGGCGGCAGGGCGTCCACCGCGAGGAGGAGGGAGAGCGGGTCGGCGTCGCGGCCGTCGGCCAGCCCGAACCAGGCGCGCATCTCCCCCTTGCCGGAGGGTGCGCCGACCGCCCAGCCGAGGGTGGCCGGGTCCAGCTTCAGCAGCAGCCGCTCGGCGATGGCCGAGCCGCCCGGCAGCGGTTCGGGTGCGTCGTCGGCGCCGAAGCACTGCTCCAGCGGCGGGATCGCGGGCGGCGTCGCCGTCGTGCGGACGTCGTCGGGGAGGTCGGAGAGGTCGCCGTAGGAGGCGAGGACGCGGATGCGCTCGACCTCGTTGCCCTCGTCGTCGTACTGGAAGAGCGAGGCCTGGCCGGTGGAGAGGGTGCGGCCGGTGCGGACCGTCTCGGTGCGGACGACCGCCCGGCCCGGCCGGGACGCGGTCAGGTAGTACGCGGAGACGCTGAACGGGTCCGGGTGCGGGAGGGCGTCCGCGAGGGCCCGGCCGAGGACGGCCAGCAGAAAGCCGCCGTTGACGGCGTCGAAGATGGTCCAGCCGGCCGAGAGGTCGATGTCGTAGACACCGGGCCCGCGCCGGGCGACCGCCGTGTCGCGGTCGAACTCGCTGTCGCCGATCACGGCCCGCGATGCGGGTCCCCCCGCTCCGGCGAAGCCGAGGGTGGGGGAAGGGGCGGAAGCTGCTTCTGGCATGGCTGAACGGTACAACACGTAATTACTAAGCGGTAGCTTTCCATGTTGCGGTCGCATGACGTGATGCGGCAGGATCCCTTCTACAGAGTGAGGTTCCGGCAATTTCTCGGTAAGTGTCCGGACACGTCCACAACCACGAGCCCCCGTTTTCCCTCTATGGGGACATGAGCCTCACCGGGACTCCGTTCCTCTACACGACCATTGTGCTGTCCGTGGTCGCCCTGATACTGCCGCTCGTCCTCTGGTCGAGGATGCGCGGGCCCAAGGCCCTGCGCACCGCCGCCCGGGTGCTGATGCTGCTGTTCGCCCAGGGCACGGCCGTCACGCTGGTCTTCGTACTGGTCAACAACCAGAACAATCTGTACGACAACTGGGCCGACCTGCTGGGAACCGGCAACCACGTCCAGCAGGCCGCCGACCTCGGCCGGGACGGTACCGGCGGCATAGCGTTCAAGAAGCTCCCCAAGGTCAAGCAGGACTTCGAGCAGGCCGACGGGCCCGGGATGCACGCGGCCGGCGGGGTGAAGGTCACCCAGCTCAAGGGCCGGGTGTCCGGCGTCAACGCCGAGGTCTACGTCTGGCTGCCGCCCCAGTACAACGATCCGGCCTACCGTCACAAGAAGTTCCCGGTCGTGGAGATACTGCCGGGCTACCCCGGCTCCGCGAAGGCCTGGTTCGGGTCGATGAAGACGCACGAGCAGCTGCTGCCGCTGATGAAGAGCGGCCAGGTGGCACCCTTCATCCTGGTCGCCCCGCGCACCAACCTGCTGGCCGGTGTGGACACCGGCTGCGCCAACATCCCCGGTCAGGTGAACGCCGACAGCTGGCTGAGCATCGACGTGCCGAAGATGGTCATGGACAACTTCCGGGCTCTGCCGGCACCGCAGGGCTGGGCGGTCGGCGGGTACTCGGCCGGCGCGCACTGCGCGGTCAAGCTGGCCGTGGCGCACCCGGACCGCTACCGGGCCGCGGTGAGCATGTCCGGGTACAACGACCCGATCGGCGAGCGCAACTCCCTCGCCGCGCAGAGCCCCGTCCTGCGCGCCGAGAACAATCCTTACCTGCTCCTCAAGAAGGCCGTCGCGCCGCCCCGGGTCGCGCTCTACTTCTCCGGCGAGTCCGGTGACGGGTACCAGGCGGGCGTGGCCATGGAGTCCATCGCCAAGGCACCGACGACCGTGCACGTGGTGTTCCTGCCGCGCAGCGCGGGCGGGCACACCATGGCGCTGTGGCGGCCCCAGGTCACCACGGTCTTCCGGTGGCTGACCCTGCAGATGGGCCAGAACCGCGCCCAGGGCCAGGACCGTTCCCTGGCCGGCTCCACGGGATCGGCCGGAACCGCCGGGGCCGCCGGAACCACGGGGGCCACCGGGACCACCGGAGCCGCCGGGTCTACTCCTCGGACACCGTCGAACGCCGGTTCCAAGCACGCGGAGCTCGCCAGTGGAACTTCATCGCCAGCAGACGCAGGACAAAAGCGGTGACGACCGCGAGCCCGCTGGTGAACGGGGTCAGCGCGTCGTAGCGCAGGCACAGCACCACCATGGTGGCGCCTACGATCGCTGGGACCGCGTACAGGTCGCGGTCCCAGCGCAGCAGCGAGGGGACCTCGTTGGCGAGCACGTCCCGAAGGACGCCGCCGCCGACCGCGGTGGCCAGGCCCAGGGTCGCGGAGGCGGTCAGGTTGAGGCCGTACGAGTACGCCTTCGTCGTCCCCGTGACGCAGAACAGGCCCAGGCCGGCCGCGTCGAAGACGAGCACCGCCGACTGGATGCGCTCCACGTGCGGATGCAGGAAGAAGACGACGAGCGCGGCGAGCAGCGGGGTGAGGAAGTACCCGAGGTCCGTGAAGGCGGCCGGGGGCACGGCCCCGATGACCAGATCGCGGAACAGCCCTCCGCCCAGCGCGGTGACCTCGGCGAGCACGGCGATGCCGAAGACGTCGAAGTTCTTCCGGACGGCCAGCAGGGCGCCGGAGATCGCGAACACGAAGATGCCGATGACATCGAGCGTGTGCTGGACGGAGGGGCTGAAGAGTTGCTGGATCTGCACCCTGACATTCTCACCTGTCAAGGGGCGTGAACCTTACAAAGCCAGGCCTACAGGGTCGGCTTGCCTGTGGTGAACAGCCAGGTGTCGAAGAGGTCGTCGAGCTGCTGCCCGCTGATCCGCTCGGCGAGGCGGATGAAGTCGGCCGTGTCCGCGTTGCCGTACCGGTGGAGCCGGGTCCACGCGGGCAGCAGCTTGAAGAACGCCCGGTCGCCGATGCGCTCCCGGAGCATCTGGAGCGTCATCGCGCCGCGGTCGTAGACGGCGGAGGCGAACATCGTGTCGCGCTGCGGGTCCGCCACCTTGATCTGCCAGAAGGACGAGGTGGCCGCGCGGGAGTTGTAGTCGGCGAGGAAGGAGTCGTGGGCCGTGCGGGTGCCCTGGTGCTCGGCCCACAGCCACTGGGCGTAGGTGGCGAAGCCCTCGTTGAGCCAGATGTCCTTCCACTGGGCCACACTCACCGAGTCGCCGAACCACTGGTGGGCCAGCTCGTGCACGATGGTCGTCTCGTTGCGCACGGCCGAGTAGGCGGGCTTGCTCTGCACCTCCAGGGAGAACCCGGCCTCGGGCATGTCGTCGACGATCGCGCCGGTCTCCTCGAAGGGGTACGGCCCGAAGACCTGCGACCAGTAGTCGGTGGCGGCGGCGGTGACCGCGTACACGTCGACACTGTTGCTGTTCTTCAGTACGGGGTCGATGGCGACGTAGATCGGGGTGCCGCCCGGGGTGCGGCCGGTGCGCACGTCGAACTTCCCGATGGTGGCGGTCGCGAGGTAGGTGGCCATCGGCCGGTTCTCCCGCCAGTGGGAGTACGTCGAGCCGCCCTTGTCGTACGTCGACACCAGCCGGCCGTTGGAGACTCCGGTCAGGCCCCTGGGCGCCTTGATCCGGATGTCGTAGGTGGCCTTGTCGGCGGGGTGGTCGCTGGACGGGAACCAGGTGGAGGCGGCGTTGGGCTCGCAGGCGACGAAGACTCCGTCGCCGGTCTTCATCCAGCCGTACTTCGAGCCGAAGACGATCGGGCCGCTGAGGGGTTCGGGTATGCCGCCGTAGGTGACGGACACGGTGAAGTGCCGGCCCTTGCGGAGGGTGCCGCGCGGGGTGACGGTGACCTCGTCGCCGTCCCGTGTGAACCGGGCGCGTCTGCCGTCGACTTCGACCTTGGTGATCTCCAGCTTCTGGAGGTCGAGGTCGAAGGAGGAGAGGTTCTGGGTGGCGCGCGCGGTGAGGGTCGTGCGGCCGTCCAGACGGCCGGTGCCCGGGTCGTAGGCGATGTCCAGGTCGTAGTGGCGGGCGTCGAAGCCGCCGTTGCCGAGCTGTGGGAAGTAGGGGTCGCCGATGCCGGGTGCGCCGGGTTCGGGGGCGGAGGAGGCGCCGAGGACCAGAAACGAGGCCGCCGCGGTGGCGAGGGCCCCTAAGCGTGCCGAACGGGAGAGTGCCATGGTCGTCCCTTTCGAGCGTGTGCCGGTCGGTGGACGGACACGGACGACTCTGCACTCTCCCGTTCAGGCATGTGCATGACTTTGCCCAGTTGTCATGCGCTACTTGTCGGTTGACTCCTTCGAGTCGGTTTCGGGCGCCTTGGCCTTGGCCCCGGCGGAGTCCGAGGGCCGCTCATCGGCAGCCTCCTCCTCCGACGCAGGCTCGGCTTCGGAGGCCTCCTCGGCGGAGCCGGCCTCGTCGGCAGCCTCTTCGGGAGCCTCTTCTGCGACCTCCGGCTCGGCGGCGGCCTCCTCGGATGCTTCCTCAGCAGCCTCCGGCTCGGCGGCGGTGTCGGCGGCTGCCTCCTCGGCGGCCTCCGGCTCGGTCGCCGTCTTCGCCGACTCCTCCAGCAGCGCGTCCGGGACCAGCTCCGAGGCCGCCTTCGCCGCCGAGAGCAGGACGGTGTCCTGGGGAGCCTGGTCGGCGAAGTTCTCCGGGTGGTGGCAGGCGACCTGCTGGCCGGGCCTCAGCTCGACGAGCTGCGGCTCGGTCGACTTGCAGATCTCCGTCGCCTTCCAGCAGCGGGTGTGGAAACGGCAGCCCGAGGGCGGGGCGATCGGCGAGGGCACGTCGCCGCGCAGCAGGATGCGCTCGCTCTTCTGCCCCCGGCGCCTGGTGTCCGGCACCGGCACGGCCGACATCAGCGCCTTGGTGTACGGGTGCATCGGCGCCTGGTACAGCGAGGTGCGGTCGGCCAGTTCGACGATCTTGCCCAGGTACATCACCGCGATGCGGTCCGAGACGTGCCGCACCACGGAGAGGTCGTGGGCGATGATCACGTAGGTGAGGCCGAGTTCCTGCTGGAGGTCGTCCATCAGGTTCACGACCTGCGCCTGGATGGAGACGTCCAGCGCGGAGACCGGCTCGTCGGCCACGACCAGCTTCGGCTTCAGGGCGAGCGCGCGGGCGATGCCGATGCGCTGGCGCTGGCCGCCGGAGAACTCGTGCGGATAGCGGTTGTAGTGCTCGGGGCTGAGGCCGACCAGTTCGAGGAGCCGCTGGACCTCCTTCTTCACCCCGCCCTCGGGCTCCACGCCCTGCAGCCGGAACGGCGCCGAGACGATCGAGCCGATGGTGTGACGGGGGTTCAGGGACCCGTACGGGTCCTGGAAGATCATCTGGATGTCGCGGCGCAGCGGACGCATCTGCCCGGCGTTCAGCCGCGTGATGTCCTGGCCCTCGAAGGTGATCGTGCCGTCGGTCGGGTCCTGGAGGCGGGTGATGACCCGGCCCATGGTCGACTTGCCGCAGCCCGACTCGCCGACCACGCCCAGGGTCTCGCCCTTGCGCACCTCGAAGTCGATGCCGTCGACGGCCTTCACCGCGCCGACCTGGCGCCGGAGGACGCCCTTCTTGATCGGGAAGTGCTTGGTCAGGCCCTCGACCTTGAGCAGCACCTCGCGGTCCGCCGAGGCGTCCTCGGGGGCCTGCGCCTGCTGCGGGATCACGGCGTTGTCGACGGAGTCCGTCTTCTTGGTCTCACTCACAGCTTCGGCGCAATCTCTTCGGTCCAGATCCGCTCACGGTCCTCGGCCGGGAGGTGGCAGGCGGACCAGTGCCCGGTGCCCACCTGCGCCAGCTCGGGGCGCACCGTGCGGGTGACGTTCCCCTTGGGGATGTCCGCGTACGGGCAGCGCGGGTGGAAGGCGCAGCCCGAGGGGACGTTGATGAGGCTCGGCGGCTGGCCCTTGACCGGGATGAGCCGTTCGGAGGTCTCGCGGTCGATGCGCGGCATCGAGCCGAGCAGGCCCCAGGTGTAGGGGTGCTGCGGCTTCTCGAAGACCTCGTCGGCCGGTCCGCGCTCGATGCACCGGCCGCCGTACATCACCAGGACGTCGTCGGCGATCTCGGCGACCACACCGAGGTCGTGGGTGATCATGATGACCGCGGAGCCGAACTCCTTCTGCAGGTCCCGGATCAGGTCGAGGATCTGCGCCTGGACGGTCACGTCGAGGGCGGTGGTCGGCTCGTCCGCGATGAGCAGCTCGGGGTTGTTGACCAGGGCCATGGCGATCATGGCGCGCTGGCGCATACCGCCGGAGAACTCGTGCGGGTAGCCGTCGACGCGCTTGGCCGGCTCGGGGATGCCTACCCGGTCGAGCATCTCGATGGCCCGCTTGCGGGCGACCTTCTTGTTGACGTCGTGGTGGACCCGGTAGGCCTCCACGATCTGGTCGCCGATCTTGTAGTACGGGTGCATCGCGGACAGCGGGTCCTGGAAGATCATCGCCATCTCGCGGCCGCGGAGCTTGCGCACCTCGTCCGGGGAGGCGGAGACCAGTTCCTTGCCGTCCAGCCAGATCTCGCCGGACATCTGCACGTTCTTGCCGCGGGTGCCGAGCCGGTGCAGGCCCATGATGGCCTGCGAGGTGACCGACTTGCCGGATCCGGACTCACCGACGACGGCGAGGGTCTTGCCCTTCTCCAGCGAGAAGCTGAGCCCGTCGACGGACTTGACCAGGCCGTCGTCGGTCGGGAAGTGCACCTTGAGGTCGCGGACTTCGAGGAAGGCTTCGGGCGTCTTGCCGGAGGCGGTGGGCTCGCCCACGGCGGCGCCGGTCTTGGAGAGTTCGGTCACGAGAGCCTCACGCGCGGGTCGGCGGCCGCGTAGAGCACGTCCACCAGGAGATTTGCGATGACGACGAAGAAGGCGGCGAGCAGGGTCACGCCCAGGATCGGCGGCAGGTCGTTGTCGTTGATGGCCTGCACCGCGTACTGGCCGACGCCGTGCAGCGAGAACACGCTCTCGGTGATCACCGCGCCGCCCAGCAGCAGACCGAGGTCCATGCCGAAGACCGTGATGATCGGGGTGAGCGCGGCGCGCAGTCCGTGCCGGACCACGACCTTCCGCTCGCGCAGGCCCTTGGCACGGGCCGTGCGGATGAAGTCCTCGTTCATCGTCTCCAGCATGCCCGAGCGGGTGAGCCGCGCGTAGATGGCGGAGTACAGCAGCGCGAGCGAACACCACGCGGGGAAGAGGGTGTTGGCCCATTCCGAGGGGTTCTCGGTGAGCGGGACGTAGGTGCGGCCGAAGATCGGCCAGGTGTAGGTGAAGAGCAGGATCGCCAGGTTGCCCGTGAAGAACATGGGCAGGGAGACACCGGCGAGGGCGACGCCCATGAAGGTGCGGTCGAAGACCGAGCGCGGCTTCAGGGCGGAGATGACGCCGATCACCACGCCCGAGACCAGCCACATCACCGCGGCGCCCGCGGCCAGCGAGAGGGTCACCGGAAGGCGCGAGGTGAGCTGCGGCCAGACGGCCTGGTGGGTCTTGAACGAGTAGCCGAAGCAGGGTGCGTTGCAGTGCACCGTGGTGGGGCCGAGGTCGTAGGTGGCGCCGGCCACGATCCCCTTGATGAAGTGCCAGTACTGGACGTAGACGGGCTGGTCCAGACCGAGGTTGTGCTTGACCGCGGCGATGTCCGCCTTCGACGGGCTCTTGCCGATGTACTGCTGCGCCAATTGATCCGCTGTCTGGCCGGCGAGTCGCGGCAGCAGGAAGAAGATGGCGAAGGTGACCGCGGTGACGACGAGCAGCAGGATCACTGCCGCGAACGTCCGGCGGAGGATGTACGAGATCACGGGGACCGGCGCTGGTGCCCGCGGGCCGCGTAGCCCGCGGGCACCAATGCCTTCACCTGCCTTCCGGGGCTGCTACTTCTTCGTGGTGCCGAGGTTGAGGTAGTCGTACTGACCGCTGAAGGCGGCCGTGGAGACCACGTTGGTGGCGTATGGCGAGCGGTACAGCAGGACCTTGAAGTAGGTCAGCGGCACGAGGACGGCGTCGTCCATCGTCTGCTTGTCGATCTGCGCGTACAGCTCGTTGCGCTTGGCGACGTCCTCGGTGCCAATGGCCTGGCCGAGCAGGTCGTTGACCTTCTTGTTGTCGTACTGCGACAGGTTGGTGTTGCCGGACTGGCTGATCGCCTTGCCGTTCAGGATCTGCTGCAGGAAGCCGTAGCCGGAGGGCCAGTCGGCGCCCCACTGCATCATGATCAGGCCGATGTTCTGCTTCTCGGTGAACTTCGGCACACCCGCGTAGTCGGTGAAGTACTTGCCCTGCGGGTACTGCTTCAGGGTGGCGTTGATGCCCACCTTCTTCAGCGAGTTGATGATCGCGGTGGCCGCGTCGATCTCCTGCGGGCGGTCGGAGCGCGCCGAGATGTTCGTCGAGATCGACGACTTGCCGCAGGCCTTCAGCTGCTCCTTGGCCTTGGCGACGTCACCCTTGTTGCCCTTGGTCGCGTAGGCGTCCGCCTTCTGGTAGCCAGTGATGTCCGGCGGCAGAACGGTGGAGGCGATCTCACCGCGGATCGGGCCGCCCTCGGCGGTCTGCACGGAGACCTTGTCGATGGCGTACTGCACGGCCTTGCGGCACTCGACCTTGTCGAACGGGGCGACCTTGGTGTTGATCGCCATGTAGACCAAGCGGCCACCGTAGGTGTTGTCGGTGGCGGCCTTGCCGTCGGCCGAGTTGATCAGCTGAGCCTGGGTGGAGGCCTGGACACCGCCGCCGACAAGGTCGACGGTGGCGTCGCCGGACTGCAGGTCCTTGTCGATCGTCTCCGGGTTGACCTTCAGGTTGACGACGATCTTGTCCGGCAGCTGCTTGCGCAGCGGGTCGGTCTTCGGGTCCCAGTTCTTGTTGCGGACGAGGACGGCCTGCTTGCCCTCCTCGTAGCTCTGGAACTGGTACGAGCCCGAGGACACGATGTGCTTGACGTAGTCGACGCCGTCGTCCTTGGCCTGCGGCACCGGAGCCGTCTGCGGCGCGGCGACCAGGTAGTCGAACTCCTGGAAGGCGCGGTTCAGGTGGAAGACGATCGTGGTGTCGTCGGGCGTCTCGATCGAGGACAGGCCCTTGGCGCTCTTGTCCTTGTACGGACCCTTGTACTTGTCGCCGTCCTTCATGAACTGCTGGAAGTAGTTCGGACCGAGCGAGAGCACGTCACGGGCGAAGTTGGACCGCTCGACGGCGTACTTGACGTCCTTCGACGTGATCGCCGAGCCGTCCTGGTACTTCAGGCCCGAACGCAGCTTGTACGTCCAGGTCTTGCCGCCGTCGCTCGGGACGCCCTTGCTCGCGGCGAGGTCCGGGACAAGGGTGTTGCCCTTCTCGCCGGGGCCGGGCTGGAACGTCATCAGCGGGCGCGCGTAGAGCCGGCTGAAGTTGTACATGTACGCGTAGTACGTATTGCCCGGGTCGAACGAGTCGGGCACGTCCGACATCTCGTAGGTGACCGTGCCGCCCTTTTTGTCGGACGCATTGACGACACCCGTGGTCGCCGCGTTGGCACCGGCCGCCTTCGGAGTGTTGCCGTCCTTGTTGTCATCGGCCTTGCTGCAGCCTGCAACCAGCAGGCTGGCGGAGCCGATGGCCGCGACCGCGGCCAGCGCTGACCTTCGCATGATGGTCTGCTTCCCCTCCATTGATCGGAAAACTGGGTGGTCTCTCGGTGCTGCCTAGCGGCTGCGGGGGTCGAGAGCGTCGCGGAGACCGTCGCCGAGCAGATTGAACGCCAGGACGGTGATGAAGATGGCGAGGCCCGGCACGATCATGTACTGGGGATCGACCTGGTAGTAGGTGACCGCTTCGCGGAGCATGCCGCCCCAGGACGCCTGCGGGGGCTGGATGCCCACACCCAGGAAGCTCAGCGAGGCCTCGAACAGGATGTTGGTCGGGATGAGCAGCGTCGAGTAGACGATGATCGGGCCGACCAGGTTGGGCATCAGCTCGCGGAAGAGGATGTACGGGCCCTTGGCGCCCATGCCGCGGGCGGCGTCCACGAACTCGCGCTCGCGCAGGGCGAGGGTCTGGCCTCGCACGATCCGGCCCAGATAGGGCCAGTTGAAGAAGCCGATGACGAAGATGAGCACGCTCAGGTGCAGCGGCAGTCCGTTGAGGCCGAAG
The DNA here is from genome assembly GCF_055657175.1 of Streptomyces sp. NPDC107581. Classification (NCBI taxonomy): domain Bacteria; kingdom Bacillati; phylum Actinomycetota; class Actinomycetes; order Kitasatosporales; family Streptomycetaceae; genus Streptomyces; species Streptomyces sp. NPDC107581. Next base: position 43,718 of record NZ_JBVKBH010000024.1, read on the forward strand.
GCGCCGCCCTGCAGGGTGGCGGAGATGGCGATCGCGAACAGCAGGAGGGGGAAGGCGAGGAAGATGTCCATCAGCCGGCTGATGATCGAGTCGACCCGGCCGCCGTAGTAGCCCGCGACCACGCCCATGATCGCGCCGATCACGTTGGACAGGATCGTGGCGCCGAAGGCGACGACCAGCGAGACCCAGGAGCCCTCCAGGATCCGGGTGGCGATGTCCCGGCCGAACTTCGGGTCCACGCCCAGCGGGTGATCCATGCTCATGCCGCCCCAGCCGCCCTTGGGCAGAGAGGTGTCGGGCACGATCAGGTCCTGGTGGAAGGCGTTGGGGTCGAGGCCGAACATGGCCTGGATGGGGCGCGAGAGGATCGCGAGGAGGATCAGCAGGATCACGATCACGCCGCCGACGACGGCGACCCTGTCCCGCTTGAACCGGGTCCAGGCGATCTGGCCCAGGGAACGACCCTCGATCTGCCCCTTGTCGGCACCCACCAGCACAGCCTCCGGCTGTGCATCGGCTGCCCCGGTGGTCTCGATCGGTGCGGTCACGGTGAGCGACCCCTCTCGCCGGTGGTGACCGGCCTGCGCCTGCCGCGGTTTGCGGCTTTGTCGACTTGCCACGATCACGAGGTCTTCACCTCGCGTCTTGAGTCGGGAGTCTTCAGCGTCGTTGCGATCACCCGCCAGAGCTGGCGGCGAAAGTATGCGCAACCGTGATGCAGTGCAGGGGATTCCGTTATCCGAACAGTGGGTAACGACTCCCGGACGTGGGCCAGTTGGGACAGACCGCCGAATTGTGTACGGTTCGGGACGTACGGCGGATGTCTACGCGCGCAGAAGCGTGTCGGGCCCATCCATTCTGCGGCCCGGGCCGAACAGCGGGCTCATCGGGCCCGTTGATCAGAAGCCGCCGTGCACGGGCGGGTAGCCGTAACCGGCGGCCGGGGCCTGCACCTGGGGCGGGGCCTGGAGCTGTGGCTGGGGCGAGGCCGCATGGGCCTCGCGGTCGTAGAACGGGCGGGCGTTGACCCGCATCCACATCACGACCGGGTCGTAGTCGTCCGTCATCGCGACCGTCGAGACCGGCAGCCCCTCGGGGACCGCGCCGACGGACTGCTGCATCATCGCGCGCACCGAGTCGACCGCGGCCGGCGAGGTGTCGTACACGTCCAGGCCGATGGCGAGATACGGCGCCCCGAGCGCGGGCTGCACCCAGGCGCGGCGCAGGGAACGCAGGGCCGGGGTGCGGTGGGCGTTCTGCGCGAGCAGGGCGTAGAACTGCGCGACCTCGATGCCGGGTTCCGCCAGGCGCAGGGGGCCGGCGGGCTGGCGGTCCAGGCCGGTGGCGATGCGGCGCAGGTCCAGCCAGGGGATGCCGACGCCGCCGCCCGGGGCGTGCGGGTTGAGCCAGAGGCCGAAGTGGTCGGGATAGAGGGTGCGGGCCACGTCGAGTCCGTCGACCACCTCGTAGGAGCGGTTCCAGCCACTGGCCGAGAGCTCCTGGGCGGAGGTCACACAGGGGGCGTAGCTGGAGCCGTCGACCTCCATGTTTCCGTACTGGGCGTCCGGGGAGCCGGCCTGGCCGTGCCACAGGAGCATCCAGATCTGGCCGGAGGAAGGAGTGGCGAGGGCGCGCAGCAGTGCCTCGTAGGCGTCGTAGCGCCCGGGGGTGACCTGGCGCAGCATGTGCTCGACGCTGCCGCTTGGGCTCGCGCTCACCTGTCTTACCGCCCCTTCTGTGTTGTTGCCCCGCGTTCGGACACAGCTTAAGCGCCCAGTGGCCCGGGGCCTCGTGTCCGTCGGCGAGTGCGGATGCGTTGTGGCTCGCCGCGCAGTCGCCCGCGCCCCTTGAAGGGGGCTGTCCCCGCGTCGGGTTCTAGTGGCCGTGCTCGTAGAAGGGGCGCACGTTCGACCTCAGCCAGTCGGCCACGGGGTCCTGGGCCACGTCGAGCAGAACGAGGTTGACCGGCCACTGGACCGGGATCTTGCCCAGGGCTTTACCCAGCGCCTCCAGGGGAAGGGCCCGCAGGTCGCCCTCCCACTGGGAGAGCTCCACGCCCACGAACATCACCGGGTCGGCCGTTTCTATGACGGCCAGGCAGCGCCGGGCGGTGACCACCACGCCCGTCGCCGCGAACTCCGCGGAGGCGGCGGAGAGGAAATCGACCGGGTCGTCCTGCCAGTCGGGCTCGAAGAGGCGGACCCGGCCGCCCGTGGCGGGGCCGTCCAGCGGGGTGCGGCCCGCGCGGCACAGCTCGGCCACCGCCTCGGGCGGCAGCGGCACACCGACCACACCGCCGGGGTTCACGGCGATGCCCGCCTGCGGGGGCAGACCGCGGGCGAACTCCACCGCCGGGGCGATGGTGTACGACATGTGGGAGCCGGCCACCTGGCGGAGCTGCTCCTCGGAGCTGAAGACCGGGACGTGGACCTGGCCGTCGATGTCCAGGGTGGGCAGGTCCAGCGGGCCGCTGTCCGGGCCGCCGCCGCTGGGCAGCGGGATCCAGACGAAGCTCCGGCCCAGGACCTCGATGATCCGGCCGCCCGCGGCGGGTGTGCCGAGGGAGGCCGAGAGCACCTCCTCCAGTTCATTGCCGGGCCAACCGCCGTGCGGGTGGGGGTGCGTCTGTGCCGGGAAGTCCGCGGGAAAGTCCGCCGCCGAGAAGTCCATCTACCTGCCGCCTGCCGGGAACCGCTGCTGTGATTCAAAGGCTAGCGGGTGCCTGTGACACCGCTCGGCCCGATGACGTCAGTCAGCTGACCTCAGTCCGATGGCTTCTGTCCGATTGCCTCTGTCCGATGGCTTCTGTCCGATTGCCTCTGTCCGATGGCTTCTGTCCGATTACTTCTGTCCGATGCCCCCGCCCGGCCGTCGCACCGGGCCGGTCCGCGCACCGGCCGGGCCCTCGCACCGGGCCGGTCCTCACACCCACCAGGCCCTCATCCACTAGGCCCCCACCGGGCCCCCATCCACTCGGTCCTCACACCGGTCGGCCGGCGAAGCCGATGCGGCTCAGGACGTCCGCCGCGTCCCGGTCCAGCAGCACCGCGGAGCCGCAGCCGGCGGGCGGCTCGCCCCGCTCCACCGCGCCGAGCAGCCGGGCGGCCGTACGCCGGTGGCGGCGGAAGGCGTACCGGGACACGCCCCGGCCGCGCTCGCGCTGGCCTTCCCTGGCCGCTCGGGGCGTCACGTCGAGCAGGAGCAGGTGCAGGGTGCCGCCGCGGCGCCGGGCCTCGCGGGCCAGCCAGGCGCGCACCCAGGCCTGGGTGCCGCAGTCGTGCACGACGACCCCTTCGCCGGTGCGCAGGGCGCGGCGCAGTCCGGCGTAGTGGGCGAGGCGGACCAGCGGGCGGTAGAGGGCGTACGGCAGCAGGCGGGGCAGCCGGGCCGCCCAGCGGTCGCGGGTGTCCTGGGAGTCGATGCGGTGGCCGCGCACCGCACGCTGCATCAGCGTGGACTTGCCGCTGCCGGGCAGGCCGGTGACGACCACCAGGTCACGGGCGCCGAAGAGCAGGGCGTGCGGGCTGTGGCCGGTGCGGTCGCGCAGGTCGCGCACGACGGGAGCCGGGCGCTCGGCGCCGCGTTCGCGAGCCGGTGCGCAGGGCTGCTCGGGCACCGCGATGCCGGTGGTGGCGGCGTAGGCCGTGGTCCTGTTCACCGTGATGGTCCTCCCCTGTGGACTCGGTAATCCTCTGCCCATCCAATGTAAAGAGAAGGTAATGCGCCGTGTCCAGTGACGGGGTGCGCGCAGTGCCACAGGTCGGTTACGGATGCGGCCCTGACGGGTGAGGGTCCGGCGTGCAATGATGTGGCCGCCAACTGCATACCGGCCGCTTGAATCCGCGCGGGAGAGTCCCCAGCAGTCTTCACTGGGGCGCCGAAGGAGCAAGTCCCTCCCTTGAATCTCTCAGGCCCCGTTACCGCGCGGGCGAGGCACATCTGAAAAGCGGGCCGCTGTGTCAGTGGCTCCACCCAAGGTGCAAGCCGTGATCGTTCCTGTGGCGGTCTCGGCGAACCTCTCAGGTTCCGATGACAGATGGGGAGGAACGTTCCTCGCCCGTCATGCCTGCCCTGGGAGACGACCGACCGATGAGCAGTACCGAACCCACTGAGCTGCGCCACACCGCGCTGGACGCGCTGCATCGCTCGCTCGGTGCGACGATGACCGACTTCGCCGGCTGGGACATGCCCCTGCGCTACGGCTCCGAACGCGACGAGCACCTGGCCGTCAGGACCAGGGCCGGTCTCTTCGACCTCTCCCACATGGGCGAGATCACCGTGACCGGACCGCAGGCGGCCGCCCTGCTGAACCACGCCCTGGTCGGCAACATCGCCTCCGTCGGCGTCGGCCGCGCCCGCTACACCATGATCTGCCAGGCCGACGGCGGCATCCTGGACGACCTGATCGTCTACCGGCTGGGCGAGACCGAGTACATGGTCGTGGCCAACGCCTCCAACGCCCAGGTGGTGCTGGACGCGCTGAGCGAGCGCGCCGCCGGCTTCGACGCCGAGGTCCGCGACGACCGTGACGCCTATGCGCTGATCGCGGTCCAGGGCCCCGAGTCCCCCGGCATCCTGAAGTCCCTCACCGACGCCGACCTGGACGGTCTCAAGTACTACGCGGGCCTGCCCGGCACGGTCGCCGGCGTCCCCGCGCTGATCGCGCGCACCGGCTACACCGGCGAGGACGGCTTCGAGCTGTTCGTGAAGCCGGAGCACGCCGTCGAGCTGTGGCAGGCGCTGACCGGGGCCGGCGAGGGCGTCGGCCTGGTGCCGTGCGGTCTGTCCTGCCGGGACACCCTGCGCCTGGAGGCGGGCATGCCGCTGTACGGGCACGAGCTGACCACCTCGCTCACTCCCTTCGACGCCGGGCTCGGCCGGGTGGTGAAGTTCGAGAAGGAGGGCGACTTCGTGGGCCGCGAGGCGCTCACCGAGGCCGCCGCCAGGGCCGAGCAGAACCCGCCGCGGGTACTCGTCGGACTGATCGCCGAGGGCCGCCGGGTGCCGCGCGCCGGGTTCCCCGTCGTCGTGGCGGGCCAGGTCATCGGCGAGGTCACCTCCGGTGCCCCCTCCCCCACCCTGGGCAAGCCGATCGCCATGGCCTACGTCGACGCCGCGCACGCGGCGCCGGGCACCGAGGGCGTCGGCGTGGACATCCGGGGCAGCCACGAGCCGCACGAGGTCGTGGCGCTGCCCTTCTACAAGCGCCAGAAGTAGACACTGGGCGCGGTCCGTACCGAGTACGTGACGCTGCGCACATTTCACCTGCTCACCAGCAGGTCCAGCGGTCTCCCCTTCATCCCCTTTCATCAGCACTCCCGCGCGTACAGGAGAATTCAGGCCATGAGCAACCCCCAGCAGCTGCGCTACAGCAAGGAGCACGAGTGGCTGTCGGCCGCCGACGAGAACGGCGTCGCGACGGTCGGCATCACCGAGTTCGCGGCCAACGCGCTCGGCGATGTGGTCTACGCCCAGCTCCCCGAGGTCGGCGACACGGTGACCGCGGGCGAGACCTGCGGCGAGCTGGAGTCGACCAAGTCGGTCTCCGACCTGTACTCCCCGGTCACCGGTGAGATCGTCGAGGCCAACCAGGACGTCGTCGACGACCCGTCGCTGGTGAACTCCGCCCCCTTCGAGGGCGGCTGGCTGTTCAAGGTTCGCGTCACCGAGGAGCCGGCCGAGCTGCTCTCCGCCGACGAGTACACCGCCCAGAACGCCGGCTGAGGAGTCGTAGCCGTATGACTGTCCTGAACACGCCCCTGCACGAGCTGGACCCGGAGATCGCCGCCGCGGTCGACGCCGAGCTGCACCGCCAGCAGTCCACGCTGGAGATGATCGCCTCCGAGAACTTCGCGCCGCTCGCGGTGATGGAGGCCCAGGGCTCGGTCCTCACCAACAAGTACGCCGAGGGCTACCCTGGCCGCCGCTACTACGGCGGCTGCGAGCACGTCGACGTCGCCGAGCAGATCGCCATCGACCGGATCAAGGAGCTGTTCGGCGCCGAGTACGCCAATGTGCAGCCCCACTCCGGCGCCTCCGCGAACCAGGCCGCGCTGTTCGCGCTGGCCCAGCCCGGGGACACCATCCTCGGCCTGGACCTGGCGCACGGCGGCCACCTGACCCACGGGATGCGGCTGAACTTCTCCGGCAAGCAGTTCAACGTGGTCGCCTACCACGTGGACGACGCCGGCCTGGTCGACATGGCCGAGGTCGAGCGGCTCGCCAAGGAGCACCGCCCGAAGGTGATCATCGCGGGCTGGTCGGCGTACCCGCGGCAGCTGGACTTCGCCGAGTTCCGCCGGATCGCCGACGAGGTCGAGGCGTACCTGTGGGTCGACATGGCGCACTTCGCGGGCCTGGTCGCGGCGGGTCTGCACCCGAACCCGGTGGAGCACGCGCACGTCGTCACCTCCACCACCCACAAGACGCTGGGCGGCCCGCGCGGCGGCATCATCCTCGCGAAGAAGGACTTCGCGAAGAAGCTGAACTCGTCCGTCTTCCCGGGCTTCCAGGGCGGCCCCCTGGAGCACGTGATCGCGGCCAAGGCGGTCTCCTTCAAGGTCGCGGCGAGCGAGGACTTCAAGGAGCGCCAGCGCCGTACGGTGGAGGGCGCGCGGATCCTCGCCGAGCGGCTGACCGCCGCCGACGCCCGCGCGGCCGGCGTGAACGTCCTGTCCGGCGGCACGGACGTGCACCTGATCCTGGTCGACCTGCGCGAGTCCGAGCTGGACGGGCAGCAGGCCGAGGACCGTCTCCACGAGGTCGGCATCACGGTCAACCGCAACGCCGTCCCGAACGACCCGCGCCCCCCGATGGTCACCTCGGGCCTGCGGATCGGCACGCCCGCCCTCGCGACCCGCGGCTTCACCGCCGAGGACTTCGCCGAGGTCGCGGACGTGATCGCCGAGACGCTCACGGCGCCCTCGCCCTTCGGTGAGGCCGAGGCGGAGGCCCTGAAGGCCCGGGTGAAGGCCCTGGCCGACAAGCACCCGCTGTACCCGGGTCTGAACAAGTAAGTCACCTTTTACGGGGCACCGCGCACACTGGAGGAACAGCGCGCGCGGTGCCCCACCCCGGCACCACCCCGCCCCACCCCAGCACCACCCCCGTATTGAGGAGTTCCCGTGGCCATCTCGGTCTTCGACCTGTTCTCGATCGGCATCGGCCCGTCCAGCTCCCACACGGTCGGCCCGATGCGTGCGGCGCGCATGTTCTCCCGCCGGCTGCGCAACGAAGGCCTCCTGGAGAAGGTCGCGTCCGTCCGCTGCGAGCTGTACGGCTCGCTCGGCGCGACCGGTCACGGCCACGGCACCCCGAAGGCGGTGCTGCTCGGCCTGGAGGGCGCCTCGCCGCGCACGGTGAACGTGGAGACGGCCGACGAGCGGGTGGAGGGGATCAGGAGCACGGGCCGGATCTCGCTGCTCGGCGAGCACGAGATCCCCTTCTCCTTCGACGACGACCTGGTCCTGCACCGCCGCAAGGCCCTGCCGTACCACGCCAACGGCATGACGATATGGGCGTACGACACCGCGGGCACGGAACTGCTCTCCAAGACGTACTACTCGGTCGGCGGCGGCTTCGTCGTCGACGAGGACGCGGTCGGCGCCGACCGCATCAAGCTGGACGACACGGTCCTGAAGTACCCCTTCCGCACGGGCGACGAGCTGCTGCGCCTGACGAAGGAGACGGGCCTGTCGATCTCCTCCCTCATGCTGGAGAACGAGCGGGCCTGGCGCACCGAGGAGGAGATCCGGGCGGGCCTGCTGGAGATCTGGCGGGTGATGCAGGCCTGCGTCTCGCGCGGCATGTCCCGCGAGGGCATCCTGCCCGGCGGTCTGAAGGTCCGCCGCCGCGCGGCCGTCTCGGCCCGCCAGCTGCGCGCCGAGGGTGATCCGCTGGCGCACGCGATGGAGTGGATCACGCTCTACGCGATGGCCGTGAACGAGGAGAACGCGGCCGGCGGCCGTGTGGTCACCGCCCCCACGAACGGCGCGGCGGGCATCATCCCGGCGGTCCTGCACTACTACATCAACTTCGTGCCCGGCGCCGACGAGGACGGCATCGTGCGGTTCCTGCTGGCCGCCGGCGCCATCGGCATGCTCTTCAAGGAGAACGCCTCCATCTCCGGCGCCGAGGTCGGCTGCCAGGGCGAGGTCGGCTCCGCCTGCTCCATGGCCGCCGGTGCCCTCGCCGAGGTGCTCGGCGGCTCCCCCGAGCAGGTGGAGAACGCGGCCGAGATCGGCATGGAACACAACCTCGGCCTGACCTGCGACCCCGTCGGCGGCCTGGTCCAGATCCCCTGCATCGAGCGCAACGGCATGGCCGCGGTGAAGGCGGTCACGGCCGCGAAGATGGCGATGCGCGGCGACGGCTCGCACAAGGTGTCCCTGGACAAGGTCATCAAGACGATGAAGGACACCGGCGCGGACATGAGCGTCAAGTACAAGGAGACGGCCCGGGGCGGTCTTGCGGTGAACATCATCGAGTGCTGAGGGCCTCGGGCACGCCGTCCCGTGCGCGCGGCCGGACGGGGCGCGGGGTTCGCCCCGGCGCCTCCCGCGGGTCACCCGCCGGACGTGTCCGCCTGTGACGGTCGGGGAAGTTGTCTGTACAACTTTGCCCCGAGGAGTGAGTGTGTCCGCCCTGCCAAGCTTTCCGGTCGGTGACCTGCCGGCGATATGGCTCCGTGACAACTGCCCGTGTGCCCGGTGCCGCGATCCGCGCTCCGGGCAGAAGCTGTTCCAGATCGGCTCCCTGCCCGCCGGGCTGCGGGCCGACACGGTGAGCGGCACCGGAGCGTCCGACGTCGAGGTGGTCTGGGCTCCCGACGGGCACCGCTCGGTCTACCCGAGGGCCTGGCTCGAGGCCAACCGGCCGGGCGGGCCGGGGCACCGGGACCCGCGCGCCGAGGACGCGAAGGAGCTGTGGACGGCGCGGGACCTCGCCGGTCGGCTGCCGGAGGCGGGCTGGGAGGAGTACCTGGGCGAACCGGTCGTACGGGCGCGGATGCTGGAGTCCGTGCTGCGGCTGGGCTTCATGGTGCTGCGCGGGGTGCCGCGGCGCGAGGGCCAGGTGCTCGCGGTGGCGGAGACCTTCGGCTTCGTCCGCGAGACCAACTACGGGAAGCTCTTCGACGTGCGGGTCGAGCCCGACCCGAACAACCTCGCCTTCACCTCGGCCGCCATCACCCCGCACACCGACAACCCGTACCGCGACCCCGTGCCCACCCTCCAGCTGCTGCACTGCCTGGTCAACGACGCGGACGGCGGCGACTCCGGCCTGGTCGACGGCTTCGGCGCGGCCGCGCTGCTGCGCCGGGAGGACCCGGAGGCGTTCGAGGTCCTCAGCCGTACGCCCGTGCCGTTCGTCTTCCGGGACGCCGGGACCGAACTGCGTGCCGACCGCCCGCTGATCGGCACCGACCCCCTGGGCCGCGTGCGCGAGGTGCGGTTCAACAACCGGTCGATCGGCACCCTGCGGCTGCCCGCCGACGAACTGGAGTCGTTCTACACGGCCTACCGCACCTTCGCGGAGCTGCTGCTCCGTCCGGAGCTGCAGGCGGACCTGCGCCTCACACCGGGCGACTGTCTGGTGTTCGACAACACCCGGCTGCTGCACGCCCGCACCGCGTTCGCCCAGGACGGGGCGCGTCACCTCCAGGGCTGCTACGCCGATCTGGACGGGCTGGCGAGCACGCTGGCGGTGCTGCGGCGCGCGGACACCCTGGCGCCGCTGGCGGAGCTGTTCGCCGGGGCGGGGTCGGCGGAGTACCTGGGCGAGCCCGTGTCCATGGCCCAGCACATGCTGCAGGCCGGAGCCCTCGCCGAGGCGGCCGGCGCCCCGCCGCACCTGGTGGCCGCCGCGCTGCTGCACGATGTCGGGCACGTCGCCGGAGACGTCGTCACCGGGCGGGAGCTGATGGACGGCACGGACAACCGGCACAGCCACAGCGGCGCCGATCTGCTGGGCCGCTGGTTCGGGCCCGAGGTCACCGAGCCGGTGCGGCTGCACGTGGCGGCCAAGCGCTATCTGTGCGCCGTGGAGCCGGAGTACCACGACCGGCTGTCCGAGGCGTCGAAGTACACGCTGGAGGTGCAGGGCGGCGTGCTGAGCCAGGAGCAGGCGGCCGAGTTCGCGGCCCTGCCGGGTGCGGCGGACGCCGTCGCCGTCCGCCGCTGGGACGACGAGGCGAAGGACCCCGACGCCGTCACCCCGCCGTTCGAACACTTCCTCCCGCTGCTCACCACGCTGCTGCGCGGGTAGCCGAGGACGGGAACCCGGCCACCGGGCGGGCCCAGGGGGGCGGGAGCACGGCCGCAGGGCGGGGCCAGGGGGGCGGGAGCACGGCCGCAGGGCGGGGCCGGGCCGGTCGGCGCCGGTGTCCGGTCCCGCCCTGCGGGGTGTCAGCCGGCGTGCACGGTACCCGCGTACCGCTGGGCGAACCGGGTGCCGGTGCCCGCGGTGACCGTGACGTCGTAGCGCCCCTCGTCGGTGGGCCACGTCAGGCGGGTGCGGTCGCCGGCCCCGACCCACACGGTCCGCTCCTTGCCGGCGAAGTCGTTCGGCGTGATCGTGAACGCCACTTCCGTGCCACCGCCGTTGTGCAGCTCCAGCTCCACCGTGGCGTGCTCCGGCCGCCCGGGGGACCGAAGGGCCGCCTTGACCGACGGCACGGCCACGTCGTCCTGGCCCGTGCGGACGACCGTGCCGGAGAAGCGGCGGACGAACCCGTCGGCCCCGTACACGGAGAAGTCGTAGCGGCCGTCGGTGCCGGCGGCGTCCCACACATAGGCGCGGGACGAGCGCGGCGGGACGGTGAACGGCGTGCCCGTGAAGGGCAGGGCGACGTTCGGCAGCACGGTGAAGTGGTAGCCGACGCTGCCGTCGTTGGTGAGGGTGCAGGTGACCTTGCCGGTGCCCCGGTCGACCTTCACATCGGCCCAGGGCCGGTAGGGCAGCGCGCGGTGCGGCCGGCGGCCCTCCTCCTGCGCGGGCATGGACTGCTGGTCCGGCACCTTGACCGCGGGCAGTGAGCTGCCGGCGTCCGCCTTGGCCATCAGGGCGACCGTGTCGGGCAGCGCGGGGATGCTGTAGTCGGGCTTGGTGAAGTCGAAGCAGCTGGTGAGGTCGCCGCAGACGGTGCGCCGCCAGTCGGAGATGTTGGGCTCGCGCACACCGGTGACCCGCTCCAGGAAGCGCAGCACCGACGTGTGGTCGAAGACCTGGGAGTTGACCCAGCCGCCGCGCGACCACGGCGAGACGACCCACAGCGGCACCCGGCTGCCCAGGCCGATGGGCTTGCCGTTCGCGAACTCGTCCTTGGTGCCGGGCTCCGGGGACGGCGGGACGACGTGGTCGAAGTAGCCGTCGTTCTCGTCGTACATGAGCAGGAAGACGGTGTGCTTCCACACGTCGGGGTTGGAGAACAGCGACTGCAGGGCGGTGTCGACCCAGTGGGCGCCGTAGTCGGGGCTCGCGTTCGGGTGCTCGCAGAACAGGTAGGGCGCCACCAGCCAGGAGACCGTGGGCAGGGTGCCGTCCTTGCAGTGCTTGTCGAACGCCGTGAGGTCGAACTTCGTCATGGCGTTGACGTAGCGCGGGTCGTCCTTGGGGAACTCGTGGAACTGCTTGAAGTACGACAGCGCGTTGTCGTCGTAGTCGCCGTAACGGTCGTCGGAGCCGTCGGGGTTGTGGTAGACGCGCCAGGTGATGCCGGCCTGCTCCAGGCGTTCGGCGTACGTCGTCCAGTCGGCGACCGGGTTGCCGGTCACGGGCGTGTTGTCGGTCCACGGGCCGGTGGTGCCGTCGACGCCGGGGCCGGCGGTGCCGGTCCACAGGTAGAGGCGGTTGGGGTCGGTGGGGCCGTTCAGCGAGCAGTGGTAGCCGTCGCAGAGGGTGAAGGCGTCGGCCAGCGCGTACTGGTAGGGGATGTCCTCGCGGGTGAAGTAGCCCATGGTGTGCTCGCCCTTGGCCTGCACCCACTTGTCCATGGCGCCGCCGTTGACGGCCGTGTGGCCGGTGTCCCAGTCGTGCGGGAGGCCGGCCGCGTTCTGCGCGTTGTACTTGGTGGTGTCCATGCGGAAGGGCAGGAGGTGGCCCTCCTTGCGGCCCCGGTCCGGCTGGCGGAACACCGAGTCGCCGTTCGACAGGACCGCGGCCTGCCGGTCGTCGAAGCCCCGGACACCGCTCAGGGTGCCGAAGTAGTGGTCGAAGCTGCGGTTCTCCTGCATCAGGATGACGACGTGCTTGACGTCGTCGACGCTGCCCTGGCGGCTGCCGCGCGCCGCGGCCTCCGCCGTGCCGGGAAGTCCGGCGGCTATGGCGGCTCCGGCCGCGGTGGTGCCGATGAAGGTGCGGCGGCTGATCTCGGTCATGACAGGAAGGTCCTTCGGATCGTTCGCGGTCAGCCGCGGGCGGGCAGCGAGAAGGTGACGACGGCGGCGGCGTGGTCGGAGGGCCAGCCGTTGGCGGCGGTGTCCGGGACCGGCCGGGGCCAGCCGGTGAACAGGCTGTGCGCCTCCAGCACCTTGAGCCGGCCGGCGAACTGGATCTGGTCGATCCGGTCCTGCGGCTCCGCCCCGCCGCCGCTCTCGCGCTGCGGCCTGACGGGGGACCAGGTGGTGCCGGGCGCCTTGACCGGGTCGGGGTGGGCCTCCCGGAAGGCGTCGGCGAGGCCTGCCTTCTCCAGCGCCTCGGTGACGGGCCAGCGGACCCGGCCCGCTCCCCCGTGCGCGGACGCCGTCCGGCTCGTCCAGTCGCGGTGGGACGGCGAGGCCAGTCCGGCCGCCAGCACGACGGGGGTGCGGGAGGCGAGTTCCGGCCGCAGCGCCGCCACCAGCGCCTGCACCTGCCGGTAGCGGGCCGTCCCCTGCTCCGCCGCCTCGGCCTGCGCCGGCGTCCGGCCCGCCGGCAGCGCGTAGGGCCCGTAGTCGGCCTCGTCCAGCTGGGCCGTCCACAGGCGTACCGTGCGGTCGCCGGGCAGCTGCAGGGTGGCTGCCGCGGCAGGGAGCGCCGCGGTCGGGGCGACGACGGCGCCGAGCGGGTAGCGGCTCACGATGCCGAGGCCGCCGGCCTGGTGCACGTGCCAGCCGAGCGCCCCGGCGAGGTTCTCGGCCCCCTTGTCACCGCACTCCTGGAGCGCCACGGCGTCCAGGCCCTGGGTGAGCACCAGCCGCAGCTGCTTCTCCAGGAAGCCGTCGACGTGGGTGCCGGCGTCCCAGAGGTTCAGCGTGGCCACCTTCAGCCGCAGCCGCTCCCGCGAGGTGCGCACCGGCACCTGGACGGTGACGGTGTCGCTGCCGACGGCGCTGTCGGTGACGGCGGCCACCAGCCGGCCGGGTCTGCGGGGCGCGAAGAGCGGGGCCTTGCCGCTGACCGTGCCGTCCGCGGCCACCGCCAGCCAGGAGTCGCCCCCGACGCGCTGGAAGGTCGCGCTGCCCGCGTCGTTGCCCTCGGGCCTGATCCACAGGCCGCCCAGCTTCAGCGAGAAGTCCGTGCCCGCGGTCTGCGCCCCGGTGGTGACGGCGTCCACGACCGCGTGCGGGCGCGGGACCACGGGGCGCACGGCGAAGCTGAACGGGCTTGTCCTGGCGAGGATGCCGTAGCCGTCCTTGGCCAGCAGGTAGGCGGTGTACGGCCCGCCGGTCAGGCCGGAGGTGTCGATGGTGATGTCGCCGGAGGTGCCGGGGGTGTACTGCCAGGCGAGGGAGGAGCCGTGCCCGGGCTGCCGGTCGCCGTCGTAGACACCGATCCAGTTCTTCGCGTCGGGTGTGTCCGTCGTCCAGTGGAAGGAGAGCTTGTCGCCCTCGTGCGGGACGGGGGTGGTGAGCTCGACGGAGTCGCCGACGGGGGTGCCGCCGCCCGCGAAGCTGAACGGCTCGGTCTTGGCGAGGACGCCGTAGCCGTCCTTGGCCAGCAGGTAGACGATGTACGGCCCGCCGCTCAGGCCGGAGGTGTCGAGGGTCGTCTGCCCCGCGGCGCCGGGCACGTACGCCCACACCAGGGAGCTGCTGCCGCTGGCGGGCAGCCGGTCGGCGGGGTAGACGCCGATCCAGTTCTTGGGGTCGGGGGCGTCGGTCGCCCAGGTGAAGGCCAGTTTGTCGCCGCGCTGCGGGGGCGTCGCGGAGCCGATCGTGATGCTGCTCCCGGACGCGGCGGCCTGTGAGAGGGATGACACGGTGTTGGTCCTCTCCGCCCCGGGCACCGCCGTGACGACACCCGGGTGAGCAAAGTTGTCTATATAACTTCGCCCCATAGCAAGCCGTCCCCCGGCGACGCCCTCATGAACGCGAGGTGGCCACAGCCCGGGAAGAAGACGGAAATCTGGAGATTCCCGGTGCGGACGAGAAGGTCGCCCCCTTCCCACACAACGGCATCTGACCTGCATATTTCGAAAAGTGCGCAGCACTCTTGGCACGCACCGGGGCCGTCGGGACGAGCTACCGCCGAGTAGCCGCCCGGACGGCCAGGGCGCCTCATGTTCTTCACGGCCCGACGGCCGAGCTGTGCACAGCAGAGGACCCTGCGCGCACAACAGGGCGGCGCGAGAAGGCTGATGTTGCCCCTGGGGCTACCACCTGGTAACCGCTTCCCCCTACGCTTCCGCCAACTCGGTTACAGCAAAGGGGAATTGAGACATGCGCGTAGGGAGACGGCTGGCGGCGCTCGTGGGCGCCGCAGCTCTGCTGGCGGTGATACCGGCGAACGCCCGGGCGGCGTCGCCCAAGTTCTCCGAGACGACGGCGATCGGCACGCACAACGCGTACGACAAGGCCAAGTACACGTACTTCGCGCAGGCGCTGGACTCCGGCGCCTCGCTGCTGGAGCTGGACGTGTACGTGGACAGCCTGACCCACCACTGGCGGGTCAGCCACAGCAACCCGCTCGGCAACGACAACAACTGCGAGGCCGCGAAGACCCCGGGCGACCTGTACAGCAAGAGCCGCAACCAGGACCTGGGCAGCTGCCTCGACAACATCGCGGCCTGGAACCAGCTGCACCCCGACCACCCCCCGATCGTGTTCAAGGTCGAGATGAAGGTCGGCTTCAACGACAAGGGGGGCATGGGCCCCGACGAGTTCGACACCCTGGTCTCGCAGAAGCTCGGCAGCAGCGTCTACAAGCCGGCCGATCTGCTGGGCGGGACGTACTCCTCCCTGGACGCGGCGGCCAAGGCCGACGCCTGGCCCTCCCGCGACTCCCTCAAGGGCAAGTTCCTCTTCGAACTGATCCCGGGCACGGTGGAGCAGGCCAACCCCTTCGACCACTACTGGACGGACCAGGAGTACGGCGACCACCTGCGCGACCTGTACGCGGCGGGCAGGATCGGCGAGGCGCAGGCCTTCCCGGCCGTGCTCGGCGCGGCGAACGCGGACCCGCGCACCAGCCGTTACGACGCCTTGATCCGGCCCTGGTTCGTGTTCTTCGACGGTGACGCCGCGACGTACGTGAACAGCGGCTACGACACCTCGTTCTACTCCGCGAACCACTACATCCTGATCACGACGGGCGCCGACGGCGTGTCCCCGGCGATCTCCTCGACCGATCCGACGGACGCCGAGGTCGCCGCACGGCTCGCTCTGCTGGCCAAGGACCACGCGAGCATCATCACTTCCGACTGGTCCGCCAAGCCGGCCTCGGTGCTGGGCTCGGTGACGAACCGGGGCTGACATTCCGGGCACGCGAGGGGGTCACCCGTGCCAGGGTGGGGCATATATGAGTCAACTCCTGTCACCCCACTGACACTCCAGGGAGTCCCCCCATGATTCACGGAATTGACGTCAGCGCGTTCCAGTCGACGTCGTACGACACGGGCGGCCTCTCCTTCGTCTTCATCAAGGCGACGGAGGGGCGTTCGTACGTCAACCCGAGGCTCACCGCCCAGACCAAGACCGGCCGCGACGCCGGACTCGTCGTCGGCTTCTACCACTTCCTGTGGCCCGGGCACACGGTCGCCCAGGCCCAGTACTTCGTCCAGCACGCCCCGGAGAAGGCGGGCGACCTGCTCGCCGTCGACTGGGAGACCACCGGCGACGGCACGCACGCCAGCAACACGGAGAAGGACCTGTTCATCCGGACGGTGAAGGAACTGCGCCCGCACAACAAGGTCCTGCTCTACGCGAACCGCGACTACTGGCTCAACGTGGACGTCACCTCCTACGCCGGCGACGGCCTGTGGATCGCCGACTACGTGAGCGCGGGCAAGCCCCGCATCAAGGCCAAGTGGCGCTTCCACCAGTACAGCAGCGACCCGCACGACAAGGACGTGGCCGACTTCGCGGACAAGGCCGCTCTGCGGGAGTGGGCCGCCGGGAGCTGAGGGGCGGGCATCCGCCCGTCAGCCGTGACCGACCGGTCAGCCGCGGAAGTCCGCCGGCCGCTCCGGGGAGGCCTCCGCCAGGGCCTTGCGCACCGCCTCGGCACCTGCCTGCAGGCCGTACACCGGGGTGCCCGGCTGCTGGCGCCAGGAGTCGTCGATGCCGCCCGCGTCGATCGTGTCGAAGCCCAGCTCGTCGATGAGGTCGCGGACGGCCCGCTTGGCGGCCTCGTCGTCACCGGCCACCGGCAGCGCCATGCGCCCGGGGTCGCCGGCCGGGCGGTGACGGTCCAGGATGTCCTGGGCGTAGGTGCCGTTGAAGGCCTTGATCACGGGGTGGCCCAGGTGCCGTTCCGTCCAGCGGCTCTCGGTCAGGCCCTCGTCCTCGATGCCGGCGATACGGCTGTCCCGCTGCGGGTAGTAGTTCCCGGTGTCGATCACGGCGACGCCCTCGGCCGCGCCGTCCAGCACTCCGGAGGGCAGGTCGGGAACCCGCCCGAGCGGGACGGTGACCACGACGACCTGGGCGCCCCGTGCGGCCTCGGCCGCCGGGACCGCGGTCGCGCCGGTCTCCTCGGTCAGCTCCTTGAGGGTCTCGGGACCTCGGGAGTTGGCCACGGACACGTCGTGGCCGAGGGCGGTGAGCCGCCGGGTGAGGTTGCCGCCGATGTTGCCCGCGCCGATGATGCCGATCTTCATGGCAGACCCTTCCAGGATCGATGCATGTGCATGCTTCCGTCACGGGCGACAACCTTGAGGGCAACGGGACTATTCCGTCGGCTACGGCAGACGAGTGAGCCCTTTTCGAGCCCGCACGCCGCGGCCCCGGACGAGGTCTGCGGGGAGAGCGGGCGGGCGGCAGGGCGGGGCACAGGACCGGGCGGGCGGACGCAGGGTGGGGGGCGCGGGCTCGGGGCCGGGCGGGCGGATGCGGGGCCGGGGAGCGGATGCGGGGCCGGGCAGGCGGACGCAGTGCCGGTCCGACGGGCGCGGGGCCGTGCCGGTATGAGGCCGCCCCGGCGTGGGGTCGCCCCGGCGGGCCGGACGGGCTCCCGCCCGATGACGTCGTGCACGTACGTCAGGACCTGATCACGTCGCGGACGTCATGACGAAGGGGGTGCCCCTCCCCACCGGGACGGGCACCCCCTTCGGTCGCGTCACTTGTTCAGGTAGGCCCAGAACTCGTCGAACGACAGGACCTGGTCGCCGTTGAGGTCCCGCTGCTTGATGATGGCCGCGGCGACCGTGTCGGTGACGTTCCAGTCGCCGCCCTGGGCCAGAGCGGACTTGAACTCGGCGGCGGTGATGAAACCGTCACCGTCCGCGTCGATCCGCTGGAACTGCTTGCGTGCTTCCTCGATGTCCGCCACCGATCCGCCCCTTTTGTTCGCGTTCTTCATGCCGTGCCGGCGTACTGTCGCAGGTCAGATTAACGGCCCGGCCAAGCCTTGAGTGCGGCGACCACCCAGCCGAACTCCTCCTGGTACTTCGGGGGCTCCGCCTCTCCCTTGATCACGGCCGCCAACTCCCGGTAGCGGGCCACCTCGTTGCCCAGGTCGATGCGGCGCAGCACGGCCGCCCGGTCGGCGTCCGCCCCGAGCAGCCCGGCCGGCACGGCGTCCGCCTCCGGCGAATCGGGGGCCACCCCCCGCGCCCGGGCGTCGCCGACCGGCTCGACCAGCCGCCGGAAGAAGAGCATCGACGCACCGGCCGGGGTGTCGGGGCCGCGGTCGGCCGCGTTGTACCAGTCCGGTGCCGTCGTCGATCACGTCTGCGAGTCTGGGCCTTCCAGTCGGTGGAGACTCAAGGAGCGCGTTGTGGAGAGCCTGCGGGACATTCTCGACGCGGCGGCGCGCGGGGTCTTCCCGCCGGCGGACGGCCGTACGACGGTGGTGCCGCAGCACGACGGCCGGGACGCCGGAGTGATGTCCTTCACCGCGCACTCCGTCGTCTTCACGGACGAGGACCCGCAGTGGGTGTACGACACCCTCGACGCGGTGGACTGCGATCCGCTCGCCGCGACGATGCACCCCGCCTTCCTGGCCGCCTTCCTGGCCCGGACCGGCCGCGGGTGCGAGACCGTCGACGCGGTCCTGGTCGGCCGGCCGCTGCCCGGCGGGCCGCCGCCCGCGCTGACGGAGATCGTGGACGCCGGCCGTCCGCGGATCGCCTACGCCCGCCGCCGGCGCACGGACGTACGGGCATGGACGGCGGACGGCGGCGTGCTGGTGCTCGGGCGCGGGGTCGCCGGCCGGCTGGAGGTGTCCGTCGAGGTCGACGAGACGGTACGGCACCGGGGGCTGGGCCGGGCGCTGGTGACGGCGGCCCGGCAGCTTGCGGACGAGCCGCTGTGGGCGCAGGTCGCGCCGGGAAACGCCCGCAGTCTGCGGGCGTTCCAGGCGGCCGGGTACCGTCCGGTGGGCTCGGAGCTGCTGCTTCAGCGGAAGATGCCGGTGTGCCCCAGTGAGTAGCGGCCGGGCTGCGGGTAGACGGCGAGGCCGTGCGGGCCGCTGCCCACCTTGATGCGGGCCAGTTGCCTGCCGGTGGCGGTGTCGATGGCGTACACCTCGGAGTTGTAGCGGCCGGACAGCCACAGCACCTTGCCGTCGGACGAGACGCCGCCCATGTCGGGGCTGCCGCCGCCGGGCAGGTGCCACTTCTCGGTGAGCCGGTTCTGGCCGAAGTCGAAGAGGGAGATGGTGCCCTCGCCCCGGTTGGAGATGTACATCACCCGGGAGTCCCGGCTGATGTACAGCCCGTGGGCGCCCTTGCCGGTGGCGAGGAACGCCGGTTCGGAGAAGCTGTCGCCGTTCAGGATCCACAGTCCGTTGGCCATCATGTCGGCGATGTAGAACAGCTTGCCGTCCGGGGAGATCTTGACGTCCTGCGGCATGGCGCCGTGGAACGGCAGTTTCCGCTGCGCGACGACCTGCATCCTCGCCGTGTCGACCTTGAGCAGTTCCCCGCTGAACTCGCAGGAGACGATGAAGTACCGGCCGTCCGGGGAGAAGTCGGCGTGGTTGACGCCGGCACAGCTGACCGGGAGGGACTTGACGACCTTCATGGTGTGCGCGTCCCGGAACACGAGCTGGCGGTCCCTGGAGGCCATGACGACGGCGTACTTGCCGTCGGGGGTGAAGTAGAGGTTGTACGGGTCGTGCACCGGGACCGCCTTGCCGGCCTTGCCGGTCCTCGGGTCGATGGGGGTGAGGCTGTCGCCGAGGTCGTTGTTGACCCACAGCGTCTTCAGGTCCCAGGACGGCACCACGTGCTGGGGCTGGCGGCCGACCGGGATGGTCTCGGTGATCCGGTAGGTCTTCGGGTCGATGACGGTGACGGTGTCGGAGTTGGTGTTGGGGACGTACACCCGGGACGGGAAGTCCTTGACCACGGGGGAGAGCCTGTTCGGGCGGTCGGCGGTGTAGAGGTCGGTCGGGTCCAGCACCGGGGGCATCCCGGGCAACACGTTCACCTGCTGCTTCTTCACCTGCGGCGGGACCGGCGCCTTGCTGCCCAGGGCCTGGTTCTCCTGGTGCTGGGCGCCGCCGCTGCACGCGGACAGCAGTGCCAGGGCGGTGAGGGCGGCTCCGGCGGCCAGCAGCCGGGCGGCATGTGTGGGATGCATCAGCTCAGCAGCTCCGTGGTGGTGACCGCGCGCAGTCCGCGGCGGTCGAGTTCGTGGAGTACGGCGGGGAGGGCGGCGACCGTGTCCGGGTACCCGAAGTGCAGGCTCACCACCGATCCGGCCCGCACCTCGGCGAGAACCTTGCGGGTGACGGCGTCGGCACCGGGACGGGTGTAGTCGAGCGAATCGACGTCGTACGACAGCACGTGCGGGTAGCCCGTGGCCCGGGCCAGCCGGGTGACCAGCGCGGAGGCGGTCGGGGAGCGGGAGGGGCGGAACCAGGTGCCGATCGATCCGGTGAGCCGCTTCAGCCGGTCCGCGCAGTCGGTGATCTCCTTGCGGGCCCCGACCTCGTCCATGGCGTTGATGGAGATGTGCCGCTGGGTGTGGTTGCCGAGGTCGTGGCCGCCGTCGAGGATGCGGCGGGCGAGGCCCGGATGTTCGTCCAGCCAGGTGCCCACGGCGAGCACGGTCAGCCGCGCGCCCTGCTGTTCGGCCGTGCCGAGCAGGGACGTGGCGAGGTCGGGGTCGCCCTGGCCGTGGAAGGTGAGGGCGACCTGGGGGCGGGTGCGCGGGCCGTGGGTGATCTGGGCGGGCTGCCCGGGGTAGGCGCGGGGGGCGGGCGCCGGGTGGGACGTGGCCGCGGGATGGCCGGACGCGCGGGCGGGCGGGTCGGACCCGGGGGTCGCGTGGGTCGCGGAGTCGGACGGCGCGTCCTGGCCGGTGCCGCACCCGGCGGCGAGGGCGCCCCCGGCGACGAGCCCGGCGCCCGCGCGCAGCACCCCGCGTCGGTTGGTCGTGGTCACCCGCACCATTTAAGGGGTGACAGGTAAGAAAACAGCCGATTAGCCCGAATGAGGGACGATTTCGGGTCGTCCCGGCATCATCGGCTCCAGCCCCCGGTCCGGCGGCCGGCATCCAGCGGACGGCCTCCGGCGGAAGGGACCCGGCGGACGGCCTCCGGCGGAAGGGACCCGGCGGACGGATTCCAGCGGAAGGGACCCGGCGGACGGATTCCAGCGGAGGGGATCCAGCGCACGGGATCCGGCGGACGGACTCCAGCAGACAGGCTCTGACGGACGGCTCCAACGGCTGGACGGGCTCTAGCGGTCGGCCACCCGCATCTCGAACCAGCTGGTCTTGCCGCGCGGCAGCAGGTCGACGCCCCAGCGGTCGGAGAGCTTGTCCACCAGGAACAGGCCGCGGCCGCTGACGTCCATCTCCTGAACCGGCATCAGACAGGGCAGCCCGCGCGAGGGATCGCGGACCTCGACCCGGATCCAGCCGCGACGGCGGCGCATCCTGAGACCGAAGACCCGGGCCCCGGTGTGGCGTACGGCGTTGCCGACGAGTTCGGAGACGAGCAGGACCACGTCCTCGGTCATCTTGGGGCTCAGCCCCCAGTGACGCAGGACCACGATCTGGGCCAGCCGGCGCGCGGCGGCCGCGGACTCCGGGCGGGACGGCAGCGGGACCTCCGCCTCCGTCGGGTTGCCGAACAGTTCGAGTGCCTTGAGCGCCCGTTCGTCCTCCACCGCGGGCGACCAGCGCGCCGCGGCCGCACGGCTGTGACCCCGCGGCTGTTCGATGCCCTCCAGCCCCGCCATGCCCCCATGATGGCCGCCCCGAGCCGCCTCCGTGGCCGTTCCGGAGGAATACGCCCCCCGTACGCCCCCGTTCAGCACCGGCCCGTCGGCATATGCGGAAGGCATGCCATGCCTCGGCAGAGCCGGGTCGACCTGCGGCGACGGCTCGCTCCCGAGCAATCGTCAGACTCCCTCGACGGGGCGGGCTTAAGGTTGCCTTAAGGCTCCCATAAACCGCCCCATCGAGGGAACCGGGTCGGACGGTACGTCAATTGACCGTACCGCCGGGGAAGTTCATCGGGTGAGGTTCACGGGTTCACAGGAACTTCGCCTTGCCCGGCCCTTCCTCCACGAAGCTGCGCATGCCCCGCTCACGGTCCTCGGTGGCGAACAGACCGGCGAACCAGTTCCGTTCGACGGCGAGTCCGGTGTCGAGGTCGGTCTCCAGTCCGGTGTCCACCGACTCCTTCGCCGCGCGCAGCGCGAGGGCCGGCCCCTGGGCGAGCTTCGCGGCCCAGGCGTGCGCCTGCTCGTACACCTCGGCGGCCGGGACGACCCGGTCCACCAGGCCGAGGGCGAGGGCCTCGTCGGCCTTCACCTGACGGCCGGTGAAGATCAGGTCCTTGGCCTTGGACGGGCCGATCAGCCGCGACAGGCGCTGGGTGCCGCCGGCGCCGGGGATCAGGCCGAGCAGGATCTCGGGCTGGCCCAGCTTGGCGTTGTCGCCGGCGATGCGGTAGTCCGCGCACAGGGCCAGTTCACAGCCGCCGCCGAGCGCGTACCCGGTGACGGCCGCGACGACGGGCTTGGGGATGCGGGCCACGGCGGTGAAGGAGTCCTGCAGGGCGCGGGCGCGCAGGACCATCGCGGTGTGGTCCATGGCCTGCATCTCCTTGATGTCCGCGCCCGCCGCGAACACCCGCTCGCCGCCGTAGATCACCACGGCGCGCACGTCTTCGCGGCGCGTGGCCTCCTCGGCGAGCTCCTTCAGCCGGTCCTGGGTGGCGACGTCCAGCGCGTTCATCGGCGGGCGGTCCAGGCGCAGGGTACCGACGCCCTCGGCGACTTCGAGATTCACGGTCATGCAGAGCAGGTTAACGGGGACTAACGGCCACTGAGCCGGTGCGGTCGGTCACACCCGGCCGGGGGGCCGGGCAGGCACGGCACGGCCGCTGACGGCAGTGGGCCCGGTGCCGTGGGTCACGGCGCCGGGCCCGGGTCGGTGAGGGCTCACTTCGTCCAGTCGGCCCAGGACATGTTCCAGCCGTTGAGGCCGTTGTCCGGGGCCACCGTCCTGTCGTGGGAGTTCTTGACGACCACCACGTCGCCGCTCATCGAGTGGTTGAAGAACCAGGCCGCCGGCACGTCCTTGTCGTAGCCGCCGCGCACGTCCCGCAGGCCGATGCAGCCGTGGCTGGCGTTGTAGTTGCCGAAGGCGTCGCCGCCCCAGTAGTTGCCGTGGACGAAGGTGCCGGAGTCGGTCAGGCGGATGGCGTGCGGGACGTCCTTGATGTCGTACTCGCCGCCGTAGCCCACGGTCTCGCCGTTCATGCGGGTCACCGTGAGCTTCTCGCGCATGACCATCTGGCCGTTCCAGGTGTCGTAGCCGGGCTTGCCGGTGGTGACCGGGATGGTCTTGATGACCTTGCCGTCCTGGGTGACCTTCATCGTGTGCTTCTTGGCGTCCACGTAGGAGACCTGGTTGCGGCCGATGGTGAACGTCAGCGTCTTGTGCTGCTTGCCGTAGACGCCGGGACGGCCCTCGACGCCGTCCAGGTCGAGGTCGACGGTGACCTTCGTGCCGGACTTCCAGTACTTCTCGGGGCGGAAGTCCAGGCGGTCGTTGCCGAACCAGTGGCCCTCGACGTCGACGGCCGGTTCGGTCTTGATCTTGATGGCCTTCTCGACGGCCTCCGGGGCGGTGATGCCCCGGGTGAAGTGGACCGAGAACGGCATGCCCACACCGACGGTGGAGCCGTCCTCGGGAGTGAAGTCACCGATGAAGGTGTTCTTCGGCGTGAGCGTGGTGAAGCTGGAGTCCTCGGCGGCCTCGCGGCCCTCGGAGTCCTTGGCGACCGCATGCACCGTGTACTTGGTGGCGGCGGCCAGATGGGTCGACGGGGTCCAGGAGGCACCGCCGCCGGTGACGGTGCCGCCGACCTTCGCGCCCTTCTCGTCCTTGACGGTGACCTCGGTCAGCTTGCCCTTGGCCACGTTCACCTTCAGGGCGCCGCTGGTGTCGACGCCCGTGGCACCGGACTTGGGCGAGATGGTCACGGCAGCCGTCGACTGCTTGCCCTGCTGAGTGCCGGAGTCCTTGCCCTTCCCGTCCCCGGAACCGGACCCGGAGTCACCGCCGCCGCACGCGGTGAGGGTCACCAGCAGGGCGCCGGCTATGAGCGCCAGGCCCTTGCGGCCCGCCCCCTTCATGGGGGTCGTGCTTCCCCGTCCCCCCACCGACGCCCCCGATATCGGCCGCACGTTCAACTTGCTCTCCCCTCGCCGGACCAGGTCAGGCCCGCTCCCCACCACATTTGGTGTGCGCATGTTAACCGCAGGGTTTTGAGCGCGGCGTCAGCCGTATGTCACCGTTCCGTCGCAAATTCAACCGCTCGCCGTCGCCCAGAACCCCGCCCCTCATCCGGTTACTTGACCGCGCTGCCCGCTTTCCACTCCTTCCAGGCCATGTTCCACCCTCCGAGGCCGTTGTCGGGAGCGACGGTTTTGTCCTTGCTGTTGACGACCTCCACGACGTCCCCGACCAGGCTGCGGTCGAAGAACCAGCCCGCCGGGGTGTCCGAGCTGCCGCCCTTGATGTCCTGGAGGCCCACACAGCCGTGACTGACGTTGACGTGTCCCGGGGCCTCCGGTGACCAGTAGTTGCCGTGCAGGAAGGTGCCGGAGTCGGTGAGCCGCATGGCGTGCGGGACGTCGGGGATGTCGTACTCGCCGCCGAAGCCGACCGTGCGGCTGTTCATGCGGGTGACCTCGAGCATGTCCATCACCACCATCTTCCCGTTGTAGGTGGGGTGTTTCGGGGCGCCCGCGGTGATCGGCACGGTGGCGAGCAGCTGTCCGTCGCGCCGCACGTCCATCATGTGCCGCTCCGCGTCCACCAGGGACACCTGGCTGCGGCCGACGGTGAAGGTGAACGTCTTGTCCTGCAGGCCGTAGCTGCCCGGCGCCCCCTCGACGTCCCTCAGGCCGAGGTCGACGGTGACCTCGGTGCCGGGCTTCCAGTAGCGCTCGGGGCGGAAGTCCAGGCGGGTGGCGCCGAACCAGTGCGGGCGGATCTCCACGGGCGGCTTCGCGGTGACGCGTACGGCGCGTTCGACGGCGGCACGCCGGGCGATCTCCCGGCTGAAGGAGAGGGAGACGATCATGCCGGTGCCGACGGTGGCGCGGTTCTCGGGGGTGACGTAGCCGATGAACCGCTCCTCGGGGACATAGGTGGTGAAGGTGGTGTGCCGGGCCGAGCGGTGTCCATCGGCGTCGAGCGCGACCGCGTCGACGGTGTACTTGGCGGCGAGCGCCAGCCGGTCGGCGTCCGGTTCCCAGGTCAGCCCGTCGGCGGCGATGTGCCCGGGGACCGGGGAGTCCTGGGCGTCCTGGGACTTGACGACGGTCACCTTCTCCAGGCGCCCGCCGGGCACCCGTACCCGCAGCCGCTGCTCGGGCCTGACCTCCTTGCTGCCGTCGTCCGGGGCCACCCGGATGACGTCCTCGGGGGACGGCGGTTTGCCGAAGACCCGGTCGATGTCCAGAGGGCCGGAGCCGGCCGAAGAGCAGCCGGCCAGCAGGCCCGCCCATGTCAGTACCGCGGCCAGCGCGGCCCCCGCGCGGCGTGCGCGTCCTTGTACGTGCCTCACGCGGGGCTCAACGACCGGGCACGCCCCGGGGAAACGTGAGTGCGACGCCAGTGCTGGGCAGAACTGTGGGAAGGACGACGCGAAGGGGAGCCGCCGCGCCCGCGTCGGAGCCGTCGGGGCGCAGCCGTACCGGGCGGCCGGGTATGCCCAAGGGCACCCCGGCCCTTCGGCGCGGCCGGCTGCGCCCAGGGGCGAGCCACTGAAAGAGGGGCCGACAGGTGACGAGCGCAGCGGAGCAGCAGGCACGGGCCGAGGAGCCGGCCACCGGGAGCGGGCACCCCGCCACCGCGGTCAGCGGCTCCCGTCGCGCCCTGCCGCCCGTCCCTCCGGCGTGGCCGGGTGCGCCGACTCCGCTGGGGGCCCGGTTCCGGGTCGGCCCGGACGGGGTCGCGGGCACCAACTTCGCGCTGTGGGCGGCCGGGGCGGAGGCGGTCCGGCTGTGTCTGTTCGACGAAGGCGGCCGGGAGACTCAGGTTCCGCTGGCCGAACTGACGCACGAGATCTGGCACGGCTTCGTACCGGGTGTGATGCCCGGGCAGCGGTACGGCTACCGGGTGGACGGCCGCTGGGACCCCTGGGTGGGCGCCCGCTGGAACCCGGCGAAGCTGCTGCTGGACCCGTACGCGCGCGCGGTGGACGGCGAGTTCGGCCTGCCGCCCGAGGTGTACGGGCACGTCCGGGACTGGCCGCAGCAGCAGGTCGCCGACACCGTGCGCGACGACCGGGACTCGGCGCCGCACGTCCCCAAGGGTGTCGTCGTCGACGATGACGACGACTGGGAGGACGACCGCCGGCCGAAGACGCCGTGGGCCGACTCCGTCATCTACGAGCTGCACGTCCGCGGCTTCACCAAGCTGCACCCGGGCATCCCCGGGGAACTGCGCGGCACCTACGCGGGGCTGGCGCACCCGGCCGCCGTCGAGCACCTGGTGCGGCTGGGCGTCACGGCCGTGGAACTGCTCCCGGTGCACCAGTTCGCGCACGAGGACCACCTGCTGCGCCGGGGGCTGAAGAACTACTGGGGCTACAACTCCATCGGCTATTTCGCCCCGCACGCGGCCTACGCGGCCTCCGGGACGACGGGGCAGCAGGTCGGCGAGTTCAAGCGGATGGTCCGCGCGCTGCACGCGGCCGGCATCGAGGTCGTCCTCGACGTGGTCTACAACCACACCGCCGAGGCGGGCGAGCTGGGCCCCACCCTCTCCCTGAAGGGCATCGACAACCGCGGCTACTACCGTCTCCAGGACGACGCCCGCCGCTTCGCCGACTACACCGGCTGCGGCAACACCCTGCACGTGGTCCAGCCCCAGGTGCTGCGCCTGATCACGGACTCGCTGCGCTACTGGGTGACGGAGATGGGCGTGGACGGCTTCCGCTTCGACCTGGCGGCGGCGCTCGCCCGCTCGATGCACGACGTCGACATGCTGTCCCCGTTTCTGGCGGTCATCGCCCAGGACCCGGTGCTGCGCCGGGTGAAGCTGATCGCCGAGCCCTGGGACATCGGCTCGGGCGGCTACCAGGTGGGCGCCTTCCCGCCGCTGTGGACGGAGTGGAACGACCGCTACCGCAACACCGTGCGCGACTTCTGGCGCCATGCGCTGCCCGACGTACGGGAGATGGGCTACCGGCTGTCCGGCTCCAGCGACCTGTACGCCTGGGGCGGCCGCCGCCCCTACGCCTCGGTCAACTTCGTCACCGCGCACGACGGCTTCACCCTGCGCGACCTGGTGTCGTACGAGACCAAGCACAACGAGGCCAACGGCGAGAACAACCGGGACGGCACCGACGACAACCGCTCCTGGAACTGCGGAGCGGAGGGCGAGACGGACGACGAGCGGGTGGGTGCCGTGCGGCGCCGGCAGCTCAGGAACCTCCTGACGACCCTGCTGCTGTCGACCGGGGTGCCCATGCTCGTGGCCGGCGACGAACTCGGCCGCACCCAGCGCGGCAACAACAACGCCTACTGCCAGGACAACGAGATCAGCTGGCTGGACTGGTCCCTGCTCGACGACCCGGCCTGGCGTCCCCTGTGCGACCTGACCGCGCGGCTGATCGAGCTGCGCCACCGGCACCCGGTGCTGCGCCGCCGCGCCTTCTTCTCCGGGCGCGCCCACTCGGCGGACGGGCTGCGCGACCTGGCCTGGTTCACCTCCCGGGGCGAGGAGATGACCGAGGGCGACTGGTACGCACCCGCCGCCACGCTTGGCATGTATCTGTCCGGTCGGGACATCCCGGGCCGCGACGAGCGGGGCGCGCCGGTGGTGGACGACAGCTTCCTCGCGGTACTGCACGCGGGCGACCGTCCGACGGGCTTCGTCCTGCCGGGGCCGCCGTGGGCCGAGCGCTACGAGGTCCTGGTCGACACCTCCCGCGAGGACCAGGCCGAGACCCCGGGCACGGTCCACCCGGCCGGTGCGGAGATCACGGTTCCGGCGCGGGCCGTGCTGCTGCTGCGGGTCGACTGACGCTGTGTGACCCCTGTGCGTGACGCGGATCACGCCCGCCGAGTGCAGCGCGGAAGGGCACCCAGGGCCTTTCCCTCTGTGAGGACAGTCGGCGAGAACGGGGACAGCGGGCATGGAGCAGGCTCGGGCAGGTGAGTACGACGCGTTCGTGGCGGCCCGCTGGTCGGTGTTGTTCCATCTGGCCCGGCTGCTCACCGGGGGCGACCGGCATCGGGCCGAGGACCTGTTGCAGGAGTCCTTGGTCAAGCTGTGGTTCGTCTGGCCGAAGGTCGCCGACGAGGCGCCCGAGGCGTATGTGCGCAAGGTGCTGGCCCGGGCCGCGGCCCGCTCGGCCCGCCGGCGCTGGTGGGGCGAGCGGCCGGTCGAGGAGCTGCCCGAGGTGGCGGCGGCCGGCGACCTGTCCGCGACCGTCGCCGAGCGCTCCCGGCTGGAGGCGGCGCTCGCGCAGCTGAGCCCGCCGCAGCGGGCCGCCGTCGTACTGCGCTACTACCAGGACCTGCCCGACCGGCAGGTCGCGGAGACCCTGGGCTGCCCGGTGGGCACGGCCCGGTCCCACGCCGCGCGCGGTGTGGCCCGGCTGCGCCGGCTCCTGGCCGACGTCATCGAGCCGGTGGGGTGAGGGAAGAAGCCATGGACCACTTCGAACGGCAGCTGACGCAGCTGATGCACGGCACCCAGGAGCACAGGCCCTTCGAGGCCGGGCACCGGGAGCGGCTGCGCGCGGGGGTGCGGACCCGGCGCCGGGTCCGGGCGGCGCGCCGGGCCGCCGGATCCGTCCTGGCGGTCGCCGGGCTGGGTCTCGGGCTGTTCCTGTGGCCGCACGCACCGGGCACGGACCAGCCGAGCGCGCCCCACCCGCGGCCCGTCATCAGCCCGGTGCCGAGCCCGAACACCTCGCCCTCGCCGGACGACTCCCCCAGCTCGCCGCCCAGTTCGTCCGCGACGCAGTCGCCGGACCCGGGCGGGACGCCGGAGACCTCCTCCCCGCCCGCGACGTCGGGGAGCACCGACCCGGTCTCCGACCCGCCCACCGGCACGGCCACGTCGACCGCCGATCCCCCGGACGGGTTCACCCCACCGTCGCCCACGGACTCCCCGAGTCCCCCGGACGACCCGTCGCAGACCCCCACCTCGACGGCCACCCCGGGATAGGGCGCCGCACCCCGTCACCTCACCGCCGCGCGTGCCTCAGACGCGCCTCGCACCCGAGAACGCAAGGGACTTACGTGATATATCTCCGCCAGAACCGGACGGTACCGGCCAGGACCCCGCTGCCGCGGCGCGCGCCCCTGCCCGTCCACCACGGGGAGCCGGTCCTGGACCTGGCCGTGCCGGTGTTCAACGAGGAGAAGGACCTGGGACCGAACGTCCGGCGGCTGCACGCGCATCTGCGGGAGACGTTCCCCTACCCGTTCCGGATCACGATCGCCGACAACGCCAGCACGGACCGCACCCCGGCCATCGCCGCGGGGCTCGCGGACGAACTCGCCGAGGTGGAGTGGATACGGCTGCCCGAGAAGGGGCGCGGCAGGGCGCTGCGGGCCGTCTGGTCGGGCTCGCGGGCTCCCGTGCTGGCGTACACCGACGTGGACCTGTCCACCGGGCTCGCGGCGCTGCTGCCGCTGGTCGCGCCGCTGATCTCGGGCCACTCCGACCTGGCCATCGGCACCCGTCTCGCGGCCGGTTCCCGGGTGGTGCGCGGCGCGAAACGCGAGGTCATCTCCCGCTGCTACAACGTGCTGCTGCGCTGCACACTGGCCGTCGGCTTCTCCGACGCGCAGTGCGGCTTCAAGGCGGTGCGGCGCGATGTCGCCGAGCGGCTGCTGCCGCTGGTGCGGGACGGGGAGTGGTTCTTCGACACCGAACTGCTGGTGCTCGCCGAGCGGGCGGGGCTCAGGATCCACGAAGTGCCGGTGGACTGGGTCGACGACCCCGACAGCCGGGTCGACATCCTCGCCACCGCGCTGGCCGACCTGCGCGGGATCGCCCGGATGCGGCGAGATCCGGGCCGCCGCCGTTCGGGATCGGGCGCCGCATGAGCACGACCCTGCACCGCATACCCACGCCGGCCCCCGACTGCCCGCCCGGCCTCCGGCAGCGGCTGCGTGCCGCCGCCCGCCACCACGGCCCGGTCCTCGCCTTCTACGGCAGCCTGAAGCTCATCGGCTTCTGCTCTTTCATGTACCTGCTGGACTCGGCGGGCGACTTCCGCACCAAGCACCCCCGCTTCGGCGGCGGAGCGCACGCCTGGGACGTGCTCGCCACCTGGGACGGCTGGTGGTACCAGCAGATCGCGGTGCACGGCTACGACCCGAAGCTCGTCCCGATCCCGGGCGCCACCGGCCTGATCACGCTGGAGGGCAACTCGGCGGCGTTCTTCCCGCTCTACCCGGCGATGATGCGGCTGACGTCCGCGGTCACCGGCCTGGGGCCGTACGGCGCGGGCATCCTGGTCTCCGTCCTCGCCTCGTTCGCCGCCGCCCTCGGGATCTACGCCGTCACGGAGCGGCTGGGCGGCCGGCGGGCCGGTCTGGCCGCGGCCGGCCTGTGGGCGGTCTGGCCCGGCTCCGGCGTGGAGTGGGCGGTCTACTCGGACTCGCTCTACGTCGCCCTGGCCGCCTGGACCTGCTATGCCGTCATGACCCGGCGCTGGCTCACCGCCGGGGTCCTCACCTTCGCGGCCGGGCTCAACCGGCCCACGGCCGCCGCGCTGATCGCCGCGCTCGGCGTGGCCGCTCTGTGCGCGCTGCGCGACCGCCGCGACGGCGTGCTGCGCCCGCTGCTCGCCCTGGCCCTGGCCCCGCTCGGCCTGCTCGGCTACCTGGGCTGGGTGGGCCACCGCATGGGCGACTACGGCGGCTACTTCAAGCTCCAGTCGGGCGCCTGGGCGCACAGCTTCGACTACGGCAAGCAGACCTTCGACGTGCTGACGTCCGTACCGGTGGGCCACTACGACTATCTGTCCGCCTGGCCCTTCGCCGATGTGATCGGCGTCGGGGTCGTCCTGCTGGCCTTCGCCCTCGTCCCCCTGCTGCTGCGGCTGCGGCCCCCGGCGGTGCTGGTCGTGCACACCGTGCTGACCCTCGTCCTGGTCCTCGGCAGCCAGCAGATCTTCGCCAACGTCTCGCGCTATCTGCTCCCCTGCTTCCCGCTGTTCGTCCCCCTGGCCCTGGCGATGCGCCGGCTGAGCCTGCGCATGCAGTTCACCCTGTTCGGCATCGCGGCCCTGGCCTCCGGCTCGTACGCGGGGTACGCGCTGTTCGAACTCGGGGTGCCGTAGGACGGACACCGGGCGGACGTCGTCCCGGCGCGCCGCGGCTACGCCAGGCTGTCCCGCCAGGCCCGGTGCAGGTCCGAGAAGCGGCCCGTGCCCGCGACGAGTTCGTCCGGGCGGCCGTCCTCGACGATCCGTCCGTGCTCCATGACCAGGACCCGGTCCGCGATCTCCACGGTGGACAGCCGGTGCGCGATCACCACGGCGGTACGGCCCCGCAGCACCGTCGACATCGCCCGCTGCACGGCCCGTTCGCCCGGGATGTCCAGGGAGCTGGTCGCCTCGTCCAGGATCAGCACCGCCGGGTCGGCGAGCAGCGCGCGGGCGAAGGCGACCAGTTGGCGCTGCCCGGCGGAGATCCGCCCGCCACGCTTGCGCACGTCCGTGTCGTACCCGTCGGGCAGCGCGCTGATGAACTCGTGCGCGCCGATCGCCTTCGCGGCCCCCTCGATCTCCTCACGGGTGGCGTCGGGACGGCCGATCGCGATGTTGTCCGCGACCGTGCCCGAGAACAGGAAGGCCTCCTGCGTCACCATGACCACCCCGCGCCGCAGCTCGGGTACCGCCAGCTCGCGCAGGTCGACGCCGTCCAGCAGCACCCGGCCGTCGGAGGGGTCGTAGAACCGGGCGAGCAGCTTGGCGAGGGTCGACTTGCCCGCGCCCGTGGAGCCGACCACCGCGACGGTCTGCCCGGCCGGCAGGGTCAGGTCGAAGCGGGCCAGCACCTCCCCGCCGGTGCGGTAGGCGAAGCGGACCCCGTCGAAGACGACCTCGCGTCCGGGCGACTCCCCCTTCGGCGGCGGCAGTTCCCGAGGCTCCGACGGCTCCGGCACGGACGGCGTCTGCGCCAGCAGCCCGGCGATCTTCTCCAGGGAGGCGGCCGCCGACTGGTAGGAGTTCAGGAACATGCCGAGCCGGTCGATCGGGTCGTACAGCCGCCGCAGGTACAGCACCGCCGCCGCGAGCACGCCCAGCTCCAGCGAGCCGGACGACACCCGGTAGGCCCCCCACAGCACGATCGCCGCGACCGCCGTGTTGGCGACCAGCCGGGAGCCGACCACGTACCGGGCCATCTCCAGCAGCGCGTCCCCGTTGGTGCGCTCGTGCCGCCGGTTCAGTACGGCGAACTCGGCGTCGTTCGCGGCCTCCCGGCGGAAGGCGCGCACCGGCCGGATGCCGTTCATCGTCTCCACGAACTTCACGATCACCGCGGCGATCGCCGTCGACCGTGCGCGGTACACCCGTCCCGCGCGCCGCTGGTAGAGCCGGACGAGCAGGTACAGCGGCACGAAGGAGGCCATCGCGACCGCGCCGAGGCCGAGATCCAGCCAGAGCAGCATCGCCGAGATGTAGACGAAGGACAGGACGACGGTCACCAGCTCCTGGAGCCCCTCGTTGAGGAGTTCGCGCAGCGATTCGACGTCGGTCGTGGAGCGGGAGATCAGCCGGCCCGAGGTGTACCGCTCGTGGAAGTCGAGGCTCAGCGCCTGCGCGTGCCGGAAGATCCGCCCCCTGAGGTCCAGCAGCACGTCCTGGCTGACCCGGGCGGACGCCTCGATGAACGCGAACTGCAGCCCGCCGGAGACCAGCGCGCACAGCAGATAGCCGACGGCGACCGCGATCAGCGGCCCGTGGTGGTGGTCCCGGAGCGCCGGTACGGCGTCGTCGATGGCGTACGCCACCAGCATCGGGCTCGCCTGTACGGCCGCCTGCTGGAGCAGCAGGAGGAGCGTGGTGAGGGCGGCCCGGGCCCGCATGGGGGCGAGCAGCGAGCGCAGCAGTGCGGCCGTGGCACCGGGCGGGGTGGGCAGGACGTCCTGGTCGAAGGGGTCGCCGGCGCCCCGGGGGCCGGCGGTGCGGTCGTCGTCCGTGGCGGGGGTGGCCGTGGTGGTCGTGGTCATCGGTTGCCCTCGTCTTCCCCTGGGTCGCCGGACATCAGGTGGGCGTACTCGGCGTTGGTGCGCAGCAGTTCCTGGTGGGTGCCGACGGCGGTGATCCGGCCCCCCGAGAGCAGGGCGACCCGGTCGGCGAGCAGCACCGTGGACGGGCGGTGGGCCACGATCAGCGCGGTGGTGTCCGTGAGGACCCGGCGCAGCGCGGCCTCGACGGCCGCCTCCGTGTGCACGTCCAGGGCGGACAGCGGGTCGTCCAGCACCAGGAACTCCGGGCGGCCGACGACCGCCCGGGCCAGCGCGAGACGCTGCCGCTGGCCGCCCGACAGGCTCAGGCCCTGTTCGCCGACCTGGGTGCCGGTGCGCTGCGGGAGCGTGTGCGCGAACTCGGCCTGCGCGACGGCCAGGGCCCGGTCGAGGTCCGCCTCTCCCGCTCCCTCCGCGGCTCCCATCAGCACGTTCTCGCCGACGCTCGCCGAGAAGAGGGTCGGCTCCTCGAAGGCGACCGCGACCTTGGCGCGCAGTTCCTCGCGGGGCATGGCGGTGATGTCCACACCGTTCAGGGTGATGTGGCCGGAGGTGACCTCGTGCAGCCGGGGGACGAGGGCGGTGAGGGTCGTCTTGCCGCTGCCGGTGGCTCCGACGAGGGCCATGGACTCGCCGGGGCGTATGTGGAGGTCGATGCGGTCGAGCAGGGGCGCGGAGTCCGGTGCGGCGTCGGGGTAGCGGAACCGGACGTTCTCGAAGCGGAGGCCGGACGCCGTCCCGGTGCCGGTGCCGTGCCCGACCGTGCCGGCGCTCTCCGGCACCTCGTCCATCGCCTCGAAGTAGCGCTCCGTGGCCGTCGCCGCCTCCTGGCTCATCGCCAGCAGGAAGCCGATCGAGTCCACCGGCCAGCGCAGCGCAAGTGCCGTGCTGAGAAAGGCCACCAGCGTTCCCGCCGACAGCTCGCCGTCGGCCACCCGCACGGCGCCCAGCACCAGCGCCGCTCCGATCGCCACCTCCGGAAGCGTCACGATGACGGCCCAGATGGTCGCCAGCAGCCGCGCCTTGCGCAGCTCCGTGGAGCGCAGGGCGCCCGACAGTTCCCGGAACGCCCGCGCCTGGCTGCGGTGCCGGCCGAAGCCCTTGACGATGCGGATGCCGAGCACGCTCTCCTCGACGACCGTCGTCAGGTCGCCGACCTGGTCCTGCGCGCGCCGCGCCACCTCGGCGTAGCGCCGCTCGAAGACCACGCAGGTCCACATGACCGGGACGGCCGGTCCGAGGATGACCAGCCCGAGCACCCAGTCCTGCATCAGCATGATCACCACGCCGACGAGGATCGTCACTCCGTTGACCAGCAGGAAGGTCAGCGGGAAGGCGAGGAACATGCGCAGCAGCATCAGGTCGGTGGTGCCCCGGGACAGCAACTGGCCGGAGGCCCAGCGGTCGTGGAAGGCGACGGGCAGCCGCTGCAGATGCCGGAAGAGCCCGGCCCGCATCTCCGCCTCGACGTACGACAGCGGACGGGCCACCAGCCAGCGCCGTATGCCGAACAGCACCGCCTCGGCGATCCCGAGGAGGAGCAGGTACAGCGCGCCGAGCCGGACACCGGCCGGGTCCCGGTCGGCGACCGGCCCGTCCACCATCCACTTCAGGACGAGAGGGATCACCAGTCCGGCGCAGGAGGCGACGATCGCGACGAACGCGGCCGTGAACAGCCGGGCCCGCACGGGACGGACGTACGGCCACAGCCGCAGCAGGGCACGAACGGCGGAGCGTTCCTCGGTGGTTGCACGTGTCGTGGGCATCACCGCGAGCGTACGGACCGGCACTGACATCGCCCACCGAGTTTCGGCCGGGCCCGGGTCCGCCGTTGGTCCTACGACCTGCCTGTCCGAGGGGCCGTGCAGGGTCCGCCGGAGGCTGCGCACAGGGGGCGCGGCGCGCGTGCACGGCGACCGGCAGAGGCTGCGCGCGAGGGACGCGTGCACGGCGACCGGCAGAGGCTCCACGCACGCAAGGGGCGCGTGCGCGGCGACCGGCAGAGGCCGGGCGCG
Source organism: Streptomyces sp. NPDC107581 (assembly GCF_055657175.1). NCBI lineage: Bacteria > Bacillati > Actinomycetota > Actinomycetes > Kitasatosporales > Streptomycetaceae > Streptomyces > Streptomyces sp. NPDC107581. The sequence continues at coordinate 78,786 of NZ_JBVKBH010000024.1, forward strand.
AGGGACGCGTACATGGCGTCCGGCAGAGGCCGGGCGCGAGGGACGCGTACATGGCGTCCGGCAGAGGCCGGGCGCGAGGGGCGCGTACACGGCGTCCGGCAGAGGCTCCGCACAGGGCGTGCCCGGTCTTCCTGCGAGGGCTCCGCGCGCGAGGTCGTAGCCCGGCATCAACCGATCGGACGATGCCGCTTCGAGCGGGCCGGCCGATGTGCCGGACCCCGCCCGCCCGGGATTCTCGACCCATGCCATCCGTCATCGAAGTAACCGATCTGCGCAAGTCGTACGGCGGCCGGGCCGTGGTCGACGGTGTCTCCTTCGCCGTCGAGGAGGGCGAGATCTTCGGGATCCTCGGCCCGAACGGCGCCGGCAAGACCACCACCGTGGAGTGCGTCGAGGGCCTGCGGGTCCCCGATGCCGGCCGGATCCGGGTCGCCGGTCACGACCCCGTCGCCGACCACGACGAGGTCGCGAGGGTCCTCGGCGCCCAGCTCCAGCAGAGCGAACTCCAGCCGAAGCTGACGGTGCGGGAGGCGCTGGAGCTGTACGCCGCCTTCTACCCGGACCCGGCCGACTGGCGGCCCCTCGCCGAACGCCTGGGCCTGACGGCGATGCTGGGCACCCGGTTCGGCAAGCTGTCCGGAGGGCAGCAGCAGCGGCTGTCCATCGCGCTGGCGCTCATCGGCAGCCCCCGTGTCGTGGTGCTGGACGAGCTGACCACCGGACTCGACCCGCGCGCCCGCCGTGACACCTGGCAGCTCATCGAGGACGTCCGCGCCGGCGGTGTCACCGTGCTGCTCGTCACCCACTTCATGGAGGAGGCGCAGCGGCTGTGCGACCGCATCGCGGTCATCGACAGGGGACGGGTCGCGGCGCTGGACACGCCGGCCGGTCTCATCCAGCGCTCCGCCGGTGCCACCGTCGTCTCCTTCACGCCGTCCGTACCACTGGACGAGCGCGACCTGCACGCGCTGGCCGCCCTCGCCTCCGTCGAGCACCGGGACGGCCGGATCACCCTCACCGGCACGGACGAGACGGTCAATGCCGTCATCTCCCTGCTCGCCCGCCACCACGTCACCGCCCACCAGTTGCGCGTCACCGACGCCACCCTGGACGACGCGTTCCTCGACCTGACCGACGGCACCACCGACGGCCGTAGCGGCGACGACACCGACGGCCGTACCGACGGCGTCACCCATGACCGTACCGACGGCCCCGCCGGCGGCCGCACCAAGGAGGAAGCGGTATGAACACCGCCGTACTGCGCACCGAGTTCCGGCTGTTCCGCCGCGAGCCCGCGGCCATCTTCTGGATCTTCCTGTTCCCGACGCTGCTGCTGGTGATCCTCGGCTCGATCCCGTCCTTCCGGGAGGTCGACAAGTCGATGAACGGGCTGCGGCCCATCGACGCCTATGTGCCCGTGGTCGTACTGGTGGCCCTGATCATGTCCGGTGTGCAGTCGCTGCCGCAGGTCCTCACGGGCTACCGGGAGCGCGGCATCCTGCGCCGGATGTCCGTCACTCCGGTACGGCCCTCCTCCCTGTTGTCGGCGCAGATGGCCGTGCAGGGCGTGGTCGCCCTGGCCTCGGCGCTGCTCGCGCTCACGGTCGGCCGGGCCGCCTTCGACGTCACCCTGCCCCGGCAGCCGGCCGGCTATCTGCTCGCCCTCGCGCTCGCGGCGGCGGCCGCCCTCGCCCTCGGCAGTGTCGTCTCGGCGCTGTCCCGGACCACGAAGATCGCGAGCGCGATCGGATCGGCGGTGTTCTTCCCGATGATGTTCTGCGCGGGCGTCTGGCTGCCGGTCCAGGCCATGCCCCACGCCCTGGCCCGCGTGGTCCAGCTGACCCCGTTCGGCGCCGCGGCACGCGCCTTGAACGAGGCGGCCTCCGGGCACTGGCCGGGCTGGACGCACCTGGGCGTGCTCGCGCTGTGGACGGTGCTCCTGACGGCGGGTGCCGCCCGCTGGTTCCGCTGGGAGTGACCGGTGTGGGGACGCTCCGGGCCGTGCAGGAGACTGAGGGCATGACGAACGTCGTGGGACCGCAGCACAGGGTCTCCTTCGACTACTGGGGGCCCTACGCGCTGCTCGCCGTGGGCGTGGTGACGGCGGCCGGCTCGGCCCACGTGGTCGGCATGACGGCGGGCGAGATGTACGCCGCTGCGGCGCTGGTGGTGGTCGCCCTGGCGCTGCAGCTGGGCTGGGGGCGGGCGGTCCGGGACCTTCCGGCGCCGAACGGGACGAGTGTCACCCTGTACTTCGTGCGCTGGGCGATCGGGTTCGTGCTCGCCTGGCTGAACCCGTTCTTCGCCTTCTACGCCGTCACCGGCTACTACAGCGCCTCCCATCAGCTTCCCCGCCGCTTGATCCTGCCCGGTCTCTGCCTGACGGCCGTCACGATGGCCGGCGGCCAGATCGGCGGCATGCCGCCGCACGGCGCGGTCCTGTGGATGGGGTTCGTCTTCGTGTTCGGCGCCAACCTGGGCATGGTCACCCTCTTCACCCGGTTCGCCGAGCAGGAGCAGACGCGGGTCCGTACGCAGGCCGAGTCCATCGCCGAACTGGCCCGCACCAACACGGCGTTGCAGCAGGCCCTGGACGAGAACGCGGCCCTTCACGCCCAACTCCTCGTCCAGGCGCGGGAGGCGGGCGTCGCCGACGAGCGCCGCCGGCTCGCCGCGGAGATCCACGACACCATCGCCCAGGGACTGACCGGGATCATCGCCCAGCTCCAGGTGGTGGCGAACGCCCCCGACCTGGACACGGCCCGCACCCACCTGGAGCGCGCCTCCGCCCTCGCCCGGCACAGTCTCGGCGAAGCCCGCCGCTCCGTGCACAACCTCGCCCCGGTCGCCCTCGCCTCCGACGGCCTGCCGGAGGCGCTGAAGAAGACGGTCGCCGAATGGGGCGAACGCACCGCCGTGCGCGCCGGGTTCACGGTCACCGGTACCGCCGAGCACCTGCACGACGAGGTCTCGGCGACCCTGCTGCGCATCGCCCAGGAGGCCCTGTCCAACGCGGCCCGGCACGCCCGCGCGAGCCGCGTCGGCGTCACCCTGTCCTTCATGGGCGACGAGGTCACGCTGGACATCCGCGACGACGGCACCGGCTTCGACCCCGCCGCCGTACCGGAGCGCACCCGCAGCGGCGGCTTCGGCCTGGACGGCATGCGGGCCCGCGCCGAACGCATCGCGGGCTCCCTGACGGTCGAGTCGGAGCCGGGGCACGGCACGGCGGTCTCGGCTCGCGTACCGTTGGTGGGCGATGACCGCTGACACCACCATCTCCCTGCTGATCGTCGACGACCACCCGGTCGTCCGCGACGGCCTGCGCGGCATGTTCGAGTCCGCCCCCGGCTTCACCGTGCTCGGCGAGGCCGCGAACGGCGTGGAGGCGGTCGGCCGGGCCGCGGCCCTGGACCCGGACGTGATCCTCATGGACCTGCGGATGCCCGGCGGTTCCGGGGTGGACGCCATCCGAGAGCTGACCCGGCGCGGCGCCCGTGCCAAGGTTCTCGTGCTCACGACCTACGACACGGACTCCGACACCCTGCCCGCGATCGAGGCGGGCGCGACCGGTTACCTCCTCAAGGACGCCCCGCGCGACGAGCTGTTCACCGCCGTCCGGGCCGCCGCCGAGGGCCGTACGGTCCTCTCCCCGGCCGTCGCCTCCCGCCTGGTCCACGCGGTCCGCGCGCCGCGGCAGCCCGGTGCCGAGCCGCTGTCCGCGCGCGAGCGCGAGGTGCTGGTCCTGGTCGCCAGGGGCACCTCGAACCGTGAGATCGCCCGCGAGCTGTTCATCAGCGAGGCGACGGTGAAGACCCATCTCACCCACCTGTACGCCAAGCTCGGCGTCAAGGACCGGGCGGCGGCGGTGGCGGTGGCGTACGACCGGTCGATCCTGGGCTGAACGGGCCTGAACGGGCCTGAACGGGCCTGAACGGTCGTGTCGGGGCCCGATGTTCCGTCCGCCCTCCGTCCGGGGGTTCCCGGGCTGAACGGCCACTGCGGGGTGGGGTGCGTCGCCGTCGGTCCTGGCGATTCCGGCCTGAACGGCCGTGTCGGGGCACGATGTTCCGCCGTCCGTCCGTCCGGGGATTCCCAGGCTGAACGGCCACTTCGGGACACGGTGCTCCGCCGTCCGTCCGTCCGGGGATTCCCAGGCTGAACGGCCACTTCGGGACACGGTGCTCCGCCGTCCGTCCGTTTTTCGATGGAACCGGTGTCCCGGGCCCCGATAGGTTCGACGTTTCCCAGCGGGACCGAGCCGATCGGGGGCGGCATGATCGACGCTTACGAAGACCCGGGCACGCCCGACACCCGGGGCGGCTGGCACTACCTGTGGTGGCTGGTGCTGCGCCAGCCGGGCCGGTCGACCGCGGGTGCGCTGCTGGGCAGTGTGTGGATGGTGCTCCTGGCCGCCCAGCCGTACATGATGGCGCGGGCCGTGGACGACGGGCTGGTGCCGGGCCGCCTGGGCGTGCTGGCCTGGTGGACGGTCGCGATGTTCGGGCTCGGGGCGCTGAACTCCTGGCTGAGCATCATGCGCCACCGCACGATGACCCGGGTCCGGATGGACGCCAACTTCCGCACGGTCAAGCTGGTCGTCGGGCACGCGGCCCGGCTGGGCGCGGTGCTGCCGCGCCGGGCCGGGGCCGGTGAGGTCGTCACCATCGGGGTCGGCGATGTGAAGACCATCGCCCAGGCGCTGACCGCGGTCGGGCCGGGGGTGGGCTCGATCGTGGTGTACCTGGTGGTGGCCGGGCTGCTGCTGTCGATCTCGGCGCCGCTGGCCGCGGTGGTGCTGCTGGGGGCGCCGGTGATCGTCCTGCTCACCGGGCCGCTGACGCTGCGGCTGCAGGGCGCGGAGAGCGAGTACCGGGAGCGCCAGGGGGTGCTGACGGCGCGCATCGGGGACCTCGCGGGCGGGCTGCGCGTCCTCAACGGGCTGGGCGGCAAGGGGCTGTTCGCCGACGCCTTCCGGGCGGACTCGCAGCGGCTGCGCGCGCAGGGGTACCGGGTGGGCGCGGTGGCCAGCTGGGTGCAGGCGCTCGGAGTGGGCCTGCCCACGCTGTTCCTGGCCGTGGTGACCTGGCTGGCGGCCCGGCTGGTCGCCCAGGGGGCCATCAGCGTCGGCGAACTGGTGTCGGTGTACGGCTATGCGGCGGTGCTGATCGGGCCGGTGTCCTTCATCGTGGAGATGACCTACGAGCTGAACCGCGGCGTGGTGGCCGCCCGCCGGGTCGTGGGGCTGCTGCGGCTGGCGCCGGAGCCGGACGAGGGCAGGCTGCCCGCGCCGGACGGTCCGGCCGAGCTGCACGACCCGGCGTCCGGGGTACGGGCGGCGCCGGGCCGGCTGGTCGCGCTGGCCGCGGCCCGCCCCGCCGAGGCCGCCGCCGTCATCGACCGCCTCGGCCGCTACGGGCCCACCGACGCCACCTGGGGCGACGCACGGCTCGACGCGGTACCGCTGGCCGACGTACGGTCCCGGATCCTGGTCGCCGACAACGAGGCCGACCTCTTCGCCGGGCCGCTGCGGGAGGTCGTCGCCGCTGAGCACCCGGCCGGGGAGGCCGCGGTGCGGCGGGCGGTGCACGCGGCCGCCGCCGAGGATGTCGTACGCGGGCTGCCGGAGGGTCTCGACTCGGCGGTCGCGGGGCAGGGCCGCAGCCTCTCGGGCGGGCAGCGGCAGCGGATCCGGCTGGTGCGGGCGCTGCTGGCCGACCCCGAGGTGCTGCTCGCCGTGGAGCCGACGTCGGCACTGGACGCGCACACCGAGGCCACGGTCGCCGAACGGCTGCGCGAGGCGCGGGCGGGCCGTACGACGGTGGTGACGAGCACCTCGCCGCTGGTGCTGGACCGCGCGGACACGGTGCTGTTCCTGGTCGACGGCAAGGTCGCGGCGAGCGGGCCGCACCGGCGGCTGCTGGACCGGGAGCCCGGCTACCGGGGGCTGGTGGCCCGGGACGCCGACGACACCGGGGACACACGGAACGCCGAGAACACCGAGAACGCCGACGGCACCGGGGGCACCCGGAACACCGGGAACGCCCGGAGCGCCGACGACGCCGGGGACGCCGCGAGCGCGGAGGAGGTCGTACGGTGACCGCGGAAAGGGAGCTGCTGCCGGTGGCGGACCGGGCCGGTGTGCGACGGGCGGCCGGGCGGCTGGTGCGGGCCGACGGGCGGGCCTTCGCCGCCGCGCTGGTGCTCAACGCACTGGCGGCCGGGGCCGGTCTGGCCGGGCCGTGGCTGGTCGGGCGGATCGTGGACGAGGTGCGGGCGGGGCACGGGGTCGCGGCGGTGGACCGGCTGGCGCTCTGGATCCTGCTCTGCGCGCTGGCCCAGCTGCTGCTGGCGCGCTGGGCACGGTACGTGGGGTACCGGTTCGGGGAACGGACGCTGGCCCGGGTGCGGGAGGAGTACGTCGACCGGGTGCTGGCGCTGCCCGCGTCGACGGTGGAGCGGGCCGGCACCGGCGACCTGACCGCGCGGGGCACGGCCGATGTGGAGACCGTCGGCACGACGCTGCGGGACGTGGGCCCGGAGTTGCTGGTGAACGGCGCGCAGGCGCTGTTCGTGCTCGGCGCGGTGTTCGCGCTGGACCCGCGGCTGGGCCTGTTCGGCGTACTGGGTCTCACTCCGATCCAGCTGGCGCTGCGCTGGTATCTGCGGCGGGCCCGGGACGGCTACCTGGCCGAGGGCGCCGCCACCTCCGAGGTCGCCGAGATCGTGGCTGCGACGGCGGGCGGAGCGAGGACGGTCGAGGCCTTCCGGCTCCGGCGGAGGCGGATCGCGGCGAGCCGGGACGCGCTGGAGGCGGCCCGCCGGACCCGCTTGTACACGCTCCGCCTGCGGAGCGTGTTCTTCCCGGCGGTCGAGGTGACGTACACCGTCCCCGTGGTGGGTGTGCTGCTGCTCGGCGGCTGGCTGCACGAGCGCGGTGCGGTGGGCGTGGGTGCGGTGGTGGCCGCGGCGCTGTATCTGCGCCAGTTCACGGAACCGCTGGACCAGATCCTGATGCGGGTGGAGCAACTGCAGAGCAGCGGCGCCTCGTTCGCCCGGGTGGAGGGGCTCGCGCGCACGCCCCGGGCGGCGGACGGCGACTGCCCGGAACCGGCGGACGACCGGATCGACGTGCGCGGGGTGCGGTACGCCTACGAGCGCGGCGGCGAGGTGCTGCGCGGGGTGGACCTGACGGTGCGGCCCGGGGAACGGCTGGCGGTGGTGGGCCCGTCCGGTGCGGGCAAGACGACGCTGAGCAGGCTCCTCGCGGGCATCGACACCCCCGGGGCGGGCACGGTGACGGTGGGCGGGGTCCCGGTCTCCGCGCTGGAGCCGGAACGGCTGCGCCGCCAGGTCGTCCTGGTCACCCAGGAGCACCACGTCTTCCTCGGCACGGTCCGCGACAACCTCCTCGTCGCCGAACCGGCCGCCGGGGACGCCGACTTGTGGGCGGCCCTGACGGCGGTGGGAGCGGACGACTGGGTGCGCGGCCTCCCGGGCACCCTGGACGCCCCCCTCGGGCCGCACGGCCACCCCACCGACGGAGCCCGAGCCCAGCAGCTGGCCCTGGCCCGGGTCGTGCTGGCGGACCCGCACACCCTGATCCTCGACGAGGCCACGGCCCTTCTCGACCCCACCACCGCCCGGCACACCGAGCGTGCGCTGGCGGCGGTCCTGGAGTCCCGCACGGTCATCGCCATCGCGCACCGCCTCCACACGGCGCACGACGCGGACCGGGTGGCGGTCATGCAGGACGGCCGCCTGACCGAACTGGGCACCCACGAGGACCTGGTGGCAGCGGACGGGGCTTATGCGGCGCTGTGGCGGACGTGGCACGGGGACGGCACCGGATCCTGAACGGGGCGCCGCACACGGCACGGGAGCGAGGTGCCGGCAAGCACCCGTTCCCGGCCGCTGTGGCCGGTCCGCACTCCCCGAGGGTCCGATCCGCCCCAACAGTTCGCATACCGAACATGAACATCCGGTCAACGAACGATTTCCAGCCAACTTCCTGACGCGGTCCTGACAGACGTGGTGATCCCCTGCCACTCTTCCCACGGCCGACTCACAGCAACCCCACAGTTCGCGCACGCTCTGCGTGAGGCCGGCTCTGCACCTGCACGTGGTTCCGCGTAACGCCCTGTTCTGCCCGGACGTCCCAACCCACCGTCCGGTCTCCCCTGGCCGCGCGACCCGCGGTCACGCAGAAGGAGTCAGTGTGAGTAGCACCTCTCGCAGACGCACCTCCCACCTCACGCACCGCCGCACCGCCACCGTCGCCCTCGCCGGCGTGGCCGCGCTGATCGCCGCGGCCGTCCAGTCCGGTGCCGCCTCCGCCACACCGGCGAAGCCGCAGCCCGGCAAGGTCAACCCGGCCCATGTGGCCCTCAGGCTCACGGCCTCGCAGCGCGCCGAGCTGATACGCCACGCCGACGCCGAGAAGGCGGCCACGGCCAAGGCGATCGGCCTCGGCAGCCAGGAGAAGCTGGTCGTCCACGACATCGTCAAGGACGCCGACGGCACGGTGCACACCCGCTACGAGCGGACCTACGCGGGCCTGCCGGTACTCGGCGGCGACCTGATCGTCGACACCGCCAAGTCGGGCGCGACCAAGAGCGTCGTCAAGGCCAGCAGCGCCACCCTGAAGGTCGCCGGCCTCACCCCCACCGTGGCGAAGGCGGCCGTCGAGAAGCAGGCCGTGCAGCGCGCCAAGGCCCTCGGCAGCACCAAGTCGGCCGCGGACAGCGTGCGCAAGGTGATCTGGGCCGGCTCCGGCAAGCCCGTCCTCGCCTACGAGACGGTCGTCGGCGGCCTGCAGGACGACGGCACCCCGAACCAGCTGCACGTCATCACCGACGCCGCCACGGGCAAGAAGCTCTTCGAGTACCAGGGCATCAGGACGGGCATCGGCAACACCCAGTACAGCGGCCAGGTGAACCTGACCACGACCCAGTCGGGCTCGAACTACACGCTGACCGACGGGGCGCGCGGCGGCCACAAGACGTACAACCTCAACCACGGCAGCTCGGGCACCGGCACGCTGTTCTCCCAGACCAACGACACCTGGGGCAACAGCACCACGTCCAACGCGGCCACCGCGGGCGCGGACGCCCACTACGGCGCCGCGGAGACCTGGGACTTCTACAAGAACACCTTCGGGCGCAGCGGCATCAAGAACAACGGCGTCGGCGCCTACTCCCGCGTCCACTACGGCAACTCGTACGTGAACGCCTTCTGGGACGACGGCTGCTTCTGCATGACCTACGGCGACGGCTCCGGGAACAACGACCCGCTGACCGCGCTGGACGTCGCGGGCCACGAGATGAGCCACGGCGTCACCTCCAACACCGCGGGCCTGGAGTACAGCGGTGAGTCCGGCGGCCTGAACGAGGCCACCAGCGACATCATGGGCACCGGCGTGGAGTTCTACGCCAACAACAGCACCGACGTCGGCGACTACCTCATCGGCGAGAAGATCAACATCAACGGCGACGGCACCCCGCTGCGCTACATGGACAAGCCCAGCAAGGACGGCGGCTCCGCCGACTCCTGGTACTCGGGCGTCGGCAACCTCGACGTGCACTACTCGTCGGGCGTGGCGAACCACTTCTTCTACCTGCTCAGCGAGGGCAGCGGCGCCAAGGTCATCAACGGCGTCAGCTACAACTCGCCGACCTCGGACGGCCTCCCGGTCACCGGCATCGGCCGCGACAAGGCGCTGCAGATCTGGTACCGGGCGCTGACCACCAAGTGGACGTCCACCACCAACTACGCGGCCGCCCGCACCGGCACCCTCGCGGCGGCCGGTGAGCTGTACGGCACCACCAGCACCGAGTACAAGGCGGTGCAGGACGCCTGGGCGGCCGTCAACGTCGGCTCCCGCTCCGGCGGCGGGGGCGGCGGCGGCACGTCGTACGAGAACACCACCCCGGTGTCGATCCCGGACAACGGGCCCGCGGTGACCTCGTCGATCACCGTCTCCGGCAGGAGCGGAAACGCGCCAAGCAACTTGCAGGTGAGCGTCGACATCACGCACACCTGGCGCGGTGACCTGGTGATCGACCTCGTCGGTCCGTCGGGCACCTCCTACCGCCTGAAGAACTTCTCCTCGTCCGACTCGGCGGACAACGTGCAGCAGACCTTCACGGTCAACGCCGCCTCCGAATCGGCCAACGGTACCTGGAAGTTGAAGGTCCAGGACCAGGCGGCGCAGGACGTCGGCAAGATCAACAGCTGGAAGGTGACGTTCCCGTAAACCGCTTGCCACCGGTTCGGGAACAGGGCGCCGCCGGGGGGTCCAAGACCCTCGGGCGGCGCCTGTTCACCCGCCTGAAACGTCCGTCCATATAGCTGAAATGTTCGCCGGACAGTTGGTTTTCAGCCAACATCACTTCAGGGTCCTGACATGTACGCGGCCTTGATGCCACAGTTCCCTCACCCGCCGCAGCAGCACAGCAGCTTCACAACGACATACTCACCGGCCAGTAACCCCACACTGCCCGGTCTCCCCCACGAGAAGGAGCTTTCGTGAGCCCCCTCTACGCGCGTCGCAAGCGCACGACTCTGGCCATCGCCACCGCTGTCGCGGCCGGAGCCCTCATCTCCACGGGTCTGGCCACCAGCGCCAACGCCCAGACCCCGGCCGGGTCCGCCGCCAAGACCCTCGCGGCCGCCCCGACCTCGCTGTCCGCCGCTGCCCGTACCACCCTGATACAGAAGGCCGAGGCCGGCGCCGCCGCGACGGCACAGCAGATAGGCCTGGGCGCCAAGGAGAAGCTCGTCGTCAAGGACGTCGTCAAGGACGCCGACGGCACCGTCCACACCCGCTACGAGCGCACCTACGCGGGCCTGCCCGTGCTCGGCGGCGACCTGGTCGTCCACACCGCCAAGTCCGGCAGAACCGAGGGTGTCACCAAGGCGACCAAGGCCGCCATCAAGGTCGCCTCGCTCAAGCCGCAGATCACTGCCGCCACGGCCGCGAAGCAGGCCGTGGGCGCCGCCAAGACGCTGGGGTCCGCCAAGACCTCCGCAGACGGCGCGCGCAAGGTGATCTGGGCCGGCTCCGGCAAGCCCGTCCTCGCCTACGAGACGGTCGTCGGCGGCCTCCAGGACGACGGCACCCCGAACCGGCTGCACGTCATCAGCGACGCCGCCACCGGCAAGAAGCTCTTCGAGTACCAGGGCGTCGAGAACGCGACCGGCACCGGCAAGACGCTGTACTCCGGCACCGTCAGCCTCAACACCAACCTGTCGGGCTCGACGTACCAGCTGTACGACACCACGCGCGGCGGCCACAAGACGTACAACCTCAAGCACGGCACCAGCTCCGGCACCGGCACCCTGTTCACCGACACGGACAACGTCTGGGGCACCGGCAAGGCCTCCAGCTCCAGCACCGACCAGACCGCGGCCGCCGACGCGGCCTACGGCGCGCAGGAGACCTGGGACTTCTACAAGAACACCTTCGGCCGCAGCGGCATCAAGAACAACGGCGTCGGCGCCTACTCCCGCGTCCACTACGGCAGCTCGTACGTGAACGCCTTCTGGGACGACGACTGCTTCTGCATGACCTACGGCGACGGTGAGAGCAACACGCACCCGCTGACCTCGCTGGACGTGGCCGGTCACGAGATGAGCCACGGCGTCACCGCCAACACCGCCGGCCTGGAGTACAGCGGCGAGTCCGGCGGCCTGAACGAGGCCACCTCCGACATCTTCGGCACCGGCGTGGAGTTCTACGCGAACAACGCCTCGGACCCCGGTGACTACCTCATCGGCGAGAAGATCGACATCAACGGCGACGGCAGCCCGCTGCGCTACATGGACAAGCCCAGCAAGGACGGCGGCTCGGCGGACTCCTGGTCCTCCTCGGTCGGCAACAAGGACGTGCACTACTCGTCCGGCGTCGCCAACCACTTCTTCTACCTGCTCTCCGAGGGCAGCGGCGCGAAGACGATCAACGGGGTGTCCTACAACTCCCCGACGTCCAACGGCTCCACGGTCACCGGCATCGGCCGCGCCAAGGCGCTGCAGATCTGGTACAAGGCGCTGACGACGTACTTCACGTCGACGACCAACTACAAGTCGGCCCGCGCCGGCACCCTGTCGGCGGCGGCCGCCCTGTACGGCTCCACCAGCACGGAGTACAAGACGGTGGCGGCGGCCTGGTCCGCGGTCAACGTCAGCTAGCGGGGCTCCGAGCGACGACGGGCGGTACCCCGGCTGAAGGCAGCCGGGGTACCGCCCTACGCTTGTGACCCATGTCCTCGGCGCTCTTCACATACGAGCCGGTCGGCGCGACCCGCGACGACCTGACCTTCTGCCCGCCCGGCTTCCGCCCCATGCTCGTGCGCACGCGCCTCGGCGAGGGCCACCGGGTCTTCGACCGGGCGGCCGAGGCGGTCCTCACCTGGGAGATGCACCGCGCCCTGGGCGTGGGCATCGACGCGACCGCCGACCGCGCGGCCCCGGACGTCGACGTCACCGTCACCCTGGCCGGGCTCATAAAGGCCCCCTGCCGCATCATCTGGACGCAGACCGAACCCCGCCGGGCCGGCTGGGCCTACGGCACTCTCGAAGGCCACCCCGAGTGCGGCGAGGAGGCCTTCGTGGTCGACCGCACCGGTGACGGCACCGTCTGGCTGACCGTGGCCGCCTTCAGCCGCGCCCAGAAGTGGTACGCCCGCGCGGGCGGAGCGGCGACACGGGGCCTGCAGCACGCGTACGCCCGACGGTGCGGGGCGGTGCTGAAGCGACTGTGCGCGGGGCTGACGGAGGAGTGAGCGAACCCGCCCCCGCCCGGCACCGACGCGCACTGCTCGCCCCCCTCCTGGCGGCCGTCCCGGCCGGCCGGCTGGACCGGCCCGGCGGGGACGACCGCTACGGCATGCACCCGCCCATGCCGTAGCGCACAGCAGCCACCTCCGCGCAGGGGCCCCACCGGACCGCACAGCAGCCGTCCCCGCGCAGGGTCCCTACCTGAGCAGCACCCCCGCGCCCTCCGCGGTCTCCTCCGACGGCACCGCCACCAGCCCCAGTTCCGCGCTGGACGCGAGGAGACGGTGGGCCGGGAGGATGCGGACCGTGTAGCCGTAGGGGCCCGTGCGGTCCAGCGAGAGGGGGCCCTCGTAGAGACGGCGGCCCTCCAGGTCGGGGGCGCCGGTCGGCTTCAGCGGGACCGTCGTGGCGTCGGTGATCCGGTCCGCCGCGTCGACCCGGCCCGAGACCGCCTGCACCTCGACGTCGTCCGGGGTCAGCTCGCCCAGCCCCACCCGCACCCGGAGGCCCACGGTCGTGCCCAGTTCCGCGGTGGCCGTGGCGGCCGTCGTCTCGACGTGGTCGACGCTCACCCCGGACCAGGCGGCGCGCACCCTGGCCTTCCAGGCGGCCAGTTCACCGGCCGACTCCGGGATCAGCGCGCGGTGGGAGAGGGCGGCGGGCGCATACAGCCGCTCCACGTACTCGCGGACCATGCGGCCCGCCAGCACCTTCGGACCGAGCAGGGTGAGCGTCCGGCGCACCATCTCGATCCAGCGGTCGGGCAGTCCGCCCCGGCCCCGCTCGTAGAAGCGCGGGGTCACCCGCTGTTCGAGAAGGTCGTAGAGGGCGGCCGCCTCGATGTCGTCACGGCGGTCCGGGTCGGTGCCCGCGCCGTCCGCCGTGGGGACGGCCCAGCCGAAGTCCGGCTTGAACCATTCGTCCCACCAGCCGTCCAGCACCGAGAGATTGAGGCAGCCGTTGAGCGCGGCCTTCATCCCGGAGGTGCCGCAGGCCTCCAGCGGGCGCAGCGGGTTGTTCAGCCAGATGTCGCAGCCCGGGTAGAGCTTCTGCGCCATCGCCATGCCGTAGTCGGGCAGGAAGACGATGCGGTGGCGCACGCGCGGGTCGTCGGCGAACCGCACCAGCTCCTGCACCAGCCGCTTCCCGCCGTCGTCCGCCGGATGCGCCTTGCCCGCGACGACGATCTGGACGGGCCGCTCCGGGTGCAGCAGCAGCTCCATCAGCCGGTCGCGGTCCCGCAGCATCAGCGTGAGCCGCTTGTACGAGGGGACACGGCGGGCGAACCCGATGGTCAGAACGTCGGGATCGAGCACGCCGTCGATCCAGCCCAGCTCCGCGTCGGCGGCGCCACGCTGCCGCCAGGAGGCGCGCAGCCGGTCCCGCACCTCGAACACCAGCTGTTCGCGCAGGATGCGGCGCAGCTCCCAGATCTCCTGGTCCGGGATGTCCCCGAACGAGTCCCAGCGCTCGGAGCCGCCGACGCTCAGCGCGTCCTCGGCCCGCTGGGCGCCGACCTCCCGGGCGCCCAGCCGGAGCACCTCGGGGGCGACCCAGGTCGGGGCGTGCACCCCGTTGGTGACCGAGGTGATCGGTACCTCCTCGGCGTCGAATCCCGGCCAGAGACCTGCGAACATCTCCCGGCTCACCTGCCCGTGCAGCAGCGAGACCCCGTTCGCCCGCTGGGCCAGCCTGAGTCCCATCACGGCCATGTTGAACAGGTTCGGCTCGCCGCCCGGGTAGGTCTCCATGCCCAGCGCCAGGATCCGCTGCACGTCGATGCGCGGCAGTTCGGCGTCCGCCCCGAAGTGGCGGGCGACCAGCTCCCGGTCGAACCGGTCGATGCCGGCCGGGACGGGGGTGTGCGTGGTGAACACGGTCCCCGCCCGTACGGCCTCCAGCGCAGGCTCGAAGTCCATCCCCGCAGCGCACAGTTCGGCGATCCGCTCCAGGCCGAGGAAGCCGGCGTGTCCCTCGTTGGTGTGGAACACCTCGGGCTCCGGGTGCCCGGTGAGCCTGCAGTACGTCCGCACGGCCCGCACGCCCCCTATCCCGAGCAGCATCTCCTGGAGCAGCCGGTGCTCGCTGCCGCCGCCGTAGAGCCGGTCGGTCACCCCGCGTTCGCCGAGGTCGTTCTCCTCCACGTCCGAGTCGAGCATCAGCAGCGGCACCCGGCCGACCTGGGCCAGCCAGATCCGGGCGTGCAGCGCCCGGCCGCCGGGCAGGGCGAGGGAGAGCCCGGCCGCGGTGCCGTCGGCCTCCTTCAGCGGGCTGAGGGGCAGTTCGTAGGGGTCGAGCACCGGATAGTGCTCCTGCTGCCAGCCGTCCCGGGACAGGGTCTGGCGGAAGTAGCCGTGCCGGTAGAGCAGGCCGACACCGATCAGCGGGACCCCGAGGTCGCTGGCCGCCTTCAGATGGTCCCCGGCCAGGATGCCGAGGCCGCCGGAGTACTGGGGCAGGGCGGCCGTGATGCCGAACTCCGGGGAGAAGTAGGCGACGGCGGCCGGCAGACCGTCGTCCTGGTGCTGGTACCAGCGGTCGCCGGTCACATAATCGTCGAGATCGTCGGCGGCCGCGGTCAGCCGGCGCAGGAACCGCCGGTCCCCGGCCAGCTCGGCGAGCCGGGCCGGGCGTACCCCGCCGAGCAGCCGCACCGGGTCGCCCTCGGCGGCCGCCCAGCGTTCGGGGTCGACGGACTGGAACAGGTCGCGCGTTTCCGCATGCCAGGACCAGCGCAGATTGCGCGCCAGGTCGCTCAGCGGCCGGAGGGGTTCCGGGAGAACGGGACGGACGGTGAACCGACGGATCGCCTTCACATTCCACCTCGGACGCGTTGCGGGGTGAGACGCACGGCGTCGTACGTCTCGTCGTCACTGTCGACGGTAGTGGTTACCGAGGGGTCGGTGGGGACGTACCGGGGCGGGTGTCGGGGCGCGGGGGAGCACGGCGTGCGCGGCGGCGAGGCGTGGGGACGGACCGGGCGGGAACCTGGAGAAGTGGGCCGGTCTTGTGCGTAGACATACGCGTGAGTAGTTAACAAAGTGCCGGATTGCCCACCCGAATAGGGTGGGAAGGCTCCTCCGGTACGCCCACTGCAGCACCACAGCTCATCCGCAGGACCCACCTCCCCATATCCCTCCGCCCACACCCACGTTGAAGCGGACAGGAGCGGTCATGCCCGCCACTCAGCACCACTCGTCAGGTCCTCCGACCCCCAGCAGGCGGGCCGGAAGGCAAACTTCGGGCAATAAACCGGGAGCGCCGGCGGAGAACCTCCGCGATCCGGCCACGCCCGGGCAGCGCCCCGCCCCGGCCGGATCCGGCAGCGCCGTCGGCCGCATCCCCGTCCTCGACGTGCGCCCCGTGGTCCAGCACGGGCGCAGGCCCGCCAAAGCGGTGGCGGGCGAGTCGTTCGAGGTGTCGGCCACCGTCTTCCGGGAGGGGCACGACGCCGTCGCCGCGAACGTCGTGCTGCGGGATCCGCAGGGGCGCCCGGGCCCCTGGACACCGATGCGCGAACTCGCCCCGGGCACCGACCGCTGGGGCGCCACCGTCACCGCGGGCGAGCCCGGACGCTGGACCTACACGGTGGAGGCCTGGTCGGATCCGGTCGCCACCTGGCGGCACCACGCGCAGATCAAGGTCCCGGCGGGCATCGACACCGCTCTGGTCCTGGAGGAGGGCGCGCGGCTGTACGAGCGGGCGGCGGCCGGGGTCCCCGAGGAGCGGCGGGACACGGTGCTGGAGGCCGCCGCCGCCCTGCGGGACGAGGGCCGCCCGGCCGCCTGGCGGCTCGCGGCGGCCCGGGCGCCCGAGGTGGACGCGGTGCTGTCCCGGTACCCGCTGCGGGAGTTGGTCACGGCCGGCGATCCGATGCCGCTGCTGGTGGAGCGGGCCAGGGCCCT
>NZ_JBVKBH010000025.1:0-5462 GCF_055657175.1 Streptomyces sp. NPDC107581
CCGCTACGAGAAGACAGCCACCATCTACCTGGCCGGACTCTACATCGCAGGCATCTTCCTCTGGTCCGCCCGATGATCCAAACGAAACCGCCTAGGCGGCCGCGGCGGCTCCTGCCTGGTCCTGGACCACTACCTCGAAGCGCTCTTGCGAAAGCCCGGCGCCTTCCCCGGCTCGACACCACTGGAGCAGGCCCGCTCGGCCGGCCGCTTCACCCCGGTCCACGACAAGTGGTGGGCCGCTGCCAAGGCCGCCCACGGCGACGCCGCGGGAACCCGCGCGCTGATCGAGGTGCTGCTGCTGGCCCGGCACATGGACCACGAGCAGGTCGTCGCCGGCCTGGCCGCCGCCTACCGGGTCGGTGCTCTGACCGCCGACGCGGTCGCCCTGGAGGCCCGCAAGCTCGCCGAAACGGACGACCCGCTCACTCCGGCCCCAGCTGCGCGGGAGGGACTGCACGACGGTGACGGCCCGGCCGCCTCGGTGACGTCCTTGTCCGACTGGCGACTCGCACATCTGCCTCCCGACAACCGGCCGCTGCCCTCGGTGGCCCACTACGACCAGCTGCTGACCCCGCGCGGCCGCACGGCCGGAGACAAGGAAGGATCATGATGCGCAAGCGAGGCCTGACCGAAGAAGCCGCCACCGCCTCCATCGACCAGGCATGCCGCATGCTGCGGCTGCCCACCATCCGACAGCAGTTCAAGGAGATGGCCGACGGCGCCAGCCACGACCAGATGTCCTACCGCGGCTTCCTCGCCGAACTGCTGATGGCCGAGTGCGACGACCGCGCCCGACGCCGGTCCGAACGTCGGATCCGCGCCGCCGCCTTCCCCAGGGACAAGTCGCTTCGGGCCTTCGACTTCGACGCCAACCCGAGCATCGACCCAGCCACCATCAACACCCTCGCGACCTGCGAATGGGTCAAGAAGGGCGAGCCGCTCTGCCTGATCGGCGACTCCGGCACCGGCAAATCCCACCTGCTGATCGCACTCGGCACCGAAGCGGCCATGCAGGGCTTCCGCGTCCGCTACGTGCTGGCGACCAAGCTCGTCAACGAGCTCGTCGAGGCCGCCGACGACAAGCAGCTGACCAAGACCATCGCCCGCTACGGCCGCGTCGACCTCCTCTGCATCGACGAACTGGGCTACATGGAACTCGACCGCCGCGGCGCCGAACTTCTGTTCCAGGTTCTGACAGAGCGCGAGGAAAAGAACAGTGTGGCCATCGCGAGCAACGAATCCTTCAGCGGCTGGACCAAGACCTTCACCGACCCCCGCCTCTGCGCGGCCATCGTCGACCGCCTCACCTTCAACGGCGCGATCATCCAGACCGGCACCGAGTCCTACCGCCTGGCTCACACCCGAGCACAAGCCGAACGCGCCAGCTGACACGTCGCGGCTGCGTCCTGGAGATCCCGAGCGTCCCAGCCGCTGCCAAGGGTTACCCTGATTCGCTGCCGGTTGGCGTCAGCGAGCGTTGGCCTAGGGGTGGGCATGGCTCTTGAGATGATCCCGGATCGTCCTGGGCGGGAAGTCGCGTTCGAGCCGCTCCTTGACGGGCTGTTGGAAGTCTTCAGTCCGGCCTGGGTTCTTCCGGAGCGGGTGGTGGATCACCATCCGCATCACCGCTGCGAGGTCAAGCGCTGGGAGGTCGGGCGGGCAGCTGAGGAAGACCCTGACCTCACCCGCCGGCATGCCGATCGATTGATCGACGCGGCCATGCTTGATCAGTGCCGAAGCGGGATCAACCAACTGGTCCGCCCCCTGGTCAAGTCTTTGGGTCACCGCTGGACGCAGGAACAGATCATCGACTACGTCCGCTCTGGCACGAACGCGCAAAAGGTCGGAGCGACCATGGCCTGGTACTTCTCTCGCCCAGGGCTCAAATACGCGTCCATGGAGGACCTGGCGAACCGGACGCCCACTCCCGAGAGTAAGGCGGTCCTGGACGCACTCTCCGACCTCCGGGCCGGCTACCGGGACGCAGTCTTGGCTGCCTTCTTGACCTGCGAAGACCTTGAGACACGTCAAGATCTGTCGCTGTGGATCTCGCTGGAGGCCTCCGCCTACCCCGACGCCCTTCAGAGCGATCATCAACGGGCCAAAGAGATCATCCTGGCAAACCCTGATGACTATCGGCTGATGCTCCAGCGCTCCGGCCAGAGCTGACGTCGATGATCCGCCGGGCGCGGATGCCCTCCCATCCGGTCGGCAACTGACATCACTTCCCAGTGACATAGATCATGGACGAGGGCCCACAGCGACTCCCGAAACCGCCTCGGAATGACGTCGGATCGAAGTTACGTAGCCACTGTGGAACCGGCAGCAGCTTGCCAACCAGCTCCGATCCCTTCTGCGCGAGTACTACCCGGCGGCTCTGGATGCCTTCGCTATCTGGACCAACGGCTTGTGCCGGCCTGAGGCCCGCGAACTGCTCAAGATCGCACCCACCCCCGCCAAAGCTGCGCGGCTGACCCGCAGCCAGATCACTGCCGCCCTCAAGCGGTCCGGCCGCAAGCGCGGCATCGAGGCCGACACCGAACGGCTCCGCGAAGCCCTGCGAGGCGACTGGGCCCGGCAGCTTCCGCTGGTCGAGGACGCCCTCGGCAAGCAGATGCTCGCCCTCCTCCTCCAGCTGGACGCCGCCTGCACCGCCGCCGACGACCTGGCCCAGGCGGTGGAAGAGGCTTTCCCTCAGCACCCGGACGCTGACGTGATCCTCAGTTTTCCCGGACTCGGCCTCCAGCTCGGCGCCCGGGTGCTGGCCGAGATCGGCGACGACCACACCCGGTTCGCCGACGCCCGCGGCCTCAAGGCCTACGCCGGCTCCTCGCCCATTACCCGCGCCTCCGGCAAGAAGTCCAGCATCAGCCGCCGCCGGGTGAAGAACGACCGGCTCAACCACACCGGCTACCTCTGGGCCTTCGCCGCCCTGACCGCCTCACCCGGAGCCAAAGCGCACTACCGCCGACGACGTGACGAGCGCGGCGACTGGCACGCATCCGCCCTGCGCAACCTCTTCAACCGCCTGGTCGGACAGCTCTACCACTGCATCCAGCACAGCCAGCGCTACGACGAATCGCTGGCCTTCCCGGTCCAGCCGGAAGTCTCGTCGGCCACGGCCGCATAGACCGACCACAAGACATCGCACACGGCAGGCCGCCGCCCTCAATCCGGGATGATCAGCCCGCGCTCGCGCAGCTTGGGCAGGCACACCTTCAGGCAGGCCTCCACCGAGACGGCATCCGTCCGGACCAGGAGATCCTCGTGAAACGGGTTTCCGCTCGCGACGAATGTCCATGGCTTCCTGCCCTCACGTATCCGCTCGGCATCGGCCTTGAACAGCACCGTGACCCCCTGCTCGGCCAGCGCTTCCATGACACGCACTACATCCACCGAAAGTTCCCCTTGCGCTGCTAATCGAACAGTCGGCAAAGCTACACAGGCACCCCAGCCACCCACTTGACGGCTTGGGGACGTGAGGCGTCTAACAGGGCTGATACCTAGCCTCGTGCGTTGTTCACGTGTCTTGGGGAACTCGCTGTCCGCAGGCGCTCTGCGCTCGCATGGAGACCCGGGCCGCCGCCGATGGAGATGAGGCTGCCGTCGGCGGCTGGGCACAGACAACAGCGGCCCCGACGCCTGGCGGGTATCGGGGCCGTCACCCACACGAGTCCCGCCATCGGGGCATCGGAACAGGTGCACGTGTCGCGATGGCGTCCCACTATGTGGTGTAGCCGATCAAGGCTAGGGCGTACGCCCGGGGGCGTGTGCTGATAGCGATTCCGCTCCCTGCCCGGCAGGCGGGCCACCTGCAACTCTCCTTGGTGAACGGCCAGTTCAACCCGGGAGGTGCACGGTGGCCCTTTCCCAGTCTGACCTACTACGCCTGCTGGAGTCACTACGTTCGGCGGACGGGCTCGAACTCGTCCGCGGTGTGGCTGAGCGGATGCTCCAGGAGCTGATCGAAGCCGAGGCCACGGCCCGGATCGGCGCGGAGTGGAACGAGCACACCGAGACGCGCACCGCGCTTCGCAACGGCCACCGTGACAAGACAATCAGCACTCAGGCCGGCGACCTGGACCTGGCGATCCCCAAGCTGCGGTCGGGGAGCTTCTTCCTCGCACTGATGGAGCGACGGCGCCGGATCGACCAGGCCCTGTACGCGGTCATCATGGAGGCCTACGTCCACGGCGTGTCCACACGGTCGGTCGACGACCTGGTCAGGGCCCTCGGTGCGGACACCGGAATATCCAAGAGCGCGGTCTCGCGGATCTGCCAGGACCTGGACGGCCAGCTGACCGCGTTCCGTGCCCGGCCCCTGGACCACGTCCGCTTCCCGTACATCTATCTGGACGCCACCTACTGCAAGGCGAGGGTCGAGCACCAGATCGTGCCCCGCGCCGTGGTGATCGCCACCGGGATCACCGACGATGGCGGCCGCGAGGTGCTGGGCGTGATGGTCGGCGACAGCGAGACCGAGGTGTTCTGGACCGAGTTCCTGCGCCACCTGCGCGAACGCGGTCTGAGTGGAGTCAGGCTCGTGATCGGCGACCACCACTCGGGACTGGTCAAGGCCATCCGCAAGGTCATGCTCGGAGCCGCCTACCAGCGCTGCAGGGTTCACTTCCTGCGCAACGTGTTCAGCGTGATCAAGAAGGACGCGGCGGAAATGGTCGCCGCGACGATCCGCACGATCTTCGCCCAGCCCACCGCCGACGCCGTCCGCACCCAGCTCGACACTGTCGCCGACATGCTCGGCAAGCAGTTCCCGAAGGTCAAGGAGATGCTACTGGAGGCGGGGCCGGTCCCGGGCGGGGTGGTTGCGTGGTGGGAGCGGGTGTGGTGGTGGGCGGGTGGAGGGTCGGCGTTGCAGGCGGTTGTCCTCGTTGTCGGTATGGGTGTCGTCATTGCGGGCGCCGTGCCGGTGTGCGTCCTGGGCGTGGTCCTTGTCGCTGATGACTTCGGCGGCGGTGATCTGCCCGGGCAGGTCACCGGCAGTGGGGCTGTCGGCCTGGCTTTCGCGTACGGCGGCTTCGGCAACGGCTTCATGACCGGCACGGGCCTTATCGTCGCCTCCCGGGGCCTCGGTCTGACAGGCCGGGGTCGGGGGGCGATGCAGGGTCGGCTGCAGGTCCCGCGAGCGTCTCCCTCTGCGGACGGTCAAACGTCGCACGGGACCGTGGGCCCCCGCCCCGGCGAAGACTCCACGTCTCCACCGGGACGGAGGCCCCGGCCATGGGCAGAAACACGAGCACAGACAGCACCCGCATCCCCCCACTCAGCCACCAGCACCCGCTCCGGCACCAGCACCAGCGCCAGCGCCCGCTCCGGCACCAGCACCAGCGCCAGCGCCAGCACCGGCCCCAGCACCAGCGCCAGCGCCCGCTCCGGCACCAGCACCAGCGCCAGCGCCAGCACCGGCCCCAGCACCAGCGCCAGCGCCCGCTCCGGCACCAGCA
>NZ_JBVKBH010000025.1:5560-7430 GCF_055657175.1 Streptomyces sp. NPDC107581
CACCAGCGCCAGCGCCCGCTCCGGCCCCGGCCCCAGCGCCCGCTCCGGCGCCCGCTCCGGCCCCAGCACCAGCACCGGCACCGGCCCCAGCACCGGCGCCCGCGCCAGCACCGGCTCCGGCACCAGCGCCCGCTCCGGCCCCAGCACCGGCACCGGCTCCGGCCCCAGCACCGGCGCCCGCGCCAGCACCGGCTCCGGCGCCCGCGCCAGCCCCGGCCCCAGCACCGGCGCCAGCACCAGCCCCAGCACCGGCTCCGGCACCAGCACCAGCACCAGCCCCAGCACCGGCTCCGGCTCCGGCTCCGGCTCCGGCTCCGGCTCCGGCGCCTGCCCCGGCGCCAGCGCCAGCGCCAGCACCGGCTCCGGCTCCGGCTCCGGCTCCGGCGCCTGCCCCGGCGCCAGCGCCAGCGCCAGCACCGGCTCCGGCGCCAGCGCCCGCGCCTGCCCCGGCTCCGGCACCGGCGCCCGCTCCGGCCCCAGCCCCGGCCCCAGCACCGGCCCCAGCGCCTGCCCCGGCGCCAGCGCCAGCGCCCGCTCCGGCACCGGCGCCAGCGCCAGCCCCGGCCCCAGCACCGGCGCCAGCACCAGCACCGGCACCAGCACCGGCGCCGGCGCCCGCTCCGGCCCCGGCACCGGCGCCCGCTCCGGCCCCGGCTCCGGCGCCCGCTCCGGCTCCGGCCCCAGCGCCTGCACCGGCGCCGGCTCCGGCGCCGGCGCCCGCTCCGGCCCCGGCGCCCGCCCCGGCTCCGGCGCCGGCGTGGTCGTGGTGATGGCCGTGAGCCGGTATGTGGTGCGGGGCTGTTGCCGGTGCTGCGAATGCACTTGCGGGGAGCAGTGCGCCGCCTGTTGCCAGGACGGCGGTGGTGGCCAGCATGATCAGTCGTCGTCGCATACGGGAGTTGCTGTCGTTGTGAGTCATGGGAATTCTCCTCCTGGGGTAAGTCGAACCGCTGGGAGGCGTGGTGCCCCTGGGTGCGGTTCCTGCCCGTGTCCTTTGCGGGCGTTGTCTTCGACTCAACCCCGGCAGCTGCGTCCAGTCGCGTTCCGAAAATTCGTACCTTGACGAAGGAGGTGAATCGGTATCCGTGACGGCAGTCCGGGCCGCTGGCGCAGGGTGCAGGCGCGGACGGTTTGCTGCCCGGCCTCGAGCGGGATCCGGTGTGGCGGCAGCCGGCCTGCTCTCCTGGGAGCCGCGGCCTGGGGGAGGAGGGGGAGCGGGGCGCGTGTCAGGCGGGGGAGCGGATGCGGGCCGGGGAGGGGATGCGGCGGGCCGTTGTGAGTGAGGTGAACTCCCGGCCGCCGGCGGTGTGCCGTGGCCGTGGAGGGTGATGCCGGACTGCCGGACTGCCGGGGGCTGGGGTGGCGTCAGTTGGCTGGTGTGGGCGGGGTGTTGGGGGTGGGAGGCTATCGCCTCGCAAGGGCGGATCCTGCAGGCCTGTCCCGGATCCGGGGCATCCCTTTGGCGGAAGGGGCTGCTGAAGGGCGTGCCGCGCAGCCGCCGGGCCGGCCGGCGCGCGGCGCCTGCCGGTTCGGTGCGGCGCGTTCTCGTCCGGCCTGGTCGCTTCTGCGGACCGGCGGCTGAGTCCTCTCGTGCCCGCCGGGCCGCATCGCCGGCGAAACCACGGCACCGGGCTAATGGTGAGGGCGGGGTTGAGGGTGAGGGTGGTGGGTGCCGGTAGCGGGCCGGGCGGGGCCTCAGCCGGCAGCGGCCCGGGCCGGCTGCGTCCCTGGCAATTCCGGGAGCACTTCTCCTCTCGCGCCGTGCCCTCTCGTGCCGTGCCCTCTCGTGCCGTGCCCTCTCGTGCCGTGCCCTCTCGTGCCGTGCCCTCTCGTGCCGTGCCCTCTCGTGCCGTGCCCTCTCGTGCCGTGC
>NZ_JBVKBH010000025.1:7523-80456 GCF_055657175.1 Streptomyces sp. NPDC107581
TCCGTGCCCTCTCGCGCCGTGCCCTCTCGTGCCGCGCCCTCTCGTGCCGTGCTCCCTTGCGCCGTGCCCGCTTGTGCCGTGCTCCCGTGCGCCGTGCCCGCTTGTGCCGTGCTCCCGTGGTCCTGGTCGGGTCTTTGCGGTGTCGGGCGGGGCCGCGTTTGGTTTCAGTCGATACCGTATCGAATGATCTGATGGCTGGTAATGTGCCCTCTGTGACTGCTGATGTTCCTCGCCGAACCGCCGCTTCGCGCGCGACCGACCGCCCTGGGGACCACTCGCCTTTCGCTCTCGGGCTGTTGCTGCGCCGGGCGCACTGGCGTGCGGCTGCGGTGATGGGGGAGGCGCTCGGGCCGCTGGGTATCGAGCTGCGGCATTTCGCGGTGCTGATCGTGCTGGTCAACCGCGGGCCTACGGTGCAGCGGGATCTGGCGGCGGCGACGGGGTCGGACAAGGCGGGAATCATGCGGGTCGTGGACGACCTGGAGCGTAAGGGGCTGGCCGTACGCAAGGCCGTTGCGGGGGACCGGCGGGTGCGGGCGGTGGAGATCACGCCCCGGGGGCTCGAGCTTTTCGATGCGGCCCATGCGGCGGCGGAGCCGCTGGCCGGGCGTCTGGTTGCCGGACTGGGGGCGGGGGAGTCCGAGCAGCTGACGGATCTGCTGACCCGGCTTGCCCATCCCGCGGACAACGGGGCGTAAACGCGCCCGCGCACCGGGCGCTGAGGGCACCGGGCGCTGAGGGCGCCGGGCGCTGAGGGCGCCGGGTGCTGAGGGTATCGGGTGCGTCGTGGGGGCGATGCGTCACACGGTCTCCCCGTCCGGGCGGGTCGCGCGGCGAGGTGCTCCCTGGGTTTCCCCGGCCTTGGTGCCGCGTCCTCGAAGACGCGTTGTCGGACGGAAGGCGTGCTTGCCGGACGCGTTGCAGGGGGGACCGGTTTGGACAGGGCCGGGTTGTGCAGGGCCATGGTGAGTTCCGGGGTGATGAAGCCGGGGTCCGGGCCGGGGTGGCCCCTGAGGGCGGCTTGCGGGTGGGTTCTGTGTGCACTCGTGGGCCTTGGGCGGGATGGACCGGCCGGCGGGAGCCGCCGCGGCCGGCGGGGTGCCGCCCTGGGCGCAAGGTGTCCCGCCCGCGGTGCAGCCGGGCTGGAACACGCCGTCCCGCCGGGCCCTGAGGCCCCGCGGGATCGAGAAGCCGTACAGAGACTGGATCGGGAGGCCGTACGGACGGAACCCGGGAAGCCGTACAGACGGGGTCGGGAGGCCGTACGGACGGAACCCGGGAGGCCCTGCGGACGAGATCGGGGGGCCGTACGGACGGAACCCGGGAGGCTGTACGGACGGAACCCGGGAGGCTGTACGGACGGAACCCGGGAGGCCCTGCGGACGGGATCGGGGGGCCGTACGGACGGAACCCGGGAAGCCCTGCGGACCGGATCGAGGAGCCGTACGGGCGGGATCGAGGGGTCGCTGCAGGGGGGTGCCGGGCCGGGGCGGCGTCCGTCTGCTCCGGTTCCTCGGTGAGCTGCATGCGCGCGTTCACCGCGCGCGGTGAACGCGGCGGGCTGCTGCGGGGTGTGCCGGCCGGGGTGGCGCAGCCGGTGCACCGGGGGCCGGCGGTGGACAGGGCCGCGGGCGGGGTTGCGGCAGATCACCGTGCCGTGCGTTCTGCTCCGTGCGGGTCTTGCGGAAGGCGGCTGTGGCCGGGCGGGGCGAGGGCGCCTTGCCGTGGAACGCGCAGGAGCCGACGTGTGGCGGGCGCGGCGGCGTGGCGGGCGCGGTCGTGGGTTTTCTCCGAGGTGCCGTGCCCGGGGCGGTGTACCCGGGGGCCGGGGATTCATGCCCCACATTAGTTTCACTCGATACAGTATCGAGTGATACTATCGTGGGTGTAACGAAGCAGGGTTACTCGTTGGGCGGAGGGAGGCGGGCGGTCTTGGACGTCTATGAGGCGGTGATGAGCCGGCGGGCGGTGCGGGGGTTCACCGGGCGGCCCGTTGCGAGGCGGACGCTGGGGCGTGTGCTGTCCGCTGCGGCCTGGGCGCCGTCCGGGTCGAATCTCCAGCCCTGGCATGTCTACGTGGTGACGGGCCGGCCGCTGGCCGAGCTGAAGAAGCGTGCCGGTGAGCGCGTGGCCGCGGGCGGTGCCTGGGACGAGCCGGAGTACGAGATGTATCCGCCGGTGCTGAAGTCCCCCTACCGTGAGCGCCGTTCGGCCTTCGGTGAGCAGCGTTACGGCGCGCTCGGTATTGCGCGCGAGGACCTGGAGGCGCGCCAGAGGGCGGCTTTTGCGAACTGGGACTGCTTCGGTGCGCCCGCCGCCCTGTTCTGCTACGTCGACCGCGGTATGGGGCGGCCGCAGTGGTCCGATGCCGGCATGTATCTGCAGACCGTCATGCTGCTGCTGCGCGCCGAAGGGCTGCACAGCTGCCCGCAGATGGCGTGGGCGAAGTACCACAGGACCGTCGCGCAGGTCCTGTCACCCCCGGGCGGCCTCATGCTCTTTTGCGGCATGTCGATCGGCTACGAGGACGTCACGGCAGGTGATGCCCGCACCGGCCGGGCCCCGCTCGAGGAGACGGTCACCTTTGTCGACGGCCTGTGACGCCCCGTTCCCCGGCCGGCCGGGACGCCGTTTTCCTGCCGCGCCTCCATGGCGGCTCATGGGCCGTATCGCGCACGTAATCCCGGTGAAGGGGCATGTCGTGAAGATCGCGGTCATCGGCGGTACCGGACTGATCGGGTCGCAGGTCGTCAAGAACCTGAACGCCGCCGGGCACGAGGCGGCAGTGCACGCGCTGTCCACCGGGGCCGATGTCATCAGCGGCCGGGGGCTGGAGGAGGCGGTGGCGGGAGCCGGCGTCGACCTGGCGAACTCCCCGACCTTCGACGAAGCCTCCCCGGCCTTCTTCAGGACCTCGATGGACAGCCTTCTGGCCGCGGCGTGCCGGGGCGGCGCCGGTCACGTCGTCATCCTCTCGGTCGTCGGCGTGGACCGGGTGCCGCAGCTGGACTGCTACCGGGCCAAGGTGCTCCAGGAGGAGATCCTCGCGGCCGGGCCGATCCCCTACTCGATCGTGCGGGCGACACAGTTCATGGAGTTCATGGAGTTCATGGACGCCGTCCTGTCCTGGACCGCGGACGGCGACACCGTGCGGCTGCCCGCCACGCCGATCCGGCCGGTCGCCTCCAAGGACGTGGCCGGTGCGGTGGCCAAGGCCGCCGCGGGCACCCCGCTGAACGGCATCCGCGACGTCGCCGGCCCCGAGATCTTCGCCCTGGACGAGCTGGGCCGGTTCACCCTGTCCCGCAGGGGCGAGCGCCGCACCGTCGTCACCGACCCCACGGCCGGCATGTTCGCCCTCGTCAAGGGTGACGTCCTCACCGGCAAGGACGCCCGCCTCGCCCCCACCCGCTACGCCGACTGGCTCTCCTGACATCCCCGCCGACTGGACGGCCTGACATCCCCGCCGACTGGACGGCCTGGCATCCCGGCCTTCTGGACGGGCGGCCGTGACCGCTGCCGCGCGGCCGGGATCGACGGCGAGGCGCACGGGTACCCGGGCGGGCGGGGGCCGTCAGGGCGTGTCCTGTCCCGGCCCGGCGGTGTAGGTCCGCTGTGCCCGCCGTGTGCCGGCAGGACGTCACGGACGCGGTGCCCGCCTCGTGACGGACGCGGTGCCCGCCTCGTGACGGACGCGGTGCCTGCCTCGTGCTCGTCTGCGCGGGGCGCGTCCCGGCGCGGCTGTCGGGTGTGAGGTTTAGGCTTCTTGTCGCATTCTGCGCCTCCTGGACGTCGACGGGCGGACACGCGGGGCCCGGTGAGGGAGGCAGGCGGTCTTGGACGTCTATGAGGCGGTCACCAGCCGGCGGGCGGTGCGGGGGTTCACCGGGCGGCCCGTTGCGAGGCGGACGCTGGGGCGTGTGCTGTCCGCTGCGGCCTGGGCGCCGTCCGGGTCGAATCTCCAGCCCTGGCATGTCTACGTGGTGACGGGCCGGCCGCTGGCCGAGCTGAAGAAGCGTGCCGGTGAGCGCGTGGCCGCGGGCGGTGCCTGGGACGAGCGGGAGTACGAGATGTATCCGCCGGTGCTGAAGTCCCCCTACCGTGAGCGCCGTTCGGCCTTCGGCCATGAGCGCTACAGTGCGCTCGGCATCGCGCGCGAGGACTGGCAGGCGCGCCAGAGGGCCGCTTCCGCGAACTGGGACTGCTTCGGTGCGCCCGCCGCCCTGTTCTGCTACATCGACCGCGGCATGGGGCGGCCGCAGTGGTCCGATGTCGGCATGTATCTGCAGACCGTCATGCTGCTGCTGCGCGCCGAAGGGCTGCACAGCTGCCCGCAGATGGCGTGGTCGGTGTATCGCAGGACCGTCGCGCAGATCTTGTCACCCCCGGACGGCCTCATGCTCTTTTGCGGCATGTCGATCGGCTATGAGGACGTCACGGCAGGCGGTGCCCGCACCGGCCGGGCGCCGCTCGAGGAGACGGTCACGTTCGTCGGGGGGTAGCCGTCGGCCGCCCCCGGGGCAGGCTCCGCAGCCGGAACGCCGGCGCATCCGCCGCAGGTGAGCGGTCCGCGCTGTCCGCCGCGGGGGCTTTGCGGGCCGCTGCGCATCTGCCGGCGGGGAGGAGCCGGCCCGGTGCGGGGGCCGGCGGGCCCCGCGCCCTGCCTGACCGCGCCGGTGCCGTCCGCGCCGGTGCCGTCCGCGGTCCGCGGGCCGGCCGGCCCGCGGCGCGGTCGGCAGGAGTGCAGTGCGGGGCCGGCCGGCTGCCTCAGCCGGCCGGCGCCCTGCTGAGTGAGCCAACGCCCTGCTGAGTGAGTCAACGTTCTGTCGGGTGTGCCGGCGTCCTGTTGCCCGGGCGGCCGTCGGGTGTCCGGCTGGTTTCCGCCCGGCGTGGCGGAGGTTCCTGCTCGGCGGCCCTGTCCGGGCGGGGGACCGGCGTCCTCGTGAGCGCCGCGCGGCCGGGCGGGTCCGCCCTCCTGATCAGGGGCCGCCGGAGCGGAAGGTGCCTGGACAGGCCTGCGGGTGTGCGGGCACGCCCGGTCCGGCCGCACGGACCGCGGGCTCTTGCGGGGCCCCTGGCGGGCGGGCGGGTCAGCGCAGTCCGGCGAAGAGGTCGTTCTCGGGCAGGGCCGCGCCGGTGGTGTCCTGGACCCGTACGAAGGTCTCGACGCCCATCAGCTCGGTGAACCTCTCCCGGCCCATGCGGAGGAAGAAGATGTTCTCGCCCTGGCTGGCGTGAGCGGCCAGCGCGTCGAACTTCTGGCCGCCGAACACGGTGGTGTCCACCCAGGTGGTGATCTCCTCGTCGGGGAGTCCGATCTCGGCGATCGCGGCGCTCTCGGCGGGATCCGGCTCCTGCCCGTCGTCCGCACCGAACTCGCGCATGACCTCCCCGAACCGCTGCATCATCGAGCGGGGCGCCGTCGTCCAGTACACCTTCGGTGTCAGCGCGGTCATCGCCAGCGCCGCCATCGTGATGCGGTTGGCCTGGATGTGGTCGGGGTGGCCGTAGAAGCCGTTCTCGTCATAGGTGACGACCACATCGGGCTCGTAGCGGCGCAGGAGTTCCGCGAGCCGGGCAGCGCCCTTTGCCACGGGTGTGCGCCAGAAGGATCCGGGGGCGTCATTGGCGGGCCAGCCCATCATCCCGGAGTCGGCGTAGTCCAGCATCTCCAGATGACTGATCTTCAGGACGTCGCAGCTGGCCTCGAGTTCCCGGCGCCGCATCAGGGCGACGGCCGCCGGATCGTGCCCGGGACTGCCCGGCTTGACACCCCCCGGCCCGTCACCGCAACCGCCGTCGGTGCACGTCACGAGGACCGTGCGGATGCCCTCCGCCGAGTACCGCGCCAGGACGCCTCCCGTGCCGGTGGCCTCGTCGTCGGGGTGTGCGTGTACGGCCATGAGCGTCAAGGGCCGGTCATTCATGAAGCAGTCCTCCTGTGTGTAAAGGCCTCGGTCCGGGTCCGCGGCGGGCAGATGAGCGATCGCCCTCGGTATCGATTGCCGGAATGTCGATTGTCGGACGGCCGGGCGTAGCGCGGACCCGGGGGCCCCCGGATCACGTCGGGACATCCTGTTGCTCTGTGCTCTTCGCCCGTGCGGCGCCGGACTCCTGGCCGGTGCAACAGTGCCGGCCCGACCGGCTGTTCCCGCCGACACCGCAACACCCCTGGGCCCGGGCCGCCGGGAGCGCGCACCGCGGCCGCCCTTGAAAAACGGAACAGTGTTCCGTATTGTTGGCGGGGCGATGCCGATGTTCCGTTTCCGCCCGTGACGGCAGGCCGGAGAGCGGCCCGCCAGGGTGGTCCAGTCCACCAGGCTGCCGGCGCCGGCACGTTCCACCCGGACGCACGAGCACGCGAGCGCCTGCAGCCGGCGTCGATACGGCGTCGCACGAGAAAGCCCCCCCGCCCCCCGGCCGGGCCCGGCCCGCGGCGCCGCCCACCGCCGGGCCCGCCGCACCACAGAGCGCGAAGACACTGAACGGAAGGCACCCCCATGTCCGACTCGAACACCGCGAACGCGCGGCAGCAGACCGTGGACGCGCCGCAGGCCGCGAACGCGTGGCAGACCGCGAACGTGCGGCAGGCCGTGGACGCGTGGCAGGCCGTGGGCGCACCCGCCGCGGTGGTCTCGGTGAAGCCGGTCGGCCTGTCCGCCCCGGGCCGCGGGGAGGACCTGCAGGTCCGCGTGTCCGCCCCCGTGAGCGGCGGCAGGCTGCCCGTCATCGTCTTCTCCCACGGCTTCGGCTGGTCGATGGACGGCTACGCCCCGCTGGCGGACCACTGGGCCGCACACGGCTTCGCGGTGATCCAGCCCACCCACCTCGACTCCCGCACGCTCAACATCTCCGCCGAGGACCCCCGCACGCCGCGGATCTGGCGCCTGCGCATCGAAGACCTTGTGCGCGTGCTCGACCAGCTCGGCGTTGTGGAAACCTCCGTGCCCGCTCTCGCCGGACGCCTGGACCGCGGCCGCATCGCCGTGGCCGGCCACTCCTGGGGAGCCCAGACGGCGAGCGCGCTGCTGGGCGCACGGGTCCTCGGCTCCGACGGCGTCCCCGGACAGGACATGTCCGACCCCCGCGTCAAGGCGGGGGTGCTGCTCGCCCTGGCCGGTCTGGGCGAAGGCCTGACCCCGTTCGCCGCCGAGCACTTCCCCTTCATGAAGCCGTCCTTCACCACCATGACCACACCGGCCCTGATCGTCGCCGGCGACCACGACCAGTCCCGCCTGTCGACGCGCGGGCCGGACTGGTTCACCGACCCCTACACCCACAGCACGGGGAACAAGAGCCTGCTCACCCTGTTCGCGGCGGAGCACTCGCTCGGCGGCATCCCCGGATACCAGGTCGCCGAGACGACGGACGAGAGCCCCGGGCGCGTCGCTCTGGTCCAGCACCTGACCACGGCCTTCCTCCGCAGCGCCCTGTACGGCGAGGACGCCGGCTGGCAGGCGGCGGCCACCGCACTCGAAGACGACCCCGGCGCCCTGGGCAAGCTGCAGAGCAAGCAGGCGAACTGACCGGCAAGACGGGCCGCTGGGGTCTGGCAGGCGGTCCGGACGTGCTCAGCGGCCGCCCGTCTGACGCGCGGGGCGTGGCAGTGGCTGACGCCACTCGCCCAGTGCCGACAGGAGCAAGCGCCGGGCGAGAGTGCGTATGTCATCCCAGGCCGGGTCTGTGGCCAGGGCGTTGGCCCAGAGACCGGCTCGGCAGGCGGCATCGATCTCGCCCAGGCGCTGGCCGATGTCCTCAAGAGCGCGCAGATTGGTGGGCTCGAAGGTTTGGCGCTGTGCGAGTCCTTCGCACACGCGGCAGAGGAACTGCGCCTCTTCAGCGACCGCCTCCGTCTCCAGCTCACGCTCGCCCGGCCAGGCAAGCTGATCGGGGGTGTCGGCTGCGAGGAGGGCCATGAAGCGCAGCGTCAAGGTGCGCAGATCCGCATCGCCGAGACGGTTCATACGGGCAGGATCCCACCTGGCTCGCGCCGGAGCGTGTCCGGTGGCGTGCGGGGGCGGAAACGGCCGGCGCGACGGCCGCGCGGTGCAGCGCAGCCGCTGCTGCCGCGGTCGGACAGGGCCGGGCAGCGGTGCCCTGCGAAGCGGAGGACATCTGCTGCCCGTATCCCATGGACCCAGCCGTCACGTCATCCCATGGACAGCCGTCACGTCATCTCGCGGACCCAGCCGTCACGTCATCTCGTGGACGCAGCTGCCACGTCATCTCGTGGACGCGGCCGTCGCGTCCTGGCCGAGGTGAACGGCCTGTGCGTGCCGGGTGGTCCGGTTCAGTGCGAAGACCCCCGCGGTGTGTGTCCCGGCACCGCGGGGGTCTTGTGCTGTTGGGTCAGAACGTGCGCGAGGTGGCCCAGGTCGCCTGGCTGGACGGGTTGTTCAGGTCGAACGTGGTCCCGGACAGACGCCCGTCCGTGCCCCTCACCCCGGTGTAGCGGCCCACGGCCCCGTTCGACCAGCTGATGGTGAAGTAGATGTTCTGGCCGTTCACGGCGCCGTTCAGGAGGGTGCCGACCAGGTCGGCCTGGACGGCGGAGCCGTAGAGGTTCCCGCTGCTGTCCTGCGTCAGGTTGACCGTCAGGAAGGCGTTGCTCTGGTAGATGTCCCAGACCCCGCCGGCGTAGAAGCCGGCGGAGCGCACGGAATGGGTCCTCGATGCGGTGACGGTCGTCGCGTTCGCGGGGGTGGCGACGCCGAGCCCGGCGACGGACAGGAGAGCTGCGACGGCGGTCGCGGTGAGGATCCTGGGCGTGCGGTGTGACGTCGGCATGAGCCCTCCGCGGGAGATCGGATCGGTGGTGGGCAGCGGTGCCGCGGCGGCCGCCGGTGAACCCGTGAAGCTGCCGCCGACCGCGTGCGCGGCGGTCGTCAGAAGCAGAACCAGTCGTTTCGCAGCTCTCATGCTTTGCTCCCTGTAGCCATGGCGCGGTTGCGCTGGGCCATGTCTAGCTGGCGGGGGTTGTCCGGCGCCGGGACGCGGGCGCCGGACATCAACAGCCGGACAACCGCCGCGTACCGCGGCTGCTGCGGAAAGGACGGCCCTGCCACGTGCCGGACGTCCGCTTGGCCTGGGCGCCGGTCCGCCGGCGCGGTTCGCGGCCGGCAGGGCTCTGCCGTCGGCGCGCTCACCCCGGGGCACGGCGGGCAGTGCCCGCCGCAGCCGTCAGGCCCGGGCCCGTGCCGACGGCCGTGCCGGGCCCGTGCCGGCGGCTGCCCGGGGCGCTGCCCGCTGCCTGCTGCCTGCTGCCTGCTGCCTGCTGCCTGCTGCCTGCTGCCCGCCGCCCGGGGGCGGCGGGCAGCAGGCTTACGGAGTCTTGGTGAACAGCGCTTCGACGTTGCGGCTCTTGTCCATGGTGATCTGGTACTCGGCCGTGGTGTCGCTCTGTTTCACGCCGTCGACCTGCCAGCCCGCGAACACGTAGCCGGCCGCCGGGTGGGCGGTGAGGGTCACCTGGGTGCCGGGGTCGTAGGGGCCGAACTCACTGACCGTGATGCTGCCGCCGCCCGCCGGGGAGACGGACATCGTCAGGGTGTGCCGGTTGGCCGCCTTCGAGGTGCGGTAGGCGGACACGAGCGGGGTGGCGAGCTGGGCGATGCCGGCGTTGTTGTTCTTCGCGTCACCGAGGGCCTTGCCCTCGGCCGTCTTGTTGACGGTGTTGGAGTACTGGTCGATCACCTTGCAGCCGGGCCGGCAGGGCGTGCTGTAGGCCATCAGCGTGTGGTACTTGTTGTCGGACGTGATCCAGCCGAAGTTGGTGTCGTCGGGGCCCGGCGCCGTCTCCCCTTCATCCGTCACGGTCTTCCGGTCGTGCCGCATGCCGAGGTTGTGGCCGATCTCGTGGCCCAGGTTGTCCCAGTCCTTGACCGACAGCACACTCGTGACGGAGTAGGCGCTCTCGCTGGTCTGCGAGGTCACGGGGATCGGCAGGTCGGCCGAACCCGAGCTGTTCTGGGCGGGGATGGAGGCGAGCAGGGCCACCAGGTCGGCGCCGTAGTCGTCCCGCAGCGCGTGGGCCGTGGCGCCGAGCGTCAGGTCGGCTCTCTTGTTGAGCTTGTTGAGCACGGTGTTGGCGTTCTCGTCGGCAACGCCGGACGCCGAGGTCTGGTACGAGTGGACGACGTGCACGCTGGCCGGCACATGGCTGGCGGCGAAGGCCTTGTTGAGCTGGCTCACCCCGTAGCGGATCCGGGCCTGGACCTCCGACACCCCGCCCAGCTCGGCGACGGCCGCGGGGGTGTAGGGCACCAGGACGTCGATGGCGAGGGGGCTGTTGGCATCGGCCCTGGGCGTCTTCTCCGCGTGCCCCGCACGCCCGGCCCGCGGGCTCAGGGTCACGGTGTCGCCCTTGTGCCCGCTGGGGGGCAGCTTCAGCGTGTCGATCTCCTGCAGGCAGTACTCGCCCGGATGCCGGGGCAGGGGCGTGAACAGGTAGTCCTTGGTGCCGACCTCGATGACGCCGTCGAGGGTGGCGGGGCCGCCCGTGCAGGCTCCGATGACGGACAAGGACACCGTGTCCTCGGGCTTCTTCGGGTCGTGCCCTTCCCAGTAGACGGTGCCGTCCGCGTCCTTGTGGTAGTAGTCCCGCATCGCGGTGATGCCCCGGGTGCCGGGAAACAGCGGGAACGTACGGTGCTCCGGCACGCCTTCCTGCTGCGTACGGCACAGGGACGCGAACTCCTCGGCGTCGGCGCGCAGTACGGCGGAGCGCACCACCCAGGGCTCGTCATGGCCGGAGCCGCCGCGTGCGGGCGGCGCGGCGATGGCCAGGGGAAGGGAGGCGAGAAGAGCGGTCGCCGCGGTACAGGCGACGAGCAGGTAACGACGCATCGAGGACGTCAACCTTTCCGGTGGGGAATGTGCCCATGATCAGCGTCTGACCGCGCGGTGCCCTCCAGCACGCGGCAGCGGGAGTGATGTCGCCCGGAGGTTCATCCGGTCAGCCGCCTGCAGACCGCACCCGCACCCGCACCCGAACCCGTACCCGACCCGCACCTGCACCCGGACCCGGACCCGGACCTGCACCCGGACCCGGACCCGGACCTGCGCCCGGACTCGGGGCCGCGTGCTGCCGCAGTCCGCCGCGGGGCGTCCGAATCCGCGTTCTTCGAGCTCCTTTTGGCGGCGGTGTGCCGGCGGGCGCGAACGATCGCGGGGCCGGTCGCGGTCGGCCACTCCCGTTCTGCCTGGCGTGCGGGCTGTGGCCGAAAGACTGCCGAAGGTGCCCTCTTCGGCCCGGCGGGCGAACCGTCCGCGGGCCTTCTGCCCGGGGCCGCGCACCGCGGGCGGGCGAACCGTCCGCGGGCCCTCTGCCCGGGGTCCGAACCGCCCGGGCAGCTCTGTGCGGAGCAGGCTGCTGCGGAACGTGAACACGATGCGCCCAGGATGTGGCCGGTGATCCCGCCACCGGCCACGAGCCCGGCTCACGGGTGGCAGCAACGCGCGATCACGGCCCGCACGGTGTCAGAAAGCCGTCTGTTCCTCACATCTGATGAACGGAAAGAGGCCTCTCTGACAGTGTCCGGCGCAGCGGGGCCCGCCCGGGCGGCGGGCAGCGGCCGGTTTCCCGTCCGGGAACCGGGTGTGGCCACCCGAACCGGCAACCGCCGTTGGGCGGTTGGCCGGGAGAGTGTGCAGCCCCGCACCGGATGTTCTGGCCGGGGCTTTGTGAAGGACGGGTCAGCGGCGGGAAAGCAGCATTCCCGCCCCGGGTGTCCCGCCTCGCGGCGATGGTGCGGTCGCGGTCGCGGTCGCGGTCGCAGGGAGGGCGGTCGGCGATTGCGTGGTGATCTGGCGGCTCGGCCGGTTCACGCCTGGAACTCGGTGAGATCGATGGTGCAGACCCGCAGCGGATAGCCGTACACCGGGTGCGCCGTCACGCGTTGCGGCGCCATGCCGAGCTTGCGGATGACGTTCTCGGAGGCGTCGTCACCGACCCGGTTGATGCTGATCACGCGGTCGAGGCCACGGTCCTGGAGCGCGAACTCCAGGGTGGCGTGGGCGGCTTCGGACGCGTATCCCTGGCCCCAGAACTGTGAGCCCAGCCGCCAGCTGACGGCGACGGCGGGCAGCACCTGCGGCAGGAACTCGGGCACGGACAGACCTGCGAAGCCGGCCAGTTCACCCGAGGCCAGCAGCTCGACGGCGAACAGGCCGAAGCCCTCCTCGTCCCACTCTTCCTCCCACCTCTCGATGTCCTGCGCCGTGTGGTCCAGGTCGCGCACCGAGCCGTCGTCGATCCAGTGCATGACCTGCGGGTCTGCGTTGATGTCCGCCATGGGTGCGAGGTCGTCGTCATGCCAGCGGCGCAGGAGGAGGCGGGGGGTGCGGATCTCGGTCATGGCGCCCATCCTGCCGAAGGCAGGGACCTCATCGGTAATCGGCGCTTGTCCGTGTTGCCGCTCGGGACCGCAGGACACCAGGACGCCAGGACGCCAGGACGCGAGGGTGCGAGGACGCAGGGTGCGTGGGCGCGAGGGTGCCAGGGGCGGTGGCGGGTGCCGGGCAACGGCAGTCGCGGACAGCCCGGCGTACAGGTTTGCAGTGTCACCGCAGCCGGCGGACGGCCAGCCGTCGTGACCAGGCTGCCTCTGGCTGCGGAGCGTCGTGTGACTGGCTCCGGCCGCGGCCGCGGCTGCGGGCGCGGACAAGGTGGCAGGGTCCGGCCCGGGAGGGATGCCCAGAAGGTGTTGGCGGGCCGCCCGGACCTGTCCGGTCTGTGGTTCCGGCGCTCGGTTCACGTCCCTGGGGCGGCGGGTGCGGGCGGCGCGGCGGCGGCGGTGGCGGTGGCGGTGGTGGTGAGGGCGCGGATGGCGGTGTTCTGGGAGTAGGCGAGGAGGCTGATCGTGACGATGCCCATGGCGAGTGCGAAGAGTACGTGGCCGAGGGCGGAGGTGACGGCCAGGCCCAGGGCGTTCATGGCGAAGTGGCCCCCGATCCGCAGGGCGATGAGCGCGAGGGCGATCTTACGGGTGTCCTTGCCGCGCCACAGTGCCTTGGCGAGCTTGATGCGCTTGCGCATCACGGTCAGTGAGATGGTGATGTTCGCGGCCAGCAGGAGCAGCAGTACGGGCCACGCCGTGGGGAAGGCTTTGAGGACGTCGAAGGCGGCTGCGAGCAGGCCTTCGAAGGCGAAGAACCAGACCGGGAGCCGGTAGTCGGCGGGGGTCGGGCCGCTGGTGTCGGCTGTTTTGGCCGGTGCGGCCTTCCTGCGCAGGATGTTCATGGTGCCCCCGTGGTCGGTGTGTTGATCATCAGTGTGCCCGGGGAGGCGCACGCGGGGCAGGGCCGCCGGTCATGTATGCCGTGTGACAGGTGTCATGGGCGGGCCAGGCAGTGGCTGGTCGGGTGTGAGGGGGAGGGGCGGCTCGACGCGGTCCGGCAGGACGACCTGCCCGGCCTCCGCACCCCGGCCGCACTCACTTCCCCCGGAACTGGGGCGCCGCCGAAGGCCACGCCGACCGGATCAGGGTGCCCGAGCGCCAGAGGTCCGGCCGCGCCGGCTTCGCTCTCCTGCACGAACGGGCCCTGCCGGCTTGACCTGCCGCTCGGGGAGTCGCGGCGCACGTTCCGGCCCCTGTCCCGGACCGGCACGCCCGCGACGACTGCCCCCTGTAACTCCAGGCGCCGTTCGCCGGGCGCCCGCTCTGACGGCGTCGCACGATTGGCATCGTCGGACTGATCCGGCAGAGCGCTTCGCGGACCGTCATGCAGCGCTCGGATCCGTGCCGGAGCCGAGCACGTGCATCTGTACTGGGCCGGGCGCTTGGGCGGGTACGCGGGCACCGTGAGGTGTCCGGTGTGGCGGAGAGGGCAGGATTCGAACCTGCGTGGGCCCCGTGGGGGCCCGACCTTGAGGCGTGCTCGCTGGTCCCCGATCAACCGCTCCGGGCACCTCTCCTTGTTCCCGGCCCCGGGTGGTGTCCGGTGCCGTTCACGTGAACCAGAGTGGCAGGGCCGGCTGACCGGGCACTGACGTGTCTGTGATGCGCGGTGGTTCCTGGCCGAGCCGCACTGTTCGGGTGTGTTCCCGTGACCTGTGACCTTCTGTGACACGCGTCGGGTTCGGGCAGGCTGTGGCAGGCTTCGGGCTTTCGTGTGGGGCTGAGCCGGGAGGGTTTTGTTGGGTGCAGGGCACGGTGCAGGGCTTGTTGAATCACGGCCTGTCGCCCGGGTGGTAGGTGGACGCGCCGAGGTCGGGGAGTCTGGATGGGGCCGTGAGGAGGCCGTCATCCGGCTGGACTCTTCGATGTTCGGGCCCGAGGCTCTCTTCGGCCTGGACGGGTTCTCGCATCTTGAAGTGGTGTTCTTCTTCGACCAGGTCGACAGCCTGGACATCGACTGCGGTGCCCGTCCCGTGCCGGGCAGCCAGGACGCAACCCTGGTAGGGATCTTCGCGCAGCGCAGCCGGCGCCGGCCCAACAGGCTCGGTGTCTCGCGCTGCCGGATCATGTCGGTGAACGGCCTGGACGTTCACGTCAGCGGGCTTGACGCGGTGGCCGGAACTCCGGTGCTCGACCTGAAGCCGTATGTGCGGGAGTTCGGCCCGCGCGGTGAGGTCCGGCAGCCGCAATGGGCATCCGCGCTGATGCGCGACTACTACTGACAGGCCGCCGCCACGGGCCGGGGAAACGCGAGCGCGCGCACCCGGCGGAGGCTGCTGCGACAGCCGCCTGCTGCCGGGTCATGCCGGGCCGTGCCGGGTCATGCCGGGCCCGTGCCGGGCCGTGCCGGGTCCTGCCGGGTCCTGCCGGGGCGGCCGGGTGCCGGCGCGTGTCGTTGCGGCTGCCGAGCGGATCTGCCGTGTCCGGCGGGCCCCGCAATCTGTTCACGGGCCGCGGGACTTTGCCTCGCGGCCCGCTTCACGGTGCGCCGTCCCGTGTACGGCGCTCCCGGTGCCGGCGGCGGTCCCGCCACCAGGCGAGCCGGTCCGCGGAATGCTGCGGGAAGACGGTGCGCAGTGCCGCCAGTGCTGCGGCGGCCACGACACAGGGCACGGACACCCACCACGGCGCGCTGAGGGCACCGGTGAGCAGGGAGGGCAACTCGGCGAAGGCGAGGTACACGACGGGCTCCTCGGTCCGGGGCGTCGGCTGTCTCCAGCGTGCTGCCGGCCGGCCGGTTGCGCAGGCGGGAACTGCTGGAAATCGCGGTTCCCGCAGGAGCGGTAACTTCGGCGGTTGCGCGGTACGCGGTTGCCTGCCGCCCGGGCAGGGGCAGTATCGGGGAACGGAGGGGATGAGGGGGGCTCTGAGCGGGATGAGCGAGTCAGGGCAGGGGCGGCCGGAGGCACAGCGGCTGGCCGTGCGGATGAAGGACCTGCTCGAGGCCACCGGGCGCAGCCAGAAGGACTGGGCCGAGGAGGCGCACTACGCGCCCGCCTCCGTCAGCCGCTACCTCAACGGAAAACGCTTCGTGCAGGAGGAAGTCCTCACCTCCTTGCTGGAGTTCGCTGAACGCTGCGGCGTGACGGTGCCCGAGACGGTACGCGCGGAGCTGTTCTCGCTGCGGGCTGCCTCGGACCTGAGAGCGGGCCAGATCACCATGCTGGCGGAGCAGCTGGGCGGTGTCTCGGTGGACTCGCTGGCCGAGCGGGTGCGGACACTGGAGGAACAGGTCGCACACCTGCAGCGCCGGACGCAGGAAGAGCTGACGCCGCAGCGGGAGCGGACGTGCGAAGGGACGTCGCCGAAGGATGCAGCCGCACCGCGGCCGATGCCTCCTGCGCCGCAGGGGCCGCCCCCGTCGCCTGCGCAAGCGCTTCTCGCACCGTCGCGCTCCGGCGTCGTGCGCCTTGCGTCCCCCAAGAGCGGTGACGTCCCGGCATGGCGGCCGGCGCTGTGGTCGCGGCTGCGGCGTCCCGGGCGCGCCCGGTTGGGTCTGCGGGTGCAGACGGACACGGCACTCACCACGTTCGGGACTTCGCTGGGCGAGCCGTTCGGCTACCGCTTCGGCGACGAAGCCTCGCAGGTGAGCCTGGTGCTGGTGACGGTCGAGAATCCAGGCCGCCGGAGCCTGACCGCCGAGGACTACATCTCGCCGCTGCAGTTGGTCTTCGCGGAGCGCCGGGTGCTCGCCGTGGAGCTGACAGGCCTGCGGCCCGCGACACGGGCCGCGGCGGCGGACTCCGATGACCTGGGCTTCGAGGAGAACACGGTGGTGCTGCCCCGGCTGCCGCTCCAGGCCCGTGAGCGGTTCAGAGTGCTCGTCGCCCTTAACGGCAGGGGGCAGGGCATGATGCACCGCGGCGTGCTGCGCGACGGGCGCATCCAGCGTCTGCGGTGATGGGGCAGGGCGCGGGACCGGCACATCCTCCTTCACCCGCAAAGTGTTGCCGGTTGCCGTGCCGTCGGCGTTCTGGCCGCAACCGTGCTGCCCGGGGCCGGCCAGGTCGCTCAAGCAGACCGGCACACCGGCGGCGACAGTGAATGGGTGACGGCGGCCCGTCCGGCTGCCCTGGCCAGACCCGTCCGGGCGCGTGGCGGCGCACGCTGTGATCGCCGGGCCGGCCGGCGCCGGCGTACCCCGGTGAGCTGCCGGTGAGCTGCCGGTGAGCCTGGGACGCGAGGGTGGGGTCATCGCCGGATCCGCCGCGGACCGGCCATCCCCCAGGGAGCGACGATGAACGTTCTGACCGGCAAGAGCGCACTGGTGACCGGCGCTTCGCGAGGGATCGGCCGGGCGGTCGCGCTGCGGCTGGCGGCCGAGGGCGCGCTGGTCGCCGTCCACTGCGGCGGCAACGACCGGGCGGCCGGGGAAGTCGTGGGGCGCATCGAGGAGGCGGGCGGCCGGGCGTTCGTGATCCGGGCCCGGTTCGGTCAGGACGGTGCGGTGGAGCGGCTGTTCGAGGAGCTGACCGCGGGGCTGGCGGGGGCCGGGCTGGACATCCTGGTCAACAACGCGGGCATCAGCTCGGGCAACCCGATCTCGCAGGTCACCCGGGAGGAGTTCGCCAGGCTGATGGAGATCAACGTCGCCGCCCCGTTCTTCGTGGTCCAGCGCGCGATGGCACTGCTGAACGACGGCGGACGCATCATCAACATGGGCTCCACGGCCAGCCGGTTCGCGGTCTCCACCCAGATCGGCTACACGATCAGCAAGGCGGCGCTGGAGGCGATGGCACCGTCGCTGGCCAACGAACTCGGCCGCCGCGGCATCACGGTGAACACGCTCGCGCCGGGCGCCGTGCGCACCGACATGACCGCGGGCCACACCTGCGTCCCCGAGGTGGTGGCCGGGTTGGAGTCGATCACCGCGCTGGGCCGGTTGGGCGAGCCGGAGGACATCGCGGACGTCGTCGCCTTCCTGGCCGGCCCGCAGGGCCGCTGGGTGACCGGTCAGACCCTCGACGTCTCGGGCGGGACCTTCCTCGGCCCGATCGCCCCGTGATCCTTCACGCCGATGAATAATCACCGGCATGCAGTTCGCAATCCTCGGCGAGATCCGGGCATGGCGCGGCGACGGCGGCGAGGTCCGGCTGGGCGGACCGGCCCGCCGGGCGCTGCTGGCCCTGCTGCTGGTGCGCCCCGGAGAGATCGTCCCGGCGGACCGGCTGGCTGACGAGATCGACCCCGCCGGGGCGCTGTCGCCGCATTCCCTGCACTCCCAGGTGTCCAGGCTCCGTAGCGCACTGGGCGCCGCAGCCGCGATCGAACGGGCCGGCGCCGGGTACCGGATCGCGGTCGATCCGGACGATGTGGACGCCTGCCGGTTCGAGCGCCTGGCCGGGCAGGGCCGTGCGGCGCTCGCCGGCAACGACGCCGGACGGGCGGCCGTGCTGCTGCGCGAGGCGCTGGAGCTGTGGCGGGGAGCGGCGCTGGCCGGCCTGCCCGAGAGCCGGACGGCCCGGGCCGCCGCCGTGCGGCTGGAAGAACGCCGGCTCGGGGCACTCGAAGACCGCATCGAAGCGGGGCTGCGGCTCGGCGAGCACCGGGCGGCCGTACCCGAGCTGCGCGAGCTGGTCGGCTGCCATCCGCTCAGGGAACGGCTGGCGGCGCTTTTGATGCGGGCGCTGTCCGCCGAGGGCGGGCAGGCCGAGGCGCTGGTGGTGTTCGAGCAGACCCGGCGGCACCTGGCCGACGAGCTGGGCGCCGACCCCTCGGCCGAACTGGCGGCGCTGCACCGGGAGCTGCTGAGCACCGATCCGGCGCCGTCGCCCGCCGCGCCGCCCGCCCAGCTGACCAGTTTCGTGGGGCGCGCCGATGAGGTGAGCGAGGTCGCCGAGGCGCTGCGGGCGGCGCGGCTGGTCACCCTCCTGGGGCCGGGCGGCGTCGGCAAGAGCCGGCTGTCCATCGAGGTCGCGGGCGCCGCAAACACCGCGGGCCAGGTGTGCTTCGTGGAGCTGGCACCGCTGAGCGACGGCGCCGCACTGCCGCATGCCCTGCTGGGCGCGCTCGGCCTGCGCGAGAACGGGCTCCAGATGGACGGCGGCGCGAAGGCACCGGCCGATCGTCTGACCGCGGCACTGTCCGGCCGGACGCTGCTGCTCGTCCTGGACAACTGCGAGCACCTCGCCGACGAGGTCGCCGCGCTGGCGGCACGGCTGCTGGCAGCCTGCCCGCGGCTGCGTGTGCTGGCCACGAGCCGGGAGCCGCTCGGCATCATCGGCGAGCACCTCTACCCCGTGCGGCCGCTCGACCAGGACGCGGCCGTAAGGCTGTTCACCGAGCGGGCCGGCGCCGTGCGGCGCGGCTTCACCGCCGACCCCGGGGCCGTGCGGCGGATCTGCGCGGCGCTCGACGACCTGCCGCTGGCCATCGAGCTCGCGGCGGCCCGGTCACGGACCCTGGACATCGACGACCTGGCGGGGCGGCTGGACGACCTCCTCGCCGTCGGCGCCCGCGGCAACCGCACGGCACACGAGCGGCACCGCACGCTGCGCTCGGTGGTCGCCTGGAGCTGGGAGCTGCTCTCCGAGCCCGAGCAGCGCGCCGCGCGGCGGTTCACGGTCTTCGCCGGG
Organism: Streptomyces sp. NPDC107581; assembly: GCF_055657175.1. Classification (NCBI taxonomy): domain Bacteria; kingdom Bacillati; phylum Actinomycetota; class Actinomycetes; order Kitasatosporales; family Streptomycetaceae; genus Streptomyces; species Streptomyces sp. NPDC107581. The sequence goes on from NZ_JBVKBH010000025.1 coordinate 26,497, forward strand.
GGCGCAACGGCCCCATCCGCGCTCAAGGTGTGCGGCACCGACGGCGAGACGCTGGAGGCCCTGGCCGACAAGTCGCTGCTGGAGGTCGCGGGCGGCCGCTACCGGATGCTGGAGACGATCCGCGCCTACGGCGCCGAACGGCTCGACGCGGCGGGCGAACGCGAATGGATACGGCGCGCCCACGCCCAGCACCTGCTGGAACTCATGCGGACGGCCGACCCGCATCTGCGGCGCGCCGAGCAGCTCACATGGCTGCCCGTGGTCGCCGCCGAGCACGGTGACCTCCTGGCGGCACTGCGCTGGGCCGTGCGGGAGCCGGACGCAGGGACGGCCTTCGAGCTGCTCGCCGCGGCGTTCAACTACCTGTGGATCCGGGGTGCTTCCGCGTCGGTCGCGCCGCTGGCGGCCGCACTGCTCGCCTCGGTGGGCGAGACGGTCCCCGACGGGCTCGGCGAGCAGTACGCGACGTGCGTGCTGCTGGCCGGCGCGGCGCCGACGGCGGACCAGGCCGGGGGGCAGGCGTGGCAGCGCCACCGTGCGGCGGCCGGCCAGGCGCTGGCGGCCGCGTGGCCCGGCGACCGGCCGGGCCGCTACCCGGTCGTCCTGCTGCTGTGGATGATGCGCAGCGCAGGCGGACCGGACCCGCAGGGCGCGTTCGCGCTCGTCCTTGCCCAGCGCGAGTGTCCCGAGCCGTGGGCGCGGGCCGCCGCCCACTACGTGTCGGGGTTCGGGCACCTGGGCCGGGATCCCGCGGCGGCCGAGGACGCCTTCGGCCAGGCCCTGGAGGGATTCCGCTCGCTCGGCGACCGCTGGGGCACGGCGCTGGCCCTGGACGCGCTGGCCGGCGTGGCCGGCGCACGCGGTGACCGGACCCGGGCGCTCGCGCTGACCGACCGGGCCCTGGTGCTCACCGAACAGCTCGGCGCCCTGGAGGACAGCGCCGACCTGCTGGTCAACCGGGGCGATCACCTCGCCGGGGACGACACGGCAGGGGCCCGGACCGCCTACGCGAACGCCGCCGCGCTCGCCCGCCGCGCCGGCAGCTCCACCTACCTGGCGGCGGCGCTGCGCGGGCTCGGCGACATCGCCCTGGGGGAGGGCGACCCGGCACAGGCGGAACGGCTCTACAGCGAGGCGCTGGAGCGGATCGACCCGCACTGGATCAAGAGTCTGGGGCCCCGGGTGCGCACCCTCATCGGCCTCGGCCGCGTCGCCGCGGCCCGGGGCCGCCACACGCAGGCGCGCCGGCACTACCGGCAGGCCGCCGAGGCCGCCGGCACGGCCGGGGCACACGCCCCGCAGGTGCTGCGCATGCTGGGGCTGCCGGAGAAGACCGTGGAGTTGGCCCTCGAGACCATGGACATGGACATGGACATGGGCATGGCCGCGGACCGGTGAGCCGGGTCGTCCCTGTGCGGTGAGCGGGCCGGCGGTGAGTGCGCGGTGAGTGCGCGGTAAGCGCTCCCGCAGAAGGTCTGGGGCATGACGAACCTCAAGGCAGCGATCCGCGGCGCCTGCGTCGCCGGTCCCGCGCTCGCCCACTGGCTGCACCGGCACGGTTTCCAGACCACCGCCGTCGAGCGCGCCCCCGCACTCCGCGACGGCGGCCGCCGGGCGGCCGCCGGCCGTGACATGCGGCCGCGGAATCCGGGATCCCGCACTGCCTGCGGGCACCGGATGCCGCGACGGCCTCGCTCGCGGCGGATCCGGGCAGGGCCGCGCCGGCGGCCCCGTCCCGGACGGCGGCTCCCGAGGCGCACGGGGTGGCGGCCTGGCCAAACGCCGCGCACCGGCCGCATCACGGACGCCGCGCACCGGCCGCATCACGGACGGGGTGCGGCGGCCGTCATGTCCGGCTCACCGTGTGCATCCCCGGCCTGCCGGACGGCCGTCACGTGAGGGTGGTGTCGCCGAGGGCCTCCAGCACCTGGCGCAGGCCCTCGCCGGTCTTGTCGACCAGGCCGCGGTCCACGCCGGCGAGCAGCTGTGCGTAGTTCGCCAGATGGTCGGCGAAGGCGGCCCGGGTGACCTCGTGTCCGTGCTCGGTGAGGCGGATCTTGATGGTGCGCCGGTCGTCGCCGTCACGTACGCGCTCGACCAGGCCCTTGGCCTCCATCTTGTCGATGCGGTTGGTGATCGCACCGGAGGTCACCATGGACGCCTTGAGGAAGGCCCCGGCGGTGAGGGTGTAGGGCGGCCCGGAGCGCTGCAGCGTGGTGAGCACGTCGAACTCGCCGTGCTCCACGCCGTGTGCGGCGGCCGCGGCCCTGGCGGACTTGTCGACCACCCGGGCCAGCCGCTGGATCCGCCCGAAGAGCTGCACCGGCCAGAGATCCTCCACCACGTCGGGGCGCTCCTTGGCCCACTGGCCGATGATCGCGTCCACGGCATCGCCCATCACCGTCACTCCTCTCAACGGACATCTTCTCAACGTTAAGACACTTGACGTTGAAAGAGTCGGACTGCTTTTATCTCAACGTTGAGATTATCAAGACTGAACGACAGGAGCACCACCGATGCCCGAGCTCGCTCTGCACCCCGCCGCCCAGGACCTCCTCTTCCGCCGGGCCCGCACCGCCGCCACCTTCACCGCCGACCCGGTGACCGAGGACCAGGTCCAGGCGATCTACGGCCTGGTCAAATACGCCCCGACCGCCTACAACCAGTCGCCGCTGCGGGTGGTCCTGGTCCGCTCCGACGAGGCCCGCAAGCGGCTCGTGGACCTCATGGACGAGGGAAACCGGCGCAAGACAGCCGCCGCGCCGCTGACCGCGGTCCTCGCCGCCGACAACGAGTTCCATGAGGAACTGCCCGCGCTGCTCCCGCACTTCCCGCAGGCCAAGGACCTCTTCTTCGCCGACCGCCCGGTCCGCGAGGAGTCCGCGCTGCTCAACGCGACGCTCCAGGCGGCGTACTTCATCCTCGGCGTGCGGGCGGCAGGGCTGGCCGCGGGGCCGATGACCGGCTTCGACTTCCCGGGCGTGCAGAAGGAGTTCCTGGACGACGACCACACGCCTGTGATGGCCGTGAACATCGGCCGCCCCGGAGCGGACGCCTGGCACCCGCGCTCACCGCGGCTCGCCTACCACCAGGTCGTCACCACGGTCTGAACCGCCTGAGCCGCCTGAGCCGCCTGAGCCGCCTGAGCCGCCTGAACCGCCTGAACCGCCTGTGTGACTTGCCCGAGCCCTCCACGCCGACCCCTCACCTTCCGGAGCCCGCCATGTCTCTGCTCGCCCGCCCCCGCCCCGTCGCGCAGGCACCGGCCACCGCCACCGCCACCGCGCCCGCCACCGCGGCTTCGCGCCATGTCCCGTCCGCATGGCTGGCGTTACTGGCCGCCCCGGTCGCCGCGAGCGCCAACAGCCCGGTCCTGATCCTGCCCGACATGGCCGGCTCGCTCGGCATCCGTACGGCCACGGCGACCTGGCTCGTCACGGTCTTCGCCTGGGCCATGGCCGTCGGCACCCCGCTGATGGCGGGCCTGCTGCGCCGCCGCGGCCTGGGCGACACGCTCCGGCTGAGCGCGGCCCTGATCGTGGCCGGCACCGCGCTCCTGGCCGCGGCGCCCTGGCTGCCGCTGGCCATGGCAGGCCGGGCGGCCCAGGCGGCGGGCGGCGCGGGCCTGGTCACCGCGGCGATGAGCCTGGCGGGCTCGGTCCGCCGCATGGGGGTGATCACGGCGGGCTTCGGGACACTGGGCGCGCTCGGACCGCTGCTCGGCTCGGCGATCGCGGGCACGGCCTCCTGGCGGGCGTCCCTCGCCGTCGGGGCGCTCGCCCTCCTGGCCCTGCCGGCGGTCATGCGCCGCGCCGACCTGTCCGCACCCAGGCAGAGCACCCCCTTCGACGGCCGGGGCGCCGCCCTGCTGGTCCTGACGGCGACGGCCCTGGTACTCATCCCGCGCTACCCGCTCCCGGCAGTGGCCGCCTCGCTGATGACGACCGCACTCCTGGCCCTGCACATCCGGTCCCACCCCACGGGCTTCGTCCCCGCAACGCTCCTGCGCACCCGGGCCTTCGCCCTCTGCGCCCTGCTCGCCTGCACCTTCGCGACCTCGTATTTCACGCTGCTCTTCACCATCCCGCAGCTGCTGCGCGACCGTACCGGCTGGTCGACCTCCCAGATCGGCACCGGCCAGCTGGCCGCCCTCCTGGCGGGCTCCGTGCTCTCCATGACGCTGGCCGCGGCCTCGGCCCGGCTGGGCCGCCCGCGGGTCCTGACGATCCTGCTCACGGCCGGAGCACTGGCCCCGCTCACCGCCGTGCTGACCCCCTGGGCACCGCTGCTCCTGCTGGTCGCGACGCTGGCCGTCTTCACGACGAGCGCGGGCCAGGCCACGCTCGCGGTATACGCCACCCAGGCCGCGCCGACCGCTCAGCGCCCCACAGCGATCGGCCTGTTCAACCTCTGCTACCAGCTGGGCGGCGCCTTCGGCCCGGCGATCGCAGCCCTGATCACCCTGCGCGGCTGACACGCCTCGCCCCACCCCCACCCTCACCCTCACCCGTCCCTGTCCCTGTCCCTGTCCCTGTCCCACCCTCACCCTCAGGAGCACCCTCATGAACGAGGAAACACCCACCACGCCCGCGACCACGGCCCCGCTCGAGGCGGTGCTGACCCGCCATGCAGATGCCGAGACCTGTGCCGACCCCAGCAGCGTGATGACCCTGCTGGCCGACTCGGACGGCACCGCAGGCGGCTGCACGAGCTACCGGTCCACCTTCGCCAGGGGCGCGGCAGGGGCGCCCGCCCACTTCCACACCCGGGCATCGGAACTCTTCTTCGTCATCAGCGGAGCCCTGCAGGTCCTGGTGGGCGAGGAAGTCACCGTCCTCAGGGCAGGCGACTTCCTCGCCGTACCGCCCCACACCCCGCACGCCTTCGCGGCCGCCCCGGGCTGCGAAGCGGATGTCCTGTTCGTCTTCACCCCCGGTATGGGCAGGTTCGACTACCTGCGCCTGCTCGGCCGGGTGATGCGCGGCGAGGCAGACCCGAAGGAGATCGCCGAGTCCTCGGAACGCTTCGACAACCACTACGTCGACAGCCCGGTCTGGCGCGCCGCCCTGGAGCGTTCCGCATGATCGACTCCACGACCCGGATCCGGGTGGCCCGGCCCTCACGGGACCTCGCAGCCGCCGAGCGCTTCTACACAGACGGTCTCGGCCTGGACGTCCTGTGGCGCTCCACCGAGCGTGTCGCGGGTGAGCACGACCTCCTGATGGTCGGGCCGCCGGGCGCCGCCTGGCACATCGAACTCACGCATGACCCCGAACGGCCGATCGAGCCCACCCCGACAGTGGACGACCTGTTCGTCCTCTACCTCGGCGCCCCGGTCGACCAAGCCCTGGTCGACCGCCTGGAGGCCAATCGGGGCACCCGGGTCGCCGCGCACAACCCCTACTGGGACAGGCACGGCGTGACCGTCGCCGACCCCGACGGGTACCTGCTCGTCCTGTGCTCACGCAACTGGACCATCTGAACCCGCGGCCTCACGGCGGCACGGCGGCCGCGCCCGCCCGGACCAGGACGCCTGAGCGCAGCCGTCCGGTGCACGGCAGGCGGGCCGTCGCCGCCGAGCACGTGGGCAGCGCGGCCGGCCTCGCCGGCGAAGCGAGCGTGCGCGCCCGGCCGCTGCGGACCGTGGGCCGCGGGGACGCCCTCACTCTCGAAGGCCCGTTGCGGGACTGGTCCGAAGAACTGTGCCGACGGCCGACCCGCTGAGGCTGCTGCCTGCGCGGCTGCTTCGACGGCGGCTTCCTCTTGCGGGGTTCAGGAATCTGCACGCGAAGACCGGCTCACCGGCCCGTGCACCGAAACCGTCCCGCCCCGGGCCGGCCGCCGGGTTCGAGGAACCGCCGTCCGGTCACCCGCCAGGCCACGGGCACAGTCCCCGTGGCCGGTCAGGCATACAGCCGGCCCGCTCACCGCACGGCCGGGACGGAACCCCGCCGCACCGGACCGGGCGACGGGCTGATGCTTCGATACGGCGGAGAGGGCAGGATTCGAACCTGCGTGGGCCCCGTGGGGGCCCGACCTTGAGGCGTGCTCGCTGGTCCCCGATCAACCGCTCCGGGCACCTCTCCCTGCTCCCGGCCCCGGGTGGTCTCCGGTGCCGTTCACATGAACAAGAGTGGCAGGACCCCCTGACGGCGCACTGACGGGCTGCTGATGCGCCCGGCCGCCGCGGCCCGCACCCCGCGCCGTCACACCCTGGGCCGGCCGGCCCAACATCGCACTGTGCGGGACGGGTTCTGCGAAGACGCGTCGCTCGCCGGGCGCCGTCCTGGCCAGCGGCTGTTCGAAGCCCCCTGCTGACCTGCTGACCTGCTTACGGGCCTGTGGACTTACGGGCCTGCGGGCCTGCGGGGCACTCCGCTGGGGGCGGTGCACAGGCGGTGAGCCGGCCCCACCGTGTCAACGGGCGGCGTCCTCTGTGTGAGTGTCCGAGCTATCTGCATCTGTGCAGGGGCGGGGGCGGCCGGCAGTGCGGCGAACACGACGGGGGCGGCTCTCTGGTACCCGATCCGCACTTCCCCCCGGCGCTGCTGCCCCGCCGCGCCGTCAGGAGGCTCAGCCGGGCGTCGCCCTCGGCCTCGCCCACGGTGCCGGCGAGCAGTACGTCGCCGACACCGCCCGCGCACGGGCACCCGGCCTGTCCCGCACCGGTCACGGCACGGAAGATCCGTGATCGCCGGCCGAGAGAGGCATCCGGCCTGCTGCCGGCGCCGCCGGCCTGGGCCGGCGGGTCGTTCGGGCGCGGTGGGCGGGCGGGTGTCCTACTGGCCGTTGACGGGGCCGTTGCCCGCCACGTTCTGGTCGTGCGGGTGGAACTTGTGCTTCCCCTTGGTGGTGGTCTCGGTCGTGGTGGTCTTGGTGGTCGTGGTGCCGTGCCGCGACTTGGTGGTCTTGGTGGTCGTGGTGGTTTTGGTGGTCTTGGTGCCGCGACGGTTCTTGGTGGTGGTCTCGGTGGTCGTCGTGGTCTTGGTGGTGGAGGTGCCGTGGCCGTGGGGGCTGTGGAGCGCCGCTACGGGCGCGGTGTGCGGGGAGGCGGCGAAGGCGCTGGCCGGGATCATGGCGCCGCCCGCTGCCAGGCCGGTCGTGGCCACCAGCAGTGCCAGACGCCGCTTGCGGGAGATGCCGGGGGTGGGGACGGTGGCAGACATGTGAGGTGCTCCTTCGTGTAGGGGAGGGCCGGCCGGGGCCGGCGGGAGGAGCCGTCCTGTCCGGCGCCTCCGGTACATCCAGTAGGCCTGCCGGGTGCCTGTCCCGTCATGACACTCCATGTCGGGACTTGACGGATTTACGGGTTCCGGTTAGGGGCGTATGCCGAAAGCCCGCCGGTGCGGGGTGCGGGGCCGCAGGGCGCCGGTGGGCCGGCGGGAGCGCGGGCGCTGCCCCGGGGGACGGGTCCGCCGTCACCGGGCTCGGGTGGACCGTCGCCGAAGGGGTCCCGGGAAGAGGGCCTGGAGGGCTGCCGGCCGCGGCAGCCGTGCCCGTGGCTCTCGGCGGCGAGGCCGGCTTCGTCTCATGCCGTGCCCGTCGCCGCGCTCGTCCGTCCGTCGTCCGCCCTCGGCTCTGCGGCGTGGTCCGGGGCCGTTTCGGTTCTGGTGTAGAGGACCTCGCGACCCTGCTCGGCGGCGCGGATGAGCCCTTCGCTGACGAAGTCGAGGAAGCGGGCGGCATTCTCGAGGCGGGTGGCGGCCGGGGTGCCGGGGCCGAGGATGCCGGCGCCCTGCCGTGCGGTCTCGATGAACTGGTCGTTGGCCCGGGCGCTGCGGATCATCGACTGGTACCAGAGGTCGTCGTCGACGACATAGCGCTCGCGGCGGCGTTCGTCGCGTTCCCGGCGGACGAGGTCCAGGCCCTCGAGGTACGTGATCGCCTTGGAGACGGAAGCCGGGCTGACCTGGAGGCGCTGGGCGAGTTCGGAGGCGGTGAGGCGGCCGGTGTCGGTGGTGTAGAGGCAGCCCAGCACCCGGGCCATCATCTTGGGCAGACCCGAGGTCATGAAGACGGTGGTGAGGGTCTCCTGGTAGTCGCGCACGGCCTCGGCGTCGCGTCCGTAGGGCTGCTCGAGCGCCTGCGGCCCCCGGGGCGCGGCCTGCCCGCGCCGGTGGGTGCGCTGCTGGGTGGCGCGGTGGGCCAGGTCGGCGCGGTAGCCGGTGGGGCCGCCGTTGCGCATCACCTCACGCGTGATCGTGGAGGTCGGACGGTCCAGGCGGCGGGCGATCTCGGCGTAGGGGAGGCTGTCGGCCAGCCCCAGCGCGATCTGCTGGCGTTCCTGCTGGGTGAGCCTGCCTCCCGGCATCACGACCCCCTTCATGCCCCACGGGTGCCCCATGGCGCTGCTCGGCGTTTTCCTGCTGCCCCCACCATAGCGTTCATCGTCAAAGCATTGCAACGCTGACCTGCCGCATCGTTGCGTTACGCGAGAGAGCGTTGCAATGATTACTGCGCTCCCACCTGCGTAGATGCTTACTCAAGGCAAAGTTCTCGTTGTGCATAGCTGGAAAGCAACGTAGCGTTTCCGGTGTTGCGAAACAGTGAGCCGTCAGCGCAAGGGAGAGCACGATGCAGAAGTTCGACACCCCCGCCCCGATCACCGCCGTCCTGGACATCCCCGCCGGACGCATCCAGCTCATCGCCGCCGACCGCACCGACACCACCGTCGAGGTCCTGCCCGCCAACCCCTCCAGGAAGCGCGACGTCCAGAGCGCCGAGCAGACCACCGTCACCTACGGCGAGGGTGTCCTGCGCATCCGCACCTGCGAACCCGGCAACCAGCTCTTCGGCCCTTCCGGATCCCTGGAGGTCACCGTCAAACTGCCCGCCGGCTCCCGCGTCGAGGCCAGGACCGCCGGCTGCGAGCTGCGGACCGTCGGCCGCCTCGGCGACGTCGCCTTCGAAGGCGCATACCGGCAGATCAAGCTGGACGAAACCGCGGGCCTCCGCCTCGCCGCAGTCGACGGCGACATCGAGATCGGCCGGCTGGGCGGCCCCGCTGAGATCAGCACCGCACGGGGCGACATCCGGATCGCCGAGGCCGTGCGCGGCACGGTCCAGCTGCGCACCCAGTCCGGCGACATCACGCTCGCCGCCGCCGCGGGCGTCTCGGCCACCCTGGACGCCGGCACCGGCCACGGCCGCATCAGCAATGCCCTCAAGAACAACGGCACCGCCGATCTCGACATCCGGGCCACCACCCCCAACGGCGACATCACCGCCCACAGCCTGCACCCGTGATGCCGTGACCGGCCTGACGGCCAGGCCGGTCCCGGGGGCGGCACGGCATCACGGGCGGGCGGCAGCCGGGCCTGAGCGACCCCTGCCGCCCGGTGTGCCGGCGGGCATTGCCACGGTGCCGTCCGGCGGCGCGCACCCGCCGGCAGGCCCGGGCCCGGGCACCGGCTCTGGAGTTGAATGGGCCGATGGACATGCCTGCCGGGAAATCCGCATGCCCCTCAGCGAGGTCGTCGCGGTACTGCGGGATCTCAACGAGTTCGTTGTTTCCCTCGACCGGCTCGGATCCCGCCAGGCATCCGGAACCGCCGACGAGTACACCGTCGGCACATTCGTCGCCGACCGGGATGTCGCTCGGCGGTCGGCCCGCGCCCGGCGTGTCGTCGGCGTCGCGCTGGATGCGCAGCTGAGCGAAGAGGAGAACGCCGAGATCGACGCCCTGTGCGACCGGGGCCGCTTCTACGGCACGGACAGTGCCGTCAGCCCCTGCGCCGACCGGTCCGGCTGAGACGGCGAGCGCATCGGACCGGACCGGCCGAGGCGGAGATCGGTTCCGCACGGAGCCCGATGCCCGGCCGGCAAGATCACGATCTGCAACGGCATTGCACGGCCGGGGGCTTCGGGAAGAGCAGTCTCACAGGTCTCATGCTTCCGCGATCGGCCGTCGGCTCTCGCCGGCGGCCGACCTGCGTCCGGCGGTGTTCTTCGGCCGCCTGCCGTGGCCGCCCCGCCTGAAACACACCGAGCACAGTCATCGTGTCCGGGGGATGCCGACACGTTCACGGTGTCCGGGGGATGCCGACACGTTCACGCCCGCGTCGCCCGCGTCGCCCGCGTCGCCCGCGTCGGTCGACCGGGCGTCAGGGGCTCAGACCGCGATGGTCTCTCCGACCGGCACGATCGTCAGAGGTACCTCGGTGAGCATCTCCGGGCTCAGGAACCGGGCGACCGACTGCTGTCCGACCGGGCCGAGCATGACCTCATGGATCTGGACGAGGTTGTCGGGCGCGACCTCCCGGACGTAGTCGACTGCCTCGCCGAGCTTCGTCCAGGGCCCGCTCGTGGGCAGCAGCAGGGTGTCGACGGGGGCGTCGGGGACGTGGTAGGCGTCCCCGGGGTGGTAGAGGCGGCCGTCGACGAGGTAGCCGACGTTGGCCACACGCGGGATGTCGCGGTGGATGGCGGCGTGCAGGTCACCGAAGACCGAGACGTCGAAACCCGCGACGGTGACGGTGTCCCCGGCGGTGACGGCCGTGACCTGGCCGCGGCGGGCCTGCCAGCGCTCGACCACCGATGCCGGTCCGTAGACCCGCAGTTCGGGCCTGGCGTCCAGCGACTTCGCGATCAGGTCCTCGTCGAAGTGGTCGAAGTGCTCGTGGGTGATCAGCACGGCATCGGCGGTGGCCACCGCCTGCGCGGCGTCGGGGGTGAAGGTGCCGGGATCGATGACGATCCGCGCGTCCTCCTTGGCCAGGGTCACGCAGGCATGTGCGTGTTTCGTCAGCTGCATCAGAACTCTTCCCTTCCAAAGTGTGCAGTCTGAACTGTACAGCCTCTCCTGTATTTCTGGTAGTGTGGCCGCATGCCCACCCAGTCAGCAGAGCCCGTGCCCTCACCGGACGGTCTCGCGGCCGCTCTGAGAACCACGGTCGGCGCCCTCGTCCGCGCCGGGCGGAGCTCCGACCGCCTCGCCCCGATCCCGGCGGCGGTCCTGGACCTGCTCGACAGGCAGGGACCGATGACCACGGCCGACCTCGCGGCCGGCCGGGGAGTGCGCCACCAGACGATGGCCGCCACCGTCAAAGAACTCACCGGGGCCGGCCTCCTGACCGCCGGCCCCGACCCGGCCGACGCACGCAAGAAGACCCTCACCCTGACTCCGGAGGGGACGAGCGCGATCGAGGCCGACCGCCGCGACCGGGCCGGTCTGCTCGCCCGGGCCATCGCCGACAGCCTGGACGACGACGAACGGCACGTCCTGGCCCGTGCCCTGCCCGTGCTCGACCGCCTCGCGGCGGAAATCGCCCAGAGCGCGCCGAGGGCCGACCGCGGTCCCGTCACCGGAGCCTGGTGATGCCGGCGGGCGCCCGCACCCCGCCGGCCTCCCGGCCCGGGAAGATCATCGGGATCGGCCTGAACTACGCCGGCCACGCGGCCCAGGTCGCACGCACGGCACCCCGGCGACTCCAGATCTTCCTCAAGGCGCCCGGCGCTGTCATCGGCAGCGGTCAGGCCATCGTGCTGCCCGCCGAATCCGCACGGGTCGAGCACGAAGCGGAACTCGCCCTCGTGATCGGCCGGCCGGTGCGCCGGGTGACCGCCCGCGACGTGCTGGGCGCCATCGCGGGATACTGCTGCGCCAACGACGTGACCGCCCGGGACATCCAGCACGCCGACGGACTGCCGGACTACGCCAAGTCCTTCGACACCTTCTGCCCGCTGGGCCCGATCGTCCCCGCGCGCCGCGTCGATCCGCAGGACCTGCGGATCGCATGCCTGGTCAACGGCAGACTGCGCCAGGATGCCCGGACCTCGGACATGCTGATACCGATCGCCGACCTCATCGCCCACATCTCCGCGGCCATGACACTGCACCCCAAAGACGTCGTACTGACCGGCACTCCGGCAGGAACCGGGCCGCTGAGCGCAGGCGACCTGGTCACCGTGAAGATCGACGGCCTGGGCTCGCTCACCAACCCCGTCATCGCGCAGCCCCCCAAGTCCGGCGAGCCGGCAGGTACCTGACGGGCAGTGGTCCCGGCAACCGTGCCCGCCGAGCCGAGTGCCTGTGCCGCAGGTATCTCGGATGTACCCGGCAGGCTCGACATACTGCAACGGGACCGGGTATCACCCAGGAGACCGGCGTGAGCGGAACCGAGCCCGACGACAACGGCCGGGGGCTGCTCGACCAGCTCTTCGACAAGTGGTCGCTGCTGGTGCTGGACGCGTTGTGCGACCGTCCCCGGCGTTTCAGCGAGCTTCGCCGGCACCTGCCCACCGTCACCCCGAAATCCCTGACCGCATGCCTGCGGCGGCTGGAACGCAACGGCGTGGTCGAGCGCGTGGTCCTGTCCACGGATCCGGTGGCGATCGAGTACCGCATCTCCCGCCCGGGCCGCACACTGCAGACACCCCTGCAGGACCTGCTGGGATGGGTCACCGACCACCTCGCCACGGCCGAAGCCGCCCGGTCCCACTACGACGGGCACCATGCGCGCAGCTGACGCCCCGCACCTGTGATGCCCACGGGGTTGCGGCCGGTGCCGCCGCCCGAGCCGGTTCTGTCGGCCGTCAGTGGCAAAGCAGCCCCCGCCCCCTTGAGCCTGCTGCCACGTCAGCCACTGCCGCTGAACAATGGCCCCGGTCAGGCCACATGGACAGGGCCGGGCGGCAGCGAGGAGAGCGGCCGATGGACACAGCAGGGCACCCGCACCGCCGAGCTCTGCTCGCCGGCACCCTCGCGGGCTCCGCGTTCGTGCTTGCGGGATGCCGCTCGACGGGCACGGCCGCCGCCGCGGCCAGTGCCGCGGCCAGTGCCTCACCGCCGGCGCGGCCGGCCACGCCGGCCGCAGCCTTCGCAAGGCTGATGGAAGGCAACAAGCGCTGGCAGAGCGGAAAGCTGAACCACCCCGACCGGGACCCCGACCGGCGTCAGCTCGTGGCCCAGGAGCAGAAGCCCTTCGGGGCGATCCTCTCCTGCATCGATTCCCGGGTGCCGCCCGAACTCCTCTTCGACACCGGACTGGGTGACCTGTACGTGATGCGCACGGGCGGGCAGGCGATCGGCCCGGTGGTCACCGGTTCCGTCGAGTACGGTCCCATGACCAGTGGCACCCCGGTCATCGTCGTCCTCGGGCATCAGCGCTGCGGCGCGGTCAAGGCCGCATACGAGTCCATCCGTGACGGCAAACCGCTGCCCGGCAACCTGGAGGCGATCACCAAGGCTCTGCGGCCCGCCTACGAGCAGGCAGCGGGGGAGGGCGCCGCCGATCCGGTCGAGACCATGACCCGCGCCCAGATCACATGGACCGCGACCGCCCTGCGCTCCAACCGGGACCTGGCACCCCTCGTCGCAAAGGGCACCCTGGCCGTGGTCGGCGCCTACTACTCGCTCGACACCGGCGCGGTGGAAGTCCTGGCCGGCGCACCCTCCTGAACCGATCGGCCCCCGGGGCGCGGACCCGGGCGTGCAGGCGGCCGTCACCGGACACGGCGGCGGCCCGGGCGGCGGCGAACCGCGCGGAACTGCCTCGCGTACCGCGGCGGCCGGGAGGACCGGCTCGCCGCCCCCGGTCACGGCGGCCGGCCGCGCACGACGAGCAGGGGATCGCCGCGCTGCGCAGGGCCCGGGCGGCGGGCGAGCCGGAAGGGCCGGTCGTCGTCCCTTGTCCGGTTCTCCGCCCGGCACTTGGCCGGGCGCTCACCTCACCGGCGTGCAGGTGAGCGGCAGCGGCGTCCGCTCCGCCCGTCGGGCGCCGCTGCCGCTGCCGCTGCCGCTGCCGCTGCCGCGGTCCGGGTCGAGGCCGCCTGTCCCGATGACGGACCCGCGTGGCCGGAGCCCCAACATGTGCACCCGGGTCAAGTGTTCATATCTTGAATCACCAAGGCCGGGTCCTCTTTGCTGACGTGCAGACGGGGTTCGCCGGCCCGGCCGCCGTGAACACATCCAAACCGATGAGGACGAACCGATGTACACAATGGAGCAGGCAGCGCAACTGGCGGCGGCGTTTCTCCGGCAGGAAACCGCAGGCTGGGACAGTGAGGTTGCCCTCTTCGAGGGTGACGAGGCGAGAGCGGAGAAGGGTGAGTTCTTCTACTTCGCCTTTCAGTCCGCGAAATTCATCGCCACCGACGATGACAGGTATTTCCTCTACGGCCCCTGCCAGATTTCGGTGCATGGTGTGACCGGCGCCTGCCGAATCCTCAGTGTGCAGGAGTCGTTCGCGGTGGACCCGTTCAATCACCGGAAGTGAACAGCGACCTGACGGGAATCCCGATGCGGCACCGGCCCCCGGGGAGGCCGCCACCGCGCTCGGCTGCCCGGCCGGGGTGCAGCGCACCGCCCTCACCCCAAGGACCGCTCATCCGGCCAGGCGCCCCGCAGGCCTGACCCCGGGACCGGCGAGCGCGCGCACCCGGCCGGCGTGACCGCCTCGGCCCCTCGGTGTGCGGGCCGCAGACGTTGCCTCCGGCTCCTGCCCAGCCGGCGACGGCGGTCCGTGCAGGCCGGCTTCCCGGGCAGGGCGCGGGGCGGCACCCGGTCCCTTCAGCCGCTGGTCATGGCCGCGCCCAGAGCCAGCGCGAACAGCACCGGAAGGAGTACGCATCCCAGCCCGGCGCCGGCGGTCAGCATGCGCGGCGTTTGCAGCGAGCGGCGGTGCGGCAGGGCCCAGGAGAGGGCGAGCAGGCCGGCCGACCAGTAGAACACTCCTCCCAGGGCGCCGAGGCCGTCCTGGGACCGGAACCAGTTGTACTCGAACACGAGGAACGGCAGGCCGAGCAGGGAGGCCACGAGAGGCGCCTTCCACCATGTCGGGTGGGCAAGGCACGTTCGCACGTCGTTCGGTTGCACGCCGTCGGGAAGCATGCGGCCACCGCATCACAGCCGCCGGGCAGGGGGCATCGGGGCACGTACTCACCCTCGCAGGCGCGCGTACTCACACCGCCGCAACAACAACCTGGCCGCTGCGAACGGTGAGGACGGACGCAGGCGCCGGCCGGCGCTGCGGTGGCAGCGTTCCGGCCGCCACACGGAGCCCCTGACGCCCCTGACGCTCCTGATGCAGCTGCCGCGCCTGGGCCGGCACCTGGTCGTCCCGGGCGGTTCGGCACCTGGTCGTCCCAGGCGGTCCGGCTCCTGGCAGAGGGCCCGCTGCCGCCCCTTCCGTGCCGGCGGCGATCCGGCCGCTCATCGAGTACGTGTGCAGACCCACCACGCCAGGGCGTGGGACTGCGTGCCTGTTTTGTGACCGGTAGCCCGTCGCGGACCATACCTGGCAAGATCGGCCTGTGGCCCGGCAATTGGTGACCTTGCGCAGGATCGGCCTCGCGGACTGGCGGGCTGTCCACTCCTGGGCCTCCCTCGCCCAGGTCTGCCGCTTCCAGACCTGGGGGCCGAACAGCGAAGAGCAGACGCGCGCGTTCGTGGCGGACGCGGCCGACGCGTGGTCGCACACACCTCAACGACGGTTCGCCTATGCGGCGTCGGTGGAGGGCGACGTGGTGGGCATGGGCGAGTTGCATGTCCGGAGCCGGGAACAACGGCAAGGCGAGATCACCTATGCCGTGCATCCTGGGGCCTGGGGCCAGGGCGTGGGAACGGCGATCGGGAACGAGCTGCTCACGCGAGGCTTCGGGGAACTCGGCCTGCACCGGATCCATGCCACCTGTGACCCGCGCAACCTCGGGTCGGCCCGGGTATTGCGCAAGATCGGCATGACACGGGAGGGACGGCTTCGTCATACCGCGTTGATCCGGGACGGCTGGCGGGACTCCGAGATGTTCAGCGTCCTCGAGGAGGAGTGGCGCGCGGCCGCCCGGAACCGCATCTGACGGGACAGCCGTGCAGAACCGGCTGCCCCGTCGCCGCCGGCAGCAGTGGCCCGGCCCTGAGGCGGCGGGTCTGCGGGCGGGCCGGCGGCTTTGGCCGCGCGGCAAGTGCGGGCTGGAGTGAGGCCGTCGGGGACTGCGCTGCCGAACGGCTCGGACTCCTGGAGAGCCGGCGCGCCAGCAACGCCGCGGCTGCCCGGGCCAGGTGGGCTTCGCAGCCTGGTGGGATTCGGAGCGTTGGGGGAGGCGTTCGTGGGCTCTGCCGTTCCTCAGACGTTCCTCTGACGTTTCTCCTGGCGCGGGTGAGCCGGGACGGGCTGCGTTCGACGGCCCGTCGGCGGGGCGCGCCGGCGAAGCCCTTCGCGCCCCTGGGTCGGCCGGCGGTCTTGAGGGCCAGATTGAGACGCTGCCCACCCCGGCCGGCGAGTCGGCCGGGGTGGGCGGAGCCGGCCCGGACGAGGGTGGTCTCCGGGGCATGAGGCGGAGCCGGAGTGTGCGTTCACCCGTTCGCCGACTGGCCGGTTTTCGGCTGCGCCACCGTCCCATGGGCTGACATGCGCATGCCATGTATGTGATTCTGCTGTCACCGCTGCAGGAGAACGAGAACTTTCAGCATCTTCAGCCGTCCCCACAACGGCTGGACATTCCCCCCACGAAGGAGCTTGTGTGTCCTCCCGCAACACGCGCCGCCGGCGCACCGCTTTGGCCGCGGCCACTGCCGTCGCTGCCGCGGCCCTGCTGAGCCCTGCGCTCACGGCCACTGCCACCGCACAGCCCACGGCCGGTACCTCACCCCGTGCCGGCGTCCCGCTCACGCTGTCCGCGGCCGCGCGTACCACCCTGATACAGAAGGCCGAGGCCGGCGCCGCCGCGACGGCGCAGCAGATAGGCCTGGGCGCCAAGGAGAAGCTCGTCGTCAAGGACGTCGTCAAGGACGCCGACGGCACCGTCCACACCCGCTACGAGCGCACCTACGCGGGCCTGCCCGTGCTCGGCGGCGACCTCGTCGTGCACACCGCCAGGTCGGGCCGGACCGAGGGTGTCACCAAGGCGACCAGGGCCGTCATCAAGGTGGCCTCGCTCACGCCGCAGACCAGCGCCGCCAGGGCCGAGAAGCAGGCCGTGGGCGCCGCGAGGACCCTCGGCTCGGCCAAGTCGGCCGCGGACAGCGTGCGCAAGGTGATCTGGGCCGGCTCCGGCAAGCCCGTCCTTGCCTACGAGACGGTCGTCGGCGGCCTGCAGGACGACGGCACCCCGAACCGGCTGCACGTCATCAGCGACGCCGCCACCGGCAAGAAGCTCTTCGAGTACCAGGGCATCGAGACCGGTGTCGGCAACACCCAGTACAGCGGCAAGGTGGATCTGACGACGACGCAGTCAGGCTCCTCCTACACCCTCACCGACGCCTCCCGCGGCGGGCACAAGACCTACAACCTCGACCACAAGACCTCCGGCACCGGCACGCTGTTCTCGCAGTCCAGCGACACCTGGGGCGACGGGACCGTGTCGAACGCGGCGACCGCCGCCGCCGACGCCGCCTACGGCGCGCAGGAGACCTGGGACTTCTACAAGAGCGCCTTCGGGCGCAGCGGCATCAAGAACGACGGCAAGGCCGCCTACTCCCGCGTCCACTACGGCAACGCGTACGTGAACGCGTTCTGGGACGACGGCTGCTTCTGCATGACCTACGGCGACGGCTCCGGCGACAAGGACCCGCTGACCGCGCTGGACGTCGCGGGCCACGAGATGAGCCACGGTGTCACCTCCAACACCGCGGGCCTGGAGTACAGCGGTGAGTCCGGCGGCCTGAACGAGGCCACCAGCGACATCATGGGCACCGGTGTGGAGTTCTACGCCGACAACAGCACCGACGTCGGCGACTACCTCATCGGCGAGAAGATCGACATCAACGGCGACGGCAAGCCGCTGCGCTACATGGACAAGCCCAGCAAGGACGGCAACTCGGCGGACTACTGGTCCTCCGGGGTGGGCGATCTGGACGTGCACTACTCGTCCGGCGTCGCCAACCACTTCTTCTACCTGCTGTCCGAGGGCAGCGGCGCGAAGACGATCAACGGCGTGAGCTACGACTCGCCGACCCACGACGGCTCCACGGTCACCGGCATCGGCCGGGACAAGGCGCTGCAGATCTGGTACAAGGCGCTGACGGCGTACTTCACGTCGACAACCAACTACGCGGACGCCCGCAAGGGCACCCTCTCCGCGGCCTCCGACCTGTACGGCGCCTCCAGCGCCGAGTACAAGGCGGTCGCGGCAGCCTGGTCCGCAGTCGGCGTCAGCTGAACCCCCTGCCCGCGCAGTGCGGCACCCGGCCATGACCCGGGTGCCGCACGGGATCCGCGGCCGGGCGGTGTGTACAGACGGCCGTAACTGCGTCTGGAACAACGGCCATGACACCGCGGCCCTGGGCAACGGCCACGGCCGCTTCGCCGGCGACGCCTCCTTGGGGCTGTCGCCGTTGCCGTCACTGACTCGGCCGGGTGCGGCCCAGTGCCGGCGGGCGGGGGCGCTGTTCGGGGAGGAGGTTGGCCGGCACGGACCGGCCGATGGCCCCGATCAACGACGCCGTACTGCCCCGGGCAGGCCCCGGGGCGACGATGATCTGGTCCGCGGCGGCCTGGAACAGAACGGTGAAGCTCACTCGCTGGACGGACAGTCCTGGCGTGGCCGTCGTGACATCGCCTGCCATGCGGACCAGCGCCTGGTAGACCGTCAGCAGCGCGAAGATCTCCTGCTCACGACCGGGGACACTGCGTGAACGCAGCACTCGCCCGCCCAAGATCGTGGACTTCAGCGAGAAATAGCAGGTCTGCGCCTGCCGGCGCCGGCGGTAGAGCCGCAGCAGGTCGTTCGCGGGGTGGCGGCCGGCATCCAGCAGATTGGTCAGCAGCCGCCACAGCTCCGTGCGCCGCGTGCCGTCGGCGAGGACGACGGTGAGCCACGCCTCGACCACCCGCACCTCCATCCGCTGACCGTTCGCCCTGGCACGGTAGCGGCGCGGCAGGACCGCGGTGAGGTAGGGGCCGTCGGGCAGCGGGCGGCGCACAGTCGGGCGACGCTTGCGGGTCGAGCGCGGCACGAAATGGGCCCCGGTGTCCTGCACGGCCTGAAGGAAGTCGAACGCGTCGTAGTAGGCGTCGGCCAGTAAGAGTGTCGATGCGTCCAGATGTCCCAGCAGACGGCGGGCGTAGGCGAGTTCGCCGACGTCGTCGGGTCCGAAGACCGCGTCCACCAGAGCCCGTGTGCCGCACTCCACGAGGGCCACCATGCGCACCAGCGGGTAGCCGAACGCGCGGACCCTGCCGATGTGTTTGCGAAAGTGCCAGGTCACCGCTTTCTCGTCGGGAGCGGACAGGGTGGTGCCGTCCACGGCGACCAGGCGCAGGCCCTGGTAGAAGGCGCAGGACCGGCGGTGGTCTGCCACTGGTCCGGCCAGGATCGAGAACAGGTGGCGCAGCGGTCCGCTTCCCAGCCGGCGCCGGGCACGGGCCGGCGACGAGGCGCACGGGTGGGTCACGGGCACACTGCCCGGTCCCGCCTCACCCCGGCGCTCAGCCCTCTCGCCGCCCACCTGTCGTCGAGAGCTGCCGCGAGTGGAGTCGATGATGTCAGCCACCGTGATACCAGGCCGCTACTTTGAGCGACAATTGGGCCGGCGTGTCCGGCCCGTCCAGGAATCCGCTTGTCACGTCGGGCACCCGCGCTCGTGCGCACGGCCCGGCCGACGAGAAGCAGGCAGGCGCGCATCGACGGTCAGGCGACGAGTACCCGGCGCAGGGCATCGGTGGCGTAGGCGAACTCGGCGTCGGCGTCCACGTGCTCGAACCGCCCGGCGGCTTCGGAGCACGCGAATCCGAGTACGAACGTCGACAGCATCCGCTCGGCCCGCTGGACGTCCGTTTCGTCGAGCCCCGCCTCCCGCAGCGCGCTGTAGGCGGCGTCCCGCGGTCGCCGTGCGGACTCGGTCATCGCGGAACGCTCGAACAGCAGCGGGAACAGGTCGGGATGGGCCCGTGCCACGGCCCGCATCCCCTGGGCGAGCTGTGCCAGCCGCTCGGACCACGACAGCGCGGGGTCCGGCAACGGGATCTCCCCGAGCAGTCGTTCCACCAGCCCGTCCAACAGCCCCTGCTTGTCACCGACGTACCGGTAGAGCGCCATCGGCGTGACCCCCAGGCGGTCGGCCACCGCCCGCATGGTCACCGACGCCAGCCCTTGCTCGGCGGCCAGCGCCCAGGTCGCGTCGATGATGCGCGCACGGGCCAGGGGCCGGCGGCCGGGCGTGGTGGTGCTCCTCGCAGTCATGTATACATCGTAGACAATATGCTGGAGTCTTACATCTATCGGCCACGGTCTTCTGGGACGAGTGCCCGTTCCCGCTGCGGGAGGCCGGGATCACGGGAGCGGCCCGGACCCGATGTCGACGACCATGCCGTCGGAGGCGAGTTCGAACGGCAGCAGCGCCTCCTTTTCGAGCACGTCCGGCGACGGGTGGGTGAGCACCAGCCGCCCGCCCGCCACCGCCTCCCGGTTGTCGACGAGGTCCGCCACGTCCATGTGGCCGGGCACTTTGCGCCCCCATGTGTAGCCCTCGCAGACGAACAGGTCCGAGCCTGCTGCCATGACCGCCAGTTCCGGCGTCCAGGCGGTGTCGCCGGAGAAGGCCAGGATCCGGTCCTCGACGGCCAGTCGCAGGCAGAGGGCCGGTGCGCCCGCCGAGTGGTCGGCGGGGTGGGCTTCGACACGGATCCGGTCGGCCGGCGTCGACGCCGTCTCGCCCGGTGCGACCTCGTCGACGGTGACCTGGAAGCGTCGGGCCACCGTGGTCGAGCCGGGGAACAGGACCTCCATGGCCTCGGCGAGACGGCCGCGCGTGCCGGGTGGGCCGATGACCCGCAGGCCGGTGGTCCGGCGACGGAACTGGCCGTCGAGGATCAGGTAGGGCAGGCCGGCGAAGTGGTCGCCGTGCAGGTGCGTGATGGCGACGATGCCGACCTGCCCCGGGTCCAGGCCGACCCTGCGCAGCGCCGTCAACGACGTGGCGCCACAGTCGACGAGGACCGCCGGACCGTGCGACGGCGCGATGTGCGTGCAGGCCTGGAAGCGGCCTCCGCTGCCGAACGCGTCGCCCGAGCCGGCGATCGTCACGCGCATGGTTTCTCCTCACGCGTAGGGGAATGTCACCGTCTTGACGGAGGTCATCTCCGCCATGGCATATCTGATCCCCTCGCGGCCCACTCCGCTGGCCTTCACACCGCCGAACGGGATGTGCGGGGAGTCGAAGTGCGGACCGGCGCCGAGGTTGACCGCGCCGACGCGCAGCCGGGACGCCAGTTCCCAGAACGCCGCGCTGTCGTTGGTGAGCACCCCGGCCTGGAGCCCGTACGGCGTGCCGTTCGAGACGCGTACCGCCGTGTCGGTGTCCGCGACGCGCAGCACCGGCGCGACCGGGCCGAACGTCTCCTCCCGGACCAGGTCGGTCCGGGGCGGTACGCGGTCGAGTACCGTCGGCGCCATGAGCGGCCCGGTTCGGGTGCCGCCGACGGTGACCTGGGCGCCGTCCTTCTCCGCAGCGGCCACCCGTTCGGCGACCAGGCGGGCCGCGTCCTCGGTGATCAGCGGTCCGACGTCGGTGTCGGCGGCGCGTGGATCGCCGGCTCGCTTCGCCGCGACCGCGGCGGTGAGCAGGGGCACGAACGCGTCGGCGACCGACTCCCACACGATGATCCGCTTCACCCCGCGGCAGGACTGGCCGGCGGTGGCGCACGCACCGTCGGCGGCCAGCCTCGCCGCGAGCTCCAGATCCGCGTCGGGCAGTACGAACAGTGGATCGTTTCCGCCCAGTTCGAGCAGGAGCTTGCGGCCCGCCGCGGCCGCCGCCACGGCACGGCCGGTGGTGACGCTGCCGGTCAGCGTCACCATCGCCACCTCGGGATGGCTGACGAGGACCGGACCCACATGGCCCGGCTCGCCGGCGAGCACCGCCAGCCGATCGGCCGCGAGACCCGCCTCGACGAGGAGCTCCGCGAACTTGAAGGCGGTCAGCGGCGTCCGTTCGGAGGGCTTGACGGCGATCGGGCAGCCGGCGGCGACGGCCGGCGCGACCTTCACCACGACCTGGTTCAGCGGCCGGTTGAACGGAGTGATCGCGGCGACCACGCCGATCGGCTCCGGGACGGTCACCGCGAGCCGGCCCGCGCCGGGGATCGGGATGGACTCCCCGCGGATCCGCTCGGCCTCGGCGGCCGCGACCCGCAGGTTCGCCACGGCACGCTCGACCTCGCGCGCCGACTCCGCGCGGCAGATCCCGGCCTCGGCGGTGATCAGCGCCGCGAACTGCGAGGCCCGCTCGGCCACCAGGTCGGCGGCCCGGGACAGGACCCGGGAGCGGTCGGTGGCCGATGGCGCGGGACCGGCGCCGCTCAGAGCCGCCAGCGCCGTCCCGACCTGCTCGGGACCATCGGCCGGGACGGCACCGACGACCTTGCCGTCCCAGGGGTCGGACACCGTCAGTTCGCGGTTGGTGCTGTGGATGCGGCCGTCAAGAAACATCGTCGTCCTTCACCACGAACCGCTCCTCCAGCTCGGAGATCCTGCTGTAGCCGAAGACCTCGAAGAGCTCCTCGAAGGTCATCTGCATGCCGTGGCGAGGCCAGAACGCCTGCGTCGTCCCGGCGTCCCGCAGCTCGGCGAAGACCTTGCGCAGGATCGACGTGGCCGCGAACCAGCCCGACAGCGGGTAGATCGCGAGGTTGTAGCCGATCGCCTCCAGCTCGGCCGTCGTCAGCCACGGGGTCTTGCCGCCCTCGACCATGTTGGCCAGCAGCGGGGCGTCGATCTCGTCGCGGACCCGCTTCATCTCGTCGACGGAGAGCATCGCCTCGAGGAAGATGCAGTCGGCGCCGGCCGCCACGTACTCCTTGGAGCGGCGGATCGCCTCGTCCAGGCCGAGCTTCTCGCGGGCGTCGGTGCGGGCGATGATGGTCCAGTCCGGGTCGCGGCGGGCTTCGACCGCGGCCTCGATCTTGCCCGTCATCTCGCGCGCCGATATCAGCCGCTTGCCCTCCAGGTGCCCACAGCGCTTGGGTACGACCTGGTCCTCGAGATGTCCGCCGACGATGCCGGCCTGCTCGAACTCGCGGATGCAGCGCCAGGTGTTCATGGCGTTGCCGTAGCCGGCGTCCAGATCCATGATCACCGGGAGGTCGACGGCCAGGCAGATGTTCTTGGCGTTCCAGGCCATCTCGGTGATGGTGGCGAAGCCCAGGTCGGGCAGACCGAGCATGGCCGCCGAGGTGCCCGAGCCGGTCATGTGGACTGCCGAGAACCCGGCCTGTGCGATCACCCTGGCGCTCAGCGCGTCGTACGCGCTCGGCACCACGAGGATCTTCGGGTCGAGCATCAGCCTCTTGAACTCACTGGCACGGGACATGCCGGTTCTCCTTGGGGTGGACGGGCGGGCGTGGTAGGCCTGCCAGCAGGGGTGACTCGAGCAGGCGCAGGAAGCGGTTGTACTTGGCGATCCGGTCGCCGCGGCGCGGGCCGCCGATCTTGATGTGGTCGGCGCCGACCGCGAGGGCCAGGTCGCAGATCGCGGTGTCCTCGGTCTCGCCGGAGCGGTGCGACACGACGGTGCGCAGACCCGCGGTGTGGGCCGCCCAGGCGGCGTCGAGGGTGGCCGAGACGGTCCCTGCCTGGCTGGGCTTGAGCAGGACGGCGTGCGCCAGGGCCGGTTCGACCCGCCGGGCGTCGGAGGCGAACAGGTCGTCGCCGACGACCAGCGCACCGGCTTCACCGAACCGCGGCGTGAACGTGCGCCAGGCCGCCGTGTCGGCCGGATCGAAGGGGTCTTCGACGTAGCCGAAGCCGTGGTCGCCCGTGAGGCGCAGCAGCAGCTCGCCGAACCCCGCGCAGGTGTGGACCCGGCCCTCGAAGCGATAGCCGCCGTCGGTGGCCAGGTGCTCCGCCGCCACGTCCACCCCGATGCCTACCCGGCCGGCGAGATTGCAGGTGTCGATGACGGAGGCGAGCAGCGCCAGTTGGTCGCGCGTCGGCCGGTCCGCGACCACGAACCCGCTCGACGCCGACAACCGGGGATCCCCCAGCGCCTTCTCCAGCTGGGAGTGGACGGCCATGGCCGCGTGGATGTCCTCGATCAGGGTCTCGTGGAGCGGGATCGCCATGATCTGCTGGAACGAGGCCGCCTCGCCCCGGCCGTGGATCCCGCCGGAGAACGTGTTGACGAGCAGCCGGGGCACCTGCCGGGGGAATCCGCCGTTCTGTTGCGCGAGCCAGCCGACGAGCTGAAGCCGCTCGCGTCGGGCGGCGGCGCGGGCGAAGGCCAGGGACAGTGCCAGCGTGACGTCGGCGCCCAGGGCGTGCTCGTCGTCGAGGGCGAGCAGCACGGCGTCGAGTTCCCGCTGGCCCGACACCTGCCGGCCATGGAGTGCGGAGCGCACCAGTCGTGCGGTGGTGCCCTGGTCCAGCAGGGTGCCGAGGTCGCCGGTGTGCAGACCGCGGCGCCGTTCGAGCCGTCCGGGCGCGATGGCCACGGGGCAGGAACCGCGGCCGAAGCCCTCGTCCCCGGCGAGCTGGAGATCGGCTTCGACCGTCGGGTGCGCCCGCGAGTCGAGCACGCCGCGCAGCCTTACCCGTTCGATCAGCACGGCCGCTCCTTGAAAAGCCGGTCCATCAGCTCACAGGCCCGCGACAGCGGCAGCGAGCCGTGTGCGGACGCCCGCTCGCCGAACACGGTGCAGCCGTCCGGGGCCGTACCGGGCCCGGCGACCGTGATCGGCACCGGGTCGGGCGCGTGGATGCCGAGCTCGCACGGTGTGGAGTGGTCGCAGGTCACGACCATGGTGTCGGCCGGGGTCAGCGCTGCGGCCAGGGGGCCGACCAGATGGGCGTCGAGGTCCGCGATCGCGTGGACCTTCTCCTGGACCTGGCCGTCGTGGCCGGGCTCGTCGGGTCCCTTGACGTGCACGAACACCACTTCGGCGGGGTCGGCGAGGAGCATGGGCACCAGCGCGCGGTAGTACGCCTCGACCGACTCGTCCGCTGCGGGCCTGGAGCGGGTGAACCGGGCCCCTATCAGGGCGGCCAGCCCCTGTTCGGCGGGGACCTGGCCGTACATCGACGTCGTCCGGGGCGCGGGCGCGAGCGTCGGCAGTGTGTGGCCGCCGTCGCGTACCAGGATCACGTTGGCGGGTCTGCGGCCCGCCTCGATGCGGGCGCGGTTGACCGCGCTGCCCGCCAGGACGCGGGCGCTCGCCGCGACGAAGCCGTTGACCAGGTCGGCGGTGCGCCGCGCGGCCGGCTCCTCCTGGAGTGGCCGGCAGGGCAGCGGGGTGTCGGCGGGCTCCGCGACCGGTACCCCGAAAGCGCCCATCTTCACGAATCCGGGATCGGTGTTGGAGACGGCGCCGGACAGCTCCGTCGACTCGCTGGTCAGTGCGAGGATGCCGCGGTGGCGGCCCCAGCCGGTCAGCGACATCCGGATCGCCGGCCCCAGGTCCACGCCGGCGGTGATCTGCGCGACCAGCGTCTCCAGCTCCGGATCGGTCAGGTCCCGCGAGGTTCGCCGGTCCAGGCGCCCGGAGACGGGGTCCATACTGGCGAAGTTGATCCGGAACGCCACCGATGAGCCGCCGCCGCTCCAGTAGCCGCCGCCGAAACCCTCGAGCGGGCCGCGTCCGGTGTAGTGGAGCAGCGGGTCGTAGCCGAGCAAGGCCATGGCTCCGGAGTCGGATTCGGGCGGGATACCGCTGCCGATCACCTCGATCAGCGCGCTCGCGCCGCGCGCCGCCAGCGCGTCCAGGTGCGGTGTGTCGGCGGCCTCGAACGGCGTACGGCCCTCGAGTCTTCCGATCGGCCGGTCCGCGCCCCCGCACAGCGCGAGGACGTACACCTTCCCGCTAGTCGTGGACGGCACGGATGCGTTCATCGATGCCACGCTCCTTGATGACGGTGGACACGGCGTTTGGAACCAGTGCGGGCCAGTGGGTCCCGCCTTCGGCGATCGCGCGGCGCACCCGCGTGCCGCTGATCGGCTTGTCGGTGCGTTTCCACATGACCTCGGTGCGCAGACCGAGGTCGCGGAAGCGATGGAGCTTGGCGTCTCCCCAGTCGTCGTAGATGGTGAGGTAGTAGACCGCCTCCTGGGGTGCGTAGAACCGGAGCCGTTCGGGGAACGAATGCGGGAACGGGACGATGCGCAGACGGTTCGGTTCGACGCCGGCCTCGGTCAACGCTCCGTGCACCATGAGATAGCGCTCGTAGTACGTGCACGGATTCGACTCGGCGAGTCCGCGTTCGGCGTCGGTGGGCTCGAAGGCCGTCTGTTCGGGGTCGGGGTTGGTGATGCCGACCACGAGGGTCTCGCAGCGCTGTGCGCCGGCGAGCAGGTATTCGAGGTGGCCGAGGTGCAGGGGCTGGAAGCGGCCGTGGATCACGCCGACCGGATGGGTCACCGTGTGCCTCCCGTCACGAAGTCGCGGAAGCGCCGTGCCACTTCGGCCGGGCCCACGCTCGGCCGCCCGAGCCTTTGCAGCGATCCCGGGGTGACCGTCAGGCGGATCAGCGTCGGGCCCTCGCCCGCCGCCAGCGCGCCGCGGAGCGCGGCGGCGAACGACGTGAGATCCGGGCAGTCGTGGACGGCGTGGTAGCCGCAGGCCGCGGCGATGGTGGGGAAGTCCACCTGCGCGGCGAGGGTCTGCTGGCCGCCGGTCGAATCGTGGACCCCGTTGTCCAGCAGGATGTGCAGGAGCCGGCCGGTGCCGTGCCGTCCGGCGGCGGCGAAGGCGCCGAGCCGCATCAGGGCCGCGCCGTCGCCGTCGACGACGACCACCGGCCGGTCGGTGTGGCGGGCGGCACCGAGGCCGACCGCCATGGCCGAGCCCATGGCTCCGACGAGGTAGAAGTGCTGCGGCCGGTCGGCGAGCGTGAACAGTTCCCGGCTGGACTTGCCGGTCGTGCACACGATCGCGGCGGAGTCGGGCAGAGTCGCCAGCAGTTCCTCCAGTGCCCTGATCCGGGTCGGCGGCGCGTGCAGCGGCTCGTGCCGCACCACGGCGGGCCGCACCGGTGTGGCGGGTTCCGGCTCGATCAGTGGCTCGTCGGCGAGGATCCCCTGCCGCAGCACGAAGGCATGCGGCAGATCGGAGGTCTCCATCTCCTTCCAGCCGTGCGCGACGGCGTCGGCCATGGCGCCGGGTTCACCGGGGAGCGGCGTGTGGCCGACCTCGACGATGTCCAGCAGGTCGTGCATGACACGGCCCATCAGCGCGTGCTGCGGCTCGTCCGGGCGTCCGGGTTCACCGCGCCAGGTCACCACCAGGGGGATCGGGATACGGGCCGGATGGTTGAGCGAGGTCAGGGGATTGACCATGTTGCCCAGTCCAGAGTTCTGGGCGATCACACACGCGCTCGCCCCGGCCAGCCAGGCACCCGCGGCGAGCGCGACCGCCTCGCCCTCCTGCGCCACCGGAAGATAGGTGGCCCTGGAGCCGGACGCCGCCCGGTTGATGAGGGGCGTGAGGTAGGAACACGGGACGCCGGTGACATCGACGACGCCCCGGTCGGCCAGCAGGTCCAGCAGGTGCGCTGCGGCGACCATCACGCCACCCGGCCCGAGCGTGGCGGCTCGCCGGTGCGCACCACGTGCAGGACGCCCTCGGCGATCCGGCGGCGCAGGCTGGTCTCGGCCTGCTTCGACAGGAACGCCCGGTGCGAGCTGACCACCACGTCGTCGCGTTTGATCAGTTCGGCGGCCACCGCGGCACGGTTCGGGTCCTCCGGAGAGAACACGTCGGAGGCGAAGCCGCCCAGCCGGCCCTCGTCGAGGGCGGCGGCGACGGCCTCCAGCTCGATGAGGGCGCCGCGGGCCGCGTTGACCAGCAGGCTGCCCGGCTTGAAGGCCCGGGCGGTGTGCGTGTTGATCAACCCCCTGCTCTCCGCGGTGAGTTCGGCGTGCAGGAGTACGGCGTCCGAGGCCGCGAGGAGGTCCTCCAGCTCGGCGCAGCGTGCGACGCCATGGCTGGCCATCAGGTCGCCGGGGACGTAGGGGTCGTAGGCCAGAACGCGGCCGTAGAAGGCCTGGAGTTTGCGGGCGACCGCGCGGCCTATGCGGCCGAAGCCGACGATCCCGGCGGTCGCGTCGGCGGTGCGGCGCGGGACGCCGCCGCGGTAGATGCCCCAGTGGTCGGCCTTCACCGCCTCGTTCTGCACGCACACACCGCGCTCCAGGGCGAGGAGCAGGGCGAGGGCGTGCGTGCTCACCTCGTCGCCGCAGTAGTCGGGGACGTGGAAGCCGAACCGGCCGGCTCTCTTCAGCAACGGGATGTTCAGGTTGTCCAGGCCCACGCCTTGCCGGGCCACTACCCGGCAGCCGTCGCCGGCCGCCGCCAGCAGCTTGGGCGTGACCTGGCAGCGGTAGACGACCATCGCGTCGGCGCCGGCCGCGCGCGCGTACAGCTTCTCACCATCGAGCAGGTATCCGGTCGCACCGTGCGTGCCGAACCGCAGCTCGACCTCGTCGCCGTACACCTCGCGCTCGATTGTCGCCAGTTCGGGGTTCAGCCGCCCCGCCGGGTCGACGGCCCAGGCGGGGTCGGTGTAGAAGACGCTGGGCATGGGCACTCCTCATTTCCCGCTGCCGGGCTCGTAGCCCCAGCCGCGCGCGTCCCGCCGGCCACGCCGCACAGTGGCGGCCGGGTCGAAGGTGTTGGTCAGTTCGATCTGGTCGAGGTAGCCGAGGTGGTCGCCGCTGCCGAGCTTGATGACCGAGCCGGAGCCGGACCAGGAGTGCGCGACGAACGGCGCGAGCCAGGCCGTGCCGTCGGGTCCGAGGGTGGTGGCGGTCACCGTGCCGTCGGGTTCCTGCCGGCGCAGCGTCAGTTCGCCGTCGGTGACCAGGTAGTGGTTCTCGCCGTGGTCGGTCAGGCCGAGGCCGTCCGCTTCGCCGTCGACGGTGAGGAAGACACCGACCAGGTCGGGGAGTTCGGGGGTCATGGCGGCCGACGACGCGGTGTAGCCGGCGAATGCTCGGGTGGTCGCCCGGCTCTCCGCGGCCGTCAGATGTGTCTTGCCCAGCCTGTCGCGGCGCCGGACCGGCTCGATCAGGGGCCGGAAGTCGAAGCCCAACGTCCCGCAGAGGTCGCGCAGTTCGCCCAGGCCGAGGCTCTCGGTCTTGCCGTCGCAGAATGCGCTGATGTGGTCGGCGCTGACGCCGGAGATCCGGCCCGCGCTGTCGGCGTCGAATCCGCGCCGGCGCAGGGCGGCACGCAGCGCCGCCGCCTCCGCCGGGACGGTGTCCAGGTCCGTGAGCAGGGCGTCCACCGCCGGGTCGGCCCAGGTATTGGCCTCCTCCAGCAGGCGGGCCAGGTTGGAGACGCCTGTGTAGGAGACGATGCGGGCCGGGGTCTCGTCCACGAGTCCGTAGGTGTGCGGACAGTAGGAGGACTCGACATAGGAGTCACCCGGCTCCATCACTCGCCAGGTCGTGTCGTCCAGTTCGGCTCCCCAGCGTCCGTGGATCCGCCCGGGGCCGAGGTTGATCGTGATCGCGGGTTCCAGATGGCCGTTGTTCAGTGTCGGCAGCGTTCCGGCCGGGCAGAGGATGTCGAGAATGACCGGCGCGACCCGGCCCTCTGGCGCCGCCATCGTGTAGTAGTTGTAGAAGTGGATGCCGGCCCGCTGGATGGGCCGGCACGTGGCGTACATCTGTTCCGCGCTCTGCACGATCGCGGCCGCGTCGGTGCCTTCGCGCGCGGCGATCTGTTCCGGTGCGACGCGCAGTGCCGTGCACAGGGCCGCGAGCTGCGTCTCGGACATGTCGGTGCGGCTGCCGTCCAGGACGGCGCTCAGCACCGGCACGTCCACGCCCGCGGCACCGAGCAGGTCCGGCGTGATCTTGCGCGCGTTCATCCAGTGCATCAGTCGGAACCGGTCTGGTGTCATCACTCGCTCCGCGGTGAGGTGGGCTGGCGCAGGCTCGCGAGGAGCGACCCGAGGCGGTCGCGGTCGAGTCGGCGCGGGTTGTTGTCGGCCCGGTCGTAGCGCAGCGCCTCGGCCGCCAGATGCTCGTCGTCGAAGTCGTGGCCGTCGTAACCGGCCAGGCCCGCCGCGGCCAGCAGGCCGTCCAGCCGGCGCACGGCCGAGCCCGGGTCGGCGCAGCGCAGCGCGTCGAGGATCCGCGCGACGATGTCCCGCACGGCGCGCGCGCCGCGCGGATGCTGGCAGTCGGCGTCCGTGGTCTCGGCGTTGTAGGAGAGGACCGCTCCGAGGGTCAGACCGCAGGCGTGGCCATGCGGGATGCCGTAGCGCAGGGTCATGGGGTAGGACAGCGCGTGGCACACCGTGGTGCGTGCCACCGCGATGGCGCGCCCGGAGTACAGGCCGGCCAGGCTGATCGCGCTGCGCGCGGCGATGTCGTCCGGATCCGCCAGCAGGCGTTCCAGGTTCGCGGACGCCAGGGCGACCGCGCCGACCCCGTGCGCCACCGTCTCGGGCGTCGAGCCCGCCGACCAGGCGCCCTCCATGCCCTGCGCGAGGGTGTCGAACACCATGCCGCCCAGGGTCTCGGCGGCCAGGGTCCGGGTCAGCTCCGGATCGATGACCACCGCGTCGGGCGCCATGCCCGTGCCGACGAAGGAGTCCTTGCGTCCGCCGGCGAAGTCCCACACGGTCGCGAACGGCGTCACCTCGGCGCCGGTGCCGGGCGTGGTGGGCACAGCGGTGACCGGGCGGCGCGGGATGCCGGTGGCCTCGGCGGCGCGGACCGCGGCCACCTTGGCGGTGTCCACAACGCTTCCGCCGCCGATGGCCACGATGGGGCCCGTGTCCAGACGGACCATCAGGTCCGCGATCCGGTCGATCTTCGCCCAGGTCGGGTAGCCGCCGGGGACGGTGGTGAAGACGTGCGCCGGCAGTGTGCCGCGCAGTTCGGCGAGCCAGGCGCGGCCGGCCGAGCCGTGGCCTGCCAGCACCAGCGGTGGCCGTCCGTCGCCGAAGCGGGCCAGGACCTGCGTCAGGCCCAGCGCCGAGCCGGGGCCGAACGCCACGTAGGGGTCGTCCGGCCGTGTCCGACGGGGAGAGGGGGGTGCGATGGTCATGAGTCCTCGGCATTGCGGTCGGTGGTGTGCCCGGACCGGGATGCGGCCGGTTCGACCATGCGGGTGGCGCCAGGCGTGCACCGCGGCCGGCCGTCCGGCGACGGGCGTGTCGCCGCCGGCGGCTGATGGCGCTGGGTACCGGTGGTGCGGATACGTGACCGCGGTCGTCGTCGCCGGTCGTACGGCGGCGCGGTGCGGGGGACACCGCGCCGCCGGGTCCGCCGGACACGCACAGGCAACCAGCGCTCCACCAGAGGGCCAACGTTCATTAGCCGAGTGGGGGCGATCGATAAGCAGTTGGTTATTTTCGCCCTTTCTGTTGATGTATCAGACATCCCTTATCGGTTGATCAGCAACGGTCGCGCTCGTTGACCGGCTTCGCGGCCCTGCCTAGGTTTCCGCTTCATCGCGCTCACCGAACCGGTGTGCGATACGGCTTGAAGGGGACCGCAGATGGACCTGTTCGCGAAGACGAAACCCGTCGAGGGCACACTCGGCTCCTGGGCCGAGCGCACCCACGGGCTGTGCGCCTTCCCCAAACTGCGCGGTGAGATCTCGAACCGGATGAACTTCGGCGGACGCGACTGCGTCGTGTGGAGCGTCAACAACTACCTCGGCCTGGCCAACGACCCCGAGATCCGGGCTGTGGACGCCCAGGCCGCCGCCGACTACGGTCTGGCCGCACCGATGGGCTCGCGGATGATGTCCGGCGAGACCGACGAGCTCGAACACCTGGAGCGTGAGCTGGCCGAGTACGCGGCCAAGCCGGCCGCGTTCTTCATGAATTTCGGCTACCCCGGCATGTCGTCGATGATCGACGCGGTCACCGGCCGGCACGACGTGGTCATCTACGACGCGCACTGCCACGCCTGCATCGTGGACGGCGTCGTGTTGCACCAGGGCAAGCACTTCGCCTTCCCGCACAACGACGTCGCGGCCCTCACCGACCTGTTGGAGCGGGTGAGCGCGCAGCTGCACCCCAAGGGCGGCATCCTGGTCGTCACCGAAGGCGTCTTCGGCATGTCCGGCGATCTCGGCAGACTCGACGAGATCGTACGGCTCAAGGACCGCTTCGATTTCCGGCTCCTGGTCGACGACGCGCACGGCTTCGGCGTCACCGGCCCCAGCGGCGGCGGTACCGGCGAGCACTTCGGAGTCCAGGACGGCATCGACCTGTACTTCGGTACCTTCGCCAAAGCCGGAGCCAGCATCGGCGCGTTCGTCGCGGGCGAGACCGAGGTCGTCTCCTACCTGCGCTACAACACCCGCTCGCAGATCTTCTCCAAGGGCCTGCCGATGCCGGTGGTGATCGGCAACCGCGCGCGGCTGCGGCTGATCCGGACCCGGCCCGAGGCGCGCGCGGCACTGTGGAACATCTCGGCCCTGCTGCAAAAGGAGCTACGGGCTCGCGGCCTGGAGGTCGGCGCCACCGAAAGCCCGGTCACCCCGGTCTACCTGAGCATGGACACCGAACTCGCGGTCGAGTTGATCCGGCGGCTGCGGGACGAGCACGGAGTCTTCGTGAGCCTGGTCACCTACCCGGTGGTGCCCCAGGGCGTGGTCCAGCTGCGGCTGACACCGACCGCTCTGCACACCGCCGACGACGTGGAACGGACCGTCGAGGCGATCGAGAAGGTCTACTTCGACCTGGTGGGCCGGGCATGAAGGCCGCGGAGATCCGCGAGCGGCAGGCCAAGCTCGCCAAGGCGCCGCTGCGCGAGCCCGACCCGGCGCGACTCGAAGCCGAACACGCGCAGTTCCTGCACCGCACCCGTGGCTCGGCCGACCTCGCACAGCGCGCCGCCGAAGTGCTGCCGCGCGGGGTCGAGCACGTCGACCCGCTCTCCTATCCGTACCCGCTGTTCATGCGCGGCGGCCGGGGCAGCCGGGTGACGGACGTCGACGGCAACGAGTACGTGGACTGCGTCCTGGCCGGAGGCGCGCTCAGCCTGGGGCACAACGACCCCGAACTGAACTCGGCCCTGGCCGGGATCGTCAGCCGGCGCACGAACTTCCACGGCTACATGGACGAGTTCGAGGTCCTCGCCGCACAGCGGATATCGGACGTCTTCCCTTCGGTCGAGGCGGTACGGTTCACCTCCTCGGGCGCTGAGGCCAACCTCGCCGCGATGCGCATGGCCCGCGCCCACACCGGCCGCAGCAAGGTCGTCAAGTTCCGTGGCGCCTACCACGGCTGGGGCGACCAGTTCATGACCGACCTGGAGATCCCGGGCTCTGGGACGGTCCTGTCCGGCGGGGTACCGCCCGAGTTCCTGAGCAACACGGTGCTCGTCCACCAGAACGATCTGGACGAGCTGGAGCAGGCGCTCAGGGCGGCCGAGCCGGCCGGCGGCGTGGCGGCGGTGATCTGCGAACCACTCGGGGCCGAGTCCGGCCTGGTGCCCTTCGACGAGGACTTCCATGCCCAGGCGATCGAACTGGTGCACCGCTACGGCGCGCTGTACGTCTTCGACGAAGTGGTCACCGGCGTGCGGGCGGCCCGCGGCGGCGCGCAGGCCCGCTTCGGCGTCACACCGGACCTGACCACCCTCGGCAAGGGCCTGATGAACGGCTATCCGTCGTGCGGAGCGGTCGGAGGCCGCCGGGAGATCATCGACACCGCGCACATCGGCGTCCCCGACGGCCGCCCGACCACGTACATCGGCGGCACGCTGTCCGGCAACGTGCTGTCGGCCGCCGCCGCCTACCACACGCTCGGCATCATCGGCCGGGACGGCGTGTTCGAGCGGGCCGACGCCGTCGCCGCCGACCTGGTCGCGCGGCTCAACGAGTTGTTCACCTCGCGCGGCTTCGACTTCTTCGCCTACCACTTCGGGACCGTGGTGAGGATCGAGCTGACCGCGCCGCACGCGGTCGGACTGCGCGGCCCCGACGACTTCGCCGAGGTACTGCGGCGCCGCGAGATCCTCAGCCGCTACATGCTGCCGGTCCAGAACGCCGGGGTCCTGTCCCGCATGGGCCGGGACATGCTCACCACCGCCCACACGACGGCCGACAACGACAAGGTGGTGACGGCGTATGACCGGTTCCTCGACCTCGTCGTCTAGCGGGTCCCGCCGCACGGCGCTGGTCACCGGCGTGTCCAGCGGACTGGGCCGCGACATCGCGCGGTTCCTGACCGCCCGCGGCGTCATCGTGTTCGGCACCTGCCGCAACCCGGCGGCGCTCCCGGACCCCGACCGGCTTGCGGGAGTCGAGTACATCCCGCTGGAAGTCACCGATCCGGCGAGCGTCGCGGCGTGCGCGAAGCTGACCGGACCGGTGGACATCCTGGTGAACAACGCCGGGATGAGCCAGCTCGGCCCGCTGGAGGACCTCGACGACACCGCGATCGAGAACCTCTTCGCGGTCAACGTGTTCGGGCCGGTGCGGCTGGTCCGCGAGTACCTGCCCGGGATGCGCGCGGCCGGCCAAGGGGCGATCGTGATGGTCGGCTCGCTGATGGCCGAGTTCCCGCTCCCGTACCAGTCCGCCTACGCGGCCTCGAAGGCGGCGCTCCAGGGCTTCGCCCGGTCCCTTCGGTACGAGGTCGCGCCGTTCGGTGTCCGTGCCAGCGTCGTGCAGCCCGGTTACTACCGCTCCGACATCAGCCGGCGGCGCGAGCGCGTGCTGCTCCCCGGCTCCGCGTACGCCGCCGCGCTGACCGCGGCCTCGGACACGCTCGACAGCTCGCACGCCAAGGCCGGCGACCCGGCCGAGGTGTCGCGGCTGGTCTGGCGGATCGTCAACGACCCCGACCCGGCGCCGGTGTACTCCATCGGCGCGCACGTCCCCCTGCAGCTGTTCCTCAAGCGACTTCTCACCGGACGGCTCCTCGAGCGTCTCATCGCCAGGCGCTACCCCCCGAGCCGTCCGCTCACTTGAAAGGCATGACCGTGGCAGCGACCGATGAAGCGGCTCCGAACACGGACATTCCCGTGATCGACGCCGATGTGCACGAGATGATCGGCAACCCGCTGGAGTTCCTGCAATACGTCGACGAACCCTGGCGCAGCCGAATCCACCCCGACAACTGGATGGGCATCTCCATCCCCTACTCCTGGCCCACCACGGGCGGCCTGGCCCGGCCCGACGCCAACCCCGGCAACGGTTTCCGGGCCGGCAGCGACCTGGGGCTGATGCAGCGCCAGCACCTCGACGAGTTCAGCCTCGGCAAGGCCGTGCTCACCGGCCTGCTGTACCCCACCGAGTTCAAGACACAGCCCGAGTTCGCGTGCGGTATCGCCAAGGCCTACAACGACTGGCTGATCTCCAGCTGGCTCGACAAGGACTCGCGGCTGCTCGGCTCGGTGTGCGTGGCCGCGCAGAAGCCCGAGGAGGCGGCGCGCGAGATAGACCGGGTCGGGCAGCACCCCCAGATCGTGCAGGTCATCCTGCCGGTGATCTCGCACGACGTACTCGGCCGTGAGTACTACCACCCGGTCTACGCCGCCGCGCAACGCAACAACCTGGCCGTCGGCTTCCACCAGGGCGCCACGGTCGAAACCGCGGTCGGTCTGCCGCCCTACTACATCGAGTGGCACACCGCGATCGAGCAGGCGTGGCAGTCGCAGCTGATCGGATGCGTGGTGCACGGGGTCTTCGACAAGTTTCCCGACCTGCGGGTGGCGATGATCGAGTCGAGCTGGACCTGGCTGCCGCACCTGATGTGGCGCTTCGATCACAACTACCGCAGTCTGCGCCGGGAGATCCCGTGGGTGACCCGGCTGCCGTCCGACATCATCCGCGAACGGGTCAAGTTCACCACGCAGCCGATGGAGATCGCCGAGGACCCCGAGCACCTGCTGCAGATGTTCGAGATGGTCGGGAACGACGAGTTCCTCATGTTCTCCTCGGACTATCCGCACTGGGACTTCGATTCGCCGACCCGCGCGCTGCCTACCAGCTTCTCGCACGCACTGCGCCGCAAGATCCTTCACGACAACGCGGCCTCGTTCTACGGGATCGAGGTGTGACGCGATGAGCACCGAGTACCAGCGCGAACGCAAACGGCACGTCGTGTGCGCCGTGGACGAGCTCGCTCCGGGCACCAGTCGCCTCGCCGAACTCGGGCGCCGGCGAATCCTGGTGGTCCGCGACGAGGACGGGGAACTGCACGCCGTCTCGGACATGTGCCCCCATCAGGGCGGACCGCTGTCCGGCGGGTCGGTGGAACGGATGTGGGTCGCGGACCGGCCCGGTGAACACCGGCGCTCCGACAGCCGGACGGTGGCCGTCTGCCCCTGGCACAACTTCGAGACCGATGTCTCGACCGGATGCTCCGTATGGGAGCCACGGCCGCTGCGCGCGGCGACGTACCGCGCCGAGGTCGAGGACGGCGATGTCGTTCTCTACGTCTGACCCGTCCACCCAGCGAAATGAGAAACGCATGTCCACTGGTTCACGCAACGCCCGGCTGCGCGCCCTGTTCGAGGCCCCGGAACTGTTCTTCTTCATGGAGGCGCACGACGGGCTGTCCGCCCGGATCGCCGACGCCGCCGGGTTCCCGGCCCTATGGGCGTCGGGGCTGTCCATCTCCACCGCTCTCGGTGTCCGGGACAGCTCCGAGGCCTCGTGGTCGCAGATCGTCGACGTGGTCGCCCGGGTGGTGGACGCCTCCGCCGTGCCGGTCATGGTCGACGGCGACACCGGGCACGGCGACTTCAACAGCGCGCGGCGGTTCACACGGCAGGCCGAGCGGATCGGCGCCTCGGCGGTCTGCCTGGAGGACAAGGTCTTCCCCAAGATGAACTCGTTCGTGGGAGACGGCCACGAGCTGGCGCCGGTCGGCGAGTTCTGCGGCAAGCTGCGCGCTTGCCTGGACGCGCGCGGCGACGAGGACTTCCGCGTGGTCGCACGCACCGAGACGCTGATCGCCGGCGGGACGGTCACGGAGGCCCTGGACCGCGCCCATGCGTACGCCGACGCGGGCGCGCATGCGATCTTCATCCACTCGCGGCGCAAGACCGCCGAACAGATCGCGGAGTTCGCCCAGGCATGGCGCGAGCGCCTCCCCCTGGTCATCGCCCCCACGACATACGCGGACACGCCGACCGGCGAGTTCCGGGCCATGGGCATCAAGGGCGTGATCTGGGCGAACCAGAACATGCGCGCCGCGTTCGCTGCGATGACCAAGGTCTCGCGGGACATCCTGGCCGCCGAGGGCGTGACCCGCGTCGAGAGTGACCTCGCACCGCTGTCCGAGGTGTTCGGCCTGCTCGGCTACGACGAATTGGCCGAGGACGAGCGGAGGTACGCGGACTTCGAACTGAGGGCGCGGTGAGTCAGGCACGGAGGGCGGGCCGTGCCGTGGCCGGCGGCGACGGAACGACGGTCGTCGGCCGGGTGCCGACGACCGGTCCGGCCACACGACGCGGTGCCGGCAACCACCCCGCAGCGCTCCCGAGCGCCGCGGCCCCGCCCGTCACCCGACCGATGGCGGCCCCCCGTGCCACCACCCTCCTGCGTATGCTCGGGCCGGCGTTCGTGGCCGCCATCGCCTACGTCGATCCCGGCAACTTCGCCACCAATGTCTCCGGTGGCGCGGCCGAGGGCTACGGCCTGGTCTGGGTGGTGATCGCGGCGAGCGGCGCGGCGGCGCTGATCCAGTTCCTGGCCGGCCGCCTCGGCCTGGCGACGGGGCGCGACCTGTGCACCGTGGTCCGCGAACGCGGGCGGCCGTGGCAGGTCGTGGCGATGTGGCTGCAGGCCGAACTCGTCTGCATGGCAACCGATCTGGCCGAGATCGTCGGC
The DNA here is from genome assembly GCF_055657175.1 of Streptomyces sp. NPDC107581. Lineage (NCBI taxonomy): Bacteria > Bacillati > Actinomycetota > Actinomycetes > Kitasatosporales > Streptomycetaceae > Streptomyces > Streptomyces sp. NPDC107581. Next base: position 64,176 of record NZ_JBVKBH010000025.1, read on the forward strand.
GTGGCGGTGGCCCTGAACCTGCTGTTCGGCCTGCCGCCCGCGCTGGGCGGACTGCTCGCCGTCGGGCTGTCCTACGCCGTCGTCGCCCTCGCCGACCGGCGTCAGGTGCGGTTCGAGCGGCTGATGGCGCTCGCGCTCGGCGCCGTGCTGGTCGCCTTCGTGGTCGCCTGCGTACTGGCGAAGGTGCGTATCGGTCCGGTGGCGGCCGGGCTCGTGCCGTCAGCGGCGGACGTCGACGGCACCTATCTGACGCTCGCCATCGCCATCGTGGGTGCGACCGTCATGCCTCATGCCATCTACGTCCACTCCGCGCTGACCGCCCGGCTGCACGGCACGGCGCCCGGCGTGGCCGCCCGTGGTCAGCGCACCGACGTCGGCCTCGCCATGGCCCTGGCCGCGCTCGGCAACCTCGTTCTGCTCGGCGTCGCCGCCGCCCTGCTGCACGGCAGGCCGGGGCCGTCCGGCGACACCACCATCGCCGGCGCGCACCGCGCGTTCGCCGCCGTGACACCGGCCCTGGGCGCGGTCTTTCTGGTCGCCCTGCTGCTGTCCGGCCTCGCCGCCTCGGGTGTCGGCACCTATGCCGGCCAGGTCGTCATGCGCGGTCTGCTGCGCCGGTCGGTGCCGATGGTGTTGCGGCGGGGAGTCACGGCCCTGCCGGCGCTCGTCGTGCTGTGCCTCGGGGTGGAACCCACCGGGGCGCTGGTCGCCAGCCAGGTCGTGCTGTCGTTCGGCATCCCGTTCGCGCTGATCCCGCTGATCCGGTTCGTCCGGCGTGTCGACCTGATGGGCGACTGGGCCGTCGGCCGGGCGACGGTGCTGGCCGCTTCCGGCTGCGTGGTGGTGATCGTGGCGCTCAACTGCCTGCTTCTCGTCCAGATCCTGTGAAAGGGGGGACCACCATGGAGGACACACTCATCGCCCGGCTGGAGGAACGCGCACGCCAGTCGGATGCGACCGTCATCCGCCTGCCCGGCGGCAGTGCGGACACGAACCTGCGCGACCTGCTGGACCGCGCCCAGTTCCTCGCCGGTGACCTGCACGAAGCCGGTGTCCGCCCGGGCGACGTCGTGGGCGTCGTGCTGCAGAACGGCTCCGGCTTCCTGACGGCGCTGTTCGGCTTGATGTACGCGGGCGCGATACCGGCACCGCTGGCCCTGCCCAACTCGCTCGGCGGGCTGGACGCCTACGGTCGTCATGTGACCGCGGTGGCACGGGACTGCGACATGCGGTTCCTCGTGACCGACCATGAGCTGCGACGCCTGCGCGACCGGCTCGCCCACGCGCTCGACGGCGGTCCGGCCGTCCTGGACCTCGACACATTGCCGCACGTCGAGTCCCGGCTGTGCCTGCCCTTCGCCGCGGACGAGCCCGGCTTCATCCAGTACACGTCCGGCAGTACTTCGGCGCCCAAGGGTGTCCTGCTCAGCCAGCGCGCGATGGCAGCGGGCGTGGCCGCGATCATCGGCGCCGCGCAGGTGACCCGTGACGACACGATCGGCCTGTGGCTGCCGCTCTTCCACGACATGGGCCTGGTGTCGGTCCTGGTCGGGCTGCTCGCCGCCAGGAAAGTGGTGCTCTGGCGCCCCGCCGACTTCGTCCGGCGCCCGGCCCGATGGCTCACGGAATTCGCCGAGGAACGATGCACCGTGTGCACGGCGCCCAACTTCTTCTACGACCATCTCATCGGCATCGCGGACCACTTCGACACGGTGCCGCTCGACCTGTCCGCATGGCGGGTCGCCTGCAACGGTGCCGAACCGGTGCAGGCGAGCACGGTCGAGGAGTTCGCCCGCAGGTTCGCCCCGCACGGCTTCGCCGCCGGCGCCGTGTGCCCGGTCTACGGCATGGCGGAGGCCACGCTCGCCGTGACGTTCAGCGAGGTCGGCAAGGGCGCGCGGACCGTCTGGATGGACCGCGCCCAACTGCGCGCGGACGCACGCGCGGTGCCGGCCGAGCCCGGCTCGGCCTCGGCCCGGCCGCTGGTGAGCGTCGGGCGGCCGGTGCCCGGCATGCTGGTCCGGGTCGCCGGCCCGGGCGCCGACGGCGGCGAGGTGGCCACGGGCCGGGTCGGCGAGATCCAGATCGCGGGGCCCGCGGTCACTTCCGGCTACCACGGCCGGCCACGTGCCGAGGCCTTCACCGACGACGGCTGGCTCCGCACCGGAGACCTCGGCTTCCTCGACGGCGGCGAGCTCTTCGTCGCCGGGCGCGACAAGAACATGGTCGTGGTCCGCGGCGAGAACTTCTACGCCGAGGACGCGGAGGCGATCGTCCGCGACCTGCCCGGCGTGTACCGCAACCGCTGTGTCGCGATCGCCTGGTCCGACCCTGAGGGCGGCGAGACGCTGGCGCTCGTCGCCGAGACCGCCCTGACCGGCGACGAGGACCGCGCGGGTCTGCGGCGCGGCATCGCCGCGGAGCTGACCGCAGGGCTCGGCCTGTCCGGGGTCCACGTCCGGCTGGTCGAGCCGCACTGGCTGCCGCAGACCAGCAGCGGCAAGGTCCGGCGCAACCGCGTACGGGCGGCCCTCGAAACCGAATCAGTGTGAGCGCCTTCCCTGCCATCCCCATCGTTCGACACGTTACGGAGACCACCATGGATGAGAACCGTCCCACCGTCGGCGACGCCGTGCGCTCGGCGTTCGCCGCGGAGCTGTTCCTGCCGCCCGACAAGCTCACCGACAGCTCTGCGCTGGCGGAGCTGGCCGGACTGGACTCCGTCAAGCTGCTGCGCGTCATCGCGGCGCTGGAGACGGAGTTCTCGATAGTGCTCGACGACGAGCAGCTGTACGACCTCGTCACGATCGGGGACGTCACCGTGCTCGTGGAGAAGGCCCTGCAGGCCCCGGCCGTCTCGGGCGGGTGAATGCCGCGGGTGCCGCCGCCGGGCTCGCCGGGGGCAGGGCCCTGACCCTGTGGCCCGGCCGCGGGATCGTGGTGTGCATCGCCGGCCGGGACGTCCCGGCCGGCCCCGGCGCGGCCGCATGGCCCCACCCGGTCGAGGCGCGGCTGGCGGCAGGACTCCCTGCCGCCCGCCGCGCCGACTTCCTGTGCGGCCGCCGCGCCGCCGGACTGGCACTCGCGGCTCTGGACCGCGTCGGGCCCGTGCTGCGTACGGCAAACGGGCGGCCGCTGTTCCCGGCCGGGGTCGCCGGGTCGATCAGCCACTGTGACGGTTACGGGGTGTGCGCCGCGGCTTTTGGTGCGCTCGCCCTCGGCGTGGATCTGGAGCGCGAAGGGCGGGTGCCGGCCACCGGGCTCCGCCACTTCGCCACGGAGGCCGAACGCGCCTGGATCGCGCGCTCCTTGGACGCCGGTCAGGCTCAATACCGGACGACCGCTCTCTTCTGCGCCAAGGAGGCGGTCTACAAGGCGCGCGGAGGCGGCGTCACGAACGGGTATCTGACGGTGGAACTGCTGCCTCGTCCGGGCGGCTTTCTGCAGTCCGGACCCGGGAAGCCGGCCGTGGTCACGCGCCGCCTGCCGGGACCCGATGCAGACCACTACGTCCTCGCGACGGCTTGGGAGGTGACGCCGTGGTGAACGGCAGGCCCTGGGAAGCGAACGGCGGCAAGAGCATCACGCCGGCTCGAAGGACGCGCAAGCCCGCCGTGTCGGTGGCGTCGTTTTGCCGGCCGCCGGAGCAGGGCGGCGCCCGTCAGCGCAGGGTCGTGGTGACGCACTGGATCCATCCGGAGGCCGTCGACTACCTGCGCCGGTTCTGCGATCCGGTGGTCCCGGTCGAGTCCGACGTGCTCGGTCGTGAGCAGTGCCTGGAGCTGGCGGCGGACGCCGACGCGTTGATCATGTGCATGGCCGACCGCGTCGACGACGACTTCCTCGCCCGGTGCCCGCGGCTGCGGGTGATCAGCACCGTGGTCAAGGGGCACGACAACTTCGATGCCGAGGCCTGCGCCCGGCGCGGAGTGTGGCTCACGGTGCTGCCGGACCTGCTGACCGCGCCGACGGCCGAACTGGCGGTGGCGCTGGCCGTCGCGCTGGGCCGACGCGTCCGCGAAGGGGACGCGCTGGTGCGCTCCGGCCGCCATGAGGGCTGGCGGCCCCTGCTCTACGGCACGGGCCTGTACCGCTCCCGGATCGGGTTGGTGGGCATGGGCCGGCTCGGGCAGGCTGTGGCGAGGCGCCTGGCCGGGTTCGAGCCGGCCGAGGTGCTGTACTACGACACGCGGCCGCTCGGCGCGCGCGAGGAGCGGCGGCTCGGAGTCCGGGGGGCGGGTCTCGGCGAGTTGATGGGCAGTTGCGAGGTCGTCCTGCTGCTGCTCCCGCTGGGCCCGGACACCCGCCAGCTGATCGGCCGGGACGTGCTCGCGGCGGTCCGGCCGGGGCAACTGCTGGTGAACGTCGGGCGCGGCTCCGTGGTCGACGAGGACGCGGTGGCCGCGGCGCTGGAGGACGGATCGCTCGGCGGCTATGCGGCCGACGTCTTCGCGTTCGAGGACCGGACGGTGCCGGGACGCCCCGGAAAGGTGCCCCGGCGGCTCCTCGCGCATCCCGGAACGCTGCTGACCCCGCATCTGGGCTCCGCCGTGGACGCGATCCGGCGGGACATGGCGATCGCCGCGGCGCGCCAGGTCGAGCAGGCGCTCAGCGGCCGGGTCCCGGACCACGAGGTCACCTCCGGACTGCTCGGGGAGTGAGTCCGGAGGTGACCTCGGGTGTGGTCCGGGCCCCCTGGCCCGCGGCCTCAGCGGGCCGCTCGGGGGGCCCGGACGGCGGCGACGCCCAGCGCGAGCAGACTGACGGCGAGAGTGATGCCGAGGGCCTCGTCGTAGACGGTGCGGTCCCCGGTCACCGCGGCCTGGAATCCTCGGGAGGCCCAGTACCCGGGGCTGAACCGGGCCACATGGCTCACCCAGGCCGGAAGCACGAACAGCGGGACCAGACAGCCGCTCAGGCAGGTGACGGTCAGCGCCCCGATGTCGGAGACGGCGGCGAGCTGTCCCTGTGTCCTGACCCACGCGCCGAGCGCCAGGCCGCAGCAGGACACACAGAGAGCCCAGGCCAGCACCATGACGGCCAGGCGCCAGGAGCCGGCGGCCAGGTCGAACCCGAAGGCGGCCGCGGCGAACCCGAACGTCACGGCTTGCTGCAGTGCGAAAACCGCGGTCAACGGGAGCGCCTTGCCGAGCAGGACGGCCGCCGGGCCGGCGGGGCTGGTGCGCAGCCGGTCCCAGGTCCGCCAGGTGCGCTCGGACAGCAGCGTCTGCCCGGCCATGTCGAGCGCCAGCAGCGTGAACATCACGGCCAGGCCCGCTGCCTGCTGGTTGATGGCCGGGCCGTCCGGGCTGCCCAGGCGTTGGTAGACCGGCCGCAGGACGACCATCAGCACGATCGACATGACGGCGTAGGCGATGACGGTGCCCGGCTCGCGCAGCAGCAGCACCGCGGCGTGGCGGGCGACGACGGCGGTACGGCGGGGTGCGGCCCACCCGGGCGCCGCCGTCGGCGGAGCGGTCTCAGTGGCCATGGCTGGTTGCCTCCTGGGCGGTCGGGCGGCCGGGAAGGCCGCTGCGGTGGTCGGCGGGCCGACTCGGATCCTCGGGCCGGGGCTCGAGCAGGTGCCGGTACAGGTCGTCGAGTGTCGGCTCGCTGATCTGCACGGTTCGCACCCGGTCGGCCTCCGGCCCCAGCTCGCCCAGCAGCCGCGCCAGTGCCTCGGCGGGCCGGTCGGCGGTGAACCAGAGGCCGCCGTCGGCCGCCGTTTCGTCGGCGCGCTCGGCCAGCCGGTCCGGAGCGCGCCCGGCGAACCCGATCCCGACCCGCCCCGGCAGCCCGGCCAGCAGCTCCCGGCGGCCGCCACGTGCCACGATCCGGCCGGCCTCGGCGACCGCGAGCGTGGCGCCCAGGTCCTCGAGTTCCGGCAGGTAGTGCGTGGTGTAGACGACCGCGGCCCCTTCGTCGGCCCGCGCGCGCACAAGGGCGAGCAGGGCCTGCCGGGTCACCGGGTCGGCACCGACCGTGGGCTCGTCCAGCAGCATGACGGCGGGCCGGTGCAGCAGCGCGGTCGCGGCCTGGGCGCGGCGCTGCTGCCCACCGGACAGCTGCTCCACGACCTGGTCCAGCCGGCCGCTCAGCTCGACGGCCGCCGTGATCTCCTCGATCGCACGGCGCAGGGCCTTGCCGCTCAGCCCCGCCAGGCCGCCGTGGAACTCCAGGTTCCGGCGCAGCGTCACCGTCGGGTACAGCGCGATCTCCTGCGGTGCCAGGCCGACCCGGGCCCGTGCGCGGCCCGGCGCGGTGGCCAGGTCGATCCCGTCGATCACCACCCGACCGCGGTCGGGGCGTTCCAGGCCCGCGCACACCCGGGCGAATGTCGTCTTGCCGGCGCCGTTGTGGCCCATCAGACCGCAGATCTCGCCCGCTGCCACGACCAGGTCGAAACCGGCGAGGGCATGGACGGCGCCCCAGCTCTTGTGTAGATCCTGAACGTCCAACACGCAGTACTCCAGAAAGTCGAGTATACCTTGTATACCTGAGGTCCGAATAATAGCCACGCTGCCTCCGGACTCAAAACCGGCGGCCGCGTGGCCCGTATTTTCAGGCGGTATGGACCTTCCCGAGGCCGTCGTGCGCCAGAACGAGTTCCCGCGACACGTCCTGCACCGTTCTGTGCAGCCTCCGCAGCAGCGGCGAGCGCTGGTCCTGGTGCAGTACGAACGCCAGGTCCAACTCGTGGGTCGCCGGCAGTATGTCGCGCACCGCCACGCCGGGGTGCCGCCGCACACCGGCTCCGGGCACGATCGCCACCCCCAGGCGGTCCGCCACCATCGAGATCGTGGCCTCGATACCGTTCGTCTCGATCTCGATACGCGGGTTGAAGCCGCCGTGGCGCGCCAGCGTGCCGAAGGCGTCCGCGTAGGCGGGGCAGCGCAGGCGCACGCCGATGAAGGGCTCCTCCTCCAGGTGCCGGATGTCGACGAACCGCTCCTTGGCACACGGATGGTTGCCCGGCATGACCACCACCAGCCGGTCCCGCCGGACCACGAGCGGCGTCAGATTCGGCTCCAGGATCGGCAAGTGCATGAAGCCCACGTCCAGGACGCCCTCCCGGACGGCCGCCGCCTGCTTGTCACAGGGCACGTCGGTGAGTTCGATGCGGATACCGGGGGCACAGTGTGCGATACGCCGTAAGAACGGCGTCAGCACGGTGCTCGACTCGCCGCGCGGGAAGCCGATGCGCAGGAGCTCGCCGTCACCGGACGGTGCCCGGCGCGCGACAGTGCGCGCCTCCTCGTAGGCGGCCACGCAGCGACGAAGCGGCTCCAGCACGTCGTGCCCGGCCCCGGTGAGCGAGACCGTACGACTGGTACGTTCGATCAGCGTGGCGCCGAATTCGGTCTCCAACTTGTTGACCTGCTGACTCAGCGCGGGCTGAGTAATACCGAGCCGTTCGGCCGCACGGCTGAAATGCAAGTCTTCGGCAACGGCGAGAAAATAACGCAACCGACGCAGATCCATACGCCCCCCGTACGAATATGAAAGCGCGATACGCCTCCATATACAAGGTATACGTGAACTGCAGATGAGGTCAAGATTGAAAATAGTCAACAAAACGCAAAGGCCAAAAATCGGCAACCACGGACTGGGCCGACCCGTTCACCATGGACAGCAGTGACGGAAAATCACATTCCCCTTCCACGACCCCCACCCCCACCAGGGCCTTCGAAGAGGGCAGCAAGTGCTGGGACGCCGCGCAGGACGGCGTGCCCCTGTGCCAGGAGACATGATCGGCGGTCAGATCTGCTTCTCCGTCCTCGTCCTGGACGCGATGCACCGCCTGGGCATCCACATGAGCGAGGATTGCTGCGCAACCTCGGCCCGTCGCAGGACGACGTGGCGCTGATTGCGGTGTCGGCTGCTTCGAACCGGTCGAAGGCGCACGTCCTCGAGGGCGGCCTGCTCCGCGGGATCGATGCGTGACAACGACTACGGCAGCACCGACATCCTCACCAGGTCGGTCCGGGCACTGAACGCGAGTGCGGTGGTCATCGAGATCACGTGGCTGCGCCGGGACGTACACGGTCAGGAGTTCCAGCGGTCCGGCTCGCACTGCCTGCTGGTTCGTACTGCCGACGCATGGCGGATCGCCTCTGTGTCGCTTGTTGCCTGACCCTCCGCCGGCGTCTTCGTGCCGAGGCTGGCCAACCGGACGCTCCGACCGCGAGGCCGCCGGGCGCCTCGGCAGTCACCTCTGCGGGCGATCGAGTGTGACAGCGTCAGGCCCGGCCGGGCGGTTCCGCACCATGGGCGGCCGCGCTCGGCTCTGGCGTGCGACCGGGCGATGGGGCCTTCGACGGCCAGGAGATGGCGCCGCGGTCCGGCTCCCTCTGGCCGCTGTGCGGGTGACCGTGCAGTGAAGGTGGCGTGGGGGAGTTGTCGGAGCTTGTCAACGCGCGTAGCGGATGGTGCACCGCCATCGACCGCGACCGCCCGCAGTGAGCTGGCCGCGCTCACCGTGGCTGCCCCGCATTCGATGGACGGCTACGCCCGCGACAAGTTCGACTAGGCACAGTGCCCGCAGGTCGTATTCACCGCCCCAGACCCATCCCACCGGTCGGGTACACGATGCTGCGACACGATCCAGTCAGTGCCCGCGTGCAGTAGCGTGCTGGCGTGTCCATGCCTCCTCCGCCTCAGCAGTCGCCCCAGCCCTCCGGCCCCTACAGTCCCGCTCCCTACGGGCATCAGCCCGGGCCGTACAACCAGCAGCCGCCGGTCCCACCGCAGTACACAAGCGGGTACCCGCAGCAGCCCTACGCCTGGGGCGTGCCGCCGACGGCTCCACGGCCGTCGTCCAGGCGCTGGATCGCCGTGGTCATCGCCGTGGTGGTCACAGGGGTCGTGGCCGTCGCGGCGTTGTTCGCGCCGGCCAGCGTGAAGGCCGATGGCGGATACCCGGATGCCGTCTACGCCCTGACGCTGCCCAAGACCCTTGTCGACGGCCGCTACGCGTTTTGGAAGGACCTCTCCGCGACCGCGGGCCAGAAGATACAAGACGAAGCGAACGCAGACTCGGACGTCAGGGACCCGCGGGGCGTAGTCGGCGTCTACAGCCTGGGCGGTCACGCCTCCACAGGCACCATCGGGGTCTCCGGCATGGACGGACGGTTCAAGAACCCCGACTCGCTCCGCCGCAGGCTGATGACACCCGAGACCGAGCGTGACAGGCAGGACGTCGCCGAACAGCCGCAGGACATCACCCTGTCCGGCTCGGGCATCACGGTCAGCTGTGAAGTGATCAGCACTGTGAAGTCCGGTACGAAGATGACCTATCCACTCTGCGCTTGGGCGGACTCCAACACAGCAGTCTGCGTGGCCGTGATCACCGCGGCGACGATGGACCAGGACCCGGCTGACGTCGACTTGGAGGCTGCCGCCAAGACCACACTTCAGGTCCGTTCCGAAACACGAAAGGCAATCAAGTAGTCCTCGCCCCGGACCACGTTCGGCCCTCTGCCACCGCACATCAGTCTGATCCACCCACCCAGCAAGAGCCATCAGAAACGCCCTAGGCATCGGGAGTGATGAAGTTGTCGGGCCCCGCACAGTGGCCCACGACACGGATCTCACCTCACGCGCTGAGCATTTCCGTGAGCTGGTCGCGGGGCTGCCCAGTGAGGCCGTCGTGCAGCGTCTCGGTGCGGGTGCAGACGAGCCCGGTGCGGAAGCCCTTGGGGGTGTGCTGCCACACCTCGGTCGCCCTGTCGGCGGCGCCCGGCGGGTCGCGGTCGGCGAGCAGGCGGCGGAGGTGCCCGGCCGCCGGGCGTGCGAAGACCCCGGCCTCGTGGTTGCGGCGTTCCGGCACTTCGACAACCGGGACGGCTTCCCGCTGCTGCATGACCACTGCCTGGTCCTGAATCGCGTGCAGCGTAGGGGCGATGACGGCGAGCCGGTGTGGGGCGCTCTGGACACGGTCCGCCTCTACCAGCATGTGGTGGCGGCCGGGACGCTCTACACTCTCGAGATCACGACCGAGGTGTGTGAGGAACTGGGGTTGGCGACGGTGCCCCGGGAGGTGACGCCGGGCCTGCGCCCGGTGATGGAGATAGCCGGTGTCGACTCCGAGCTCATCGACTGGTCCTCGACCCGCCGTCAGCGGATCGAGGACGTCCTGGAAGGCCTCACCTGCAAGTACGCGGAGAAGCACGGGCAGCTGCCCGGCGAGCGCGCCCGCCACGGCCTGGCTGGCAGGCGGCGCAGGACACCCGCCCCGAGAAGAAGACCCCGCGCCCGTTGAAGCAACTGCTCGCGTGGTGGCGGGCGTCCGTGCTGCTCAAGTTCGGCAAGCAGATGGTCGATGGGCTCGCCGTGCAGAACGCGATCTGCGCCGCCCGCACCGCTCCCGACGCCACACGGGACGACGCCCCGGCCATGTCGGCCGACGCGCACGCCGACGATCACCACCACGACCAGGCGTCAGACGCGCCGCACGCCGTCGACCACCCGGGCCGGGACGCCACGCTCACCCCGGCGCAGAAGGCCGCCGCCGTCCAAGCCCACCAGCAGGGCGCGATGCCGCAGGAGTACCTGGAGGGCCGTACGACGGACCCGGCGACGTGGATACGCACACCGGAGAACCTGGACCGGTTCGCCGCCTTCACCCGCGAGGCCAACGTCTGCCGCCGCGCCATCGAGGACCGGGAGGTCCCGGCCCCGGTCACCGATCCGGCCCGCCCGGTGGACCAGCGCCGTCAGGAGCACGGGCAGCAATACCAGCAGCCCGGCCACGGCCGGGGCATCCAGCCGTGACGCGCTGCGGACCGTCCGGCGGGACGGACGGCGAAGTCACCGCGCCAGGCGCCGGGACGCGACTGGCCGCCGCCCCCGGAGGTCACCCGGGCGCGGGGAGGGTGCGGGGGACCGTTCCCCTTGAGCACGGAGGTCCCATGGTTGCCCCGATCCTGCCGCACCCGTCGCCGAAGACGCCGCCCGTCCCGCGCCGCTCCCGCTCACGGCAGTACCCCGGCGGCCGGCCGAACCCGTGGCGCACCGCGCGGGGTCGCCGCCGGGGATGAGTGGGCACGGTGAACTCCACCGCGCGCTCGGTGCGCGGACCGCTGGCCGGATGGGAGTGGAGTCCACCCGGAGAGTGGAGACCACGGTGGTGCGCATCGAGTGGACCCCACTCCGGTACGCACCATCCGGTGGGGGAGTGAGCCTCCACCAACTTGAAGTCGCTGGTCAAAGGGCTGGTGTGACCGGTATTCGGGGTGCTCGTGCTGGTCGTGGGCGGCTGTCTGTGGAGTAGATCGTTTGCCAGCGCGGTTGGCTCGCCGGTTTTTGTTCGCTGTGGGCGGGCGGATGGCTTCGTCCAGGAATTCGACTCGTCGATCACGCGCGGCGAAGGCCGCCCACTGGTACCGAAGTCCAGGGGCGGCCGGGGGTGCTCCTGGCCGGGTGAGCGCCGGGAAGCAGATGGGTGGGTCAGACGTGCCCGAAGAACAGGCTGCCCGGCGCATCCGGGTCGTTGGAGAGGAAGTGCTCACGCACCGCCCGAATGAACTCGTGGCGCGAGATCGCGCCGTCCCCGTCGGTGTCCAGCATGGTGAACGCCTCCATGGCGTCGGGCGCGTCGCTCTTCCACACGTCCCTCAGGAAGCGAGCGAATTCATCCTTGCTGATCTCATTGTCACCGTCGACGTCGATGACGTCGAAGATCGCATGGCCGCCGCCCTCGGTCACGTTGAGGCGGCTGGTGTCGATGACCGCGAGGCGGTTGGCCGTGACGAACTGGTCCTTCGTGAGCCGGTCCGCTTCTACACCCGAGTGGCGCAGCAGTTCCAGCCAGTAGATCTGGCAGAAGGTCTGGATGGCCCTGGCCCGGCGATCGTTCTTGTCGAGCTTGTAAGCCTGGATGTAGCGGTCTGCGAGCTTCTGGTAGTCCGTCCAGTCCACGTAGCCGTCGTGGTTGGCGTCCATGGCGTCGAAATTGCGCTCGAGCTTGACGGTGATGACGTCCTGTGCCGTCGTGGTCATGGGCCGACCTTTCGTGATCTTGTTCTGCGGGCTTCTCCAGCGTGCGACCAAATTGCGCTGAAGGCATGCCGACCTGCGCATATGACACCCGATCTAGTGACCGTCTTACTGTCCCTGCCCCACGACATGCTGCGGTCGGCTGAGCAGAGCCAGCCGGTGACCTGATCTTGGACCTGTTCACGCTGGTCATGGGCGGCAGCCCGCGGCGCAGATCGTCTGTCAGAGCGGTCGGCTCGCCGATTCCTGCCCGCGGCGGTCCAGCGGCCCTCTACGATCCGCTCCATGCTGGATCCCGAGCTGTTGGAACGGATCACCGCGCGGCGTGCGGAACTGGACGAACTCGAAGAACAGCTGGCCAAGCAGTTGGCGGAGGTGCGAGCCGAGCGGGACGAACTCGCCGTGGCCGAAAGGGTCCTTGAACGGGTGAGCGAGCAGCTCACCCCGGGAGTGGCGTTCGTAGCGGGGGCTGAGTCGACGGTAGCCGGACAGCTACGACATCGTCCGCTCGATCACCCACCTTTGGCGGCCCAATCGTTCGCTGGACTCGATGCCTTTACGGGCGATGCAGACGCCGATGCGCTTGCCGCGTAACCATTTCCGCAGGTGGGGGATGTCATACGCTTTGTCGGCGTGCAGGCGCTGAGGCTTGAAGTGGCGGCTGCCGTGGGGGTCGTGTCTCGTTTGGTGACCCGCCACCATGGGCTGCAGTCCTTCGCTGTCGTGGGTGTTGCCGGCCGAGACGCCGACGACCAGGGGCAGTCCGTTCGCGTCCGACAGGACGTGCATCTTGGAACCCGGCTTACCCCGGTCCACGGGGCTCGGACCTGTGTGTTCGCCACTTTTTTCGCCCTGACGTGGGCGGTGTCGAGGAGGACGCGGGTGACGTCGATGAGGCCGGCGTCGTCGAGCCGGTGCAGGACCGCTTCGTGTAGGCGGCCCCATACGCCCGCTCTGGACCAGATGAGGAACCGTCGGTGGGCCGTGGACTTCGAGACGCCGAAGCAGGGCGGCAACGCGCGCCAGGCACAGCCGCTGACCAGCACGTAGATGATCGCCGCGAACAGCGTCTCATCAGGCGTGTCCTGCGTTCCGCCGCCCTGTGGCCGCACCTTCGACGGTGGGATGAGCGGCTCGGCGATCTCCCACAGCCCATCCGGAACAATCCAACTCCACGTACCCCGCCCCATAGACAGCCCAACGAGCGATCACCACATAGGACATCGTCTAAGAGCGTCCGCCAGTAGGTCACCGGATGCGGGGGCTACGGGGGCGGTTGGGCCAGCGATAGAGAGTCCACGCCCGGCGGATGAGGCTGCGGATGGTGATGGTCGCGGTGGCCAGGGCGATGAAAAACTCGACGCAGACGCGGCGACGTTCGGTGCATCGGCGGAGCTTGCCGAAGTTGTTCATCCACGAGTTCGTGCGCTCTACAACCCACCGTCCGTCGGCTTGGATCGGGGTCTGTTCGCCTCGTTTGGCGATCTTCGCGGTGATGCCGCGTGTGTCGAGGTCGGCGTAGACCGGCCGGTAGTCGTAGCCCGCATCCAGGCTCAGCGCCGGTTGCTCGGACAGTTGACCGAGCGCCTTGGCGAGGTCGGCGTAGTGGTCGAGGGTGGCGGGCAGCAGGGTGTGATCGCGAATGTTGGCGGGTGCGGGCTCGGTGACCAGCGGGATGCCGTACGCATCTGTGAGCTGTGAGCGTTTGACGCCTTGTTTGGCCCGGTCAACAGGGCTCTTGCCCGCGCACTCGCCGCCCGAGGGGGCCTTGGTCTGGCAGCCGTCGGCGCTCAGCTGTTCCAGGCCGAGGCTGATCATGCGGTCGTAGGCGGCGAGCGCGGCCAGGCGCAGGGCCTCGCCCGTGCTGGCGGCTATCCACTCATCGCGGCGTCTGCGCAAGGTGGTCGCCGAGCATGTCGCGTCCGCTACTCGCTCGTACCCCATTCCGGACACCAGGACCTCGATGAGTTTGTCGAAGACCACTTCGTCTGGGATCCGTCGACGATGACATCCCAGCGGATGGGTACTGACCCGCTGCGGCAATGACGCAAGGAACTCCTCACGGATGGGGGCGATGATCAACGAGGGCACGACAGGCACATCTCCTCCTGTGAGCACAGAATTCTCCCCGGCCTGGGGCGGCGTCGCCGCCTGGTCAGCGAGCGGTGTTCTCGGCGACCGGCTTCTTCTCAGCCGCTGGACGTTGCGCTGTGGCGGGGGATCGCAGCAGGGTGGCGGCGAGGAGGAGAGCGACGGCGACGAGGCCCGAGCCGATGCGGAAGGCAAGCTGGTAACCACCCGTGAGTGCCGAGGCGGTGCTCGCGCCGCCGGCCAGCAGGGCATCCGTATGCGAGGTGGCGAGTGTGCTGAGGACCGCAAGGCCGAAGGCGCTGCCGATCTGCTGCATGGTGTTGAACATGCCGGAGGCGATCCCGGAGTCCTGGGGCGTGGCTGCCGACATGGCGAGCGTGGCCAGCGACGGCATCGCGAGGCCGAAGCCGATGCCGAGCGGCAGCAGCGCGGGCAGGATGTCCACGACGTAGCTCCCGCCTGCCGGTACGCGGCCGAGCGCGGCGAGACCTGCCGTGATGAGCGAGAGTCCGGGAAGGAGTACGGCACGGGGGCCGAAGCGCGCGATCAGCTTGGGCGAGAGGCCGAGCGACAGGGCGCCGATTGCGACCGAGACCGGGAAGATGCCGAGGCCGGTGTGTATCTCGTCGAAGCCGAGCACCTTCTGCAGGTAGAGCACGCACAGGAATTGGAAGCTGAACATCCCGGCCACCATGAGGGCCTGGATGCCCATAGCTCCTGAGACGTTGCGCGAGCGGAATACGCGTAGCGGCAGGAGCGGGTGGGGCGCCTTCGCCTGGCGGGCGACGAATGCCAGGAGCAGGGCGAGTGCCGCGGCGCCGAAGCTCAGCGTGTGTGCGGAAGTCCAGCCGTAGCTGGTGGTCTCGACGATCGTGTAGACGCCGAGCATCAGTGCGGAGGTGACCAGGAGCGCGCCCACGACATCGGTCCCCTCACCAAGGCCGACACCCTGCTCGGAGGAGAGCACGCGCCCGGCCATCAGCGCGGCTGCGATGCCGATGGGGACGTTGACGAAGAAGATCCAGTGCCAGCTGATGGTCTGCGTCAGGGCGCCGCCGGCGAGGAGGCCCATCGAGCCGCCGGCGGACTGGACGAAGCTGTAGACACCGATGGCCTTGGCCCGCTCCTTCGGCTGAGGGAACAGGGTTACGACCATGCCTAGGGTGACGGCGGAGGTCACCGCGCCGCCGATGCCCTGGACGAACCGGGAGGCGAGCAGCATCGCCGGGTCCTGGGACACCCCGCACAGCAGCGAGGCAGCCGTGAAGAGGCTCAGGCCGGTGATGAAGACGCGCTTGCGCCCGATGAGGTCGCCGAGCCGTCCGGAGAGCAGCAGCAGGCCACCGAAGGGGACCAGATAGGCGTTGACCACCCAGGCCAGGCCCGAAGAGGAGAAACCGAGGTTCTGCTGGATGGACGGCAGCGCCACGTTCACGATGGTCCCGTCGAGGATGACCATCAACTGCCCGGCACAGAGCACGGCCAGTGCCGACCAACGCGATGTCAGTGCTGATGAGTCGGTTCTCCGCACGGGGATTCCTTCCAATGGTGCACGACTTGTTACAGCAGTCATCTTCTGTAACTATGTCGGGCGGCGGAAGGAGGCACTTTCATGTCACGCAGTCACACCGATGTGTCCGACCAGGTCAGCAACGAGGCGTGCCCGCTCACCGAGGTCCTCGACCACGTCGCGGGCAAGTGGAGCATCGGGATCCTCGTCGCTGCCGCACACGGACCGGTCCGATTCACCGAGTTGGAACGTGCCATCGCCGGCATCAGCCGGCGCATGCTCACCTTGAACCTGCGCAAGCTGGAACGTGACGGCCTGCTCATCCGGACCGTCTACCCCACCGTGCCGCCCAAGGTGGAATACGACCTCACGCCCATGGCCCGCGAACTCCACGCAACCCTCACCGGGCTCGTCGGCTGGGCGGAACGCCACCGAGCCGACATCACCGCCGCCCGCACCACCTACGACTCCGCCACGGCACCGGCTCCCTGACGCCTACCGGGGACCCGGCAGGCGTTGAACGATCACCTACTGGCGGACGCTCTAAGAAGTCATCTCATTTGGATTCTCCGGTAGCCTGCTTGCGTAGGGATTGTTGAACGGCTGGTGCCGGAGGAGTTGTGGGAGCTGTTCCAGCGGGTGGTGCCGGAAGCGCCTTCCCGACCTCAGGGAGGCGGCCGGCG
>NZ_JBVKBH010000026.1:0-73887 GCF_055657175.1 Streptomyces sp. NPDC107581
CGCCGGCCGCCTCCCTGAGGTCGGGAAGGCGCTTCCGGCACCACCCGCTGGAACAGCTCCCACAACTCCTCCGGCACCAGCCGTTCAACAATCCCCACGCAAGCAGGCTACCGAAGAATCCAAATGAGATGACCTCTAACTGGCCCGTCGGCCCGCTCTGCACAGGCTGCTACTCGCGCCGCTCGCGCAACCCCATACCCTGCTCGCGCTGCCGCACCACGCGCATCTCCGTTGGCCGCACCCCCAACGGCGGAGGCCTCTGCGGACCCTGCTGCGGCCTCGACGACCTAGATGTCGCCTGCCGTCGCTGCGGCTTCCCCGGCGACATCTACGCGGACGGCAACTGCACCCGCTGCGTTGCCGGCGACCGGGTGAGGGACCTCCTCAGCCCAGACGGTGAAATCACCGTCAGTGCTCAACTCCAGCCCGTTGCAGACGCGTTGGCCTCGACCGCGAGGCCGATGTCAGTGATCCACTGGCTCCAGCACAGCACCTCGGCGAGGCTGATGGCTACGCTCGCCGCCGAGCACACCGAGATCACCCACGAACTGCTGGACGGGCTGCCCCAGGACAGGAACACGCGCCACGTCCGGGAGACCCTGGTGGCCACCGGCGTCCTGCCTCGCCGGCAGCAGGAGACCCTGATCCGCCTTGAGCTCTGGCCGCACGACTTCGCCGGCGCGCTGCCGGTCCACCAGGCCCGGATCATCCGGCCCTTCGCCGAGTGGCAGGTTCTTCGCGACGCACGCCGCCGCTCGGCCCGCGGCCGCTACACGGCTGGCGCGGCTACCGGTGACCGGACCGATATCCGCACCGCTGCCATGTTCCTCACCTGGCTCGACGCCCGCCAGCTCGACCTGGGCACCCTCGCCCAGGAAGACCTCGACCTCTGGCTCACCACCCATCCCACCCGGCGCCGGGGAGTCGGCGCGTTCATCCGCTGGACCCTGGCCCGCCGCCTCACCAGCGGAATCGTGCTCCCGAAGGAAGCCAAGACCTTCGCCTCGCGATTCCAGACCGACGAGGAGCACTACGAACAACTTCGACGCTGCCTCAACGACGACTCGCTGCCACTCGAAGTACGCGTCGTCGGAGCCTTGGTCAGGCTCTATGGCCAGCCCGTCACCCGCATCGTCGCCCTGACCACGGACCGGTTCCACACGGACGAGACGGGTGCCTACCTCACCTTCGACCGCAACCCTGTCCTGCTGCCGCCCAAGCTCGCCCGCCTCATCGAAGAACAGATCAAGCGGCCAGAACACGTGTCGATGCTCGGGGAGCCGACCGGGGACGGCCCGCGCTTCCTCCTGCCCGGCCGACCGACCAGCCGATCCCGCAGCGCGGGATGGGTCCATACCCGCATGAAGCAATACGGCCTGCCCAACATCAGTGCTCGCAACACCGCAATGATCGAAGTCGTTGCCGAGCTCCCGCCGATCGTGGTCAGCGACCTGTTCGGCGTTGGCGCCAGCACCGCCCACCGGTGGGCCCGGTTCGTGCAGGACGACTGGGCGGACTACCTCTCAGCCTGCGAGAGCACCGACTCCAAGGAATAGCGCAAGGCCAGAACACTGCCTTTTCCCCAGTCCCGGCGGGAGCGCCGTTTAGGCAGGTGAGGCCGCTGAGAACGCAATAGCCCTGCCCCTCCTGCCGCCGAGGGAGGGGCCCAGGCGAGGTGGCACGGTTGCTCAGGCATGACGTCATCTCACCTGGGCGACCTCGACGTCTCCAGCGGCCTCGACTCGCTACTCCGGGCCAGTGACCGACGGCAGCGCCTCGACGACGAAGAACAGGAAGCAGGGCTTGGTCGAAAGGTCGTCGAAGCCGTCGGGGAACAGTGCCCGGGCCGCTGGGTCAGGCTGCGGCTCGCTGATGACGGACAGACCAAAGCCCGCGGTTGTGAATGCGTCGATCATTGCGTGCAACGGCTTTCGCCAGAGGCGCATCGGGGTGGACTTCCCGCCGAGCATCCAGTCGAAGGTGTAGCTCGTGGTCGCGAAGTAGTCGGGCCTAGGGTCCCGGAACGTGTACGCCGTGACCGGGTGATCCACGGACACGATCAGCCGACCGCCGGGCCTGAGTACTCGCCGAAACTCGGCCAGCGTCGGCCCCCAGTTCTGCAGGTAGTGCAGGACCAGCGACGCGACCACGTCGTCGAACGCGCCGTCCTTGAACGGCAGGCGGTCACCCAGGTCGGCCACGTGCAGGGCTACGCCATCACCGAGCCTCTGCCTGGCCAGTGCGAGCATCCCGGCGCTGGCGTCGATCCCGGTGGCGACCGCGCCGCGGTCGCGTAGTGCGGCGGTCAGTGGGCCCGAGCCGCAGCCGGCGTCCAGAACTCGGTGGCCAGCCACGTCTCCGGCGAGGGCTAACATCGCGGGCCGTTCGTAGTACGCGTTCACGAGGTTGTTCTCGTTCTCCGCCGCGTACGCCTCGGCGAAACTGTCGTAGTCGTTCACCCGGGCCGGTTCCGCAGAATCGGCGAAGCTCTCGGGTATGTCGGTTGCGCGTTCCATCGTCGCAGCCTAGAGCCAGGCGGGCCCGCCGCACCGAATAGTGCAAGGTCGGAACACTGCCTCTTCACCAGTAAAACGAGCGTAATCGCACCATAACGCCCATACTGGGCGCGTGTGTCTGGTCTAGGGAAGGAGGGTCATTCATGACCCCCGAGCAGAAGTACGCCGCATTGAAGAATTGGGCGGCGGGTTCCTTGATGGGGAGTGGGGATGATCCAGACGATCGTCACCATTGGGTGACGCGGGCTGAATGGGTCGACAAGCACCCCCCTGCGGAAGGTGCAGATCCGGTTTGTAAAACCTGCGGGGTTCCGTGGCCGTGCATGAAGATGGACATGCTGCTGCGCGAGATCGGTGCATAGCAGGCTGCGGCGATGGGCGGCAGCCCGCTCGGGTTTCGGCGGCGACCATCCCCACCTGCGTACAGGGATCCGCCGCACGGGCTTTGCCTTGAAGCTTCCAAGACGGTTTCTGACGATTGCGTGGCGCTGGCCGGGAGCCTACGCAGAACGACTGTCTGTTACCCCGAGCGGGTTGGATCTGCCAGAGGCCGGGGCACTATGAGCGCTGAATAGTGCACGCTCAGAACACTGCCTCTTCACCAGTACTGCTCACCTACGACCAAATGCGCGCGTACAGGCTGCCGGCGGCCGAGCACAAGCGCGGCGACCCGCGGTGGCCGGCCTTCGCCCGCCGCTACGGCTTCGACATCGAGCACCCGGTGCAGTGGGAGGTAGAAGCCCTGAAGCCGGCCGAGCTGCAGCGCCTGGTCCTTGACGCCGTCGACCCGTATATCGACCGCGCCGTCCTTGCACAGCAGATCGCCCGCGAGGAAGAACAGCGCCGCGCCCTGGCCGCCTCCCATGCGTCACACTGGAGTCAGGCGGCCGACGCCGTTGCCCAACCCTCCCTGACCGCCACCAAGTTGTGGGAGATCACTGGTGTACTCGCCTCCCCCTGACCCGGACACCGAACAGCGCATGCGCGCCCACGCCCGTGCCGCGAAGGTCCTGGACGTGCAGACTGAGCCGGGCGGGGAGTTCTGGGGTTGGGCCGGGCGCACCCTGGGTGCCCCGGCCTGCACCGCTACCGGGCAACCTGCGTGGCTACGGCTCGTGTCCTCCCCGGAGGACAAGGCCTTGGGGAAGCTGCGGGACGGCGCCCTCGATGCCCAGCACGTCTTCGGGGACCTCGACGGGCGCCGGCCCGCCCTCCTGGCCGTCCACGACGCCGTCCACGACGGCACCGCCTACCGGGCGGAGCTGTCGGTGCGCGTGGATGAGCCGGTTTTGTCCGACGACCCGATCCTCCAGCATGACCTCCTGCTACCGGACTCCTGGTGGAACGACCTCGCCGGGACGCTGGAGAAGGTGGCGGCCGTCAGCACCGACCGCGTCGCCGTACGGCAGCAGTACATGCAGCGGGCCATCCCCGAATTCGTCGGCATCCCAGCGCCCGCCGTGGCCCGTTGGAGTACCGCCCACTCCGACGTGCACCGGGCGAACCGCATCGCCTCGCCTCTGCGGCTCTTGGACTGGGAGGGATGGGGTCGCGCTCCAGAAGGCTTCGACGCCGCCACCCTCTACGCCTACACGCTGCTTCAGTCGGACACCGCCGCCCGCGTCAGTGCTGTCTTCCCTGTCCTCGGAAGCCAGGCCAGCCTCGCCGCCGAAGCGACCGTATGCGCCCAGCTGCTCCAGACGGTGGCCCGCGGCGACAATCTCGCCCTCGAAGGCCCGTTGGAGCAGTGGGCCACGGAGCTGTGCCACCGCAGCGAAAACTGCTGACACTTCCCGCCGAGAGCGCCGCGACGGTGAATCATTGTGGGAGCGGGCGGGCTGCATACTGCCGATGTGCAGCCCGCTCGTCCTCATACACGCTGACTGATCACGTCATCAGCGTCACGATGACCGCCAGCAGTGCGATGCACAGCGTCATGACGCTGAGGGCCACGAAACTTCCCCAGCCGATCGCCTTCGCCACCGGGGCCCTCACCAGGTGGTGGCCGATGCGGGCTATGGCCAGAACGCGGACTTCCGTGCCGCCCTGGCCGAGCGGGGACACGCGTACGTGGTCGGCATCCGCGGCGATCTGATCGTCCAGCCGCATGACGCAGTCCCTGATACCCCAGCCTGGTCGGGGAACGGCCGCCGACCGGTTCCCCGCTACCGGCAGCCGCCAATGGCGGTGGCGGAACTGGCCGCGGCCGCCGGACGGGAGCCTTCAAGGAGGTGACCTGGCGGGAAGGCTCCCGCCGTCCGATGGCCTCCCGCTTTCTCGCGGTGAGGGTCCGGCCGGCCGGAGTACGTCCGCGTCGGCTGGCCCAGGCAGCCGCGGTGGCCGGGCACGGCCGATGGGACGGCGTCCTGCCCGAGGTACGACTGCTGGCCGAATGGCCCGACAGCGAGGATGAACCGACCCGTTTCTGGTTGTCCGACCTGCCCGACGACACCCCGATCCCGGAGCTGGTCCGCCTGGCGAAGATCCGCTGGCGCATCGAGCACGACTGCCGCGAACTCAAGCACGGCCTGGGCCTGGACCACTTCGAAGGCCGCTCCTGGCCGGGCTGGCACCACCACGCCAACCTGGTCACCGCCGCCCACGCCTTCCTCACCGTCGACCGCACCCTCGGAGCTAGGGACGAAAACCGCGTTCGACCGCGGTTCCAACAGGCTTAGAGTCCAGCCCATGCATGCGGAAAAGCTCAAGCTCTCCTCTCATAGGTGGATGACAGCGGCGCTCACGGCGTTCTCTCAGGGGGCCGACTCCTACGACTTCGCCGTTCACCACGCCGGGATCGCGGCCGAACACCTGCTCAAGGCTTACCTCTCGTCGCTTCACCCGGCGTTGATAGTCGAAGCCAAGGACTTCGACTCGCTGCTTCATGCCACCGGCCACGGCACGCACGCGTCCGCTCCGGTAAGCCGCGCGAAGACGATCGGCCTGGTCGAAGCACATGCCCGAGTGCACAAGATCCTTCGCAAGCAGATCCCGGTCGACCAGCGGGCCCTGATGCCAGTCGCGAACGCCCGCAACGGCGTCGCACACAGCGGTATCCATGACATCGCCGAGGTCCAGACCGTCTTCACCACCTGCCTTCGATTGATCGATCCGTTGCTCACCGAGTTGGAGATCGACCCGGAGGTCTACTGGGGCAGCTATATCTCGCTGCACGACAGGCTGATTGAGGAACAGGTCAAGACCGTCCGCATCCAGTTGGAGGGCAAGCTCGCCAGGGCGCGAACTCTCTACGAACAGCGCTACGGACACCTGACACTGAAGGAGCGCGAGATCGTCCTGGCGACGATCACGCGGCAGTCGCCGAGATACATGGAGGCGGACGAAGAGAGGCCCTGCCCGGCCTGCGGCTCGAAGGGCTGGCTCATGGGCGACACCCATATCGACGAGACGGCTGAGCCCGTCGTGGTCTTCACGCCCTACGTCTTCGCCTGTTCCGCCTGCGACCTCGATGTCGAGAGCGAGGAACTATGGGAGCTCGGAGACTTTGCTGAGGAATTCGTCCTCGACGTGACCGTGGAAGAGTTCTACGTGAACTGGGAGCCCGACGAGGACCTCTACAGAGACAGGTAACCCTGGCCCCTCATTCCGCAGGTTCTGTTAGCCGCAGTTACCAATACTCGTGCAGGCGCTTGGCCGTTCAGCCAAGGTGGCCGCCGTGAAGTACGCGTGGTCCGGCCGCGAGCGGCTCGGTCTGCTCCGGGTCCGCGACGACGTCCTGGTCCTTCATTATGCGTAGCTGGACAGTGACCACTGCATAGGCTGGTCGTTCTTCCGCATGTGGAAGTGCAGTGGCGGCTGGGGGTGACGACGCGGCATCGTCCCATGCCAAGTGAGCCTCGTCCTCTCCTGGTTGAGCTGGTGTCGGCGGTCGGCATGGAGAAGTGGCTTGATGCGCAGGGCATTCCGGACGGGACTCCGTTCCTGATCAGCCCGGCCGGTGAGTACGACATGGGGCTGAATGGTTACGGCAGATCACCGGCCCTGTTCGGCAGCCCGGTGAACACACAGTTGGCGTTCGCCCGGGACATGAAGGGGTTCCTGAACTTCCTTTGGCACCACCGACCAGGCGTCGTCGAGTACACCGCATCGGGGCTGAAGTCGCGGCCGCGGTCTTGGAAGGACGCGACGGTTACGGATCGACAGGTCTACGAGGTCTGGCGCAACCGTGATCCGGCCGGGCCACGGGTGAAGGGGACGACGTGGAACCGTGAGGTTGCCACGGTGGACGGCTTCTACAAGTGGGCCGTGCGTAAGGGACTCGTGGCCTCCAGCCCGATCGAGCAGCGCCCCAGCCGCGGACTCCGCAGCGCACACGGCTGGGCTCGCGGGTCGGGAAGCGAGGTGGTGGCGGAGAAACGCCCGGATGCCCGGCGGCATCGGCTGGACTGGCTGCCGCCGGAAACCTACCGGGTCTTCCGCGACGTCGGGGTGCGGGGCTATCTGCCCTCGGGGCTGCGCGATCGGGCCTTCCGGGGCCGGTGCGCGGCGCGGAACGCCGCGTTCACCGACTACATGATCCGCACGGGGCTGCGGCTGGAGGAGCAGGCGTCACTGACGCTCTATGAGGTGCCCGACCGGGACGGTTCGCGGGCCTACTACCGGTACTGGCTTCCGGACTCGGTCGCGAAGTACGGGTCCGCCCGCGACGTGTACGTGCCCGACGGCACCCTGCGCTCGGTCATGGACTACATCGAAATCGACCGGGCGGAGGCACTGTAGGTTCTCGTTCCCGACGTCCTTTTCTCACGAGCGGTGTCCCTCGTCTGGCCTCGGAGTGAGACACCCCAGGTCAAAGCCACGCGGCCTGTCTCAACTGCCGCCGGACGGCGCGGAAAAGGACACGGAAGTGAGACGAACCGGCGGGGACACCGCGTGAGACAAGCTGCATCACTGCTGGTCAGCGGCGCGCCAGAGGACATCGGAAACGAGAACCTACAGGCACTCGAACGGGGCCAGGCGGCGGGCCGGTACGAGCGGATCCGCGACGCTCTGGTGATTGAGGACCCGGCCCGGCCCCGGGTGCGCTCGTGGGGCCGTTGGCGGGAGCTGGAGGACTTGCGGCCAGCGGAGCGTCGCCGGCTGCTGGTCGATGCAGGGCGGGGCCTTGAGCCAGCCGCCCTGTGGCTGTCCGAGGAGGGCATGCCGCTGACGCTGCATACGTGGAAGTACGTCTTCCGCGAGGCCAGCCGGCGCTGCCGGGCCCTCGGAGTGAAGATCCACTGTCATCCGCATGCGCTGCGGCACAGCTTCGCCGTAATCACGCTGGAGCAGCTGCAGCGAGCCCATTTGCGGGCGCTGAGCGAGTTGAACGAGCACCAGCGCCGCCACTACACGCTGATCTGGGGCGATCCGCTGGACTGGGTCCGTATTCGGCTCGGTCACGTGTCGATCGAGACCACGCTGATCTACCTGCACACGCTCAAACAGCTGGAGATGGAGACCCGGATGGCCCTGGTGCCGAACCGCTGGGAGGACTTGGACTCCGGATACCAGCAGGACCTGGGCGAGGTCCTGGGATGGGCGCGCGCGTGACGGCGGCCACGGCGCCGGGCGTGAGCGCGGCGCAGCCGCAGGGACTCTACAGTCCGGCGTCCCGGGTGAGCGTGGATGAGCAAGGGGTGCGGGTCGTTTTCGAGGGCCGTGACGGCCGGGTTGGGCTGTATCGGTTCGCCGGTCTGCCGCTGCCCCAGTGGCACGTGGAGTTGGCGCACGCCCTGGCGGCTCGTACCGCCGGCACGACGGGCACGTTGACCACACGGGCCGGGGCAGACGGTCTGTGGGGCTCTCTCCAGCGCTTCCTGCGCTTCTTGGGGACGCTGCCCCATCCGCCACGCACGGTCGCGGCATTGCGGCCTTCGCACCTGGAGCGGTTCCGGCTGCAGCGTAGTCGGACAGTGCAGCCGCTGGGCGTAGTGAACGACCTGCGGGCCGTGCTGCGGCTGTTGGAGCGGATGCCTGGCGTACATCTGCTGCGGCCAGAGGTCAGCGCGATGTTCACCCAGCCCCTGCTGGTTGATCGCGGAGCCGTTGCCGGTGTGCCCGGGTACGACGACGGCACACGGGATGCGATTTTGAAGTGCGCGCGAGCCGAGGCCGTGAGCATCGCCCGCCGCATCAAAGCCGGGGAGAACCTGCTGGAGAGCTTCCGCACCGCGCCGGAGAAGCTGCCGGATGCCGACCGGCAGTTGGGCGCCTTTTTGGATGTCATGGTCCGTACCGGACGGGTGCCCTGCCCGGTAGGCGGGCTGAGCGGAAAGCCCGTCAACACAATCCGCTACGAGTACGCGCGGTATCTGTTCCTGACCAACCAGGATCTCGCGCCGCTGCTCGTACTCGGCGTTCTGGCCACGGGCTGGAACGGAGAGACGATCAAGGAACTGCCCTCACGGCATCGCATCCTGGAAGACCGGGCCGTGGTCCTCGACGTGGTCAAACGGCGGCGTGGTGCGACGCGGTGGATCGAGGAAATGACTGTGGAGATCGGCAAGGACAGTGAGCGGTTCACCACGGCCGGCGGCTACTACCTGTTCATCGAGCGGCTGACACGCAGAGGCCGTCAGTTCAGCAGGTCCGAGCGCCTGTGGTCGATCTGGGCTGGCGACCGCGGCCACAACAGGGAGACCTGCGGGCACATTGACCCGTTTGCCCGCCGCCTGGGACGCGCGCTCAAACTACGGGCTTGGGCCCGCGCACAGCCGGAGCTCGCGGCGATCGACGGGCTCGTCCTGGACATGAACCGGCTCAAGACCACTGAGGACCGCCGCTACACGAGAGCCACGGGTGGCCATCTGCCGTCCGCAGCACGCACCAACTCCCAGGACGTGCTGTTCACGAACTACCTCAGCGGCGACCCTGTGGTGAAGGACTGGGCCGCGGACATTGTCAGCGTGTCACTGGCCGATGCCGAGGCCGCGGCCCGCGCCGAACACCGGCGTCTGGCCGAGGGGCAGGGCAGGACGATCACCGTCCTGCCCACTATCCGAGAGGCCGCCGTTACCGACGGGCGGCAGGAAGCCGCCTTCACCACCTGTACCAACTACCACGACAGCCCGTTCAACTCGGGGCCGTGTGCGGCCTCGTTCCTGCAGTGCTTTGCCTGCCGCAACGCTCTGTCCACCCGCGACCACCTCCCCGCGCAGCTGGCACTGCTGGACTACCTGGCCGCCCGCTGGGAGGGGATGGACCGCGAGCTGTGGTGGCAGCGCTTCGGCCAGGCGTGGCTTGCACTGACCGAGGACATCCTGCCCCGCTTCACCCCGGCCGAACTGGAGACCTCCGCGCGTGACAAGCCCTCCAGCACCGTGCTGGACCTGCTGGAGGGTCCGCAGGAGGAAGCATGGATCTGACCGCCACCGCTGCAATCGACGCCAGCGTCGGGGTGAGGCCCGACGCATTCGTCCTGGGCCGGCGCCCGCTGCGGAACGGCGCGACACGCCAGGCGACGTCGCGCTTCGGCGACGACACCTGGGACCTGACCCCGGCCGTCCTGCAGGATCACGCGGCCCGCATCAGGATCCACTTCCCGAGCCTCCCAGCCGTCTTCCGCCCGGTCGCGAAAGATCTCTTCTACGCCCTGCTGACCCGGAAGCCGCCCCCTGGCCTCACCAAACTGAGTGTCGTCACCGTCCACCACCACTTCGACGCGACGCGGCAGTTTCTGGCCTGGGCACACGAGGAGGGGGCCGAATCCATCAGCGCCCTGACCCCCGACATGCTCCGTCGCTACAACCACCGGCTGATCGCCAAGGGCGGCGCGATCGAGCGGCGGGACGTCAAGCGTCGCGTGGTGCGGCTTTTCTGGCTCTATCGCGACGCCCTGTCGGCCAGCGGCCGGTTGCCGCTGGATCCGGTGCTGATCGACGACTGGATCGAGGGCGGCAGCGCACGACGCGGCCGGGAGAACATCACCCCTCGTATCCCGGAGGCAGTGATGGGCCCGCTGTTGGTGTGGGCCCTGCGGTTCGTCAGCGATTACTCCGACGACATCCTGGCCGGGCTGGCCGAGTGGACCGCCCTGCATACCCGCCCGCATTGCCGCGTTCCCGCGGACGGCCGGGGAGCCCGCGCCCGGCTCGCCGCCCTCCTGAACCGCTATCGGGCGGCCGGCCGGCCGCTGCCCGGAGGAACAAGTGGTCACCGCGGCATCAATATGCGTCACCTGGCCCGCGAGATCGCCTGCACGCAGCGCAGCGTTCTGGAACCTGGCGCCAGGCAGTTGATCGACGCGGCCGCTGACGATGTCGGTGTTGCGGATGCCGCCTACCTGTGGACCGCGTTCGACAGCCAGCTCGACGGACGACCCTGGCAGGACCGCATCGACGTGCGGGAAACGGAAAACCTGGTCCGTCTGCTCCACACGGCCGCCTACATCGTCATCGCCTACCTGTCCGGCATGCGCGACAGCGAGGTCAAGCACCTGCGCCGCGGCTGCCTGTCCAAGGAAACCGACACCAGCGGTCGCATCAGCCGCTATCGAGTGACCAGCCAGGCGTTCAAGGGCGAAGGAACGCCGTGGGGAGTCGAAGCAACGTGGATCGTCGGAGCGCCGGTCACCAAGGCCATCGAGGTGCTCGAACACCTCCAAGGCCCGCGGCAGAAGCGACTGTTCGCCATCCCGCGCACCTCGCGACACTTCAACCGCACCGCCCGGCGGGCCAAGGCGGTGACCTGCACCAACACCGACCTGCGGCACTTCGTCCGGTGGATCAACACGTACTGCGCCGATCACGTCCGCGCCGACGCCATCCCACCAGTCAGCGGACGCCAGTGGATCCTGTGCACCAGCCAATTCCGGCGCACCCTGGCGTGGTTCATCGCCCGCCGTCCCGGCGGCACGATCGCCGGCGCCATCCAGTACCGCCACTTGTCGATCCAGATGTTCGAGGGCTATGCCGGCACCTCGCGCTCCGGATTCAGGGCCGAAGCGCAGCAGGAACAGGCCCTCGCTCGCGGCGAGCGGCTGGCCGCCATGGTTGACGGCCACGAACACCACCAGCTTCGTGGCCCCGCCGCAACGGAGGCGGCGGCACGGCTGGAGCAGTTCGGTGACCGGATCCGCTTCATGGGTAAGACACCCGACGATGCGCAAATGCACAAACTGATGAACCGCCACGACCCGCAGATCTACCCCGGCACCTTCGTCACCTGCAGCGACAACCCTGACCGGCGCCTTTGCCGACCACCGGCCATAGCCCCAGACTCTCCGTCCCTGCCCGGGTGCAAGCCGCTGGCCTGCAAAAACGCCGCCTTTACGGAGCCGAACAGGGCGGCCTGGCACGACCAACTCGCCCTGCTGGATACCCAGCTGGCGCGCGGTGGCGCCCTCGCACCTCTCGTCCGCGACCGCCTGACACGCCTCCGCGACGAGATCGACGCCTTCCTACGCAAGACCCTGCCCACCGGCGGTCAAGAGGTGCACACATGAGACGGCACACCCTGACACCTCAAGTCGTCGAGGCCGCCGTCGACACCCTTCTGCAAGAAACCGAAAAGGGGCAGCAGGTCACCATCTCCGCCCTCGCCCGCCGTCTGCAGGTCAACCGCCAGAGCCTCTACCGCGACTTCCCTGACCAGATTGGCCGCCTGAAGACGCAGCAGGCCCGCCAAACAGCCACCCTGCCACGTCCGCACGACGCCACCAGCGACCGAGCAGTCATCGCCCGCCTGCGGCAGGAAAAAGAGAACCTCACCCGCCATCTGCACATCTACGAAGACCACATCCGGCGCCTCACCGTGGAGAACGCAACCCTGCACGCAGTGCTGGAAGCCCGAAGCGGCGTCACCGTCATCAACCCCAGGGGCGAAGGCACTACGTGACTGCCGCGATCGCGCAGGCTCACCGGATGTCTGTAAGCACTTGTTTTGGCTCCAGTGCCGAACGGGCGATGGTGCGGCTGGCACTGGGACTCGACGGCCGGACCCGAAACGGCCGCGGCCGGCCTCCCGCAAGGGAGGCCGGCCGCAACACGGCCTCCGACATGACCGTGATCGACGCACAAACCCTGCCGTCGCCAGGCGGACGGAGCAGCGCATTCACTTTGAAGAGGGCACGTCGCGGACCTGCCCGTCGGCCTACTCGCGCGAACGCCGCCGTCCTGTCGCGCGGTCCGCCGTACTACTCGCTCTCGTCGAGAGCCCGATAGTCCCGGCTGCGCGGCAGGCCCTTCACCAACTGCAAGAACCCCTCATGCAGCCGGCCGTTGGTGACCAGCACCGACATGTCGCCTTGCAGTACGGCCGTTCCGCTCAGGTCGGTCACCCGGCCGCCCGCCTCTGTGACGATGACCGGCATCGAAGCGACGTCCTCATAGCCCATCGGCGGACCTGCGATGACGCCGGCATCGGCCCGGCCCGTCACCAGGGCCACGATCATGCCGGTCGAGGGCACCAGAAGAACCCGGCGGTGAAGAGCGCAAAGGAGTTCCTCGGGCCATCCAGCCGGATTGTGCATCAGCGTCCTCGCCCCTCCCAGAGCGGTCCGCTCCGTGACCCGGGCACGGCGGCCGAACCGCAAGTCCGGCTCCGGGCCAGGCAGCACCCAGCAGCCCATACCACGACCCGCCACAATCATCTGCTGACTCATGGGCATGTTGATCACACCGATAGCCGGACCGTGCTCGTCCTCGTAGGCGAGATCATTCGCGAACAGCGGTACCCGGTGCGTGAAGAACTTCGTGCCGTTGATCGGGTCGATGATCCAACGCCGTCCCGATGACCCGCCGGTCGCACCTCCTTCCTCTCCGAAGATCCCGTCATCCGGCACCCGCCGGCTCAGCTCATCCCTGATCTCCTCTTCAACCGCCACGTCGATCTCGGTGACCTCGGTGCCGTCCTCCTTGAGACGGCTGTGCCAGTCATCGCTGAAGAAACCTTGCGCCGACATCTGCCCGGCACGACCGGCCAGGCGAACAGCGAAGTCCAGAAGCTCCCGATCAACGGGAGGGGCATCGAACACGTAGTCCATCCGTCGAGCCTTCCACGGCTCTCTGACCGCCGGGTGGGGCCAGATCAACTTCTTACGCCATGGAGCCACTTCTGAGTCGTGCCGTGGAGCCCAATGAGGTGCTTACAAACAACCGGATTCTGGTGGACGCCGTCACCTGACTCCAGTGTCCCGTCTCGAAGGATCTGGTCTCCGTCTCAAGTGACCTGTTCTGATGGGTCGTTGATCTCAGTTGATCTGGTTCGTCATCCTGATCACTGCACTACTCTGTCGAGCCATGAACGCGGACCGCTGGTTGGCAGACACCCGGACCTCCTACGACACGGTCGCGGTCAGCTATGCCGACCAACTACGCGGGGCTCTGGCCGGGGCGCCGTTTCTGCGGGCGGCTCTGGCGCTGTTCGCCGACTTGGTGCACGCCGCTGGCGGTGGGCCGGTGGCGGACGTGGGCTGCGGACCTGGACACGTCACCGCTCACCTGCACGAGCTGGGTGTCGACGCTTTCGGCATCGACCTTTCACCCGGGATGATCGACGTTGCTCGGCGCGATCACCCCCACCTGCGGTTCGAGGCGGGCTCGATGACCGACCTCGACCTCGCCGATGCTTCAGTCGTCGGCCTGCTCGCATTTTGGTCGTTGATTCACGTCCCGACGAAGCAGTGCCCACGGTTTTCGGCCACTTCCGGCGCGTGTTGCGTCCCGGCGGACCACTGCTGCTCGGCTTTCACGTCGGCGACGGGTCGAGGCTGAAGACGCAGGGCTACGGCGGCCACCCGATGAACGTCCACGTTCACCGCCGCCAGCCTGACCAAGCGGCGGCCTGGCTACACGATGCCGGGTTCACCGTCGAGGCCCACATGCTGATCGACCCCGACGAGAGCGTTCCAGGTGCGGTCCTCTTCGCACGCCGTCAGCCCTAGCCACACCAGCGGTCCGGTTGCGGCAGGCGGCACAGAGAAGTCGGACCACATCAACTGAGACAGCCTCCGGCACCCGCTCGCCCGGGACCACATCACTTGAGATTCCTGGCTTCTCCGCGTCTCAACTGAACTGGTCGCCGCAGGTCAGGGACCCGACTCGGAACCAGATCATTTGAGACCGGACATCCAGGCACGCTCCCGAACACTGATTTCACCCACGATGCGGTGGTGATGCTTTCCGCGCTGCTTCGCCAGCCTCTTGTGCCAGTCGCGCAGTGACTACGGTTTCGGTCGGGTGGCGGCTGGTACGGGTGGCCAGGTAGAGCGCTGAGGAAGTCATCAGGACGGCCATCACGGCGAGCATGATGCGATAGTCCACCAGGGCGATCAAAGCCGATCCGGCGGCGATGGCCGCCGTCTGCGGTACGCCTATCAGCACATTCAACGCGGCGTCGGTTCGTCCCATCAGCGAGGCGGGCGTGCGCCGTTGGAAGAGGGTCATGACGCCCGCGACGATCAAGGGCAGGCTGGCGCCGACGAGCATGGTGCCCGGCGCGACCGCGAGCAACGAGGGGGCGGCACTCAGCAGGAAGCCTACGGCGGCGAAGGCCAGGCCGAGCACCACGGTCAGCTCTTCCCCGGCACGCCGCATGAGTACTGCAGCGGCGATCCCGGCCGCTATCGCCCCAGTTCCCTCCAACGAACTGAGGACACCGAGGAAGGCCGGCGGGCGGTGCAGCCCCGCGTCGACGACGGCAAAGAGGACTGACTCGGAGAAGCCGAAGGCGACAATGGCGAGCACGACGGCGACGGTCGCCTGGCGCAGGGTGGGGGACCGCGCGATGTAATGGAAGCCGGCGGCGATCTGGGCGCCAGTTTCGTCCTGCTGGGCCGGTTGCGGGCGATCCTCCCGTTGCCGGATCAGTGCGATGAGAAGGGCTGCGAGAGCGAAGGTCGCTGCGTCGCTCACCACCAACGGACCCAGGCCGAATGCGGACAACACGCCCGCACCCAGGAGGGGCGCAATCAGCCGCAGGCCCTGCAGCAGGGTCTGCAGGAGGCCGTTGGCATCGCCCAGGTGCTGCGGTGGGATCAGCGTCTGGGTGAGTGCGGTCATGGCCGAGCCGGTTGCGCCGTTGGCCAGCCCGTACAGGGCCATGACGACGTAGCAGATCCAGACACTGTGACGGTCGTGCACCAGCAGCAGCGGCAGGACTATCACCGCGGAGATCAGGTTTAGGCTGATCAACAGCGGCCGGCGGCGTAATCGGTCCACCAGAGTGCCGCCCAGGGGCGCGCCCAGGGTGCCGAGGATGAAGGCGAAGAAGGTCAGGCCGGCGGCGGAGTTGCTGCCGGTGAGTTCCTTGACGCGGATGCCGAGGGCGATCCACAAGGCATTGCTCCCGGCCATGTCGATCAGCCGGGCAAGGACGAGCAGGCGGATGTCGCGGCGAGCGAGGAGAACACGCACGGTCAGTCCTCCAGCGGGCGCAGGGCGTCGGCAGGGAAGGTGAACTGGATCAGCTCCATCGGGATGGCGCCTGCGGGGCGCAGCGACGGATCTTCGAGCCGTTCGCGGTAGCGGAAGAGAAGGGCTGTCAGCTCCTCCTGGAAGGACTCGACTTCCTCAGGAGCGAGGTAGAAGATCGACTCGGCCGAACCAGTGATCTTGCTCCAGTGCTCGGGGAACGCGGACCGCATCGCGCCGACCTTGCGGATCCGCTCCAGCCACGAGTCCCACAGCACCGTGCCGAGCGCGGCTGCGGCGATCGCGGTTTCTGAATCGCGTGCGGGGTCAGACTCGTCGAAGCTGAAGCCGATGTGGGCACGCCGCCAGGGGCGGCTGCGGCCCGTGCCGCCGCCAGCTTCCTCGACGAAGCCGTACTTCGCCAAGGTGCGCAGATGGAAGGCGCAGTTCGTCGGGGACTCACCCACCATCCGGGCGGCTTCGGTCGCGGTCAACGGCTCGCGCCGGCCCAGAGCTTCGAGCAGGGCGAGGCGCGTGGGGTGCGCGACGGCCCGCATGGCCTTTGGGTCGGTGAGCTTGCGATGTTCACGCGGAACACCGCCTTCATCTTCGGAAGACATGTTTCGAGACTCTACGCTCGAAACATGTCTTCCGAAAGAGTGGCGCTGATGTTCCGTCACCCAGACAGAGAGCGATCCGGCCGGTCCGCAGAACTTGACTTCACGTGCTCAAGGGTCCTGTGTACAGAGAGCCCTGAGCGCGTTCAGCCGTGGACAACGGACAGCCTCAAACCCTGTCCATAACCTGCATGCGATGCGCTGGCCGGACGAGATCCGCGACCCCACCGAGCTGCTGCCGCCTCCCACTGAGGTGTCCGACGAGGAGATCGAGGGCGCGCTCGCGCTGATGGAAACCATGACGACCGACTCTCTGGAAGGCGAGGAGTTCCAGGACCGCTATACGGAGGCGATGGCGCAGATCATCGAAGCCAAGCGGCAGCGCCATCCGCTCCCAAAGACGCCAGAGCCGCAGGAGCCGGCCCAGGTGCTGGACCTCATGGCCGCGCTGAACGAGTCCGTGCTGAAGGTGAAGGCCTCCCGCGGCGAGAGCGCGGGTCCGGCCGACGTGCACGAGCTGCCTAAGCCGAAGAAGAAGAACACGGCGAAGAAGCAGCCGGCGAAGAAGACGACCGCGAAGAAGGCGGCGGGCCGGCGGCCGCGCACTGCCTAGTCCAGGACGCCGAGTGCCGTGTCGGGCCGGCAGTGGGCGCAGGCGGGGACCTGTCGGCGCAGTGCGTCCAGTGCCTGCTGCCGGGTCGCCGGCCGGCACCGCCCGCTCTTGGCTGCCGCCCAGCAGTCACCGGTGTGCACGGCGTCCAGGTTCGTACGGTTCAGCCCGTACTGGATCAGCCAGTCCGGCGCAGGCGGCCGCATCTGCTCACCTCGGCGCCGCTCGGCCTCGTGCCGCTCCTCGGCCGCGATCCAGCCGTCGAGCTGGGCGAGGGCTGCCATCGCCTGCTGGGCCACCACGCGGCGGGCGAAGCGCAGCGCGTCCAGACGCGAGATGGATCGCTCATCGCTCATCTGCCTGCTCCCTCCCTCTCCCGCGGTTGCGCCGGCTGCCGGTGTATCCGCTTGCCCAGAAAATCGAACACACGCTCTAATTTAGAGTATGTACCGCGTTGACCACCTCACTGACACCCAGGAGCGCATCCTCCGCAGCATCCGCCAGCACATCGCCGAGCGCGGCGAGGCACCGACGATGCAGCAGATCGGGGCCGCTGTCGGCATGCGGAGCCGGGCCTCCGTGCACTACCAGCTGGGCGAGCTGGAAGCGAAGCGCGCGATCGTCCGTGACCCTGGACGGCGCAGAGGGATCCACCTCGCATGACCAGCCCCGGCCACTACCACCTGCTGCTCATATCTGATGGCCGGCCGGTGCAGCACGGCTGGTGGCGGAGCGAGGAGACCGCTCGCAGGAAGTTCCGCAACTGGATCGGCGAGTACGGCGGCATGCCCGGCGCCCGCATCTCCCTCACCGACGAGGAGACCACTGACGTGCTGGCCTCCTGGCCCGAGAGGCAGTAGCTCCGCGCGCCGGCTATTCGGCGGCCGGGTCCTCCTGGGCATCCCGCACGGCTCTCTTCACGGCCTGCTCCACCTCGTACCGGCTGGCCTCGGAGGCTTCGGTGTGCGCGGTGACAGCTGCCTGCACAGCCTCGGACGCCTCGCGCCAGCGGAGCCGCTGGGCGTCGAAATCGTCACCGGTGAGGCCGGCGAGCTTGGCGCGTGCTTCCTCGGCGGATCATTCCATGATCAGCTCATCGGGGACCTGGGCCGCGGGCATGGATCCTGGGCGGCACCCGGGGCGTGGTGACCATCTGACTTACCGCCCGATCGGGTAGAGCTGCCACTGGTCTGTGGGCGGGGCGGCCTTGGGTGCCGGTACGAAGATCACGACCTGTCCGTGACCTTCGAGAGGACCTCTGTCCGTGCGTTTTTCCAGCACCGCCGCCGCGGCCGCCGCCTTTGCCGCCCTCCTCATCCCGACGACCGCCCACGCCGCCCCGAGCGCCCCGGCTGCTGCCGCGCCCGGCGAGAGGGTGACTCTGCCCGTCCGAGACGCCCTGGCCGGCCTGCCGGTCCAGGCCGAGGACCGCTCCGGATACGAGCGGACCAAGTTCAGGCACTGGATCGATGCGGACAAGGATGGCTGCAACACCCGCGCCGAGGTCCTCAAGGCCGAGGCGGTCATCGCCCCGGTGCAGGGTGCGAGGTGCGCGCTGAGCGGTGGCGAGTGGTACTCGCCCTACGACGACCGCTACATCCAGGGGCCCAGCGGCCTGGACATCGATCACCTGGTCCCGCTGGCGGAAGCCTGGGACTCCGGCGCCTACGCCTGGAGTGCGAAGGAGCGGGAGGCCTATGCCAACGACCTCGGTGACGGCCGGGCGCTGATTGCGGTGTCGGCTGCTTCGAACCGGTCGAAGGCGGACCAGGACCCCAGCACGTGGCTGCCCCCGGCCGCCGGCTACCGCTGCCAGTACGTCACCGACTGGGTCGCGGACAAGATCCGCTGGGGCCTGAGCATCGATCCCGCGGAGCAGGCCGCTCTCGAGGACGTGCTCGACGGCTGCCCCGACGTGCCCGTCACCGTCACCCAGGCTCGCTGACCCGCCGCCGCATCGGCCTATGCCCTGGCGGCTCAAAGCACGCCAGGGCACGCGCAGATGCCATGCGCGTACGCTTTGTTCAGGAGATAACGCGTGTCTACTGATCTGTCCTTGGCCGAGCGTGAGGCCCAGCAGGTGTTCGACCGCTACACGGCGGTATTCATCGAGTCGGCGGCTTCCGGGGACCTCGATCCGCGCCCGCTGCACGAGTTCTTCGCGCTCCCGGTCATCTTCACGTCCGGTGCGGGATATGTCGCCGCCGCCACTGCCGAGCAGTTCGCCGCACTGACGCTCCAGGAGCTGCAGTCGCTGCGTGACAACGACTACGGCGACACCGACATCCTCACCAAGTCGGTCCGGGCACTGAACGCGTGTGCGGTGGTCATCGAGATCACGTGGCTGCGCCGGGACGTACACGGCAAGGAGTTCCAGCGGTCCGGCTCGCACTACCTGCTGGTTCGTACTGCCGACGCATGGCGGATCGCCGCTGTGTCGCTCGTTGCCTGACCCTCCGTCGGCGCCTTCGCGTCGAGGCTGACCAGAGTGGCGGTCCGACCGCGAGATCGCCGAGCGGCTTGGCAGTCACCTCTGCGGGCGATCGAGGGTGACAGCGGGAGGCCCGGCCGGGTGGTTCCGCGCTATGGGTTGGCGCGCTCGCTCTGGCGTGCGGCCGGGCGATGGGGCCTCCGGCGAGCTGGAGGCGGCGCCGCGGTCCGGATTCCTCTGGCCGCCGTGCGGGTGACCATGCAGTGAAGACGGCGTGGGGGAGTTGTCGGAGCTTGTCAACGCGCGTAGCGGATGGTGCACGGCTGCGGTTTTGTCGTGAGCAGACTCTCCAACCCCCCACGCATTATGGAGACTTCATGCGCCGCGCTGCCTTTGGCCTGCCCGCAACCGTCCTGCTCCTGACCGGCATCTGTGCCGCTCCTGCCTTCGCCGAGCCGCCCGCACCGCCATCGACCGCGACCGCCCGCAGTGAGCTGGCCGCGCTCGCCGTGGCTGCCCCGCATTCGATGGACGGCTACGCCCGCGACAAGTTCGACATCTGGTCCACCCAGCCCGACGGCTGCACCACCCGCCAGGATGTCCTGGCCCGCGACGGCAAAGACGTCCAGGACAAGCCCGACCACTGCCAGCCCGCCTCCGGCTCCTGGTACTCCGTCTACGACGACGCCACCGTCACCGACGTCGCCCAGGCCACCATCGACCACATGGTCCCCCTCGCCGAGGCCTGGCGCTCCGGCGCCGATACCTGGACCGCCGATCAGCGCAAGGCCTTTGGCAACGACCTCAAGGACCCCCAGCTGCTCATCGCCTCGGAGTCCTCCAACTCCTCCAAGTCCGACAGCGGCCCGGCCGGCTGGAAGCCCACCAATCACGCCTTCTGGTGCACGTATGCCAAGGACTACACCCACATCAAGTCCGTCTGGAAGCTGACCACCACCGACAACGAGAAGTCGGCTCTCTCCTCCATGCTCGATACCTGTACCAACTGACGGCGTGGTCCTCCTGGCTGCGAGGGCGTGTCAGGGCACGGCCGCTACCGCAGGCATTCCCGGAATGCTGCGGTCCTCTTGCGCTGAGGTCGGAACGGACTAGCCCGGGTGGGCAGGCCCGATAGCTGTTACCCACTTTCGGGTGACGGCACTTCAGCGTGGGGAGCCGACGGGTGGCGCCGGCAGTCCTGACGGGCCAGGAATTGCACGGCCAGAGTGACTGATGAAAGGTCAATCCAGTATGTTCGAGGCATACATGGTCGTTGCATTGAAGAGTCATGGAAATGTGCTGAATCTGTAATTGCACGCACGGTTCCTCCATAATTCGGGCGCAGGGCTTGCACGGTGTGAGGGCGCGGCCAGCCGGCCGCCACCCGCACAACGCACCACCACCGGCCAGCGACGCCTTCGGTGTTCGCCGGATCCGCGAAGGGTGCTCTGGACCCTGTAGGGGGATCCTCGTGACCGTTTCTGCTTCTGTGCGTCGCATGAGTGCTGTTGCCGCTGTGGCGGCCGCCGCCGTGGGTGCCGTGGCGCTGCCGGCCGCGGCCGCTGGCCATCACCCGGCCCGCCCGCACCACCCCATGGTCTACATCAGCGCCGTTCAGGCCGACTCCCCGGGACGCGACGACCGCTCCAACCGCTCCCTGAACCGGGAATGGGTGGAGATCACCAACGGCTCACGCCGCACGGTCAACCTCGACGGCTGGATGCTGTCCGACGAGGACGGCCACACCTACACCTTTGAGCACTACCACCTGGACGGCCGCTCCACGGTCCGCGTCCACACCGGTATGGGCCACGACAGTCGTACCGACGTGTTCCAGGACCGGCGCAACTACGTCTGGAACAACGACCACGACACCGCGACCCTGCGCAACGACCACGGCCGCTTCGTCGACGCCGCCGCCTGGGGCTACCACCGCCGCTGATCCACCGGCTGTGCCCAGCACCTGTAGACACGCCGGCCGGTGACGGGGCGTGGCACTCACCCGGGCGGGTGCCACGCCTGAACCGCTGACTGGATGATCTGGGCGGCTTGGAGCCGGAGCGCCCAGGCAGGGACCCCAAGTCGCGGCTGGCTTGGGGTCGCTGTGCTGCTCAACCGCTGTCGGCAGCTGTGCAGGATGTCGTCGGTGTCTGGTGTGGCGGAGAGGGCAGGATTCGAACCTGCGTGGGCCTTGTGGGGCCCGACCGTGAGGCGTGGCTCGTTGGTCCCCGATCAACCGCTCCGGGCACCTCTCCGTGTTTCTGGCCCGGGGTGGTGTCCGGTGCCGTTCACATGAACCAGAGTGGCAGGGTGGGCTGACCGGGGACTGATGTGTCTCTGATGCGCGCAGTGATTCCTGGTTGCAGCCGTGGGGTTCAGTCGTGTGCGGGCCGCGTTCCGTGTACCGGTGTCGGCTTGCCAGGTTGCTCGTGCTGCTGGGCGGCTGTCACGGAGCGCGTGGACGGTCCGTGGTCGTGGTTCAGCGGCCGTTCCAGTGGGTGGCCGGGCGTATGGGTGTGGCGAGGCAGCGGCGGAGGGGGGAGGGGTGATGCGTGTGGTGCTTCTCGTCCCCCGCCGCACGGCCGCCGGGCTGGCCCCCTGCCCGTTTTTTCCTCGTGTCCGGAGGGGCTGGGGAATCAGCTGGCGGGGAGGCCGGCGGGGGAGTGGCGGTGATCAGTGGCAGAGGGGACGGTTGTTCGGCGTAATGCTGCGGTCTAGGCTCCTTCACCATGACGGTGGTGGACAGCACGACACCGGCGACGAGTTGGCCGGTGTCCTCCTGACGGCTCCTGGTCGCAAGCCCGAACCCGTCTCGGATCCTGGCAGGCGCGTTGGACCCGCGCCGGCTGACGCGTCGGTCCGGCATCGCCTTCGGTGCCGGACCGACTCGCATGCCCGCCACGGCCCGTAGCTGGCGCCTAGTAGTGCCTCGTTTGGTTCTTCTTCTACTGGTCGGCGGGGGTGGCCGCAGGTGGTGCAGGTGCCGGTCCAGCACCTCGGGAGGTCCTGGGAAACTCGTCGAGGACCTGGCAGAGGGTCGGGCTGGCATCTGGGCTTTTGCGTCGTGCCGCCGCAAGGTGAGGAAGGCCCGGGCGGCGGTGACGGGGGTGACGTGGTGGTGCCAGCTGCGCCAGATGCGGCCTTCGAAGTGGTCCAGGCCCAGGCGGAGTTTGAGTTCGCGGTAGTCGTGCTCGATTCGCCAGCGCATCTTCGCCCACCACACCAGGTCGGCGATCGGGGTGGACCAGGCGTTGCCGTTTGCGATCACCGATGATGCAGTGGATGGCTGGCCGCCTGGCCGCTGGCCCTGCCCGCCCGCCCGCTGTTCAACTTGAGGGGAACTTATGGCTGGTGATGGTCTGGGCATCGTGGACGTGATGTTGCCTGAGGTGCCTGCGCTTGGAAACATGCAGGTGCCGACGGAGGCGGTCTACGAAGTGTTTAAGCCCGTACAGCCTCTACAAATGGTAAATATCGGAGATCATCACTTTGTGTGCTTTGGGGTAACTGGAGCGTCCGGCAGTCTCCTGATCGATACCACGTCCGGGAACGTGGTTGAGACGCATGATGGATGTAGCGTCAATTACGTCAACGAGTCCTTGGTGAAATTCGTCGAGTGCCTGCAGTTTTTCGCATATTTGATCTCGAGTGAGATGGAAGATGAGGGGGTGGTCGATGAGGGTGAAGATGAGGATGAAGAGTTGGCGCGTAGGCTCGAAGCGCGCGTCAAGACCATCGACTCTCACGCTTACGCAGAGACCAGGTTCTGGTATGAAATCAGGTGGGATGTTTCCCTAGGAGACTTCCGCTAAATACGCCCACTGGTCAACGACTTCCGATGAGCCATTGGTGGCTGCACCGTCGACACCCTCGGCGGCGGCGCTGTCGCCATAACGAGCGCGTCCGCGCACCAGACCGGATGTGGTCCTTGCGGACAAGACACCCCATGCAGCTATGGGGTCAAGCAGCTGTTGCGAGCGTTGGCAGTGTCGGCGGGGCGAAGGCGATCGATTCGTCGAACTTCTTGCGGGTGGTCAGGCAGTGATGGAGCTGGCCGATCATGCGGTTGAACAGGTTGCGGAGGGCCGCGTGGTAGCGGTCGCCGGCTTCTCGTCGGCGGTTGTAGTGAGAATGGGCCCCGAGTGAAGCGGTGAGTGCGGCGAACGCCCAGTGCCGGCCGGCCGCGGCCAGGCGGCTGTTCTTGATCCGGCGGTGGCTGACGCGACGGCTCTTGCCGGATTCCCTCGTCACCGGGGCGCTTCCGGCGTAGGCCTTCAGGTCTCGGGCCGTTTCGAACCGGGTGTGGTCGTCACCGATCTCCGCGAGTATCCGAGCACCGGTGAGCACGGCAAGTCCGGGGAAGCTCGTGATGATCTCCGCGTCGGGGTGCTGCACCACCGCGTACGCCGACCCGCGGTGGCGCACACGTGGTGGAGCCGCCGCTGCGGATCACCCTGCTCGCGCAGAACGCGGCCGGGTGGGCACGGCTGTGCCGTCTGGTGACCGCCGCGCACGCCGAGACCGACGGCTCCCTGCCCGTCGCCTCGTGGGAGGTCTTGCGTGCGTATGCCGCGCTCGGCCGCGCGCTGTACGAGGGCGTCGGGGAGGGATGCGCCGTAGCGGGCGGAGTAGCCGGAGGTGACGTGCAGATGAGTAAATCCAGCGCCCTGCACCTCCCGACTCCCGCGACCCCCTGCCTGACCTGTGTCTCTTCAGGTATCCACCATAACCCAGAGTTCGAGCAAGTGTTCGAACATAGGTTTTCGACTGGGTCTAGGAGGGAGCGGGGACGATGTGACTGAGCGCCTCAGTGGGCCAATACGGTCAACTGAGGTGCTCAGCCACATGGGACTTACCGCTCGATCGGGTAGCCCGATCGCACAGTCCGGGCGCGTCGCGCCGCGAGGCCGCTACGAAGATCACCGACTGCTGTGATCTTCGAGAGGACTCCCCGTGCGTTTCACCCGCACCGCTGCCGCGGTAGCCGCTTCCGTCGCCCTGCTCATCCCCACGACCGCCCAGGCCGCTTCAGCGGCCAATGCCGCCGGGCGTGCCCCCGGAGAGACGTTCATCGCGCCCGTGCGGGACGCGCTCGCCCAGCTTCCGGTACACACCGAAGACCGCTCCGGCTACGAGCGCACCAAGTTCAAGCACTGGGTCGACGTCGACAAGGACGGCTGCAACACGCGATCCGAGGTCCTGAAGGCCGAGGCCGTGATCGCACCGGAGCAGGGCCCGAAGTGCGCCCTCACTGGAGGCGAGTGGTACTCGCCCTACGACGACCGGTACATCCAGGGGCCGCGCGGCCTCGACATCGACCACCTGGTCCCGCTCGCCGAAGCCTGGGACTCCGGCGCCTCGGCGTGGACCGCGCAGGAACGTGAGGCCTACGCCAACGACCTCGGTGACGACCGCGCGCTGATCGCGGTCTCCGCAGCCTCCAACCGGTCCAAGGCCGACCAGGACCCGACCACCTGGCTGCCGCCGGCCGAGGACTACCGCTGCCAGTACGTCACCGACTGGGTCGCGGACAAGACCCGCTGGGGCCTGAGCATCGACGGAGCCGAGCAGGCCGCCCTCTCCGATGCACTGCGCCTCTGCCCGGACGTCCCGATCACCGTCACGCTGGCCAGGTAACCCGGTCAACGGGGCCCCTGTCCGCACTGATAGGCAGGGGCTCCATCGTGCTGGGCGTCCTCGGCGGAACTAAACGTCGACTACCGCGCGCTGCTCAGGGACTGGACAGCCCGGTTGCCGGCGCGGCCTGAACCGCCAACCTCTGTCCACACGTGGCCTGCTGCTGGTCGGCGACGCTGGAGGAATGGTCAACCCGCTCAGCGGCGAGGGCATCGACTACGCCCTGGAATCGGGGCGCCTCGCGGCGGACGTCATCGTCCAGGCGCTCGCTCGCGCTGACGTGGCGCAGCGTGAACGAGCCCTGCACGGCTATCCGCGCGTCGTGAAGGACGGCGTCGGCAGCTACTTCACGGCTGGCCGGCGCATCGCCGGCGCTCTGGGCAATCCGCACGTCGCACAGTTCGTTGCCAGGAAGGGGCTGCCGAACCCTGTGGCGCGCAAGTTCTTGTTCAAGCTCGGGTCCAACCTTGTGGACCCGCACGGCAAGGACGTCGACCGCGTCATCCACCTCCTCCTCAAGGCGACCCCTGCGGCCTGAGCGGCATCCGCAGGGGGCTGCTGTCGCCTCCGCGAGCGGTGGGCACAACCTGTGATCGTCGCCGTCGTTATGCGAACGAAGGAGACCAAGACGGCTGCTGCTGAGGATCTCCGGGTGGTGTCGCGCCCCGCGCGCCTGTGCTCGCAGGTCAAAGCAGGCAGTGACCATCACGCGGCGATGTTGAGTAAGAGCTACTGGCAGGGCGAGGAATCGATGACACCCATTTCGCTGTACGGGACCGGCCTGTTGAACGCGCACACGCCCGCTGCGGACGGTGAGGTGCCGCTCAGGCGCGGGGCGGAGCTGGTGGATCCCCTCCTGCGGGAGGTCATCGATCGGCTGCACCCGTCCTTGGCCGCGGTGTGCCGATACCACCTGGGATGGGCCAACGGTGACTGCCAGACATCGGTGCGACAGGTGGCCAAGCAAGTCCGCGCGGCGCTTGCGCTGCTTTCGGTCACCTCCGTCGGAGCGCCGGAGCAGTTCGCCGCCGTGGCGGGTACGGCGGTGGAGCTCGTGCACCAGCTCTCCCTGCTGCATGACGACATCATGGACGGCGACGCGGAGCGGCGGGGCAGGCCCGCCGCGTGGGCCCGGTTCGGAACCAGCGCTGCCGTGCTTGCTGGTGACGCCCTCATCGTCCAGGCCGTCGCCACGATCTTCCACGCGCAAGGTCCGGGAGCCCGCGCGGCGATGGAGGAACTCATCGCCACGGCAGAGCAGATGGTGGAGGGCCAGGCACAGGACCTCGCCCTGGAGCGCTGGGCCCTTCGGGAGATGTCCGCCAGCCGGTACCTGCGCATGGCGCGCGGCAAGACCGGCGCGCTCTTCGGCTGCGCGGCAGTCCTGGGGGCCGTGCTCGCGGACGCGCCGCCGCCCATGGTGCGCGCGCTGCGCAAGGCGGGAAGCGACCTCGGCGTGGCGTTCCAGATCCTTGACGACGTGCTCGGCCTGTGGGGCGACAGCGCGCTCACCGGGAAGCCTGTCGGCACGGATCTGATCCGGAGCAAGAAGACCTTGCCGCTGGTGCTGGCGGCCGAGTCGGGCACCGCCGACGGCTTGCGGATCGCGGACCTGCTCGACGCCGCCTCGCTGTCGCCAACCGATGTCCATGAGGTGATGCGCCTGTTGGAGGCCACAGGCAGCCGGGAACGCGCCGAGAAAGCCGCCGCCCACCATGTGGCGTCGGCCATCGCCGCGCTGGACGAGGCGGCGCTGCCCAAGGACGTGCGGCGGCAGTGGCGTTCCTTCATCGACTGCCTGTCCCGCCGCAGGCGCTGAAGCCGTCACCGATGCCGACGTGAACGGCATCTTGCCGAGCGCGCCCCATGCCTCGCCCGCCCACGCCCCGCGCAGGAGGAGACCCGCCGTGCCAGCTATCCCGTACGCCCTGCGCGTGCATGACGTCCAC
This sequence comes from Streptomyces sp. NPDC107581, assembly GCF_055657175.1. Lineage (NCBI taxonomy): Bacteria > Bacillati > Actinomycetota > Actinomycetes > Kitasatosporales > Streptomycetaceae > Streptomyces > Streptomyces sp. NPDC107581. The sequence goes on from NZ_JBVKBH010000026.1 coordinate 27,113, forward strand.
AAGGCCTACCGGTCGCGCCACGTGCTCAAAGGTGTCTCGTTCTGCCTTGAGCCAGGCACCCTGGCAGGAGTCGTGGGTGAGAACGGCTCGGGCAAGAGCACCTTGTTGCGCGTTTTGTGCGGGCAGATCGCCGCCGACGCGGGGGAAGTGGAGCACCGCGGTTCGCTGGGGTACTGCCCCCAGGAGGCGGTACTCAACGACGCGCTCACCGTCGACCAGCACCTGCGGTGGTTCCGGACCGCCTACCGCCTGGAGCGGAGCGGCCGCGCGGAGGAACTCTTGGACGAGCTGCACTTCGCCGAGTACCGGCACACACCTGTGGAGCGGCTCAGCGGCGGCACCCGACAGAAACTGAATCTGGCCCTCGCGCTCCTGCACGACCCGCACGTGCTGCTGCTCGACGAGCCGTACCAGGGCTTCGACTGGGAGACATACCTACACTTCTGGGACGTCGCGACCCGCCTGCGCGACCGGGGGCGCTGCGTTCTCGTCGTGTCGCACCTTGCCTGGGACACCCAACGCTTCGACGTCATCCACAGGCTGCGGGGCGGTGTGGCGGCGCCGTGGCGCGGAGAGAGCCAGCCGGCCGGCGTCCGAGGAGCGGCGCGTTGAGCCGGGCGGGAGAGACGTTTCGCACAGGTGTCGGCTTCGCGCTCCTTGAACACGCCCGCAACCGCCTGGCCCTCGTGCTGGCCGTCGGCTACATCCCTCTGTGGCTGACGCTGGAGCACTGGTTCGTCACCCCCGCTCCCCTGCGCTTCCTGCTGCGCGCGGCCGATCGGACCGTCACCGTCAACGGCAATCACCTGACCATGGTGTCCGGGGCCATCAGCGCGGTGACACTCATCGTCGGGTTCATGATGTTCATGACGACCTTCAAGGCCCTCGACTTCGACCGCAGGCTCGCGCTCGCCGGATACCCACGCACCTGCCTGCTCATGAGCAAGGTCATCGCGATGACGATCGCCTCCGCGCTCATCGCCGCGTACGCCACGGCCCTCGTATGCTGCTACTGGGACCCGGCCCGGCCCGGCCTCCTCGCGCTCGGCCTGTTCACCGCCGCGTTGAGCTATGGCGGTATCGGCATCCTGCTCGGCGCATTCCTGCGCAATGAACTCGCCGGGCTGTTCGTCATTATCATGGCCAGCCTGCTGGACAGCGTGATGCAGAACCCCACGAGCAACACGGGAGCCGACAAAAGCGGGCTCCAGCTCCTTCCCGGCTACGGCCCCATGCAGGTCTCGGTCGCCGCCAGCTTCACGCCCGATGCCACTCCCTACGGTCATCTGCTGCTCGGCCCCGCCTGGTACCTCGCCACATGGTTGCTCGGCACCGCCGTGTTCTTCGCACGGACCCGCAACCACCTGCCCGCACCCTCCACCCCACTGCCGACAGGGACAACCGCGTGAACCGCCACGACATCCTCTTCACCAGCGCCTGGCGAGCACCGCTCGCGCCGGAGGCCGTGTACGCGAAGCTCGCCGACGTCGGGGCCTACCCCTCCTGGTGGCCGGCCATCCGCTCCGTGCGGCAGATCGCCGACCGCGAATGCGAGGTCGTCATCAGGGCCCTGCTGCGCTACGAGCTGACGGCCCGCCTCACGCCGGTCGTGGAGGATCCCGCCGCGCACATTCTGGAGGCGGCAGTGGACGGTGACATCGAAGGAAGCGCCCGCTGGACCGTGGGACCCGATCCGGGCCACGGCTCCGTGGCCCGCTTCACCCAGCGCGTCACTGTACGGAAACCAGGGCTGCGCGGCTGGATGCCACTGGTGCGGCCCTTCTTCCACCTTAACCATGCGGTGGCCATGCGGTCGGGTCAGCGCGGTCTTGCGGCACAGGCGCGGTAGGTCCACTGCTGCTCAAGTCAGGCGTCGGCCGCGTATTGGTGGGCGCGACCGGCAGCGAAGTCCACTCCCCAGTCCAGGTCTCCGTCAGCGTCGGCCTGGGCGAGACGTGCGGTGAGACGCGTTCGACCTCTGCCGGCTCATCAACCTCGGCCTCGACTACCGAAACGGCTCCTGGAACCTAAAAGCTATTCGTCAGTCTTCCGGCACGGAGCCGCGCTCGCGCGCCCCGGCGGCAGCACACGGACTGGGCGGTGTGGTGACGCTCGGTCCGCGTGACCGACAACACACCCAGGGGTGAGGGAAACTGCGGTGTGCCGGGTGCAACGCCTTCTCCTGCGGATCGACCGAAGCCGCAGTAACCCGCTGGAGCTGCGGAGCCGGCGCGGATGCAGCGGCTCTTCCGGCGGCGAAGAGGGCTGCGGCGCCGCCACTGCGGCAGCGCCACGTCGCGTCATGTGATCACTCATGCGGCAGACCTTCGTCGATCATCTCCGCTGACACGGCGGCGGACGGGACCCCCTCGATCGGATGACGGTGATCCATCGCCTCGTGAGCCGTCCTGACCAGCAACGAAGCACCGAGGGATGCCGACGACCTCGATACGGCGCCGGCACCCGGATCAGTGTCCGTTCAGCCCGGCGGTCGTTGATCACCGGGCGGCAGCCCCGCCGCCGCAGCCCGCGCACGATTGGGAGAAGTCACATGATGCGCAAAGTCGTCACCGCATCAGCCGCCGTGCTGTGCCTGGCACTGTCCGGCACCACTCCGGCCTACGCAATCGTCGGCGGAACGGACGCCGCCTTGCAGAGCGCGCCCTATCAGGTCAGCCTCCGGGTAGACGGCTGGACGGGGAAGTCGCACGTCTGCAGTGGCTTCCTGCTCTCCGCCAACAAGGCCGTGGCCCCGGCCCACTGCGTCGACGGCCAGACGGCCAGCAAGCTGGAGGTGGCGTGGGGCGGCGCGGGACGGTCAACGCTCCCCTTCAAGAGCTCCGTCAGCTCGTACAAGATCCACCCGCAGTGGAACGCGGACACCCTGTTCGCCGACGTTGCGGTCCTCACTCTGGCCACGTACGCACAGGAGATGGGCGGAGTCCGGTTCGCCCGGCTCCCCAGCGAGGACCCGGCTCCGGGCACCGAGTTCACCGTGGCGGGTTGGGGCTCCACCGGACCAGAGACGCCCAACCTCCCCGAGAACCTCCAGGAGATCCAGGAGACAGTGGACACGCCCGCCGACTGCCGCTCCCAGGCGGGCGACGCACTCCAGGACGGCATGTTCTGCGGCCGCCCTCTCCCGGGACAGGGCGTCTGCAAGGGCGACTCGGGTGACCCGGCGGCCGTGGACGGCGTCATCTTCGGCATGATCACCGGCCGATTCTCGCCCTGCGGCGACGGCACCGACGATCTGTACACCAGCACAGCCGCCTACAAGAGCTTTATCGAATCAAACTAACGAACGCCTCACGCATACCCCCGGCATGCACTCGCGTGGGCCCTGCCCTATCTTGTGCCACTCGCCGGCCTCCCGGGTGGCCTGGACGGTGTGTCCGCACGGGTATTGCCATTGCCCCGGCCTGGTCGTTGTTCCACCAGGTGCTCTGGCAGGGGCAGCACCGCGGATGTGCGATCTCCTCACCGCCGCGGGCCCGGTGGCTGCGGCTCGCCGCGGCGGGCCAGCTGGGCAGTACTGTCACCCGCCCGGTGCCTGGCGACCGCCCTGACTCCACGACACCATCGTCCTGACTGCCAGTCAGCCAAAGGACGTCCAGCCATGGTCTCTGCTGTACCCCCGCCGGTGATGCACGCGCCCGGACCGCCCGGTCTCCCGCTGATCGGGCATCTCCTCGCCTTCGGCCGGGATCCGCTGGCCTTCTTCGCCCGACTGAGGGACGAGTACGGCGACTTCGCGAGCTGGTCGCTCGGGCCACGGCGCAGCCTGTTCATCTCCCGGCCCGAGCACATCGCCGAGTTCCTGGGCGCCGTCGAGGGGACCTTCGAGGTGATCGATCTCAGTTGGTCGTTGAAGCAGTTGGTCGGCGACAGCGTGATCCGCAGCCGGGGCGCCGACTGGCAGCGCAAGCGCTCGCTCGTCCAGCCAGTGGTCCGTCCACGCCAGGTGCGCGGGTACGCGACGACGATGGTCGACTGCGGCGTCGCGCACGCCGACCGCTGGCGTGGTGGCCAACGCATCGACGTCCTGAGCGAGATGACCACGCTCACCCAACGGATCGTCGTCCGCACGCTCTTCGGCGGCGACCTCGGCGACCAGGGCCGGGCGCTCGGAGCCGCCATGGTCGTGGCCCAGCGGGAGATCCGCGCCGAGTTGCGCGGCATCTCCTTCTTCCTGCCCGGCTGGGTCCGGACGCCCGGGCGCCGGCGCCTGCTCGCGGCCGTCGCGACGATCGACGCGGAGGTGAACCGCCTGATCGGCGATCGGCTGGCCGGCGGCGCCGCCCCTGAGCATGGCGATGACCTGCTCGCCCGCCTGCTGGCGGCCCGTGACGAGCAGGGACGTCCACTCTCGCGCAAGGAGGTCCGGGACGAGGCGGTGACACTCTGGGCGGCAGGCCACGAAACCACCTCGACCGCACTGACCTGGACCTGGTACCTGCTCTCCCGTTCCCCCGAGGCCCGCGCCCGGCTGACAGAGGAACTCGACCGGGTACTCGGTGGCCGTCCCCCGACCTTCGAGGACTACGAGCAACTCGGCTGGACCCGACAGATCGTCCAGGAGGCCATGCGTCTCTACCCGCCCGTCTGGACGCTGCCACCCGCGATGGCGCGGGAGGGCGCAACGCTCGGCGGTGTGCCCGTACCGGCCGGCACGACGGTGTGGTGCAGCCCGTGGACCACCCATCGCGACCCGCGCTGGTTCCCCGACCCGGCGTCTTTCCGCCCTGAGCGGTGGGACGCCGACTCGCCACACACGGTGCCCGACCACGCCTGGTTCCCTTTCGGCGGCGGCCAACGCGCCTGCCTCGGCGCGCGTTTCTCCCTGGTCGAGGCGACGCTGCTGCTGGCGACCCTCGCACAGCGCTTCCATCTCGTCGTTGACCCCGGCGAACCCGTCCCTCGTCCGGGCGCCATCCTTCAACCGGCCGAGCCACTGCGTGCAACCCTACGCACGCTGTAGACACCAGCGATCCAGACCGAACCGGTTCCAAAGCGCACGGCCAGACACCCTAGTCTGCCGCGGTGGGGGCTGGCTGGTGACACGTTCGTTAACGGCACGCACGCTGGGCCCTCAACGCCCAGGTGCTCGGCCACGTACGCGACCACCGGCAACGGCTCGGCCCCTTAGCTTGTTTTTAACCTCTGTGGAGGAGGGGAGAGTGACGTTGGCCGGTTCGGTGCTCAGGAGACCGTAGATGGTGCTCCTACCGTTGTAGCGATGCTCGTCCCCCGATTCCGGCGAGGGGTCCTGGCCGCCTCGCTGTTCCGTCGAGCGAACTGGAGGCAAGCGTGACTCCCCGCATGACTGTGAACCGAGAAGACGTCGTACGCAAGAACATCGAGGTCGTAGCTGCCCACCTTGACCGTGAGGCCCACGACATCGAGGCCGCGCTTGCTCTGTACACCGACGACGTGGTGTGGGAGGCCCCCTCCCGCGGCGTGGTCCTGCGCGGCAAGGACCGGATCGCTGAAAACTACCGTGACCTGTTCGAGTGCCTGGACATCCACTCCACCACCCTCCTGCGGCAGATCGCCACGGAGGAGTGGGTTTTCAACGACAAGCTCCTGTCCGTCACGATCACCGCAGACCGGATCCCGGGTCTGGACTTTCCCGTCGCTACGAAGCTGTCCGTGCGCAAGCTCGGTGCCTTTCAGCTGTGCGATGGCCTGATCTGCCGTGAGATCTCTCACGAGTCCTGGCGGCCCGCCGGCGGTATCACCGACAGCGACGACCTCCCGCCGGAAATCTGACCGGCATGCAGGTAGCAATACAGTAGGCCCCGGGTGGCTGCCCGTTCACACCAGTCGGTGGCCACCTGGGCTCGAACGCTGCCCAGAACTTGATCACCCGGGCGGGCATTCATCGGTTGTGGAAGCGGCCTACGCCGACACCGCCGACGTCGGCTTCTCGTGTGGTTCGTCCGGCGGTGCCGGCATGGGGCGCAGGCAACTACGGTGCCGGTAGACGCACTTCTCGGCGGCTTCACCCATGTTGTGCCAGAGGTGCCATCGGTCGGCGACTTGGAGTGCTTGCGGGGCGCCACGGGTGGCGAAGAAGGGGGCGCGATCACGGCAGACGATCTCTATACCGGGCCGCTCCGCCAACCAGGCCGCGAGCGTGTCCGCGCAAGAGGTCGATGGGGCGACGTGTTTCGGGGACGTCCCGGGAGGCGACGTGGAGCGGCACCCCGAGGCGGTCGGCCAAGGCACGGCTCGCCTCAACGGTGGCCGTGCCCGGCTCGGGGTCGCCAGGGCGGTGGTAAACGGTCGCCGGTGACTCCTCTGAATGTCGTCAGTACGCCCCGAACGACCAGAAGACGCCCACCTCGTCGTCGTTCACCGCGATCAGGCCCAGATCCTCGAGGAAATCGAGGCCGTTGAGGTACTCGGAGGTGAGGAAGCTGTGGGATTCAGTCCCCTGGAGGCCCGCTGCGAGGAAGTCCGGGGCCGGGTTGATGGGGATCTTTGAAATTGGCTCTGTCCGCAGTTCCGTGAATGATCTCGTGGCGTGAAGCGGTGGATCATGCGCCGCGCAGTACACCACCGGGTCAGATCATGCGGGTGTCAGTGGGTCTACGCGTGCCAGCACGTCGGCGAGAGAAGCCCCGGTTCGTGCTGCAGTGATTCGACGCGCTCGCAACTGGGCCCGGGTACGGGGGCGGAACTTGGGGTCCTTGCCGCAGCCGCAGGGTTCGCGGCCCTCGTAACGCAGTCCGGCGGCCAGCACGGCTGCCACGACGGTCCACGTCTTGGTATCGCGGCGCCGTGGTGCCGCGAAGTCATGGCCAGCACAGACCATGGGCTCGGAGCATCGGGGGCATCGGTGGCCGCCGGGCCCGGGGTGCCGCTTGAACGCGACGCGGCAGGGCGCGCACACGTAATGCAGCTTGTAGGGCTTCTCGGCGTAGTAACACACGAGGTGAACGTACCCGGCATTGTGGTGGCTGGCGAGGAGGTTTCCGTAGCGCGGCTCATGGATGGGTGAGGATGCGGGTTCGCAGGAGTTCGAACGAGGCTCGGCCATACATAGCCCGCTTGAGCGTTTTCACCCGATTCACATGCCCTTCGACGACCCCGGAGCTCCAGGGCAGGGACAGGCCGGCGGTCACCGCGTCGAGGTCCTGGCGGAGGAAGCCGGCGAAGCCCTTCATCGGCTTCGGTGCGTCCTGCTCGGCCTGCCGGATCCACTCCAGCAACAGGTATCCGCGCTGGTGGCGGACAAGTTCGGCGAACGCCCGAGCGAGATCGCAGGCCCGGGTGATGTCCGGGCAGGCGAGCCGGACTTGAAGGAGCCGCTCGTCCTGGCTGGCGGTCAGTGTCTCTCGGGGCCGCATGATCCACGAGGTGATCTTGCGAGGGCTCGGGATGTCGGCCCGGACCGGTTCGGCGGTGCCCGCTCGGAGGGCGGCGAGGTGTTTGCGGACGACCTGGCGGCTGCCGTGGTAGCCGCGAGCCTGGATCTCCAGGAACAGCTGGGTGCCGCTGACCTGGCCTTGGGCTTCGGTGAAGCGGGCGTTGAGGTATGCCTTGAATGGCTCCAGGACGCCGTTGGGGCGGCGCTCGCGGGCGGAGGCCAGCAGCTCGTCGAGGTCCGTGTCGCGGAAGCGGCGCACGGTCTTGCGGTCGAGGTTCAGACGGCGGGCGATGGCGCTGATGGTCCATCGTTTCTCCAGCAGTCGATGGATGTCCTCGTAGCGATGGCGGGTGCGTTCGATGATCTGGGTGCGGGGCAGTTCCGCGGGAGGTAACAGCATCGGGGGCGGTTCCGACACCTCGGTCACCGGCTCTTCCTCGGCACGTTTGCGCAGGCAGTCGCGGTGCTGATGACAGGTCTTCTCCACTGCGGCGGACAGGTTCTGTAACAGGTGCCAGCGATCAGCCACTTCTAGGGCATGCGGGGCGGCTTCCTTGACCGCCTTGGTGTATGCGGTGGCCCGGTCCCGACAGATGATCTCGACTCCGGGATGGCCCTTGAGCCAGGCCGCGAACGTTTCGGAGGTGCGGTCGGGCAGTACGTCCACGACCCTGCCGGCCTCGACGTCGACCAGCACGGTGCCGTAGGTGCAGCCCTTGCGGAAGGCGAACTCATCCACACCCAACACCCGCGGCGCACGGTCCGGCACCGCCGGCGCCGTCAGCAGCCTGAGCAGCCGAGTCTTGCCCGCGGCCAGCCGCAGACGACGGCACAGCCGCGCGGCCGGACGGCCGCCGAGTTCGATCGCGATCGACCGCAGCCAGCCTGTCAGCCCGGTACTGGAGCGGCGGTGCCGCTCGGACAGGCCCGGCACCTGCTCGACGAACGTCTTGCGGGAACAGCTCTTCCGGTCGCAGAAGTACCGGTGGACCCGCAGCCGGACTATGACCCGGCGGGATCCCAACGGCCTTTCATCCAGGGTTCGTTGGTACCAGCTGTGTATGCGTCTCGCCTGTTTCTGGCAGTCTGGGCACCGACCCGGGCGAGCGGTGGACACCGCCTCCACTACAAGGACGTCGGAGGAGTCGCTGACGCGGTCCACTCGCACGTCGATCCCGGGAAACAACACATCCTCGACCGTCTTGCTCGCCATGCCGGGACATACTCTGCCGAAACGATCCCTCGCTCACTCCGCTGACCTGGGGATTCACGGAACTGCGGACAGAGCCTTGAAATTGACCAGTGCCGCTCGTCGCCCCACTCGATCCGACATTCAACGGAGTGGGGAATTTTCACGAGCGAGGTGCGGCGTTGTCGGCTGGCGCCGCCCGATTGTGGAGTGTGCGGGCCGTGCCGGCCAGTGCGTTCGCTGGTGTTCGGATGGTGCCGCACGAACGCCGCATCCCTATCGTTGCGCCATGACGGACGAACAACTCCCTGCACAGGTCTTCCCGAACCGTTTTCCTGAGGCGATGGACTCCCGGCCCGGGGCGCCCCAAGACCGCTGCCACTGCTTCGACCAGGTCCGGGTGAGTCCGCCCGGCGCGGCGACGTCCTTCCACGCCGAGATCCAGGACACCAGTGCTCCGGGCTGGCTCCGGCTGCTGGAGCTGATCGAGGAGGCGGCGGCCGAAGGCCGGGAGGAGTTCCGCCCGCTGCCGGAGCTGAGCCCCGAGGAGCGGCGGCAGATCGTGACGCTGCCGGCGTCGATCGGCCGGCTGACGGCGGTGCGGACCCTTGTGCTGTACGGAAGCAACCTGGTTCGGATACCTTCGGAGATCGGCAAGATGACGAGCCTGGAGGAGTTCAGCCCCTACACCTCGCATCGGCTGCACTGGTTCCCGTACGAGATCACGCGGTGCGGTCGGCTGGCGAACAGCACGGTGAGCACGCGCTCGATCTACGGCAACTTCAAGTACCGGCCGCCGTTCCCGCGGCTCCTCCCGCCCGGCGATACGTTCCTGGACCTCGACAGCCTGGCTCCCTTCCGCTGGGGAACCACCGCGGCCCGCACCTGCAGTGTCTGCACCGGGCCGATCTCGGCGACGGGCCCTCACCAGGCTTGGCTCTCCCAGGTGGTGGCGACCGACGTCCTGCCGCTACTAGTCAACGCCTGCTCCCAGGCGTGCCTCGACGATCTACCACCTGGGGCGAAGGACTGCATCCCTACACCTCATCGGGGCGGTGCGATCGAACAGCCTCCGCCGCGTTGACCATCGTCACCCGGGCCCCACAGTCCTGACATAGCAGAGCTGGTGGCTATCCTCGTACTGCGCCACCTTGCTGAGAAGTTCGACGCCGTGGACGCGCCGGCGGGCGAGGACGTCGTTGATGTCGTCGACGGCGAAGGCGACGCGGTGCAGACCCAGCGTGTTGGGCGACGTGTTCCGCTGTTGCCGCCTTCGAGCCGCCAGGCCCCACCACAGAAGCCGCAATGGATCGGCGGGGCGCGGGGGGGCGAGGAACATCGGAACGAAAACCGGCGCTAAGCCCTCGTCGCCCCTGATGGGCGGCCGACCGGCCGTCGGCCGCGAAGCGGGTCCGAAGTCGTCCCCCAGATAACACCCCAATATCTGCGGTACCTTGATCCGTCATCTGCGGTGACGTTCTCTGGCCACTGCGCGAAGCGGCCCTGTTATCCGCGGCAGGGGGAAGTTGCCGCCTCACCCCTTCAACGTCAGCAGCGGCTTGTCCGTGCGGGTGCCGGCCGTGGGGGCGGCCAGACCGACGCCTGCCCGGCCGCTCAGGCCGTCGTCGGTGGCGGCGAGCACGTCGGCGACTGCGGTGACCGTGGCGACAGACCACAGCGGATACTTGGTGGAGGTGCCCATGGGCATGCCCTTTCCGGGCCTGCTCCGTGTGCAGGCCAGCCGACCAGAATGACATGCGCGCGCTGCGGCGCTCGGGGATTCACCACCTTCGACGCACGTGCAGTGCTGCGCCGTGGCTCACCCTTCGTACCGGAGACGGCGAAACCGGTGGCGGGGGCTTGCCGGCGCGGGACGGTGGGTACGGCGTTTTCAGCCGTAGGGGGAGGGGGCCGTGGTGCAGAGGATGGAGCCGGGGCGGGTGCTCGGTGGGCGCTATCGGGTCCGCGGGCAGATGAGGTCCGGGGGGTACGAACGTGTGTGGAGGGCGTACGACGAGGTCCTGCAGGTAGAGGTGACGGTCGAGGAGGTGGGGGCGGCGGGTGCGACGGGGGCGGACTGGATGGCGGGGTCCCTGCGCGCGGCCACCAGAAATCTGCGGGGCCATCCCAGCGTCATCCTCGTGGATGACGTCGTGGAGGCGGGCGGTGTGCTGTGGGCCGTCGTGCCCTTTGTCGACGGCCCGTCCCTCGCCGACCACCTGGCCGAGCATGGCCGGATGCCCCTTGAGCGGGTGCGGGAGGTCGCGCGGGAACTGCTTGCCGCGCTGGAGGCGATGCACGCGGCCGGGATCGTCCACGGAAATGTACGGCCCGCCAACGTCCGCTTAGACCGCTCCCGGTGGGTCCTGCTTCCCGGAACAGACGCACTGGCATGGGCGAACTTCCGGACCACCTGGGACGCAGTGGAGAGCGTCCTCACGCCGGGCTACAGCGCCCCCGAGATTCTGCACGGCGGTCCCCGGAGGCCGAGCAGTGACCTGTTCTCGCTGGGGGTGACCCTCTACCACCTTGTCACGGGGCACGCGCCCTTCCAACGGGACAGCGTCGTGGCGACCCTCGCGGCCGTGGTGTTGGAGGAACCGCCGCCACTGGGGCGTATCGGCGGACTTGAGGTGCTCATCGAGGGACTCCTGGTCAAGGACCCTGAATTGCGGCTGACGGTGGCCGGGGCGCAGCGGGCGCTCGCAGAGGTCGGAGAGGCCAGACCTGAGCCGGACGCGGAAGCCGGGGCCACCTCGGCCGGATCAGCCGCCGGGGCGGCGGTGGGCAAGGCATCCGGCTACGCCGTCGGCATGGCTGGGCGGGGGCTCGCGACGGCCGGGTGGGGGATTGCGGTGGTCCTCACGGTGACACTGACGCTGGGGCACGTCAGCGTGGGCGACGTCTCGGGCCTGCTCGTAACTCTGCTGCCCTGGGCGGTCTTCGTCCTCGGGGTTTTCGTCCTCGCTGTGCAGGCGCGCGCGGCCCTCGCGCGGCGGAGCTCCCCCGAGGTGCCCTTATGGCGGGAGTACGTCCGGTCGCTTGCGCCACCCGCGCCGTGGACCGACGAGGAGAGGGACCGGCGTCGTGCTGCCGCCGAACGGGCCGTGAACGAAGCACTGGTGACGGCCGACCACCGGATGGCGGCCGCATCGCAGGGCAGCGGCAGGGGGACGAGTGATGTCTGACCAGGAGACACCGTCCACCCAGGCCCCCGCCCAGCTGGTGCCGTCCTTCCCCGAGGCCGACGAGGCGCGCAAGTGGCAGCAGATCGACCCGGACCACCTCGCCTGGCGGCGGGAGCTCGTCGAGCGGCAGCTGCGCCGCGAACGCCTCGACCAGTGGGCGGGCTACGGGTTCCGGCTGCTTGAGCACACGATCGTGGTGGGGTTCGGTGTGGCCTTCGTCTGGCTGGGGTTCTACGCCGTGGACCACAAGGCGTCCATGCAGGTGGTGCCCATGATCGGCGGCGGGATCGCCGCGCTCGCCGGTGCCGTGCTCGCGGTGCGCAACCGCAAGGAGTGACGGCCGCGAACTGCTGCGCATGGCACGGACACCCGATGGCATCCTGCGCGACGCGCTCACCGCCCGCGCGAAGAGGGCCGGCGCCTGAGGCAACGCGAGGGGCCACGCCGACTCCGGCGGGGCCCCTCGCGTGATCAACGGGGCTGCTACACCGCTGCCCACTCCAACCCGAGATCCGCCAGCTGCTGGAGTTGGTCCGCGGTGAGCTTGGCGCGCCTGCTCTTGCTGTTGCTCAGAAATACGCCAAGCCGGACTTTGGCCCCGTCCTCCAGCTGCTCTACGTGGGCCCTGGGGACCTTCGCAGAGCCCGTGCGGGCCTTGTACCGCACCAAGGCCGCAACACCCCGCTCGAAGGCGCTCACGGGCGCCGTAGAGGGCTTTGCGGGCTCTTCCAGGTGCGGAGCCAGCGGTGTGATGCCGAGCTGCTCCAGGCGTTCGCGCTGCCCGTCCGTCAGGGCCTCCCAGACCTTCGGCGTCCGTTGCTTGGCCAGCCATTTGCCGATATCCATGCCGTGGACGGTGAACCCGGGCAAGACCTCCGCCTGGCCCTCTTCGTCGGCCACCAGCTCGCTCAGCACGGCGTAGTGCCGCTGCCACTCCGCCGGCCACTCCGGGTTCCAGTCCTCGTCCACAGCCTCCAGCGCCGTCTTCCACTCGGAGTGGCCCTCCAGCGCACCAGGACGGCGGAGGTTGGACAGCCACTGCCCCACCGGCCGGTCCAGCGCCGTGGCGGACCGGGGCGCGCACAGCGTCCAGTGCTGCTCGTAGTACGCCTTGGCAGCTTCCAGGTTTTCCTGGAACCGCTCATCCGCCAGCGACCAGACCATGCTCAGCTTCTCCAGCCGCTGTGCCCGCTGACCGGTCATTTGCCCGGCGCTGTACGCGCGTCGCTGCTCGGCGACCCACTGCCCGAGCGGGTAGGCACCCTCCTTGTGGCTGTAAGGCACCCGCGCGTGGTGCTCGCGGTCGACGAACCGGCGCAGCGCCGTCCAGCCGCGGGCCCAGTCCTGCCGTTCGGTGTCGATCACGTTGAAACTGACCCACTCGGCGACCATCACCGGGTTGCGCGGTGCCGCGAACCGCAGCAGCAGACGGGATTCCTCCTCGCCTTCCGAGGGTGCCGCGCCGATGTAAATGGAGGGCTGCGCGACGTCCTTCTGTGGCTCCTGCGGGATGGCGAGGAGTTCGACAGCTTCTTCGTCGTGGGCGCGCAAGCCGGCCAGGACTTTCACCAGGGGCTGGTAGGAGGCGGAGGTGAACATATCCTCGGGCTGTTCTCCCGGCTGGAGAAAGACGGGCACGATCAAAGAGGCCAGTTTCCCCTGTCCCGGCTTTTGCCGCAGCGCGCGTCCGATGGCCTGGACGATGTCGTGGGGCGCCCCTTTCGGGTCCAGGAGCGCGACGGATTCGACGGCGCGGATGTCGATTCCCTCGCCCAGGACGCGGCAGTTGGACAAGACGGCGCGTCGTGCGGTGGTGCTGTAGCTGGCCAGGACCCTCTGTCGGTGCTCGGGAGCGTGTTCCCCGCACAGCCAGTCGGCCCAGATCGCCTTCGGGTACTTCTCTGGCTGGTCGGCGTGCAGTTTGGCGGCGACGTCCTCGAGGCCTTCCGCGTACGCGGCGGCTTCCATCGTGCGGTGGTGAAAGGTGAGGCATGTGTTCAGCTGATGGTCACTCATGGTCCGTAGCAGCGCGGCCTGTAGGGCGCCGAGGCGCTGCCCGCGTACCTCCTCGGTGCGCCGGTCCGCGCCCATCAGTCGTTCCGGTGTGACGAGCGGGTCGGTCAGTTCCATGATGATGATCTGGTAGCGGGCAAGCAGTCCTCGGGTGACGGCCGACGCGAGGGTGAGTTTGTAGAGGACGGGCCCGAAGATCTCCTCGTCGTCCATGGAGGCGGCCATCTCTTCGGGCAGTGCGTCCCGAACGCCTTCGGCGACTTCCCAGTGCGGGGCTCGTTCCTGCCAGATCCGGGGGGTTGCGGTCAGGTAGAGCCGGCGGGCGGCCGGGATGACGGCTTGGTCGTGGATGAGCGCCCACGCTTTGCCCATCGACCCGGATGTGCGGTGCGCTTCGTCGACCACCGTGAGGTCGACGGGGGCCAGTTGCTGGCCGTAGGCGCCCTCGAATGCCTCGGCCAGCACGGGCAGGGAGGCGTAGGTGGCGTAGATAGTGACCGGTCCGGAGCCGTGCCAGAGTGCCAGCTGGATCGGGTTGGTGGTGCAGCGGAGCTTCAGGTTCCACAGCTCCGGGTCGTCCTGGAGGGAGCACACTGCGACGGCTGGCCCGTTGTGCCCGGCGGCATGCCAGGCCTGCGCGGTCTGGGCCAGCAGTTCCAGCGTCGGTACCAGGACCAGAGTCCTGCCTTTGGGTGCGATCCTGCGTGCGGCGGCCGCCGCCATGAGCGTTTTCCCGGTGCCGCAGGCGGCGTGGACCTGGCCTCGAAGACCCTTCGCGGGGATCCCGCCGGGCGGCACGTCCAGGCCGCGCACGATGGCACCGACGGCCTCGACCTGGTGGCCGCGGAGACGGATGTCAGGCATGCGCGGTCCTCTTCCGTTCCCTTGCGTGCAAGCAGACAACCCCGGCCGGGCCGCTCAGGAGCCGGAGGAGGCACAACGCAGCCTCAACACACTGCGGCGTCGTAGCACTCCGCCAAGTGTGACATCGAATCTAGTTGGCCAGCGGCTCGGGCATGGGGGCAGGTAGCGGCGCGGCGTCGATTCCGGGGGCGGCCACCTTACCGAGAGGAAGTTGGCCAGAAGGGACCTGCGGGTTCTCGGCCGTTGCGATCGCAGCGAGAATTGTGACTCACGTCCGCCCTGCTCTTCTACGCCTTCCTCGCGGTCACCGCCGCCCTCGAACGCGACGCAGCAGACGACGACGGCATCGGCTGATCCCGCTCACCTGCCCCGAACTCCTGCGCCTGCTCCTGCCCGCACCCCGAGGCGACACCCCTCCCGCCTCCTGCACTGCTCCACCTGGCGCAGACCCCACCAGCACCGTGCCTGCCAAGCTCACCCGAGATGGCACATCTATGCAGAATCGGTCTCCTGACCAGCAGTCACACCATCAACATCACGAACTACAGCTGCCTGTGCAAGAGTGCGCCAGCGTCGTTCGAAGGCGTGTGCTTCTGCGGTGATGTACTCGGGGGTGATGGGGCGATTGTACTGGGCGGTGATTGCCCGCCCTTGACACGTCTGGGCGACGTGCTCGGCCGCGGGTTTCTCGGTGTACAGCCGGTGCTCAGCCCACACGTTGTAGACACGCCAGTGCAGGAAATGGCGGCGCAGATTGGCAGGGCTGATGGGGTTGCCGCTACGCCCGTGGTACCCCTGGTGGCTGAGGTGGACCGAGAGTTCGTCGTCGCTGGGCTCGTGACCGTGTTCGGCTTGGTACTCCATCCACGCGAGGTAGTAGCGGTCGGAGGCGGTGAGGCGGCCGTTTCTTCCTCCACAGGATTGCGTCGGCTCACCGATGGGAGCAAACACCCGTGAGCCGTGCTGCGTCGAGGCGGGCTGCACTGCAACTGGTGTGGCAGCGCTATCCGGCATCGGCTGCTTATGGGCTTCATCCGGGAAGGGCTCGTCGATGTCCTTCCGAGCGTCGACCGTGTCAGGGACTGTCATCTCGCCCCTGCGGAAATCCCGTTCCGGCGAGCTTGCGGCGAAGTCCGCTGGCGTTTGATTCGCGGTGGGCTGTTCACCGTTGCGCGCGATGGTGCCCCGCCCGTGCATGTGCGCTGCCAGAGCAGCTGCGTGAGGGAGGTCGTCCGGCTCCTGGTCGTAGCCGTGGCCAACGCTGCCGGCGTACTCATGCCAGGACTGGTCGGTCGGCGGGGGCGCACTGGATTCCTCCGCATTCTTGCTGGCGTGAGGTGCGTAGCGCTTTTGCAGGCCCTCGGGTAGGGGTTGTACTTGTTCCTCAAAAGGCGGGGCGCCCACGCTTGTCGCGAAGCCGTGCATATGGAGCGGTTCGTCGATGCCTGCGGCGACAAGACCTGCGGGCGCCGTCTGGGTGAGGGGGATGCCGTAGCGGGCCAGCCTCAGCGGCATCAGGGATTTCACAGGGGCCTTGCGGCGCCAGGCCCGACCGAAGCGGGAACGCAGTCTCGCCTGATAGACGAGTCGTTCCTGCTCCAGCTTGATCACCTGGTCGTAGGAGCGCAGCTCCCACAGCTTCATGCGGCGCCACAGGAGGAAGGTCGGGACCGGGGAGAGGAGCCAGCGGGTGAGGCGGACCCCCTCCATGTGCTTGTCGGCCGTGATGTCGGCGATGCGGCCGATGGCGTGCCGGGCCGCCTCGACCGCGACCACGAACAGGATCGGGATCACCGCGTGCATGCCCACGCCCAGCGGGTCTGGCCAAGCGGCCGCCCCGTTGAAGGCGATCGTCGCCGTTGTCAGGAGCCAGGCCGTCTGGCGCAGCAGCGAGAACGGGATACGGATCCAGGTCAGCAGCAGATCCAGGGCGAGGAGCACACAGATACCTGCGTCGATACCGACCGGGATCACGTAGGAGAAGTTCCCGAAGCCCTTCTTGATGGCCAGCTCACGGACGGCCCCGTAGGAACCGGCGAAGCCGATGCCAGCGATGATCAACGCGCCGGACACGACCACGCCGATGAGTATGCGGTGCATCTGAGTCAGCTGTAGTGGCGCGGCCACTCGTACGTGCTCCTTTCTGCCGGTGCGCCGTGGTATCGCCTTGCGCATGTTTGGATCCTTTCGGCGAAGCCTCAGGGCACGAGCGAACTTGCCGACCCGGGTGGCTCTTTGCCGTTGAGGAGGCTTGCTGCCAGTTGTTGGGTCTCCGCTTCCGGCGAGCAGTCCAGGGCGTGGTTGACCTGCTGGAGGCGGGTGATGGCGGTATGCAGTCCGGAACGGTTGCCGGCTGCGTGCTCGATCCTCATCCAGTCCCGGTAGAGCAGTTCTGCCGTGTCGTCGGCGTCCAGCCCGGTCGCTACAGCTCGCCGTGCCGCATGGAGGTCGTGGTGTGGTCCTGCGGGCGTGCGGTAGACGGCGACGGTGTGGGCGACGTCGATGATCCGGGTGGTCATCTCCTGCTGGTAGGGCTCCGCCCACGGCAATGGCTTTCCTCCGAACGGCTTGCCCCGCACGAGAGTGAGCGCCCTCTCCAGATCTGTGAGGCCAGAAGCTCCCTGTGGGAGGGCACGCTCGACGAGGTGCAGGAATCGGTTCCAGTCGCAGTGCACTTCGCTGGCGAGCCGGTAGGGGTCGTCGCCGGACTTGCGGCGCGGCACGTAGGGGTTGCCGGAGGGATCGTTTCCCAGGGAGCGGCGCAGGCCCTGGATCCGGGCGTTGAGGGTGCTGGCAGACCACGGGCTGATGGGATCCATGTCGGCGCAGAGCGTGTCCGCGCTGCGCCCGGGCCGGAAATACAGCAGAGAGGCGAGCTGGGCCATCTTGGGACCATGACCGGTGGCAGCCACGCCGGTGACCTCGACCAGTCCCAGCACCCGGATTTCCGGAGCGTGCAGGTCGTGTGCGTCATGCTCCTCCTCCGTCGGACCGCACTGTCCTTCCTGCCGGGGCAGGTGCGGGACGGTGTCCCCCACGGGGTGTTGGTCCTCGTCCCCGTCCGCGGACGCAGGCGCGGGTGCCGCGGTCGGTTCGGGGCCAGAATCCTGCTCAAAGTGGTCCTCGTCGTCCTCGGGTGTCGCTGCTGTGGGCAGCAGGCGAAGCCCGCCCGGATCAGTGGAGGCTGCGAGCAGCGCCGGGAAGATCTCTCGGTCCGTTGCATCTGCTTCCGCCAGCCAGGGGAGCGGCGCCGGATCGCTCGATGCCGGTGCCTCCGCGAGCGGCTCGTGCGGCCTGCTGCCGTGTTCACCGGGAACGTTCTGCCAGGGTCCCTCGGCGGGGTGTGCCGGCTGCCCGGACACGTTCAGCGCGGCAGTGATCTGCAGGTATGCGCCGTGTTCCAGGCGCTGCAGGGTGATCTCGGTTCCTGTGTAGTCGAGGTGCTGCGGCTCGCTGAGCGAGGCGTTGAGGATCTCGGCATCGGGGAAGTGGGCTGCTGCTGTGCTCGCTGGGGCGACCAGGGTGACGGGGACGGTGAATGCCTTGTCGATGACCTCGGCGAACTCCCAGGCTGTGGCCGAGTCCAAAGAGGACGCGCACAGCAGTACGTACGGCTGATGACTGGTCTCGGGCATCTGGTGCGCTTCGAGGAGGCGTTCACTCAGGTCGCGTAGTGCATGCGTGGCCTGCCGCATGTGCGCGATCCGGGCGGTGGGAAGCAACTGCGGCAGGTCCTCACCGAAACCGATCGTGATGACCTCGACCTCGCCTGCCCAGGGGCTCATGCCGAGTTCCAGGGCGAGGGAGGTGCACACTTCGGTGATATGGACGGGGTTGCCGTCCAGCAACAGCGCTGGCAACTGAGCGAGGTTGAGCAGCAGCAGATCGCCGTCCTCGGTGCTGCCGATGGTGACCAGCCCCGGATAGGGTGCCGGCACCTCGCGGGCTGCCTCTTCGTCCAGGAGGACGGCGTCGGCGGGCAGCGACCACCAGCCGCCCTGCCCGGATACGAAAGGCGGCTGCGGCTGGAGGGAGAGGTCCTCTGGCAGGACCTGAAGTGACCGAGCGCCGATGCGCGCGGCACGCAGCTGCGGCAGGTCAGCCGGGGCCCCTGCTTCCGCGAGCTGGTGGGCCCAAGTGCGCAGGGCCACGTCCAGGCGTACGGAGCCGCCGGGTTCGGCGGCCGCCGTCAGCTGCGCTTCGGCCGAGGAGGTCTCCGCCGCGATGGCGATCTTCTCTCCCGGCTTGCGACGACGACGCTGCAGCGTCCTGCGCAGGGCGAGCGCGCCGGTGACGGCAGCGGCAAGGAGCGCTCCGGCACCCAGCACCGTGCGCAGGTCCAACGGACTGCTGCCCGGCGACGACACCGGCGTCTCGGCCGGTGGGGCAGTGGGGGAGGAGGCCGCAGGGCTGGACGGCTCCGCAGCGTGTGAAGGAGAAGCAGACGCCGGAGCGCTGGTGCTAGGACGCGGCGCCGCCGGCGGTGCGCTTTGCTCGTGGCGTGGCCGGGAGGTGGGATGGCTGCTTGGTGCGCTGGGTGCCGGCGTATGCGGTGCGGGAGGGGCAGTACGACTCGGTGCTGGTGGCTGCGTCTTTCCGGTGTGGTCTCCGGGCGTCTCGGTGTCTGGGCTTCCCGCGTGGTCGCCTTCCTGCGGTGGTGACGTGTGCTGCTCCGGCACGGTGATCTGCTGCCCTGCGTAGATCACATCCGGATCGGAGACCGCCGGCAGCCCATCCGGTTGCGGCTTGCCCTGACTGGCCTTGAACAGCTTGGGCCACGCGGCACCGTCGCCGAGCTGCTCCTCCGCGATCTTCGACAGGTAGTCGCCGGAGTGGACCGTGACGACATGCTCGCTCACCTCGGCAGCATCGTCACCAGAGGTGCCGCCGGCGTCCAGCTGTGTCCGGGGGTTGCCAGATGCTGCGGGCGAGTCGGGCATGGCGAGTCGCCAGCCCGGCTGCAGGAAGCTGTTGGCCCTGAAGACCTGGCCGTCGGCCATGGTGCGGCCGTCATTGAGGACGGCGATGTCCCGCCACCGCTCACCGTCGCCAAGTTGCCTCTCGGCGATGCTCCACAGACTCTCCGCGGGCCGCATCTCCCGCACCGTGTACGTGCTGCCCTGCGGCGTGCCCGACGCGGGCGCCGAGGCCACATTGCTCTCCGCAGCCCGAGGGGCTCGGTTCTGGCCCGGTACCTGGGCGGCACCGGCATGCGAGGCGGCATGCGCGGGGGAGGCCAGGGCCGAACTCGTCGGCCACAGCACCAGAATGCTGCCGATCAGCAGGGCCGCGGCCCGCTGCGAGGCACCCAGACCGCGCGGGACCTGCCAACTGCTGCCGCGCAGTTGCGCAACCAGCTCGCGGACCGCACAGAAGGCGAACTGCGCCCAGCCGATCCAGCCCGCTACGAGCAGCAGCACAAGCAACGCGGAACCGGTGTCCTGCCGGGTGAGCAGGTGTGCCAGGTCGTCGTGGGCGGAGTCCCAGATGACCGGGGTCACCCAGACCAGGAGCAGCGGCAGCCCCACCACCGCGCCGGCCAGAACGAGCAGACTCACAGCGGCCCTGACGATGAGGCCCAGGATGCGGCCGGCCGTGGTGGGGGAGTGGGTGGTGCGCATCAGTTTCCTTCGTCGGGTGCGGTGAGGCCGTGCAGGAGAGTGGCCTGGCCATGGCCGGTCACCGACAACGAGCCGATTCCGACCGCCGACAGGAACGCTGTGTCGTAGGAGCCGGTGACCGTGACGGTGAGGGTCTTGTGGTCGGCGGACACGCTGACCGTGCCGGTGGCTCCGGCAGAGCTCAGGTAGGCCTGCGCGGCGGCTGCAGCGTCCTGCGGGTCCACGACGATGGCCTTCCCGCTGATGGCCTGGGCGGGGTCGATGGCCTGCCCGCCTGCCCGGGCGGCCTCACCAGCGATGTAGTCGGCACGCTCGGTGGCCCGCAGCTTCCCCCCACCGTCGACCACCAGGCCGATGATGCCGATCAGCGCGATGACGCACACCGCGACGAACACAGTGACGCCCCCGCGGTCATCTCCCCGCGCCCGCAGGATCCGAAGCAGGACCATCACTGCCCCCGCATCCGGTACCGATCCACCACCGACGCGGCAGTCGACGTGAGGGTCTTGGCTCCTGGCACGCCCGGCAGCAGCAGATCCGACAGGCTGACCGTGCACGTCACGACCGCGGTCACCGTTGCGACCTGGCCGACTGGCACGCTGAGCCCGCTGGTGTTGATACGGACGCTGGTCGACGCACATTTGATGCCCTGATCGTTCAGAGACTCGGCGGCCGCCGCTTGCGCGGCACTCTGGGCTGAAGCAGCGGTGCGGTGAATCGATGCTTCCCTGGCCGCGTCCTCAGCCGCAGAGTCGATCTTCGCCCCGGAGGTGACGATACGTCCGCCGGCGATAGCCAGGCAGATGAACATGATCAAGCACGGGAGGACGATGGCAGCCTCGATGGCCGCGCTGCCCTCATCGCGGCGCAGCCGCTGAGCCCACCCGGAGACGGAACACACGTGCATCACCCTCCCGGCACCGTCCAGCGCTCTACCGAGCCGGACGCCGACTGACTGACCTGCAGACCCGACATCCCTGGAATCATCGACATGGCCGTTCCGGTGACCTGAACGTGCACACGCTGCCCGTCGCTGCTCGCCGAGACGCTGTAGCCGCGCAGGCTGTCGCCCGCTGTCCGGCTAAGCACACTGCGAGCACGGTCCGCACCGTCGGCGGGGCTTGCCTGGTAGGCGCGGGCCGCGGCGGCCCCCTCACGCGCAGCCGTCAGAGCGATCTGGCGTGCGTAGTACCACATGGATGCCTGGATGACAGCGACGGTCGCCAGCAGCACGAACGGGAACACGATCGCCATCTGCACGGATGTGTCACCGCGGTCGTCGCGCCAATTTCGGCCCTGCCACCAGTCCTTCAGCCGCCCGGTCACAGCCCTGAGAGCTTGCCGTTGTACTTGGAGATCACTACCGCGATGGTCCCGGCGATCAGTACGGCGCCGGTGACAGCCGCCACCCAGATGATCACGGTGGTGATGCTGATGTCGCCGCGGTCCGGCTGCCGCCGGGCCTCTTCCAGACGCTCTTCAAGGCGTGTGGTCAGCCGGTGCACCAGGCGGTAGGTGCGGGCTGCGGTGTGCTTCATGGTCTTCGCTCCTCGCAAAGAAGTGAGAGTCGAGCAAGACAGGGGTGGGGTTAGACGGTGAGCATGCGGATCACTGTGGGGAACGCCATCAGCAACATCACCAGCACCGCGAGCAGGGCTCCTGGGGCGGTCATTTTTTCGCTGGCCGTATTCGCCTCCGCGGCCTGGTCGGCCAGCAACTCGGCATTGAGCGCGGCCGTTCGGGCTCGCAGTGCTTTGTAGACGGCGGCGCCGTCGGTAGCCGAGCCCCGCATGATGTCGGCGATGTCGTCAAGGACGGGCAGGTCGTACTCGCCTGCGAGCTCCGTCAGCGCCTGATACGGCGGGATCTTCTCCAGCCGTGCCCGCCTGAGCGCCGCCTGGAGATAGAGGAACGGCCAGCCGCGGCCGACCTCGGCGGCCTTCTCCAAGGCCTCCCCCGGACCGGCATCGGCGGCGCGCTTGAGTGCCACCAGGTCGAGGTAAGCGGACACGGCGTGCGCGAACTCCTGCCGCGCCCGCTTGGCCTGGTCCCGCACCGCGAGGTCCGGCGTGAGGAACAGCAGGCCCGCGATGAGGAGACCTACACCGGCCGGCACGTAGAACGGCACGCCGACACCCGCGATGATCCACGGAGTGGTCGCGAACACCGGGCAGAGCAGCCCGAGACCGGCCAGCGCGGTCTTCTTCAGCATGAACTGGCCCGGCCCCTGCCCCAGCAGAGCCAGATTCTTCGTGGGGATCCGTGCGCCCGGAAGACGCTCGAGGCGGGCCAGCAGCCACCGGCCCCACCGTTCCTCACGGTCCAGTTCCGGCTCGGGCATCGTCAACGCGGCCGGGGCGCTGCGCGCGAGCGCCGGTGCCAACGCGGGCTGTGAGCCCAGCAGCTCACGCACCAGCAAGGCGACCCCGGCACCGACGGTGCCACCGCTCAGCACGACGGGAAGCAGATTCATGAGGTGACTCCCTCCAGGGCACGGCCCGAAACCGGCGCATGATGCCCAGGAGCCAGCGAGGGCAGCCGGACCGTGCTGGACGGATCAGGGATGAGTAGACGCGGGATACGGCGGAAGGAACTCAGCTGTCGCATCAAGGCGAGCACCCCGACGAACCCGGCTGTCAGAAGCGCAAGAACCAACTGGCCCAGGAGCGTGGAGTACGGCTTCGTGTACGACGGGACGAAGAACCCGGCCACCACGATGCCGACCGTGATGAAGGCCATCCACCGCACGGTCGTCCGCGGCTTCGCACGGTCAGCCTCGATCGAGCGCTTGCGGGCGACTTCGTCGCGGACTGTGCCCGCGAGGTCCTCAAGCGCCTGTGCCAGACCAGGACCGCGGTCGTTCACCGACAGCACCAGCGCGGCGATCACCTTGTCCGCGGTGACATCGTCGAGTTCGTCGGCGAACACCCGCAGTGCCGCCTCCGGCCGCCAGCCCAGACGCAACCGGTCGGACAGGTTGGTGATCTGCCCGGCGAGTTCGTCCGGCGCTCCCTGACGGCTGGCGATCACCGCCTGTTCCAGCCCCATACCAAGGCGCAGCAGGCCGGCCAGCCGCTGCGTCCACTCGCTCAGCGCCTCCAGCTGGCCGATGCGCTCCTGCGCGAGCTGCGCCGGGCTGATCAACCAGGGCACGCCGATGACAGCCGCGCCCAGCAGAGCTCCGCCAACGAAGTTCCCCGAGACCAGCCACACGACGACGAAGACAACGAGCGACGCAGCGGTGAGAGTGCGCCGGCGCAGCCGGGCGTCCGCACTCTGCTCACGTCCGCCGCGCAGCGCCTGCCAGCGCTGACGCCAGGGAGCCCGCTGCGGTGCCGTGGTGCCCACGACACCGGCAACGACACCGATCACACCACCGACCACAGCCAGGCCACTGAGAAAGGCCCACAGCAGGATCATCGTCCGGCCCCCACCTTCAGCGGCAGCGGCGCCTGCCAGGCCCCATAGGGATGCTGCAGCAGACCGGAGTCGAATCCCACGCGGCGCAGATCATCGATGCAGCCGGGGTCCATGCGGGGAACAGCCCGCAGCTCACCGAACTCGGCGCCGGGGGAGAAGACCTCGTTGACGGCCGGGCGGCCCATCTCACCGATCCCCGTCAGCTCCAGGACATGCGAGACGTAGCGGTGGCGGCGGCCGCCGATCTGCGTCTCGTCCGTCATGTCGACGTACGCGATGAAGTCCAGCCCGTTGGCGGTCTGCCGGTAGGCGAGCTGCTCGGACAGATTGCCCTGGGCGAGTGCATACAGCTCAGCGATCCGGTCGAAGATGACGTCCGGGCGCCTGGCGTGGATCGTGCACAGGTTGCCGCCGGAGCCATTCGTCAGCGCCTGCATCATGGCGACCACCTCCGGGCCGCGGACCTCGCCGACCACGATCCGCTCCAGCGACATCCGCAGCGCCGGATGCATCAAGTCCAGCAGCGTGACCTCGCCGGCGCCGCGCCCGGTGACGTCCTTCTCCCCGTTGGACTCGCGGCCCACCAGGGAGACGACCTGCCGGTGGTAGCCGTTGGCATGGCAGAACAGCTCGTCCTCGGTCTGGACGGTGGCGAACCGGCACTCCGGGTCGAACTCCCTGAGCATCGCCCGCAGCAGCGTGGTCTTCCCCGCCTTCTGCTTCCCGGCGATCATGATGTTCTTCTCGGCCCGCACACACGCCCCGAGGAACTCCCGCAGAACACCGTCGATCGTGCCCAGTCGGACCAAGTCGTCGAGACCGGCGTGGGAGACCCGGTGCCGGCGGATGACCGCATACGTCATCGGCCCGAGACCAGTGATCGCCTGCAGCCGGGAGCCGTCCTGCAAAGACAGCGCCAGCGTGGGGCTCGCGGTAGAGATGGTGCGCTCGCTGTGCCCGGACCCTCGAGTCAATTCACGCAGCAGATCCAGCAGTTCCTCTTCCGAATCCGCGATCGGCCCGACCATGCGCCGCCCACCGTCGCCGTAATCGAGCCACACCTCATCCGGTCCCTGGATGATGATGTCCTCGACCCGCTCGTCGTCCAGGTACGGCTGCAGCCGCCCGGCACGGAAGAGCAGGTCATACACGGCCCGCCGCAGTACTTCGTCTTCCTGAGGCGCCATCGCCTGGGCGTCCGACCACAACGCCACCGCCTCGTTGATCCAGTCCAGGCAGCGCTGCTCTTCGCTGGCCCGGTCCATATCAGGCGTGGTCTTCAGCAACTCCTCGCGCTGCTTGGCGACCTGGGATGCGATGTGCCGGGCCACCTTGTAATCAACGGTGATCTGCAGCGTGGGAGCGCCAAGTGCGTGCACCTCGGTGGCAACACTGGCAGGTGCCCCGTGTGCCTGGCGCGGCCAGGCCTGCTGGGGCCGGCCCGGCGGCGGAGCCACGGTCGGATCTGCGTGTAACGGCCTACCGCGCACGGCTCACCTCCCCACCCGCGGCCGTCGCGCACCGCGGATCGAGGCGGGCCCGCCGCACCGCGGCCCGCTGGACCAGCAGTGCGCTGCCCGTCCGAGCCGCCTTCATCAGCGGCGACTTCGTGAACTGACGCGGCTGCTCGGCGCCGTCGGACAGCACACGGGCTTCCCTGGGCGCATAGGGCAGGGTGGCGACCACCGGCACCTGCAGAACCCGCTGCACCTCGCCCGCCGGATAGGATCCCTCGTCGACAACGATCAGCCCGACGTCCCCGACCCGCTCCTCCAGTGCGCTCACTCTCGCCTGAGCCGCCTGCAGACAGCGCAGAGTGTTGCGAACTACCACCACCACGGCATCGGCCAGCTCGGCCAGCACGCCAGAGGGACCGAACGCCCCGCGCCGGCCAAGGTCGACCAGAACATCGTGGCCGTGCTCGGCCTCGATACCGCGGAAGGTCACGGCCAGTGCCTTCCACACCGATCCCAGGCTCGCAGCCTGCGCAGGGTCGGTGATACCCGGCAGCAACAGCCGGTTCCGCAAAGACTCCTGCTTGCCTTCCTCGCTGCTCAGATCAATCAGCTGACGCCAGAAGGCCTCACCGAACTCGCCCTTGCGGGCCGCTACTGAGAGGTTACGCAGCCCGTACCGGTCGCCGAGCGTTCCCTGTAGAAGCCCGTGCAGCACCGCCCCGCCGTCCGGGTCGCACTCGGCCAGGACCATCCTCCGGCCCGTCTCCAGCGGCCACGACAGCAGCATGGCGAGAGCGCTCGTGGTCACACCGGGCGCACCGCTGCAGCCGGCCAGCGCGATGACAGCCATCAGTGGCCGTCCGGGGCAGCGAGAACCAGGCGCAGGGTGCCCGCCGACACCCACGCGGCAGCCGTGGGACCGTCCTCGGAGGAAGTGGCGACGTCGACGACCACGATCCCTGTGCCGGGGGCGGCACCAGAAGCCTTCACGACCCGCCCGTCGATGGCCCACGGCGAAGCGTCGGAGGCCTTGCCCGTGTCCACCTGCCCCTGGGCCGGGACATGGACCAGCTCCACCTTCTGGCCCGGCACGAGCGCCGTGGCCGGCACCTGCTCGGGCTTCAGCCCGATCGGCACCAGCTGCTCGCCAACCTTCACCAGGGAGTCCTTCGTGACCTGCGACGGCGTCAGAAGAGAACCGGGCTTCAGCTCCACGGCGGCCCGCTTGCCCACCACCGACTCCACGCCGTCGGCACGCACCGCCTTGACGGCAGGATCCAAGGCGATGGAGGCCTTGCCCAGGTCGCTCTCCGTCAGGACCTGTCCAACCTGGACAGCACGGACCACGGTCACCACCTCAGTGCGGTGGCCGGCCTGAAGCAGCAGGACGGCGACGCTGGCCCCGCCCGCGGCAATCAGAGCCACAGACAAGGCGATCATGCCGGGACGGCGCCGCCGCGCCGAAACCCGCGGGGGAGCCACCGGGCCGGTCACTCGCTCTTGCTGGGGAAGGCTGTTAGGGCCGGTAGCGTTTGGACGTTCTTGGGTCTTGCTCAATGTTCCACCCTTCCAGGCCTGTTGCCTATCGGACGACCTGCAGCTCGCCGACCGCTACTTGCAGTTGGGACTGTTTGACCGCGGTGAGTTGGCCCGTTTCTCCGCCGCCGTTCACATGCCAGTCGACCGTCCATGTCGACGTCGCAGTCACGGTGTACTTGGCGCCCTTCTGGGCGGCGGAGGTACTGCTGTAGGTATGGCCGCAGGTCGGAGACTCCTGCTTGCCATAGGAGGCCTTGTACGCCTGGGCCGTCGCAGGTGACCGTCGAGTCGTCGCCCATCTTCCAGTCGATGCGCGAGACCTTGGCGACCGCGGTCACCGTCACGCCGCCGGCCGAGGCACTCGCGGTGTTCGGTCCGTAGGTGGTAGGGCTCTCGCGTACCCACAACCACGTGGGCATGCCGATGAGGTACTTGCCAGCTGCCGATGGACTGGCGGTATCCGGTCCCCTGAGTGTCATTACGTGCCGGGTCCGGAGTCGTGATGCTCGTGTCACCTTGTCTCCCCGTATACGCGGTTCGAAATGTCAGTTCAGAACCTGGATTTCCTGTACGCCGACCGTGAAGGGGGTCTGGCGTACTTCGGTGAACGATCCGGTGTCCGCGGGCCCTCCAGTTACAGTCCAGTTGACGGTCCAGGTGGCCGTCGCGGTGCCGCGGAACACACCACCTTTCTGGCCGGCGGAGGTCTTGTCGTAGACGTGCCCACAGTCCGGTGACTTCGACTTGCCCATGGATGGCTCGTACTTCGTTCCGGGTCCGTTGCAGACGACGGTCTCGCTGCCATCGCCCATCTGCCAACTGATGGAGGAGACTTCTGCCTTCGCGGTGACGGTGACGCCGCCAGCCGTCGCGGTGGCGCTGTTGGGGCCGTATGCGGTGGGGGTTTGGTCCACCCACATCCACATGGGCATGCCGAGCGCGTATTTGCCGTCGACTCGCGGGTTAGCGATCTCGGGGCCGACCAGCTTCATGGAGTTCACGGCGCGGCGAGCGAGGACTTCCGGGTCGATCCGGGGAGCGGCCGGCTTGCCTTGGCCGTCTGGGATCCACACGACGCCGATGCGGCCGGTCGCCGGGCACAGGATCTGGTAGACGGCGCCCTTGCCGCCTTGGCGCTTGCCGTCCTTCATGGCCAGATTGTCTGATGGCGGCTGTGGGTCCAGCTTGGTGTAAGTGCACTTCTCTTCGGAGTTGCCGCCCGAAGTCCGGTGGCCGCTGCCATCTTTCGAGCCGCGGTCGGAATTGCCGCCTGACCCGGGCGTGCTCGTGGGATCACTGGCGCACACGGTGACCAGGATTTCCGAATTGACGCAGTTAGGGTCGGCCGAGCCGCCGCCGGCTGCGGGTGCTGCGGGTGCTGAGGTAGCGAGGAGAAATGCGGCTGTGCCGACTGCTGCTAAGCCTCTCAGCATGTCCGTTCACCGTCAGGGGTGTAGTCGACGATCATCCAGCGCCCATCCCACCGTTCTGCCTTGGCTGTAGCCACATAGCGCTTGGGCTGGTTGGCGGGCAGCGGAATGACCTTGCCGGTCTTGACCTGCTTGGCTCGCCATTTCGTCAGGTCGATGCAATCGTTCACGGTGGCCCTGGGCGTTTTGGCGTCGAGGTCGATCGACGACACCTTCGGCGAGTGGCCGACCTCGCCGCCCCCGACTGTTCCGGACTGCTTCATGTGCGCCAGGTCGAGGCGGAACTTGCCGAGGGCGTCGAGCGACGCGTACTTCGTCAGGTCGGTTCCTTTGGCGTCCGCCTTCTGGTACGCCTTCATCTGCTCGGCCCACATGTTGGTGTAGGTCTTCAGAACGGTTCCCCGCTCGGCAGCAGCATCGGGATGTGTTGGCGCGGGTTCCGTGGTCGGCGGAACAGTCGACGCGGTCGGGTTCTCACTGGCTTGGTCATGTGTCTGACTGTCACTGCTGCCGCACCCGGAGAGCGCGGCCAGCATGGTCAAGCCGAGTAGAGCGGTTGCATACCTGTGGTTGCGAACAGGGGCAATCCCGGTCCGGAGTCGTGATGCTCGTGTCACCTTGTCTCCCTGTATGCGCGGTTCGCGATGGTCGTTGTGCGGGAGCGCCGGGAGGCGGCACCCCAGGCTCGGTAGCCGGATCAAGCTGCGGCTATGCGTTTGTGTAGCGGCAAGATTACGCATAGATCAGTCAACGTCCCAGAGAATTACTCGAGTTGACTGGCGCAACTCGCGATGTAACCGGTCACTTCCGAAGCCATGGATCGATTTGCGGTTGTGCTTCTTCGCCAGCTCCGGCCGCAACTGATCCAAGTTGGGCTGCCCGTGGCTCCGCCTGGGGCCGTGGCTGGTTGCGAATGGGATACCGACCCGTCGGTTCCTGCCATGTTGATGGGTGCCTTTCGGGCGCCTTGGCCGGAGCCCTGGGGGTTGTGCGCCGGGCGGAGGTGTCGGGAGGGGGTGCATTAGGGCTCGCCAGGCAGGGGTGCAGGGTGTGTGCTGGACTGCGGCCACACGGTGATGACATCGCCGTCGAGGGTGACGCGCCTGCCAGGGAAGCGGCATCGGATCGTGTTCAGGTCTGTGAGGTCGAAGTCGCTGCACCCTCGGACGACGCAGGCTCCGCCGACGTAGGAAACCTCCCGCGTCCGTGTAGGCCAAGCGCTGTCGGCTACTCCTTCATGGATGCGAACGGCTCTATCGGCTTGCGGCATCCGTTCCCCCCAAGGTCACGTTGAGCAATGCCAGTTGGGTCGGGCAGCTCGGCTATGCGAAAGTAAACTACTACTTCGCTAAAGCAAATATCAAGTGGGATTTTGGGGCTGTTGCACGGCTGCTACATCCCTCAAGGGGGCTATGCGGTGTCACAGCCCGGTCCACGGGCGGAGCTCACCCCCCGGTAGCGGGACCCACACTTCACAGGTGGCGCCGTGCTCTTCAAGGTCCTCGAGGACGACTGCTCCCAGCGGGACCTCGCGCGCCAAACCAGCCACGAGCGGATGCTGGACGACCATGGCCTTGAGGTCGCTGATCCGGTTGTCCAGCGTCTGACGGGATGCACCAGTCAGTACGAACAGGACGCGGGGGAACACCGGGTACCACCGTAGCCACCCCGGTCCGGAGGCCTGTCGGCGTCGGCCGACGGGCTGAGGATCGTACGACCACAGCCGGGCGTACTCGATCAGCTTGGATGCAAGCCGCTCGCTGCTCATGGTGGACCTGTCGACCTCGACGAACGCCCGCAGCTTCCGCCGCTGTTGACTGTCGATGAGCGTGTAATGCATGACCGCGTCAGCCACGAGCCTCTCGCCGTCACCAATCGCGTGAAAAACCTCAGGAGTCCAGTCCAGATGCCCGTGTTCGTCACCGCGGCGGCGGGCATCCACGACGAAAGCCAGGTGCGCCCGGACCACGGTGAGGGTGTGCGGGGTCTTCAGCGATGCGGCCGTGGCCGAGGTGATCGGATACGGCGGCCGACCGCGCAGCGCGGGCCAGTCCAGGGTGAGGCGGGCGCCCTTCGGTGTGAGGTACCACACGCGGGTACGGTGGGACTGAGGGAGCACGACGAACTCGACCAGATGCTCACGGCGGAGCCTATTCAGCTGCTCGGAGACCGACTGGCGAGAGCGGTCGGGCCGCAGTAGCAGGTGCAGCTGCTGGGTAGAGGCCATGCGGTGCTGGGCCAGTGCGGCCAGGAGCTGGTGGGCGAGCGGCTCGACAGGGCTCGGCGTGAAGCCTGTTGCGCGGTTTTGCGAGTGCGGCACTGTGGTCATTCGTATTCCTTCGACAGTCGGACTGCTGTGGCACCGGCAGGAGCGTGATCGGCGAGAAAGGCCGCGACACGGCTGAGCTGGTTGGAGACGCGGTCGTTGAGCTGGCTCAGGGGGAGCGCTCCGGCGTTCGCGTGGGCAGCCCGCTCCAGTGAGCGAACCTGTTGGGGGCGCGCCTGAGCGGCGAAGACCTCATCGAGGTGGGGACCGCGCAGCTGGACGGGGCCGATACGGCGGCCACGGACGGTCATGGACGCGTAGTGCTCGAACCGGTCCATGGTGGCGACCTGGTCGGAGCTGGGGCTATCTCCCCACTCATCGGTGATCGGCGCAATAGCGGACTTCGAACCGGCCGTGGTCGCCAGTGTGGAGGCATTCTGCAGCAGGGACAGCCGCACCGGCATGGGCAGGCGGGCCAGCAGCTGCGTCATGCCGTGGACCTGGCACTTGTACTTGCGGAAGTCCTCGAACATGGCGGCGATGGTCTCCGGCGCCGCACCCGTCAGTGTGATCAGCTCGTCGAAGTACGAGCGGAACGACACCCGCTGGTCCTCACGGGTGTCACGGCGCGAGCGCACCGCCCGCAGCAGATCCCGGGCGAGCAGCGCGGTCAGCAGCCGGTCGGTCGGCCCATTGCCGCCCGGACACACCCAAACGATCATTTGATTGTCCATGGCGGCGCGGATGTTGTAGATCCCGATGGGCTGGCCGAGGAACGCGCGGGTGACCGGGTTGGCCGCCAGCCGGGCGATCGGATTGAGCACGACGGCGAACGCATCGGTCGGCAGGGTGGGGAACACAACGTGCCACCAAGAACGGGTCTCCTCATCCAGACGTTCTGCGGCTGCGGCGAGTGCCAGCCCGCGAAACCGGGCATCGGTGAGCAGAGCCCGCACGTGAAAGAGGGTGGCCTGGTCTTCCCTACGGCCGGCCCGGCAGGCGGCCTCGTTGACCGCCACCAGGACCGCCAGCGCAGCGGTCAGGATGGTGATCGCGCGCGGTGCGCTGGCGTCGTCCCAGCTGAGCGCGGAGGCGTAAGCGTCGGTGACGGCCTCGACGACCTCGTGCGCGGCCTGGCCCTGGTGCATGCCGAGCGGATTCCAGGAACTCACCTGGGGGTTGGGGCCAAGACCGTTGAGGTCGATCAGCGCTATCCGCTGCATGAGCGTGGGGTGCGCCAGGAACGTGGTGGCACGCGGCCAGGAGTCACGGTGCGGGTCGAGGAACAGCAGTCCGCCGCCGGCGTGGGCCCAGCCGATCGCCTGCGCCAGGGCCCGCTCGGTCTTGCCGCCGCCCGACTTGCCGACCCCGACTTCGAAGAGCGTCTCCTCCGCGTAGGTGGCAACCAGGCGCTCCCGGCCATCCGGACTCCGGTAGATGCCCTGCAGGAGAAGCTCGGGCGCACCGAAGGAAAAGGCAGGGAGGTCACCGGCGAACAGCGGCAGCCGGCAGTGCACGGTGGGGGGCTTGAGCAACCCGGTCAGCTCCTCCAGCCTCACCCAGTTTGCTCGCGGTGGCTGGCAGTGCCCGAGCCGCCAGCGGCGCTCGAAGCCGCGGCGTGTGGGCCAGTGGTCGGCACCGAGGCGCCACGGTCCCAGGCGCCACCCGCGCATGGCCCACCGTGAGTGGCCGCCGAACACGTCCAATGCGGCCTGGAGCTGGCCGAGCCGGGCCTGGGCGCGGCCATCGGTGTTCGAGGCGCACATCACCAGCAGTTGCACCCTGACGAGGTGGTCGTCGTCGGCGAGTTTGCCCAGGGCCTCCGCTGGCTCGACCCGCCGCGGTACCGGCGGCATGACCAGCCGCCGCCCGGCACCGGAGGCTGGTCTGTCGCTTAGCTGCTGCTGCAGATGCCAGATAAGGGAGTCCTCGATGCCGGTGGCGTCCTGTCGCAGCCAGCGGGCGGCACGCTGCGCTTCACGCCGCTCGGAGCGGCGTGCGGCACCCATCAGCTGCAGGCGACGCGCCCTCAGTGCCCACTTGGGAGCGCGCTGTATGTCGAGCCGGATCTCGGCGAGGTCTCCGAGATCGGCGCGCAGGTCGGACACGGCGTCGATGAGCGGCTGGAGCGGGTCGGGGGTGAGGGGCACCTCACGCAGTGGTGCGGTGGGTTTACCGCGTAGGATGAACTCGGCCCGCACGGCGTGCTTGCGCGTCTTGTCGGTGATAGGACGCGCCCGGCTGACCGTTACGTTCGACCCGAACGGGCTGATGGTCAACAGCCGTTCGCCGCCGGCCGGGCCCTCGATGCGGTAGCGCAGCGGGCTGGAGCCGTCCGCTCGCAACCGGACCTGCACGCTCTTGGCTCTGCGCGGTGCCCACCACGGCATGGAAGTGGAAGCGCGGGCCAGCTGCACACCCCGGCGGAAGATCTCCTCCAGGGACGGATTGAAGTGCTGGTTGGGCACCAGCTCCAGAGCCATCCGCTGGGCGGAGGCTCGCGCCCCGAGGCGCCGCACGACCTTCTCGCCCGCGCCCCAGCACGCCGCAAGGGCCAGGGCGAGCACGTACCAGTGTCCGTACAGCCAGCCGATCGTGTCCACTGTGCTGGAGATCAGGCCGAGTATCTGGCCGGTCACTGGCGAAGCAGCCTGGTCACTCACGTACGGGGCAGCGGAGTCCACGTGGATGTTCCCTTCTTCGAGGTCCGGGTGAAGTAGAGGTCGTTGATGCGGCCGTCGGTGTAGGTGCCGCCGCGGTCGGTGCCCGCCCACACCACGTGTACGACCACCCGGCCACCGGTCCCATCACGGCGGGCGATTGCGGCTTGGATGCGAAACCGGGTCGGCGTGAACGCTGGTGCCATGGCCTGGTCGGGACGCCCGAAGACCCCAGGCCATCTCGCGCGGCCGATTCCAGTGGCATCTGCTCGCAGTAGCTCGCGGCCGGCCGTGAGCAGCTCACGCTCGTCTGCAGCTGTGAGGTCAGCGGGCCAGGAAGCAGCCAACGCCTGCTGTATAGCCCGGTCACCAGCCGTGCCCTCCCCATGCGGTGGTAGCTCCGGCGCATGCACTGCCAGGGATGGTGAGGCGGCGACAGGAGAGACGGTCCCGGGAGCAGCACCGTGCGCTGGCGTGCCGCTGCCGGCCGGGGCGCGCGAACCCATCCCTGAGGAGGGAGCCGCCGAGGCGGCGTGAGCGGGCGGCGTAGGCGGGATCAGTGTTGCTCGGGTGCTGGTTGCATCCGGCATGGCCAGCACGATGCAGCCGACCATGGCCAGGACCGCGGTGGCAATCAGCAGCAGCCATGGGGAACGCGGCGAGGAATTCGTCATAGGAGGCGGGCTCCCCCCGCATAGCCGGACATTGCGTTGACCGCGTCCAGCCGTACGACGGCGCCGGGCCGTGGCGCATTGACCATCTGACCGCCTCCCATGTAGATACCGACGTGGAAGATCGTTGAGTCCCGGCCCGGGGCGTAGGCGTAGAACACGAGGTCGCCGGGCTTGAGAACGCCGGTGCCGAGGCGGGCAGGGATCCGCCGCCCCATTGCTGCCTGAGCGGCTGCGGTACGCGGAAGCTGGACGCCAGCCTTCGCGTAGGCGTAGGTGGTCAGCCCCGAGCAGTCAAAGCCCTTGATGCTCGTGCCGCTCTTGCCGCTGCGCGTGCAGCAGAATCCGTAGGACGGGCCGTCAGCATTGCCGCCGCCCCACGAATAGGGCACACCGCGCTGCGAGAGCGCTGCGCCAAGGACGGCGCGGACCTTCCCCGACACGCTCTTCAAGTCGGGCTCCCGGGCGGCCGCCGTGTACTGGTCGATCCATCCCGTCACATTCGCGACGTACTCGCTGGAATGGTTGTACTGCCAGATCGCGGCCTCCAGCTGGGAGCGCTGGTTCAGGTCCCGGCCGTGGCCGCACAGGTAGACGGCGGCGCCGAGCGCGGCGTCATCGGCGTTGTGCGGGTCCGCTCTCTTGTCGCCGTTTCCGTCCTTCCCGATGCCCGCCCACGTGGAGGGCAGGAACTGAAACGGCCCGACGGCGCGCTCGCCCGACGCGGTGCCGTCCCACTTGCCGCCGTCGGTGTCCGGCACGACGGTGGTGTTGCCCCCCATCCCGGATCCGTTGAGCAGCACTCCGTAGATCTTCGGGCGGATGTCGCCGTTGTCGGTGATGTTGTGGCCGATGGCGTGATTGGACTCGACCTTGGCGATCCCGGCGAGGATCGGCCAGCGCATGCCCCTGCACTTCGGCACGTACCGGCCGGCCTGCTGGCTGCCGTTCTTGTAGGCGGCCAGCATGCGCGGCGGGATATCTGCGGCCATGCCGCCGTCGGCGATTCCGCCGTCGTCCGTCCGGCCGGCCTGGAGCGCAACGATCGCGCTGATCGCGCTGAAGACGGGAGCCGCGCAGCACACGGCGCCGAACATCAGCAGGACGCTCACGCATCCCCACTGCCCGAGACGACGTCGCAACCGGCTCACCAGGAGTCACCTTCGTTCTCCTCGCGCGCCCGCTCGATGTCCTCTGCGGTGAGCCCGATCAGCTTCTCCCATTCCGCCCACTCGGCCGACAGCTCAGCCCGGGTGGGGCGGCTGGAGCGGGTGGTGTCGGCACCGCCTGACGGGGTGGCGGCTGGTGGACCGTTGCTGCCTTCCACGCGGTGTGCGAGGTCGGGGTCGACCCGGGTGCCGCGTTCGCTCGTCCGGCCTCTGCGTTCTGCCGGATCGTTGAGCAGCTTCTGGAAGCGCTCCACAGGCGGCTCTGGGGCAGGCGGCCGGCTGGCAGGAATGCCACTGGAGCCCGGGTGCGCCGTTGGCGTCCGGTCACCGGCCGGACGGCCCCGTCCTGAGGCACCCGTAGAAGACGGGCGTTGTGCAGCTCCCGCACCGCGGGATGAGGCCGCGCCTGTTGTGCTGGGCAGGCGCCGGCTGGCGAAGGGACCGGGGCTCCCGCTGTCATCGGTGTGCTCCCGCAGGACGCTGGAGACACGGCGTCCCGCGTCGGCCCAGGCCCAGCCGTCTTCGCGGATGGTGTTGCCCCATACCCGCACCTGCTGGCGGACGTCTTGGGAATAGCGCGAACCCCCGTCACGGGCGCGCCGGACACTGGTCGGCAAACCGACCGTCGCCCCGTAGGCGGCCCGGCTGCCGCGGTGCGCAATGCGGTACCCGCGCAGGCGGACCAGCCGGTTGTGTGCGCGGGTGGAGAGCAGCGTGCGGTCGGTGTTCTGGTCGTGCAGGATCTCACCGGTGCGACGGTCGACCACCAAACCCTGTTCGTTGCGGTAGCGGTCGGGCGGGCCACCGGGCCTACGCGGCCCATCACTGCCTGAACCTCCCGATTCACCGTCGGAGGGGCCGCCGGCCTGCGGGTCACCATCGGCGGTGGGCTTGCGCCATTTGGCCAGCTGCTCCTTGTCCGGCCGCTTCCCGATCAGCACCCACTGCGCACCCTTCAAGCCGAGCCGCGCGCCCAGAGCGCCTACGGCAGCCGCCGCGGTGAGCGGGGCGAGCCCGCGGCCGGCCTCGGCGGTTGCGTCGGCGAGCACTCTGCCCGTGTCGATGGGCATCCCCGAGCCGTCGAAGAAGGAGCCGAGAGCTCCCATCAGCCGCTGGCGGGTGCCGAGCATCCCGTACCGGCCGCCGCCGGTGAACATCCTCAGGCCTCCGCCGTATCCGCCCATGGCGACAGGGGAGTTCATGGCCAGGGCAGCCCCGAGTTCGGAGGTGTCGCCTGCCATGTGAGTGCCGCCGACCTTGGCATAGCGCATCCGCATGGCCATGCGCTGACCGAAGGAGGTGATGCCGTTCAGCAACCGACGGTGCCCGGCCGCGCCGGCGATGGCCAGCACGTCGATCAGCAGGATCCGCTCGACCATCAAGTCGGGGCCGTTGGTGATCGTGGCGTCCACGGCGATGCCGAAGAACGGGATGAACGCGCATACCCCCACAAGCACGAGGACAGCGATTCCCCACAGCGACAGCCATTTCCACACGCTTTGCCGTGCAGGCCCGGGCAGCATGCCGGCAACGAAGGTGACCCCTCCCGCCGCCGCAGCCCCCACGCACACGAACTGGGTACCCAGCAGGACGATGGCGCTGGAGAGGAGCATGCCGCAGATGAACAGTGCGGCAATGAGCAGGAGCCCGGCGCCGCCGACGCGCCACCAGGTGGGCTTTTGCGCATACGCAGCGCACGCCTTGCCGACCGGACCGGCCTTCTTCAGATCGGCAAGGAAGGCCGCGAACTGCTGGTCCTCTTCGCTCACCAGCGGGGTACCGGTGTCCAGGAGTTCCCCGCCAGGGGTGAGGGAGGGCAGCTTGCCGCTGTCCGGAGGACCGTGGCCGCCCTTGGCACGCAGGCAGAACTCCTTGGCCGCGCCCTTGATCAGATCACAGGCCTTCGCCGCACCCGTCGGTGCCCCAGGCCTGTAGCCCCCGGTGACCCACTTGAGATGGATGGCGTAGGCCTGACGGTCGGATGCTTTGGCAGGGTCGAGAACGCGCCCGTATTCGAGCAGCATGTACGGCTTGACGATCAGCGCGTTGGTGATCGAGTCCTGGATCGGACGGGCCACCTCCTGGGCGGAAACCGGCCCCTCACCCTCCTGCTTCAGGCACCGGATCTCAGCGTTGCCGGCCAGGCCGCCGCACGGACTGTGGCTGGCGATCTTTCCGCCCCAGTTGTAGGAGTTCACCGAGTCCTGCGCGACCTCGGCGCCCACCTGCTGGCCCTGTCCCAGCGGGCCGTCCTGCGTCAGCAGGTAGTCGGGGCGGACAAACGCGGACGCGGCGATGGCTGCGATCAGCAGGGTCAGGAAGATTTCGCCCAGGCCGCGGCCCACCCGGCCGCGCACGATCATGAAGGCGGCGAACACGAACGCCCAGGCCAGCAGCAGTCCTTTCAACCCCAGCGTGTCGACGACGATGCTGTTGTAGGTGTCGGCGACCTTCTGAGCTGGACGGATCAGGATCTTCAGCAGGGGGAACCGGAAAGCCACCTCGATCGTCCACCCGGCCAGGCCGACCAGCAGCCGGATCAGGGTGAACAGCCCGGACAGGGCGAAGGCGAGGGCCTGGCTTTTGAAGTCGACGATGGAGCCGCCTTCAGAGTTCAGTTCGTAGCCATTGATCGGCACGCCTTCGGAGGAGGCGATGTTCAGCGGCGCAAGCAGGTCTCCGCTCACACCACTGGTGCTGCTCGCTGCATATACGACCTGGCTGTTGACGATGACGAACACGCCGACGAGCAGCAGAACGAAACCGGCAGAACGGAGCGTGCCGCGGTCGGGACGGAACATCCTTCAGCCCCGCCTTTGCCAGCTGGCACCCCGGCACCGCCACATCGCCAGGGCGGCCAGGCCCGCTCCCAGCCACACCAGCCTCCACGCCGCCCCCACACAGCGGTGGCGCTCGGCGGAAGAGGCAGGCGTAGAGCGGCAGCGTGCCTTGGCCCGGCCCGAGGGCAGGGCACACGGGTCTTCGTGGGCGGAACGGCCGTCAGTGACGAAAGCCTGCCCGGTGTGCGGCCACCACACCTCCGGCACCTTCACCGCAGAGGTGAGGGCGAGTACAGCGACGGCCGCGATGATCACGGTGAGGACGCTCGCAGCCGTGGCGACGCGCCGGAAACGGTCCCATGCCTCAGAGGCCGTCATACGGGTCCCCCCGAACGGCCAGAGGCAGCCTCACGCGCAGGCGGCTCACACGCCACAGACGGCGCAGACGAGGCAGTACTCGTGCGTCGTCCTGGCGTGGTGGTGATGGACGTGGCGATGCGCCCGATGCGGGGGACGTAGACCTTGATGCGTCCGATGTTCTGCCGGGGGCAGGCCAGCAGGAACTCGCCCTCGCGGCCCTTGTGCCCGACCGGGGACAAGCCGGTGGTCACCAGCCGCAGCAGTTCCGGATCGTCCGGGTCCAGACCGACGAACTCCAGACCACGGCGCGCGCGGTCACGGTCGGCGGTCCGGGCGAGCGCGCGGTAGGCCATCAGGCCGCGGTCGGGGCCGAGTTCCTCAGCGTCGTGGGAACCGGCGAGGAGGCCGGCACCGTGTTTGCGTCCGTCGTGGAGGATCTCGTGGACCAACGCGGTGCCCTCGGCGGAGGACGTCAGCCAGTACAGCTCGTCCGCGACCACTGCAGTGAACCGCTCGGAGTCTTCGAACGCTGTCTGGCGTGCGAGCGCAGCGATCAGGTAGAGCACCGCGCGCCCGATCAGCGCCTCCAGCGGCTGCTGGTGCAGGACCTCCGGCTTGTCGAAGGCCGCTTTCGGAGGCAGCTTCAGACCGGTCGTGGTGATCACGATCATGTCGGAGGCGCTGGAAGCGTCCAGCCGTACCGGCGGCAGCGTCGGGTCGAACACCATCCGTGCGAGGGAGTTGGTGGCGACGACGCGGATGAGGCCGGCGAGGGTGGCTGCCGCGTCCTGGCGCTTGCCCACCTCGCGCGTGGCCATCTCCTCCAGGACTTCCACGACGCGGTGCATGGAAGGGGCTTCGCTGACCGCGGCCTGCTCGACGGCGTGGTGCAGGACCTCGCCGTTCGTACTCATCGGACCGATGCCGAGCTGCAGGGTGAGATACGACAGGGCGTAGTGGCGGCCCTCGGGGCCGTCGAACATCCGCAGCGGGTCGATGGACACCTCGGCCCGGGCGGCGTCGATGATCTGTGCACGGCCTCTGGCTGCCGTGCGGGCGAAGGTGGCCCACTCGCGCACGGGGGTGCGGTCGATACAGATCGCGCAGCCGCCACGCGCCCAGACCGCCTCTGCGATCAGCTTCTGCAGGACGCTCTTGCCCGCCCCGAGATCCCCGACGATGCCCATCGACGCGGACGCGTCCACCTTCGGCGCATCTGCCACATTGACCATCACAGGACGGGTGGTGCCGCAATCCAGATCGATACCGAGGAACATCCCGTTCGGATCGCCGACCTGTGAGGCGGTGAAAGCCCCGCCCAGTGCCCAGTCCTCGGAAACCTGATGCTGGGTGAACTCCCGCACGACACCGGGCCGCACGGCGCCGGGCAGGCCCAGGGTGAACAGGGGCTCCTGCAGGCCGGCAGGGCGGACCGCACGGTAGTCGGCGCCGCCGAGCAACGCCGCAAGGGCTCTCGCTCGCGCATCGCAGAGGGCGGCAGTGGGCCCCCACACGGTCAGGACGGTGACGGACTGCACCTCGACCTCGACCGACGTACGGGACAGACGGGCGTCCAGCTCACCCAGGTCCCGGGCAGCATCCGTCAGCGAGGCCGGCATCCCGGTGGGCCGGGCGTCGTACTGGTCGGCCTGGTCGATCAGCTCGTTCTTCTTGCGCCGCACCTGGTCGCGGGCCTTCTCCGCAGGCACAAGGCTGAGGTCGACGGTGTAGTCGACGGGAAAGTCGAGCACCTCCAGCTGAGCGAATAGGTCAGCCGAATCCTGGCTGACGGCCGGCGGGCACTCGGCCAGCGCCAGCTGCGCCTGATAGCCGGTGCCGGCGTCGGACTCGACCTGCAGCCAGCGCCGCCGCAGCGGAGAGGCAGCCTTCAGACGCCACCACGCCTTGCGGCCCGACCGCGTTATCTGGCCTGCGCTCTGAAGCTCACCGACGTCGTCGATGGCGGGGTCGATGCCGCCCTCCTGTAGGCGTACCTGGCCGAGGTCGGCATAGCTGGGGGAGCGCAGCACACCCGCACGGACCTGCCCGCCGTAGAGCTCGCTGATCTCGGCTTCCGCCAGCAGCGGCTCGTCCAGGCCGCGGTGGAGAGCGTGCTGGACCATCCACACGATCTCCGCTGGACGGGCCGGCCGGAAGGCGATGCCGCCGCCGAGCGCGGCCTGGACCCGCGAGGCCTGCTCGCGGTAGGCGATCACCTCACGCCGGGCCACCGGCACGGGCCGCATGCCCAGCATGGGGGACAGCTCTGCCCACGCTGCCCCGAGCGAAGCCGACACCTGCAGCCCCGCGGACTCGGTCTGCAGCGGCACGGCCAGCCACAGCGTGCGGCGGTGCATCTCCTGCTCGCTCAGCAGATCCAAGGTGGCGTCGACGTTCTCCACCCACGGATGCATGCTGCCGTCCGGCGTCTGGGTGCCGGGCTCGATGCCCTCGATCATCTTGAGGGCGATCTCGCCAGGATCGACCTGAGCGCACAGCCCGAACAAGCGTGGCGCCCCGGACAGCGAGCGCACCAGATGCGTGATCTTGGCGAGCTGTTCGCTACGGACCGCGGCAGGCACGTAGGCGCCCTGCACGGTCTCCTCACGCCGTCCCTGCGTGTCCGCGCCCGGGTGAAGCCGGTAGATGGCCCACACGCTGCCGTGCGCCGACCACAGAAGGTGCCCGGCGATGTGCCGGACCGGAACCCTCACCGCGCACCCCCCTGCTCGGCGAACGTGAGCAACTGCTGAACACCCGACACCGGCACCGCAGCTGCCACAGGAACAGCCGGCCGCACACGGTGGCCTGCGGATGTGCCAGCTGCGCCGGGGACGGGTGTGCTCTCGATCGTGAAGCTGCCGAGCAGCGGGTGGGGAGCACGGTCGCGAGCGGCCCGGCCACCGATCCGGCCTCCCTGGGGCTGCCAGCCCAGCAGCACCCAGCCCAACGCCGCCTGCAACGGGGCACGGCCCCGGATCCTGGGGCGGCGCACCGTCCAGATCGCCAGCAGCCAGGCCACGATCGGGACCGGGCCCATCCATGACCACAGCCAGGTCGCCTTGACCAGAAGGAACCCGCCGCCGACCGCGACGATGATCTGGGCGGGCGTGTACGGACCGAGCG
This sequence comes from Streptomyces sp. NPDC107581, assembly GCF_055657175.1. Taxonomy (NCBI): domain Bacteria; kingdom Bacillati; phylum Actinomycetota; class Actinomycetes; order Kitasatosporales; family Streptomycetaceae; genus Streptomyces; species Streptomyces sp. NPDC107581. The sequence continues at coordinate 68,241 of NZ_JBVKBH010000026.1, forward strand.
GGATCTTCCAGTCCGCCACCTTGCCCAGGACCCAGGGATGGCGTCGGGCGGAGGTGTAGAAACGCCCCACCCGCCCCGCGGCCGCCGCACTCACAGCCAGCCTCCCTGGCCATCAGAGTGCGTCCGCACGAGCGGATCAGGGCCGCGCACGATCCCCGGCACGGCAGGCGCGCCCTTGGACGGGTTCTTCACCTCGTCCTGGAACATGTTCGCCAGGTCCTCGCGGCTGTTGTACAGACCCAGCGCGATCACCATCAGCAGAAGCGCGCCGATCCCGGCTTTCAGGCTGAACTTCTGAATCATGATGATGACCACGAGGCACGTCAGACCGGTCTGTAGACCCTTGGTCGCCCAGCTCCTGAACATGGTGATCCACGCGTTGCCGAGGTCGTTCAGCTCCCCAGCGACTACCAGGTGACCTGTTGCCATCACGGCCGGCCCCCCGTCTGGGAAGCCCCGGACTCCAGCGCCGCGACCTCCCACCGTCCCGAGCGGGCCCTGAGAACGAGCTCGTACGCCAGCGGCCACCGCCCCCCTTCCCCCCGGCCTTCGACCTGCGCGAGGACTCGCACCGTGGTGCCGTCACTCGGTACCTGCCCGGCGGCCGCCGCCTCCTCGGCGGCGAGGACCTGCTGGACGGCGACCGTCCGGTAGGGAGCGGGGGAGACAGCCGACAGCCGCACTCCGGGCGCGAGGTAACGGTCGACCTCCCCGGCACCGGTCAGATACGCGGCGAGGAACTCCCCGACAGTGGACGACAGATCACCTTCAGGAACACTCACCCTGTACGCGGACGCCGGTGCCTCGGCCCGGACCGGGCCGGCCACCACGCCCGGCACATCGGTCACGGCGAACGAGGCACCCGAGCGGTCCGCGGCCACCGGCACCGCGAAGTACCGCACCGACCCGCCCGCGTACTGCGCAGCCACCGTCACCGACCACGTCCCGTCCCCATGCTGCGCACTGCGCACGACGGTCACAACCTCCGGCTTCGCCTGCGCACCCGCGGCCGGGACGGGCAGGTCGACGCCCTGCGCCATCGACTGCGCAAGCCGCGCCTGCGCATTGGTGGGGTCATCCGCGCTGCTGCGCAGCCACGAGCTCACGAACAGCTGCGCATAGCCAGCCGGGTCGGCAGCCCCCGCGGTGCGCACGGCGGCGGGCTTGTCCGGAGTAGCCGCCTGAACGTTGGTCGGAGGGGACGTGATGGCGACCCCCAGAGCGATGGGGCCGGCCGCAATGGCGGTCAGGGCCGCCAGGCGTGAAAGGCGCACGCGGCGCCGCATCGCCTGCAGGGCAACGCCTGCGGCCATGGGCGCCACGGCCTCGCCCTCTGAGGCTTGCTTGCCAGTTGACATGGCCAAACTCCCAGGTCAGAAAGACTGTTGCTGACCTTGAGAAAACCCGCAGGCCCCGACCCGACCACCGACCACAAGACCCTGACCACGGTCACGATGGAGACACGGAAATCATGGTCGGGCCTGTGGTCGGGCCGACCACAGGGCAACCGCCAGCCGCCGACACCTGATCCGGCCCACTGCACACGTTCCCGGCACGGAACGGCGAGGCCTTCACATTGCCCACGCCTCGCCCTGCACAACGACGGCGGCTGGCAAGAATCAGGGCTCAGCCATACGCCTGCGCACTGCCGGGACGGCATCGGGAACGCCACAGGAGACTGCGCAGCCGCTCCACGTAAACTGACTGTGCACGAACGTTCGATCCCCAGCGACGCCAGTGCGTCTGAACTCGGTACAGCCCCTACGCGTTGTTGCTGATGAGGCTTCGTGAAGACGGCTCTGTCCGCAGTTCCGTGAGTCCTCGGGTCAGCACCAGGAACGCGGGACCGTTTCGGCAGCGTACTTCCTGCCGTGGCCAGCAAGACGGTTGAGGATGTGCTGTTGCCCGGGATCGATGTGCGGGTGGAGGGGGTGAGCGACTCCTCTGGCATCCAGGTGGTGGAGGCGGTGTCGACGGCCCGCCCAGGCCAGTGCCCGAACTGCCGCAAGCAGGCGCGCCGCGTACACAGCGCGTATCAACGCACTCTGGATGAACAGCCGTTGGAATCACGCCGGGTTATAGCGGCCCCCCGTAGGCTCGCTCCCGTGATTGAGACCGCACCCTCTCAGGGGCCGGGTGTGCCCCCGCGCGCTCCCAGGCGGAAGAGAGCATAGGCCCCTGCAGCTCCCATTGAGCGGCAGGGGCCTGGGTTTGTTAGCCGAGGGGCACGGTGGCGAAGGACTCCCACTCGTACATCTGGTTGTCGCGGTGGATCACGATCAGTTCCGCGCTGGAGATCCGGGCATGGGCCGGCGCAAGGCCGAGGCCGTCGAGTGCCCGACTGATCGGCTCGGCCGGGCCGCTGCTCGCGCTGTAGGCGACGGAGACGTGCGGCGTGAAACCGTGGGCATTTTCCGGCACCTCGTCGAGGACGCCACCGATGGCGCTGCGGATGGCGCTGCGGACAGCGCGCACGGGGCCGTCAGGGTGGACGTGCAGCAGAATGGCCTCCGGGTCCGGCACGTGTGGGCCGATCTGCACGTCGAAGGCCGGGACGGCGGCGAGTCGCTGCTTGGCCCCGTCGACGATGGCGTGGACGTTTTGCTCCTGGACCTCACCGACGAAGCCGATGCCCTGCATGGTGAGATGCAGCCACTGATTCGGGATGGGAGTCAGGGCGTCGCCGAGGGGCGCGAGTGCATCCCTGTACCGGGTGGCCAGCCGGTGAACGTCGGCCTGGCCGTCAAAGGTCAGGTGCCAGGTGTAGAAGCGGCGGCCCACGTTCCAACCGGGCCGCCACCACCAGTGGTTGCGCATGGTGTCAAACGAAGTCCTCATAGCGTGCGATGAAATCAGGCGGCGCCCGCCCCTGGCGAGAGTGCGAGGTGCCGAGGAGCTGAGTCCACGCAGAACTCTTCGATGGCCACGCGTAGCCCTATTGCTGCCGTGCCGGTGGCGTGGGTCCGTCCGATGCCCGACGAGAGTTCACTGAGCCGGCGGGTGACCGGGGCCAGGCGGTGGTCCGGGGGGAGGGCGAGGACTGGCGCCAGGGCTTCGAGGGCGCCTTCCGCTTCGCCTGTGGCCACGTGGGCCGCGGCCTGGCTGATGTGGATCTGAGCCTCGGTGCCGTACGCCCTGACCCGCTGCACCGACAGCAGCGACAGAGCGTTGTCGGCGGCTAGCAGGGCGTCGGCGGGGCGCCCCACGCGCAGCTGCACGGCCGCGGCGTAGTTCTCCTGGCGCGCGGGCTGGCAGGCAAAGATGCCGCCGACTTCGTCGTAGCCCGTCTCGGCGTTCCGGGCGTCTTCCGCGCGGGCGAGTGCTGACAGGGCTTCGCTGTTGGCGCCGAGTTGTGACCAGGCATCCGCCTCCTGGCAGGCCAGCAGGACAGCGACCGAGCCGGTCGTGTTGTAGGTGGCGCCGCGTCGGGCGAAGCCGATGGCTTCCCGAAGCCTGCCGTCCCAGAACGCCACCTTGGAGCGCGTCGAGAGCACCCAAGCGCGCAGGTCGTTGTGGCTGGCTAGCTCGGCGCACAGCCATGCGGTGCGGCCCTGGGTGTCCGCGTCCCGCAGCTGGCCGAGGTCGGAGGACATCCATGCGAGGAGTCCGCACAGGTAGCCGGCGGAGACGTACAGGTCCGCGGACTGGCGCGGGAACTGGTGGCCTTCCAACAAGGCGAATACACGGTCGCGAAGGTGCCTGGTTCGCTGGAAGAGAGCGACCGGGTCCGAAGTGAGGTAGTCGGACGCCAGAGCGCCCGTCGCGGCCATCAGCTGCTCCAGGGCGATGTCGCCGACGTTCGAGGCCTCTGCCCATTGCGCCCAGCTGGCGGACTCATCGGCGGCAAGGTGCACGAGGTCGGAGCCCGTCGCCTCCAGCAGGGGGGTGACCAGAGGCGGTGTGGCGACGACCACGGCTGGGGCGCAGGCTGCAGCCTGGTCGCTGAGGACACGGAGGTCTGCCTCCGGCAGGGCCCGACGGTCTTCCAAGTCAATCAGGCTGGTGACGGGGCAACCGAAGGCCTGGGCCATGGCGAGCAGGACGGCCACGCTCGGACGCCGGGACGACATGGCCGGCCACTTTTCCCACTTGCCGACGAGCGAGGCGTCCGCGGCGACCGTGTCGCCCGGCCGCTGGCCGCTGGCCTGGCTGATGCGGTCGGCCGCTTTCTGGAGCGTCCAGCTGTGTGCGTGCCGCCAGGCTTCGCGCGGACGCATCCGGTAGCGCGTACGCATCTCAATGGCGATGTCGGCGACGGTGCAGCCTGCGGCAGCCATGTCGTTTCGGAGGGCGTCCCGGTCGGCTTTGGAACCGGGCTTCATGGGCGCATTCATCGGCAAGCTCCCTGAACTGCGATGTGAACCCAAAGTAGCTGCCCTGTAGCCCTCCTGAGGGGCCGTCATCCAGAAAGGTCCACTCTCGCTGCCCAACGAAGTGTCCAGAACGGTGAGTCGCCGCTGATCAGAAGCACGTGCAGTGTCCACAAAAGTTGGACGCCGCTGCCCGTGACGCCAACGCGTCGCCTTGGAACCGTAGAAGAGCACCGGAACCACCACCCTCCGGGGACGCAAGACCCCCGCGATCGTGCGACCGATCCGGGGGCATGGCCAGCGCTATTGAGGAGCGTCGACATGAGGAACGGTACAGGCCCCACCCGGGACCAGCGCCCGCCTTTGACCTATATGACCATTCGCGTGTACCAGGTGGACCGCTACGGCACGGTCACCCAGGACCGCGGAAAGGTCTTCGTACCGCCCGCCCATGAGTTGGAGATGTCCTCGGCGTTCCCGCCGTGTCAGTGCGCGCGCCACCGGGCTGGCCGGACAGCTGTCCGGTGAGCGGCGCTGTGGACAGGGCCAGCCGTACGGCGCCGGTCGGCCTTGCGGCGATGCGGGAGACCGCGATCCTGGTGCTGGGCCCGGAAAAGCGCCCTCATGCGCTGCCCCCCACGCCGACCGACGTCGGCGCCGTGACCGCGAAGCTCCGCGCGCATCTGGAGGGGCTGATCCCCGAGGTCGAGCTGAAGGTAGCGCGGATGCCGAAGGACTGCATCGCCCGCTACTGCACCTACGCCTGCATCGGCGAGGCCCAGCGGAAGCTGTCGGCCGGCCCCACCTCCCGCTATGGCGGAGACATCGGCCACGCCCGCCGCCTGGCCCGTGTGCTGCGCGCGCTCTGCGATCACTACGAGAGCGCGAACGACACGCCATGAAGTCGATCACTGCCCTGCTCGTGTACGTGATGGCCTTGACCGGCCCTGTCCTCGCCCTGGTGCTGGCGCGGACACCACACTGACGCACCCCCATGGCGGCCGCTCCGGGACAGGGCCGTACCCAGACCCCCGTCTCTCCGATGTCTAGAAGCTCCGGTGAGACGAGGCCGCCCGGCCCGTCGGAGACTCAGAAGTCCTCGGCTGGACGGGTTCATCCAAAAATCTATGCCTAGGAGGCCTGATGTTCGTTTCCAAGTCCGCAGTCGCCACCGTGGAGCCGACGGAGGAGCCCGACGAGCTCACCGACATCGTGGTTGTCGCGTACGACGTCTTCGACGAGGACTAGGGCGTTTCGTTTAGATCATCGGATCGTTGGTCCGGTGTGTCGTTGACTGATGCGCAGTGGGCGCGGATCGAGCCGTTGCTCCCGGACCG